>MWCU01000035.1 GCA_002070205.1 Firmicutes bacterium ADurb.Bin182 | reverse complement strand
ACATTCTCCTTCTTGTATTTGGTGTTGCAACCTTAGTCTACAAGATTTTGAAGCGTTATGCTTCATCTTTTTTTTTCATTTACCCCAATCTTTAGTGTAGAGCCTTAAAAAGCAGTGCCCGCGTTTTACGCGGGCATATTTTTTTTGCGGGAGCATATCCATTAACATAGATTGGAGGAATGTATATGAATAAGGCGAAAAGCAAAGCGGTTCCGGGAACCGCGGCTATGCGGGTCATAAAATCGGCTTTTGCTGCGGCCCTATTAACAATAGCGTTGATATTGGTTTATGCGTTCATTTTAAAAATGAACTGGCTCGACGAAACAAGCATACCTATCGTGAATTCCTTCATCAAAGTTGCGGGCTCGGTTTTTGCGTCGATATTGACAGTATTGAAGGTTAACCGCCGCTCCTGGCTGATGGGAGGCATTGCGGGCGTAACGTATATTTTGCTTGCCTATCTCATATTTTCGATAGCCGCACAGAATGTTTCGCTCTCCTGGGCACTGCTTTCCGATATCGGCGTCGGCGCGCTTGC
This sequence comes from Firmicutes bacterium ADurb.Bin182, assembly GCA_002070205.1. Taxonomy (GTDB): domain Bacteria; phylum Bacillota; class Clostridia; order Christensenellales; family CAG-138; genus MWCU01. The sequence continues at coordinate 246,220 of MWCU01000035.1, read as the reverse complement.
AGGCATGCTGAGCGCCATGTTATTTCAGCTTCGCAGGTAAATGATTCAATATATGGTATTGTGAATTCAAGCCGGTTCGTGTATAATACAAAAAGTAGATTTGCTTTGGAGGAACAACGATGAAGCATATAAAAACAGTTCAAAAATCGTGCATCGATACATCCGTTTCCACTGGCTGCGGCGAGTGCCAGGCATCCTGTCAGTCGGCATGCAAAACATCCTGCACAGTCGCCAATCAAAAATGCGTTAACGAAAAAAAATAATCGGTCAAAGAAGCTGTACAAGGTCCGGGCAGGCCGATTCGGTCTGCCCTTGTCATGTTTTTGACCGTTCGGAGGCATATTTTGGTACATACATTCAAATTTGAAGATATTCTGCTCGCTCTCGACGTTGAAAGCGGCGCCGTCCATATGCTGGACGAGCTGAGCTTTAATGCGGTCAATGCTGTAAATTCCGGCATGGACCCTAACTCTCTGCCTTACCCGAACGAAGATATTCAAGACGTTCTTAATGAAATTGAAGAGCTGAAGTCGGGAAAAATGTTCGACTGCCCTGCGCCGCTGCCAGTTAACCGCGGCGGTCAAAACGTCATAAAAGCGATGTGCCTTCACGTGGCGCACGATTGTAATCTGCGCTGCAAGTATTGCTTTGCGTCGACGGGCGATTTTCACGGCGAACGAAAGATGATGAGCTTAGAAGTCGGAAAGAGGGCTTTGGATTTTTTGATGGAGCATTCCGGCAAAAGAAAACACCTTGAGGTCGATTTTTTCGGCGGCGAACCGTTGATGAACTTTGAGGTAGTGAAAGACCTGGTCGAATACGGCCGCGAGTCGGAAAAAAAGTACGATAAGCAGATCAATTTCACAATCACGACAAACTGCGTCGGACTCAATGATGAAATCATCGGCTTTATAAACCGGGAAATGCATAATGTCGTTATCAGTTTGGACGGCCGCAAAAGCGTTCATGACTCGATGAGACCGACCGTCAACAATAAAGGCTCGTTTGACATTATCGTTCCCAAAGCTCAAAAGCTTATAGCTGAAAGGGGAGACAAGGAATACTACGCCCGCGGCACTTTTACATCAAAGAATCTCGACTTTGCAAAAGATGTTGAAGCGCTTGTCGATCTTGGTTTCAGGCAGGTGTCGGTCGAACCCGTCATTCTCCCCGAAAACAGTCCGTACGCGATTTTAGCTGAGCATATCCCTTCTATACGCTCACAATATGATCTGTTGGCAAAAATGCTGCTTTCACATCGCAAAGAAGGGAAATGGTTCAACTTTTTTCATTTTATGATCGATTTGGAGAACGGTCCGTGCCTTAAAAAGCGCGTAACAGGCTGCGGTGCGGGGAACGAATATGTGGCGGTCACGCCGGACGGAGATATTTACCCTTGCCATCAGTTCGTCGGTCACGAAAGCTTCAATATGGGCAGCGTTATCGATAACAACTTAAGAGAGGATATCAGGAATAAATTTAAAGAATGCAATATAGAAACAAAACGCGCGTGCAGCAACTGCTGGGCAAAATACCACTGCAGCGGCGGCTGCGCGGCAAACGCGTATATATTTAACGGCGATATCCGAAAACCTTATGAACTGACATGCGAGCTTGAGAAGAAACGGACGGAGTGCGCTATCGGTATATGCATAAAGGAACGGGAAGAAAATGATAAGGTTTGAGCAAAGATCCGTATCGATACCGGAAGATACGATTGCGCGCATCGCGAAGCAAACCGGTGTATCCCGTATGCTTGCCGGGCTTTTGGTCAACCGCGGACTGACCGACTCCGCCGCCGTTGATTCTTTTCTAAACCCTAATATCGCGCAGCTTTATGATCCGATGCTTCTGCCGGATATCGACAAGGCAATACTGCGTATCGGACGGGCTGTCGAAAGCAAAGAACCGGTGTGTATATACGGCGATTATGACGCGGACGGGATATGCGCTACCGCTATGCTGATGCGATTTCTCGTCTCCAAAGAGGCGAACGTAATCTATCATATACCTTCGCGCCATTCTGAAGGGTACGGAATGAACGCCAAAACCGTCCGGGAGCTGTATAAAAGCGGAATAAAGCTGATAATAACCGTTGACAACGGGATCGGCTCAATGAAAGAGATCGACGAATGCGCTGAGCTCGGGATGGATGTAATAGTTACTGATCATCATCAGTGCAAAGATGAAATCCCGCGCTGCGTCGCGGTAATCGATCATAACCGGCAGGACAGCCGCTATCCGGAAAAATATCTTTGCGGCGCCGGTATCGTATTAAAGCTTATACAGGCAATGGACGGCAGAGAGTCTCTCAAACCGTATATCCTGCCGGCCGGTATTGCAACCATAGCCGACGTCGTTCCTCTGCTGGGAGAAAACAGGATATTGGCGTCACTGGCTTTAAATGCCCTGAATGATGGGGCTTGTTCACCGGGGCTGAAAGCGCTCTTAGAATCCTTAAAAACAAGGAAAAGAGAATATGATGCAAGGGATGTGTCCTTCGGCATCGCGCCGCGCCTTAATGCGTCGGGAAGGATGGAAGACGCTTCGATCGCAGTCGAACTGCTGCTCACGAATGACAATAAGCGAATAGCGCAAATCGTTGGAAAATTAAATATGCTTAACGCGCAAAGGCAGTCTGAAGAAGCGGATATAATAGCGGAGGCGGAGGAGATGATCGGGCGTGAAAGAATTTCAAGCCTTCGGTGCATAATCTTAAGCTCCCGCAACTGGAATCCGGGGATCCTCGGAATCGCCGCATCCCGCCTGGCAGAGCGGTATAACAGGCCTGTGATACTTTTTTCTGAAACGGAAGGTATATTGACAGGCTCCGGAAGGACCGCCGCCGATTTGAATCTGTATGAGCTTTTAACACGCTTTGAAGAGTATTTTATAAAGTACGGCGGACACGCCGGAGCGGCCGGTATTACTATGGACAATGACAATTTAGAGCCGTTCAGACGAAGTATAAATGAGTATTTGAAAACCGAGTATCCGGCCGGCCGTTTTATTCCCGTCCTCAAATATGAACTGAATGCAAAGCTTCGAGAAATAACCGAGGATTTCATTAAAGATTTGGAACGCCTTGCGCCTTTCGGCGAGGGAAATCCCGTTCCGCTTATTGTGACGGAACCCGCTGAGCTTGAATCCATACGCCTGGTCGGAGGAAAAGGTGAGCATTTAAAGGCGTCTGTCAGGCAGGATGATCATGCTGTCGATCTTATCGCATTCGGACGCGGCGACAGGGCTTTTGACTACTCTGCAATGAGCCGGGTAAAAATAGCTTTCACACCGGCGATTGACGAGTGGAATAATCAAAAAAACGTTCAGCTGCATTTAAAGGCGATAGAAAGGCTGGAAATCGAGGATCCCGCGGAATACATCAGAAAGCATGAACAGAAATTTTATGATGCAATTTCACGCAATATTCTATATAATGATATGCGTGGCACTTTAAAGGTAAACGCCGTTGACTCGGACGCTGCATTTAAGCTGTTTATGAATGCCGATATTGCAGGCACACTGGTTTTGTGCTTTACCCCCGGGGGCGCCGAAAGGCTTTTGAAAAGCGCTGAATCGCCGGGCGCGGATATTCGCTTTTTTACGCATGATGACGACCCCTGCGCGTACAACTCCGTCGTGTTCGCTCCGGTTATCGACAAAATGAAACCGTCCCGGTACGACAGGATTTTGGTATATGACTGCTGTTTTTCTACCGGCATGATCTGTGAACTTTCCAAACATGCGGATGTGTTTGTATCGAATGAAGTTCCGGATGGCTTAAGCATAACGGAGAAATTTTCCGTCGGGCGGGAAGAACTGAAAGACCATTACAGCGCTCTTGATGCTCTAGCTTGTACAAGAATGCGGATCAAGGAAGATGTTTTAAAACTTATTGAACAAAAAACAGGGACCCCTCCGCATAAATCAAGGCTTGCGATGGCCATATTCGAGGAACTGGGATTCATCAAAAAAGATATCGGCTCGGGATGGTCGCTCGATAAAAAGAGTTCCCGCCGTTCATTGGATGAAAGCAAATGCTACCGCATAGCAAACTCACTGCCGATGATGCTTAAGGAATACTCTCTGAGTATAAAAGGACAGGAGGATCGATATGGATCTAAAATCTAAAATACGAAGCATTCCCGACTTTCCCAAAAAGGGGATTTTATTTCGGGACATTACCACTCTCCTTAAGGATAAAGAAGCTTATTATGCTTTAATACAAGCGATGGCGGACAGCCTTCGCGATAAAGGCGTAGACATCGTGATAGGTCCCGAGGCGAGGGGTTTCGTAATAGGCGCCGCATTGGCGTATGCTCTGCGCGCAGGATTCGTTCTTGCCAGAAAGCCCGGAAAACTGCCTTATGAAACAAACAGATTTGAATACGGCCTTGAATACGGAGCGGATGTCCTCGAGATCCATACCGATTCCATACAGCCCGGACAGCGTATTGCCGTTGTGGACGATTTGCTCGCGACAGGCGGTACCGCGCTTGCGACAATAAGGCTTGCGGAGCAGGCCGGAGGAATAGTAGTGGCTGCAAGGTTTGCAATAGAGCTTTCGGATCTTAACGGCCGCGAAATGCTCAAAGACTATGACGTGGAGTCTGTTGTTGCGTTCTGATTTCCATACTTCCCGGTCGATATAGATCAACGGCATGCCGTTGATTTATTCTTTAGGCTGAGGAATATCAAGCTTAAAAGGAGGTGAGTTGTATGAATACGCTGTACGAAAAATGCGCCGCTACGTTTACCCCCGAACAACTGGAATTGCTTTCAAAAGCGATCGATTTTGCGCAAAAAGCTCATTCCGAGCAAAAACGGGAATCGGGCGAAAACTATTTCGTTCATCCCGAGGTCGTTGCGACGATGCTTTACGATATGGGCATGGACAGCCAAACGGTAATCGCGGGGCTTTTGCATGATGTCGTGGAGGACAGCGAAGGAATTACTCTTGAGCAGATATCGGCGATATTCGGCGCGGAGATCGCGCGCATGGTAGACGGCGTAACAAAACTCACCAAATCCGGGGAAAAAGCTTATATCACGCGCGAGGAACAGCAGGCTGAAAACCTCAGGAAGATGTTTCTTGCTATCGCTAATGATGTCCGTGTCGTAATTATCAAACTTGCCGACAGACTGCACAATATGCGTACTCTCGAGTACTGTGCGGGCGAAAAAAGGGCGAGAAAAGCAAAAGAAACGCTGGATGTTTACGCGCCGCTCGCGCATCGCTTCGGCATGGGCGCAATCAAAGCGGAGCTTGAGGACCTCGCGTTTTTCCACCTGATGCCTGAAGAATACGAAAGGCTAAGCAAAGCGATAGCTCTGCAGCAGCAGGAAAGAATGCGCCTTCTGGAAAACGCTATTTCAACCATTAAAGGCCAGCTTATAACAGCCGGCATAAAGGCTGAAATCAACGGAAGGCCGAAGCACTTGTACAGTACTTACAGAAAGATCGTCAAACAGAACTCAAGCATCGATGAGATCTATGATCTGATTGCGGTCCGGGTCATCGTCGAAACGGTCAACGACTGTTATGCGGCGCTCGGAGTTATCCATTCGCTTTGGAAACCCGTGCCCGGCCGTTTTAAGGACTATATTGCGATGCCGAAACCCAACATGTATCGCTCCCTTCATACTACGCTGTTCAGCGATATAGGTATCCCCTTCGAGGTACAGATAAGAACTTATGAGATGCATAAAACAGCGGAATACGGCATTGCCGCGCATTGGATGTATAAAGAAGGCCGGGCGAATATGGATGAGCTCGACAGCAAGCTCGCCTGGCTCCGGCAGGCGCTGGAATACGAAAACGACGCCGATAACGCGAAGGAATTTATGGACAATGTCCGCAAGGATTTTTTCAGCGAGTACGTTTTCGTATTGACCCCGAGAGGCGATGTCATCGATTTGCCCGCGGGATCTACTCCTCTTGATTTTGCTTACAGGATCCATACCAACGTAGGCCACCGCACACAGCACGCGAAGGTGAACGGCTCTATGGTGCGCCTGGACTATAAGCTGAAAACAAACGACGTCGTGGAGATAGTGACCTCCGCGAGTCAGCCGGGGCCGAGCCGCGACTGGATAAAAATCGTTAAGACTCAGCAGGCAAAAGCAAAAATCAGGCAATGGTTCAAAAAAGCCAACCGGGAAGAAAACATTAAAAACGGAAGGGATATGCTGGAGGAAGCCGCGCGCCGCCACGGATATCACCTGAGCGACCTTACAAAACCCGAATATTACAATGAATTGCTTAAGCGGCATAATATGGGAAACCTCGAGGATCTTTACGCCACCATCGGATATGGCGGAATATCCACCGGGCAGACTTTGCACAGGCTTATGGAACTCCACCGCAAAGCGACCAAAGCGGCGGAGATAACGGAGGCATTGGCTGAGAGGGATGAGCAAAAACCGATTGTTCACGGCACCGGAAGGGGCGTTGTGGTAAGCGGCGACCCCAATATGGTCGTCCGGTTTGCCCACTGCTGCAGCCCCCTTCCGGGGGACAGGATCATAGGTTATATTACCAGAGGAAGAGGGGTCTCAATACACCGTGAGGACTGTCCGAATATCAAAGAACTGCTTATAGATCCCGAACGCATCATCGGCGTTGAGTGGGCGACGGACATCAAATCCTCTTATACGGCCAACATCCATCTTACCGCGACCGAGCGCTCCGGTATTTTGATGGATATTTCGCAGCTTCTTGTTAATATGAACATAACTTTGATAGCGGTGAACGCGAAGACCGATAAGAATAATCAGGTCACCGTTCAGCTGTCTTTTGAAGTAAAGGATACCGCGCAGATGAATTCGGTGATCAAAAACCTGCGAAAAATAAAATCAGTCAATGAGGTTTACCGCCTCAGCGTATAGTTAGGAGCGTCTTATGCGAGCAGTTGTTCAAAGGGTCAAATCCGCAAGCGTTGCGGCAGGAGGAAGGACCATTGCGGAAATCGGAAAGGGTCTGCTTGTTTTTCTCGGAATAGAAGACACTGACGAAACAAATGACTGCGATTATATTTGCGAGAAGGTTCTCGGACTTCGCATATTCGATGATGAAAATGAAAAGATGAACCTTTCCGTGCTGGATACGGGCGGCTCCGTTTTGCTCGTATCACAGTTTACGCTCTGCGGCGACGCGCGCAAAGGAAGAAGGCCGAGCTTTATAAAAGCTGCAGTACCCGAGAAGGCCGTTTCTCTTTATGAATATGCCATAAGATGCTTAAGCGGGAGGATAAGCCTTCAAACCGGGGAATTCCGAGAACATATGGAGGTTTCCCTGGTCAACGACGGCCCGGTTACGATACTTCTCGAAAGCAAGAGGTTGTTTTGAATGGTCATTCATACGCTTCAGACAGGTCCCCTTGATGTCAATACCTATATCGTTCACACAAAGGACGGAACCGATTGCGCGGTAATTGATCCCGCGGACGCGGATATCGTTATAAGATCGCTTTCGGACATGGGGCTAAGCTGCACTCATATTCTGCTTACTCACGGTCATTTTGACCATATAATGGGCGTTTCAAGGCTGAAGAAGCATTACGGCTCAAAAGTCTTGATTCATCCGGATGACGCTCCGGCGCTGTACGAAGACACGTTTAACCTGTCTTATGCAATGGGTTTATCGGTAGAGCATTGCAGCGCGGATTTGTTGGCGGAAGACGGCTTTGAGTTTGAAGCGGCAGGCCTTAGTTTTACGGTTATCCATACTCCAGGTCACAGCAAAGGCAGCGTCTGTTATCTGGTAAAAGATGAACATGCAATATTTTCGGGCGATACCCTTTTCCGGCTAAGCGCAGGCAGATCCGATTTGCCCGGTTCCGATTCCTTTGTGCTCTATGATTCGATAGTCTTAAAGTTATTTGCGCTCGACGGCGACTACGACGTGTATCCCGGCCACATGGGTAAAACGACGCTAGAGTTTGAGAGGAAGCGCAATCCCTTTATAAAGCATTGGAAGCAAAACGAATGGTGAGCGTTTTTACCAACACTCCGGCGTTGAATAACGATATCGCAGAGGTGGTTCGCCTGTTTCTGGACCTTACGGATATCGTATTTACAGACGGACAAACGGCACCGGAACCAAACAATTATTTCTTATCGGCAGAATTGACAGAGAACACCGGAAAACTGAATGCGGCAGCCCGATTCGTTTATAATGACGGAACCGAAGCCGTTGATTCAAGCGCTTGTTTTGAAATGTCTATTTTTAGCCAAAGCAGCTTGATATTGAAACGGCTTAAGAAAAGATGCATGAAAATCGCCGTCTTCAGAGCGATTAAAAAAATCATCCCCGCCAATACTCCGTGGGGGTCGCTTACGGGAATCCGGCCCACCAAACTGCTCAGGGAGCTTTTGGAAGAATTGTCCGTCGATGAGGCGGAGCGGATTATGCTTTTAGACTTTGACGTGTCGAAAGAGAAATATGAGCTTGCAAAGAAAATTCTCATTGCTCAGGAGCCTATAGTCTCTGCCGGAAAAAACAATGACATTGATGTGTATATCGGGATACCGTTCTGCGTGACACGCTGCCTGTACTGCTCATTTGCTTCACAAATCCGGACATCAAAAACCGATATAGAGGGATATCTCAAAGCGCTCAAAAAAGATATTTCACTGGGTGCCGATATTGCCGGGGAGCGGGGATTTCGCATCCGCAGCATATATGTGGGCGGCGGGACTCCGACTTCGCTGACTTGCAGGGAACTGGACGAACTGCTTTATCATACGCTTGAATCATACGGCCGCTGCGGAGCGGAGCTTACCGTAGAAGCAGGGCGTCCGGATACTATAGACAAGGATAAGCTTCTTATAATGAAAAAACACGGTGTGGAGCGTATCTCCGTGAACCCGCAAAGCATGAACGCGAGGACGCTTTTATGCATTGGCAGAAGCCATACACCTGACGATATCGAATCGGCTTTCAAATCCGCAAGGGAGGCGGGATTCAGCGTTATAAACATGGATATAATAGCCGGGCTTCCCGGAGAGAGTCCGGAAGATTTTCAATATACGCTCGATAAAGTCTTCGAGCTTAAGCCGGAAAATCTTACGGTGCACACGCTCGCAATCAAGCGTTCATCAGAGCTTAAGCAGCGTCTTTTTGATTACCCGCTTCCCGATGCTTCGCAGGCGGAAATTATGGTAAAGCAAGCGGCAGTAACAGCGGAGCGGCTTTCAATGCATCCTTATTACATGTACAGACAAAAATACATGAGGGGAAATTTGGAAAACGTCGGTTATTGCGTTCCGGGAACCGAATGTATTTACAACATCGATATGATGGAAGAGATTCAGAGCATAATGGCGCACGGAGCGGGGTCCATATCCAAACGCGTGTTCAGCGAAGAACGGCGAATAGAGCGAATCGCCGCGCCTAAAGATATCGCATCCTACATAAATAAGATCGACGAGCTTTCTGTCCGCAAAAAAAGGCTGTTCTCCCAATAAGTGGAACCTGTGCCCTTGAACCATTGACAATGAAGGTTTCTGTGCTATAATGAGTATTCAAAGGCGATGATTGGAAGAGTAGTGAAAAAATCGGCACGAAGAGAGGAATGGCCGCGGCTGAAAGCCATATCTGCAAGATTTTCACGAATGACAGCCATAAGCCGCTGTTCCGAAAACCAGTAGGTTCAGCCGTAAGCCGGCGTTAACGGTTTCGAGCGGAGTTTTTATAAACTCAATCAGGGTGGCACCGCGGGGTTTCCCGTCCCTATGTGGACAGGAGACCTTTTTAATATTTCGGGGGAGGTCGGAAAAATGCAGATAAGGGCGCCGAAAGGCACACGCGACGTCATACCGCAGGAAAGTTATAAATGGCAGTATGTTGAGAACATCATTCGGGAAAAATGCGACAAATACTGCTTGAATGAAATACGCACCCCGATAATCGAGCACACGGAGCTGTTTTTGAGGGGAGTCGGTGATACCACCGATATCGTTCAAAAGGAAATGTATACATTTTTGGATAAGGGGGATCGTTCGATTACGCTTAAGCCAGAGGGAACTGCCGGCGCCGTGCGCATGTTTCTCGAAAATAACCTGTTCAATGAAGCGCAGCCGACCAAAATGTATTATGTTAACAGCCCGGTATTCCGTTACGACAAACCGCAGGCCGGAAGATTCCGGGAGCATCATCAGTTCGGCATTGAGATATTCGGAGCGGAGCGCGCAAGCGCGGATGCTGAATGCATCAAACTTGCGCTCGACGTTATAACCTCAGTCGGCGTACAGGATTTGTCCGTCAACATAAACAGCATCGGGTGCCCCGAGTGCAGACCCGCCTACAATCACAGCCTCAAAGAATATTTAAAGAAAAATTACGGCGGTCTGTGCGAAACATGCAAGGGCAGGTTTGAAACAAATCCGCTTCGCATACTTGACTGCAAAGAGGATCATTGCAGGCAGATTGTAAGCTCGGTGCCGCATATTCTCGACTACCTCTGCAAAGAATGCGCGGATCATTTCAAGGAATTGAAGGAGTGTCTTGCCTCCGCCGGAATCAGATATTCCGTCAACCCGCATATTGTCAGAGGTCTCGATTATTATACGAAAACGGTTTTTGAGATAATATTCGACCGCATCGGCTCACAGGGAGCGGTATGCGGGGGAGGGCGTTATGACTGCCTTATCGAACAACTCGGCGGTCCGCCCGTGCCTGGGGTGGGCTTCGGCATGGGCATGGAAAGACTGCTGCTTGTCGCCGAAAATCAGGGCGTAAAGTTTCCGGAGCCGAAGCGGGCGGATATTTTTATCGCTACATTCGGCAACACTGCGCGGATAGCGGGATTCAGGCTCGTAAACAAGCTCAGGGATTCGGGATTTAAGGCAGAATTCGACCATGTCGGGCGGAGCATGAAGGCGCAGTTCAAGTATGCGAATAAGCTGAACGCCCGGTACGTCGCTTCATTGGGGGACGATGAGATGTCGGCGGGCGTTATAAAGCTGAAGCATATGAACACGGGTGAGGAACGGACCGTTCCGTATGATTCAATCATCGAATTTATTAAGGAATAGATTTTGAGAAAGTGCAGGGCAAACGTTATGTCTGAGTTGATGAGCGGTTGGAAACGAACATGCTATTGTGCGGAACCGTCGGAAAAGGACGTCGGCAGCAAGCTGGTGCTTATGGGCTGGGTGCAAAGCTGGCGGAACCTCGGTGCGCTGATTTTTATCGGCCTTCGGGACCGGACGGGAATTATGCAGCTCGTATTCGACCAGAGCAAAATGCCGCCCGAGGATTTTGTGCGGGCTGCCGGCGTAAGAAGCGAATATGTGCTTGCGGTTAAAGGCACGCTTACAAATCGAAAACCGGATATGGTCAACAGAAGCATGAAGACCGGAGCTTATGAGGTGCTGGTTGAGGAATTCAAGGTTTTAAGCAAATCGGAAACGCCTCCGATCTATATTGAGGACGATCTTCATGTCAACGAGCTTGTGCGCTTAAAATACCGCTATCTTGACCTGAGGCGTCCTGTCATGCAGAGAATCCTTATTATAAGGCATAAAATAGCGCAATGTACAAGGGACTTTTTTGCCCGTAACGGTTTTCTGGAAATCGAAACGCCGATGCTTACAAAAAGCACGCCCGAAGGTGCAAGGGATTATCTTGTGCCAAGCAGGGTACATCCGGGCAAATTTTACGCGCTTCCGCAAAGCCCGCAGCTGTTTAAGCAGCTGCTCATGCTTTCAGGCTTCGACAGATATATGCAGATCGCGCGTTGTTTCAGGGACGAAGACCTCAGAGCCGACCGTCAGCCGGATTTTACGCAGATCGACCTCGAAATGTCTTTTGTGGATGAAGAAGACGTCATGGGCATAAACGAGGAGTTCTTGAGATATTTATTCAAAGAGATACTAGGCGTTGAAGTGAAGCTGCCTTTAAGGCGAATCGAGTATAAAGAAGCGATGGAACGCTACGGTTCGGATAAGCCGGATACGCGTTTCGGCATGGAGCTTGCAGATATATCAGATCTTGTCGCGGACTGCGGCTTTAATGTATTCGCTCAAGCGGTCAGGGCGGGCGGAAGCGTACGATGCATTTGCGTGCAGGGAGGAGCCGAAAAATTCACGCGCCGCGAGATAGACGCGCTTTCAGATTTCGTTAAAACATACGGCGCAAAAGGCTTGGCTTGGCTCAACGCAAAACCGGAGGGCAATCAGTCTTCGTTCGCGAAATTCATAAGCGAGGAATTGACTGCGGCGATTATGGAGCGCGCGGGCGCGGTAAAAGGAGACAGTATTTTTATTGTCGCCGACTCTTCGGACGATGTTGTGTTTGCGTCATTGGGCGCTCTCAGGCTTATGTTAGCGGAAAAACTCGATCTTTTGGATTCAAGCCGTTACGAACTGCTGTGGGTCACGCATTTCCCCCTGTTTGAGTGGAGCGCGGAGGATCAAAGATTTGTCGCCAAACATCACCCCTTTACGAGTCCCAGGGATGAAGACTTGCCCCTGCTTGAGACCGATCCCGGGAAAGTACGCGCCAAGGCCTATGATATAGTGCTCAACGGGAATGAGATCGGCGGTGGGTCTATCAGAATCCATTCGCAGGAGCTTCAGGAAAGAATGTTTAAGGCTTTGGGGTTTACCCGGGAGGCGGCATGGAACAGGTTCGGCTTCCTGCTGGAGGCGTTCAAGTACGGTACGCCGCCGCACGGCGGTCTTGCCTACGGTTTGGACAGACTCGTTATGCTCCTTTGCGGAACTGATAATATAAGGGATGTCATAGCTTTCCCGAAAGTTCAAAACGCTTCCTGTCCGCTGACGAATGCGCCGAGTCCCGTGGATGAAAAACAGCTGCGCGAGCTGCATTTAATGCATGAAGAGAAGTAACGGGATGAATGAAATTTTCGCGGGTAAAATAAAAGGGGAGTGTTTGTTTGGAAAAAGTCGGTACGGTAATTGAAGTAAAGGGAGATATCGCGGTCATTCGCTTTGAGCGCAGCCCCGAATGCGGAAAATGCCGCGGATGCGCGATGGTCGGAAAAAACGATTCTGTAGTTGAAATCCGCAATACCCTCAATGCCGAGGCGGGAGATACCGTTGAAATCCGGCTGCATGAGCGCAGTATAGTAACCGCGAGTTTGCTTTTGTATTTTCTTCCGCTTTTTGCGTTGATTCTCGGGTTGATTTTCTTTTCAAGATGGGGAGATATATTTGCGGCTGCCGGCGGAATCGGGAGCGCTTTAGTTGTATATGCGCTGATTAAGCTGTTTGAGCCGTATTTGCGGAGAACGGGAGAGTTTGACCCTAAAATGATCAAAATAACAGAAAAAAACGAGGAGACAAAAAATGAATCAAGGTAGTGTTGTGCATCTTTCTTCCAAAGACTTCGATGATCAGGTGCTTAAAGCCGACGTGCCCGTTTTGGTGGACTTCTGGGCGACCTGGTGCGGCCCGTGCCGCATGCTAGGCCCGATCATCGAGCAGCTTGCGGAAGATTACGCAGGAAAAGCTAAGATATGCAAGTTGAATGTGGATGAAAACGAGGATATTTCAATGAGATATCAGGTAATGTCCATACCTACGGTGTTCGTCTTTGCAAACGGCAATATAGTCGAAAAATCCGTAGGGTTAAATTCCAAACAAGCATACGAACAGATGCTGGACAAGCATTTATAAATAGGAAACTTAACCGAGGACAGCGCTGATTATTCGTTTGCTGTCCGCTGTCGTGCTGTTTGCGATTTTTGACAGCTTGTGCTATATATTATTTGTAAAGATTCTTGGAGGAATGATAATGATACAATTTGACCTGATAAATAAAACGGATCCTGAAATAGCGTCTGCGATGGAAAAGGAGCTGTCAAGACAGCAAAACAATATTGAGCTCATCGCTTCGGAGAATTTCGTATCGCCCGCTGTCATGGCGGCCATGGGCAGCCACCTGACGAATAAATACGCCGAAGGCTATCCGGGAAAGCGATACTACGGCGGCTGCGAGTTTGTTGACATGGCCGAGAATATCGCGCGGGACCGCGCAAAAGAGCTTTTCGGCGCGGACCATGCAAACGTTCAGCCGCATTCGGGCGCACAGGCGAACCTCGCGGTGTATTTCGCGCTTGTCAAACCGGGTGAAACCATTTTGGGAATGAACTTGTCTCACGGTGGCCATTTGACGCACGGAAGCCCCGTGAACTTGTCGGGAAGTTATTATAATTTCGTATCCTATGGCGTAAGCGAGGAAAACGAACAAATAGATTATGAAAAATTGCGCGAGACCGCGCTCGAATACAGACCGAAGCTTATTGTAGCAGGAGCGAGCGCATATCCCCGCGCGATCGATTTTAAGCGCTTCGCTTCAATCGCAAAAGAAGTCGGAGCGTATTTTATGGTGGATATGGCGCATATTGCGGGGCTTGTTGCCGCCGGAGTGCACGAAAGCCCGATACCCTATGCCGACGTCGTAACCACGACAACTCATAAAACGCTCAGAGGACCGAGAGGCGGAATGATATTGTGCAAAAATGAATTTGCCAAAAGTATAGACAAAGCTATTTTTCCGGGCACTCAGGGGGGGCCGCTCATGCATATTATAGCCGCAAAGGCGGTTTGTTTTAAGGAAGCGATGACCGAAGAATTTAAGGCTTATCAGAAAAGGGTCGTTAAAAACGCGGCGGTTCTTGCACAATCATTGATAAATGAAGACATCCGCCTTGTATCCGGAGGCACCGACAATCACCTCATGCTTGCGGATCTTACGGCGAGCGGCAGGACGGGAAAAGAAGTCGAGGCCCTTCTTGACAGCGCGAACATAACGGTCAATAAAAATACCATTCCTTTTGAAACGCGAAGCCCGTTTATAACAAGCGGTATAAGGATCGGAACGCCTGCAGTAACAACGAGAGGCTTTGACGATGAAGACATGAAGCTGATAGCGAAACTGATAGCTTCCGTTGTGCGGGATGGAGAGGGCGCCGTTGAAAAAGTCAAGGAACAGGTAAGGCTTCTATGCGAACGGCATCCGCTGTACAGGATGTAAAGCCGCGTTAAGCCAAACAACGCATGCCGCAAAAACGATTTTTTTCATCAGTACGGAACAATTCAGCAATGGAAATTGTCGCTAAGGCGACTTTTTTCATTCTTATGGAGCATTAAATTCAGCCATGAAAAATGTCGCTTAGCGGCATTAAGCTGCCGATTATGAAAATGGAAGCAATTCGCATATTCAAAAAAATGCCGCTCAAGCGGATTTTTTTAAGTTGCCCTAAGTCAAGCAATGAAAGATGTCACTGGGCCGGTGTTTTTTTAACAATAATAAAAACGTAATCTCGAATGCAAACGGATTTTGTTTGCATGTTGCCGAATCGATATTGACGGACACGCGAAAATGTGTTAAATTGATTTTGAAATCCTACCGGTCTAGTAGGAATAAGAGAGGGGGCAATTCGTTGAAGCTTTCTACGCGGGGAAGGTACGGACTGAAGGCAATGGTGGATCTTTCCGTCGAATACGGCCGCGGACGCCTTGCTGTCAGCGCGCTTGCAGAAAAGCAGGGGATATCGGATGCTTACCTTGAGCAGTTGATAGGGGTTTTAAAGAGAGCGGGATTGGTTCGTTCCTCAAGAGGGGCTCAGGGAGGATATACTCTTTCAAGGCCGCCCGAGCAGATATCGGTCGAGGAAGTGCTGCGTGCGCTCGAAGGAACGACTGATCTTATCGATTGCGTTGGAGTCGATTCCGTTGACTGTGAAAGCGCTTGCAGCTGTTCTGCGCGGCCGTTATGGCTGAAGCTTCAATCAAGAATCAACGAAGTGCTCAAAACGACAACATTAAAAGATATGGCCGATGACTATACCGTTCAAAAGAGGCGTAATGAAAATGAAGAGAATCTATCTTGATAATGCGGCAACGACCGCTCTCAAGCCGGAAGTGCTTGAAAAAATGCTCCCGTACTTTACCGAATACTACGGCAATCCCTCAAGCCTTCACAGCTTTGCGAGGGAAGCGAAGAAAGGCATCGATAAGGCAAGGGAACAAACGGCGTCTGCCGTCGGAGCTCTTCCGGAGGAGATAATTTTTACGGGAAGCGGTTCCGAGAGCGATAACATGGTGCTGCGGGGAATTGCGGCTTTAAAAAAGCAAAACGGGAATCATATCATCATTTCCTCCGTCGAGCATCATGCGGTTCTGCATACCTGTGAAGAGCTTGAAAAGGCGGGTTTCAAAGTGACATATTTGCCCGTCGATGAATACGGAAGAGTTTTTGCTGATGATGTCGCGTCCGCGATTACCGATAAAACTATACTTGTCAGTATAATGTTTGCAAATAATGAGGTAGGCACCATAATGCCGATAAGCGAAATCGGCAGCATATGCCGCGCCAGGAATGTGCTTTTTCATACGGACGCGGTACAGGCAGTCGGTCAGGTTCCTATAGACGTAAAAAAAATGAATATCGATATGCTGACCATGTCCGCCCATAAGTTCCACGGGCCCAAGGGAGCAGGCGCACTTTATATCAAAAAAGGAATCAGATTGCCCGCAATGATAACGGGCGGGGCTCAGGAACGAAAAAAGCGCGCCGGAACTGAAAATGTCCCCGGAATCGTCGGACTCGGAGAAGCGATAGAGATTTCCGTTAAAAACATGGAAACCAATGCCAAAAGGATGCGCAGCCTTCGGGATAAGCTGATCATGGGTATACGGGAGCGGATCCCTGATGTTAAACTCAATGGGCATCCGAGCGAAAGACTCCCGGGGAACGTCAATTTCAGCATACGCTATGTTGAAGGTGAGTCCATTCTTTTGATGCTGGATTTAAACGGAATAGCGGCATCGAGCGGATCGGCCTGCACATCGGGTTCTTTGGATCCTTCGCATGTTTTGCTGGCAATGGGGCTCGATCACGAGACCGCCCACGGCTCGTTAAGAATGACCCTTGGTGATGAAACGACAGATGAGGAGATAGATTATGTCCTGGAGGTTCTTCCCGGCATCATAAACCGCCTTCGCAGCATGTCGCCTTTATATGTTGGAGGGAGGATATAATAAATGTATTCCGAAAAGGTGATGGATCATTTTTCAAACCCGCGAAATATGGGCGATATGGAGGACCCGAGCGGCGTAGGATTGGTCGGAAATCCGAAATGCGGCGATATCATGCAGATGTTTATAAAAGTAAACGAGCATGAAGTCATTGAGGATGTAAAATTCAAGACATTTGGTTGCGGAGCGGCGATTGCCACTTCTTCGATGGCTACCGAGCTTATAAAAGGGAAGACGATTGACGAGGCGCTTAAACTGACAAATGCGGCTGTTGTGGAAGCGCTTGAAGGACTTCCTCCTGCGAAGATCCACTGTTCCGTTTTGGCTGAAGAAGCGGTCAAAAAGGCTATTGATGATTACAGAAGCAGAAAAAAAGAATTGTAAATATATGTTATCATTCCATATATTTGCAAACATATTTATCCCTATTCAGGGTATATTAGCTTATATACGGCCGGACTGCCGGTTACAGCATATGAGCGAGGCTTGAAAGGGGTGAATATCTATGAAAACGTTCACGTTTATAACAGGAGTTGCTGCAGGTATCGCAGTGGCAACAGCAGCTCTGACGGCAATGTATCCTGACGTTCCCAAACGTATGGCGAGAGACAGCAGGCGCATAGTGCGTCAAGGAAGGCGGGCAGTACAACATTTTAGCGGTTATTTTATCTGAATGCCGATAATATTTGGATTAGCCCGTATTTTTATCGCGGGCTAATCCTTTTATTTGAATTTTTTTACAGTACGGTATATAATTAATTATGCTGATAACTGGGGGGATTTTATGTCTGATAATACCGGCCGGACGATGCAGTTTCAATTTTCGAAGGACAAGCGGACTGCCGATGAAATCATCATGAGCGTATACGACGCTATGAAAGAAAAAGGGTACGATCCGATAAATCAAATCGTAGGGTATCTTATTTCAGGCGACCCCACATATATAACCAGCCACAACAATGCCCGCTATTTGATACACAGGCTTGAGCGCGATGAGTTGCTTGAAGAGCTTGTCCGGTTTTATGTAACGGAAAACGAAAGAAGGGCAAAAAACAAATAAAGTGGAGAAGATTAAGCTCGGGAATACCGGTATCGAGGTTTCCCGCCTGTGTTTCGGCACATTGACAATGGGTCCTCTCCAAAGGAACTTGCCCCTTAACGAGGGCGCCGCACTTTTGGAGAGGGCCTTTTCTCTTGGAGTGAATTTCCTCGATACCGCAGAAATATACGGAACGTATCCCTATGTCAACAAGGCTTTGACTATTAAAAGGGACGTGGTCGTCTGCACGAAATCATACGCTTACGACGCCGCGACTGCCGAAGAAAGCTGGCGAAAAGCGGTCAAGGGGATCGGAAGGGAATTCATTGATATTTTTTTGCTTCATGAGCAGGAAAGCGAGCATACGCTTCGAGGTCATCGGGAAGCGATCGAATTCTATTTAAAAAAACAACGACAAGGTTATATCGGCGCATTCGGCGTTTCCACTCATTTTATCCGCTGCGTGCAGGCGTCGCTTAAGTACCCTGAAATACAGGTCATATTTCCGCTGATTAACTTATCGGGAGTCGGCATTGCGGACGGAACGACGGATCAAATGCTCGGCGCGATAAAATCCGCAAGCGATTTGGGTAAAGGCATAATCGCAATGAAGCCTCTCGGGGGCGGTCATTTGATCGGACGTCGCGAGCATGCGCTGAAGTTTATTTTGGGCTTGGATTGTGTCCATACAATAGCAATCGGGATGCAGAGTATCGCCGAAGTCAATTATAATTGTGCGGTGTTCAGCGGCCGGCTTCCCGATGAGTCCGATGCCGGCCTTATACGGAATCAAAAAAGGGAGCTGCTTATTCAGTCTTGGTGTGAAGGCTGCGGAACATGCGTTTCCGTCTGTAAAAGCGGCGCTATCGGACTGGAAAACGGAAAAGCGAAAGTCGATCCGGATAAATGCGTATTTTGCGGGTATTGTGCCGGACGCTGCCCTCAATTTTGTATAAAAGTGATTTAGGAGGCAACAATGCAGCGGATTATGTCTTTGGATATAGGGGATAAGCGAATAGGAATCGCTGTCAGCGACCCGCTCGGAATTACCGCCCAAGGGCTTCAAACCTATACGCGAACCGGCGATTTGGATAAGGATACGCAATATATTGTGGAACTTGCCGATAAATTCAGGCCAGTGAAGCTTCTTTTCGGAATGCCCCGCAATATGGACGGCAGCTACGGGTTCCAATCCGAAAAAGTACGGGCGTTTGCCGAGGCCGTGCTTAAAAAATGGAACGGCGAGCATGATTATTACGACGAGCGCCTGACCACCGTCGCGGCGGAGCGGGTTTTAAACCAGGCGGAATTAAGCTGGAAGAAACAGAGAAAGGTCATAGACAAGGTGGCGGCGTCAGTCATACTTCAAGATTATCTGGAAAATGTCAGAAATAAGGAGAAAAGCGGTGGAAAATAAGGGGATTTTCAACGAAGTCGAGCTTCTAGACGAAGAAGGCAAAAAAGTATTATTCGACCATGTGATGACTTTTGTGCATGAAGGTGAAAAGTATATCGCGCTTTTGCCGCTGGAAGAAGTGGACGGAGTCGGGCATGATGAAGTAGTGCTGATGAGAATCGTACGTAAGGGCTCGGAGGACGTTTACGAACCGATCGGCGATGATGCTCTGCTGGATGAGGTTTTTGAGAGATTTCTGGAGCTTTTTGAACAAATGGAAGAAGATGAGGATGAGGACGATTAAAAAGAATAATCCTTGCAAATCCTGACGGGGCTATGCTATAATTCAACGGAAAACTCACTTATGCCGATTTTCGGACTCGTGCCATTATTAGGTCGCCCGATAAAATGAAGCATAAGGCGGAAAAACGAGGAGGATTTAATATGTCAGTAATTTCCATGAAGCAGCTTTTGGAAGCCGGCGTGCATTTCGGTCATCAGACCCGCCGCTGGAATCCGAAAATGAAAGAGTATATCTTTACTGAGCGTAACGGTATCTACATCATCGACCTTCAGAAGACAGTCAAGAAAATCGAGGAAGCCTATTACTTTATACGCGATCTCGTGATGGACGGACAATCTGTCCTGTTTGTCGGCACAAAAAAACAGGCGCAGGAATCGATAGAGCAGGAAGCGAAGCGCTGCGAAATGTTCTATGTAAACCAGCGTTGGCTCGGCGGTATGCTCACCAACTTTAAAACCATACAAACAAGGATAGCCAGGCTTCGCAAAATCGAAAAAATGGAAGCGGACGGCGATTTTAATCTTCTGCCCAAAAAAGAAGTCATCAAACTGAAGGCCGAACATGATAAACTGGAAAAGAATCTCGGCGGAATCAGGGAAATGAAAAAGCTGCCCGGAGCGATTTTTGTTGTGGACCCGAGAAAAGAACACATCGCGATAATGGAAGCGCGTTCTTTGGGTATCCCCATTATCGCTATTGTGGATACGAACTGTGATCCGGATGAAGTTGACTACGTCATTCCCGGAAATGACGACGCTATCCGCGCGGTTAAGCTCATTTCATCGAAATTGGCCGACGCAGTGCTTGAAGGCAGACAGGGCGAACAGATACAAGCTGAGGACGAAGCGGCAGAAATCGAAACGGACGAGACTGAAGAAATGCCGAAACAGATATAAGGGAATTCTCCCTTTTGAAGCCATAAAGGAGAGGAACAGATATGTTTACAGCAAAAGATGTAATGACATTGCGCGAGATGAGCGGAGCAGGCATGATGGACTGCAAAAAGGCGCTTACCGCATGCGATGGGAATATGGATAAAGCGATGGATTATTTGCGTGAAAAAAGTCTTGCCGCCAGCGCCAAGAAAGCTTCCCGCATTGCCGCAGAAGGTATCGTGGATTCCTATATTCATCTCGGCGGAAAAATAGGCGTATTGGTAGAAGTCAACTGTGAAACGGATTTTGTCGCGAAGACCGATGAATTCAAGGAATTCGTTCACGATATCGCCATGCACATCGCCGCCTCAAAGCCGACTTATATCGGAAAAGACGAGGTCAATAAAGAGGAGATCGAAAAGGAAAAAGAAATCCTCAGAGCGCAGTGCAAAAACGAACCGAAACCCAAGCCCGATGCTATAATCGAAAAAATCGTGGAAGGCCGCATAGATAAATACTATAAGGAAGTATGTCTGCTTGAGCAGCCTTTCGTTAAAAACCCTGACGTCACCGTCAGCGAACTTTTGAACAACACCGTTGCGAAAATCGGAGAGAAAATCAGCATCAGGCGTTTCGTTCGCTATGAAATGGGCGAAGGGCTCCAAAAACGAGAGGATAACTTTGTTGAAGAAGTAATGGGGCAGATGAAGGCGTAATAATACGAAAAGGAACACCTGAGGTGTTCCTTTTTTTGTATGAAAAAGGAGAGAAAAGCATGGAAGCCAAGTTCAAACGAATAATGCTGAAGCTGAGCGGCGAGGCGCTGTGCGGGGATAAAGAGCCCATCGACTTTAAAGCGGTGGACGATATCGCGGATGAGATAGCGGATGTCGTAAGAATGGGAGTTGAGGTCGGCGTTGTCGTCGGCGGAGGGAACATCTGGAGAGGCCGCAAATCCTGCGATACGGACAAAAACCGTGCGGACCATATGGGGATGCTGGCGACAGCTATCAATTCGCTTGCTTTTCAAAGCTCGCTTTTAAATCGCAATATCCCGTGCAAGGTTCTATCCGCAGTTCCTATGGACATTATTTGTGAGCCTTACACCTCAAGGGCCGCAAATGAATACCTGGACAACAATACTGTCGTGATATTCGCATGCGGCACCGGTTCACCTTTTTTTACCACCGATACCGCGGCGGCGCTGCGTGCAGCCGAAACTTATTCCGACGTCCTGCTGCTTGCCAAAAACGTGGACGCCGTTTATTCCGATGACCCGGTTAAAAATCCGAACGCCGTTAAATATTCGCATTTGAGCTTTGAGCAGGTTATTGCAAAACAGCTTAAAGCGACGGACCTGACTGCAATCACGCTTTGCAGCGAACAAAAAATACCTATAATTGTTTTCGCGTTGAGGGATACCGGTTGTCTCAAGGGTATCGTTTGCGGGAAAGAAGCGGGAACATTGATAGATTGATGAAAATCATGGTATTGTATATCCGTTGTTTGTCCTTTAAAATGATTATATGGAATTATTTTGCATAAGGAGGATGAACCCATGGAAGTAGTAGAAAACGCGAAGGATAAAATGAATAAAACGATTTCCGTACTGAAAAGGGACCTAAGCGGATTACGCGCGGGCCGCGCAAACGCTCAGCTGTTGGACCGTATAATGGTCGACTATTACGGTACCCCCACCCCTATAAATCAGTTGGGCAATATATCTTCCCCGGAACCGCGTTTGCTTGTCATTTCGGTATGGGATCAAAAAGCGCTTCCTTTGATCGAAAAAGCCATACAAAAATCGGATTTGGGAATCAATCCGTCAAATGACGGAAAAGTAATAAGGCTTACGTTTCCGGAACTGACTTCCGAGCGCCGGAAGGATCTGGTAAAAATCGTCCGAAAAGAAGGGGAGCAGGCAAAGGTCGCCGTTCGTTCCATTCGCCGGGATGCAAACGAACAAATAAAAAAACTGCTGAAAGAAAGCGAGATAACGGAGGACGATCAAAAAAGGTTTGAAGATCAGATTCAAAAACTTACCGACAGCATAATAAAGGAGCTCGATCAGATTGTGGAAGACAAGGAAAAGGAGATCATGGAGGTTTGATTTCCGTCCTCGGCTTCGAGCTGAAAAAAGCTGTCGACATGTTGGAAAAGTGCGGATTTACTGTCAACTGTGTCGAATACTCGAGCAGAAAAGGAGTAAAGGGAAACGAGAAAAGGGTGATAAGGCAAAGTTTCATCAATGAAGACCAAAGCAGGATTGAGCTTGTGTATTCACTCTTCAAAACCGATGTTGATTATAAAGCGGATTAAAGATAAAGCCGCTTGCGTTTAAAATTTGACTGATTTACTATTTGGGGGCTTGACCCCCTTATTAAAATCCCGGATATTTATATCAGCGGAGGAAATTGTGCGTAAGATCGATAACCGGACACTGGCTCAGATGGGATTAAATCCCGACCTACCTAAACACGTAGCCATAATTATGGACGGAAACGGAAGATGGGCTTCGAAGAAACTTCTGCCGCGCACTTACGGACACCGTGAAGGTATGGAGCGGCTGACCGGCCTGGTACGCTTTGTGTCCGATATCGGCATTGAATCTTTGACCCTCTATGCGTTTTCGACCGAAAACTGGAAGCGGCCGCAGCATGAGATAGATGCGCTGTTCGGATTATTGATCGAATATTTTGATAAGCAGATCGCTGAGCTGCATAAAAACGGCGTTCGTATCACTTTGTTGGGAGATGACGTAAGGTTCAGCGAAGAGGTCCGGCAAGCGATTCGAAACGCGACAACCATTACAAAGGGAAATCGAGGACTAAAGCTGAATCTGGCTTTGAACTACGGAAGCCGCGCGGAAATTCTGAGAGCCGCTAAAAGCATAGTCGAGGATGTAAACCGCGGCATTCTTTTGCCTGAAAATATCGATGAACATGAATTTGAGAGCAGACTCTACACCTCGAATCTTCCGCAAGTCGATCTGGTTATCCGGACCGGAGGAGAGCAGCGGCTTTCGAATTTTCTGTTGTATCAGGCTGCATATGCCGAGCTGATATTTGTAAAGGATTACTGGCCTGATTTTTCCGACGACAGGTTCATTGAAGTATTAAGGGAGTTTCAAAACAGAAACCGCCGTTACGGCGGACTATAGACGGAGGGTAAAGGTTTGCTCACAAGGATAATTGTCGGGCTGCTGCTGATTGTGATTCTGGCTGCCCTTTTATACTTCGGGGGTATTTTTCAATCAGTTGTATATTCATTGGCCGCTGTTCTCAGCGTTTTTGAAATGGGATATGTGATGCGCGCAAAGGGTTACAGACCGCTTCTGCCCGCAGTATACTTGTTTGCGGCTTCATTTTTTGCCGTGAATGAATACTTCGGAACGTCCGCCATGTTATTCTTATTGTCGCTCTGTGTGGTATTTACCATCGCCGTAAAGATCCTCAACAAAAAGAGCTCCGCGGAAGATTGTTTTTTTGCACTGTTTACATTTATTTACCCGATGCTGTTTTATGTGTTTTTGATGCTGGTAAGTACCATTCAGGAACGTGCATTGAGGCTTACTGCAACGCTTATTATGTTTGCGGGGCCTTTGATGGGCGACACGATGGCTTATTTTGTCGGTGTTTTGTTCGGCAGACATAAATTATGTCCCGATATAAGTCCCAAAAAGACAATCGAAGGGGGCATTGCCGGCGTATTCGGCGGTCTGCTGGGCGGTTTGCTTGTGTTTATTCTGCAGGATTCGTGGAACGGGACCGTAAGTGTCATCCACCTCTCTCTTATCGGGTTATTATGCGGATTTCTCGGTCAAGTCGGGGATCTTTTTGCGTCCTCCATAAAAAGATGGGCAGGAGTAAAAGATTTCGGTTCCATCTTTCCCGGCCACGGCGGGGTAATGGACAGGCTTGACAGCGTTTTGTTCTGCGCTCCGGTCATATTTGTTTACTTTTTTGTAATTTACATGTGATATAATGGCATTTATGATGAATGTTTCTGTATTGGGATGTACCGGTTCCATCGGGCGGCAGGCATTGGATGTGATCCGCAGCCACCGGGACAGGTTTCGCGTAACGGCATTGTGCGCGCGCTCCGCAAGCCAGGAAATTTTGGAACTTGCACATGAATTTCATCCCGAAGCTGTCGGTTTGACCGATGAACAGAAAGCAATATCGATCAAAGGCGGGCTTCCTGAAGGCTGCGAACTGATTGCGGGAAAAGAAGCTTCCCGCGTTATAGCGGCGTGGAGGAGCGCAGAAACTGTCGTCAACGGGATTAGCGGAATCTCTGGAATGGAGCCGCTTCTGGCGTCGCTGAATGCGGGAAAGCGCGTTGCTCTTGCGAATAAGGAAAGCATTGTCTGCGGGCATAAGCTTGTTAAAGACGCCTTTGAAAACGGCGGGAAGATACTGCCGGTCGACAGCGAGCAGTCAGCGATATTTCAATGCCTGACCGCCGGCAAGAAAACGGAAGTGACTCGATTGATATTGACAGCTTCCGGCGGTCCGTTCAGGGATTATACTCAGGAGCAGATGGAGAGAATAACCCCCAAGCAAGCGCTTTGCCACCCGACATGGAATATGGGGAAAAAGATCACCGTCGACTCTGCCACGCTTTTCAACAAAGGTCTTGAGATAATCGAAGCGAGCTATTTGTTCGATATCCCCGGCGATCAAATCGACGTGCTTATTCACCCCCAATCGATCGTCCACTCCATGGTGGAGTTTTTGGACGGCAGCACGATGGGACAGCTAAGCGTGCCCGATATGAGGCTTGCCATTCAATACGCGCTGACTTACCCAGACCGTATTCCATGCCCATGCGAACGGTTGAAATTACAGGAGATCGGTCGGCTCACGTTTTTTGAGCCCGATAACAGAAAATTCCCCGCTATTGCCCTCGCATATTCTGCGCTTTTTGAAGGCGGCGTCATGCCCATTGTATATAACGGAGCAAACGAAGCAGCGGTCGATATGTTCCTTAACGGAAGAATTCGTTATAGCGACATAGCCGAATGCGTAGAATATGCTATGACGCATATTACGGGGCGCAGCATATCCTCCGCGGAGGATATCGCCGCTATTGATACGGAGGCAAAACGCAAAGCTGCGGAGCGCGCTGCCGGAAAGGGACGGTAATCTTTGGAGAACATATTATCTATAGTTGTCGCGCTGCTTGTTCTGAGCATTTTTATTTTTGTGCACGAATTGGGCCATTACGGAGCGGGTAGGATTCTCGGTTTTAAAATAGTTGAGTTTTCAATAGGTATGGGTCCCGCACTTTTAAAAAAGGATAAGAAAGGCATCCGGTATTCGGTCAGGGCGTTTCCGATAGGGGGCATGTGCAAGTTTTACGGTGAAGATGAAGCTGTACGAAACAATGAAAGCTTTAACGCGCATAAGCCCTGGAAGCGCATGATTGTAACTGCCGCAGGGCCCGTTATGAATATATTGTTCGCGTTGATTTTTGCAATAGTAACTTTGACCGTTTACGGCGACTACGTGACAGGCATCAGTTCATTCGCTGAAGACTCTTCCCCCGCTCAGTCGGCAGGGCTTATGCCCGGAGATACGATCTATGCTATCGACGGTAAAAGAATCGAGTACTATGCGGCTGCCGTTGACGCCATTCGCCGGGCTGACGGAGAAGAAGCCGTCATAACGGTTGAGCGTAACGGCAAAAAGCTTGACTTCGTCGTAAAGGATATGTACAATCCGGAAAAGGGTTATAATTTTCTCGGCGTAAACATAGAGCCTGTCCGAAAACATTACGGGTTATTCGAAGCAATCGGTGCGTCTTTCGCTTACATTTGGTCTATGATCATGGAGATGTTTAAATTTCTCGGGAGCATTTTTACTAAAGGTGTACAGAAAGGCGACGTGATGGGTCCCGTAGGGACCATAAGCTTTATAGGTCAGGCGGTCCGGATGGGTTTTGAATCGTTGCTGAGACTGGGTTCTTTGATAAGCGTGAACCTCGCTATAGTAAATTTACTGCCGCTCCCCGCCCTTGACGGAGGAAGAATAGTATTTCAGGTCGTTGAAACGGTCAGAGGGAAACCAGTATCTGCGGAAAAGGAAGGAATGGTGCATTTTGTAGGCATCATATTGCTGTTCGCGTTGATAATTTTTCTTACGTTCAACGATATATCCACTATGTTCGGAGGCTGAATGAAGCGAAAAACAAGAGTCGTCCGGGTCGGAGACGTTTCAATCGGCGGTGATTCAAGCATCACTGTTCAATCCATGACCAATACGGATACGCGCGATGCGGAAGCTACCGTTAAACAGATCCTTCGTCTGGAAAAAGCCGGGTGCGAAATCATCCGGTCGTCCGTTTATGATATGGATTGCGTTAAGGCTCTGAAGGATATACTTGCGCAGATTCACATACCCATGGTTGCGGATATTCATTTTGACTACAGGCTTGCCATAGCTTCGATGAAGAACGGGGTTCATAAGATACGCTTTAATCCGGGAAACATAGGAAGCGTATTAAAGGTCCGCGAGCTTACGGCTTGCGCAAAAGACCTTTCGATACCGATACGAATCGGAGTAAACTCAGGGTCTTTGGAAAAAGAAATGCTCGCAAAATACGGCGGTCCGAAGCCACTTGCGCTGGTTGAAAGCGCGCTTAAGCATATTGCGGTCCTTGAAAGCGAGGGCTTTTATGATATCATAATATCCATCAAAACCTCGGACGTAAAGGATAACGTCGAAGCATATAAACTTCTTTCCGAAAAGGTGGATTATCCGCTTCACATCGGTGTTACGGAATCGGGAAGCGGCACCCGGGGTTTAATCAAGTCATCAGTAGGGATCGGCGCACTGCTTCTTTCCGGAATCGGAGATACGCTGAGAGTATCGCTTACGGGGGATCCGGAGCAAGAAATCGTTGCAGCCAAACAGATACTTACCGCATGCGGTATCCGCAGGGAAGGGGTTGAAATCATATCCTGTCCGACCTGCGGAAGGTGCAAAGCAGACCTTGAAAGCATAGTCCGGAGGGTCGAAGACGCGCTTTGCGCACAGAAAAGATATTTAAAGGTCGCTGTAATGGGATGTGCGGTGAACGGACCCGGAGAAGCCAAGGAAGCCGATATAGGAATCGCTTTCGGTGACTCGGGAGGCGTCGTATTTAAAAAAGGGGAGCTTTTGTTCTCGTCGCCGCTGCCCGAGGCGGTTGACCGGTTTGTTGAAGAATGCATCAATATGGCGTCCGAAAAAGAATAAACTCCATGAAAGGTATCTTTTGAACCGGCTTATTAATTTTAAACACAAAAAAAATAAGACCGCTTACGCCGGTTGACGCAAAAGCACTCTGTTTTTGAATATTTTTCTTGCTAACAGTTATATTACTGTGCTATAATTTGACTTGTTGGAAGTATTGTTGTGAGCGTTAGAAGAGTGGGTGTGAATCCCACTCTTTAATTATGATAGGGAGGCTCTGATGAAAACTGTCGACAAGGTGAATGAACTGGTGCAAGAACCCATTGCGCAAATGGGTTATGAACTGGTTGAAACCGAATTCAAAAAAGAGCAGGACCGATGGGTTTTGACCTTTTATATAGATTCTTCCGGCGGCATCACGCTTGACGACTGCGAAAGAGTTTCAAGGGCAGTGGAAGCTATTCTTGATAAAGCGGACCCGATCGAACAATCATACTATCTAAGCGTTTCTTCTTTGGGTTTGGACCGACCGATCAAAACCGACCGCGACTTCAAGCGAAATCTTAATAAAAAGGTCACGGTAAAGCTGTATGCTCCGATCGGCGGACAAAAGGAGTTCACCGGATTGCTGACGGATTATGATTCCGAAAAGTTCACATTGGTTTCGGACAGCTCCGGTCAGTTCAGCATATTGCGCAAAGACGCCGCGATAATAAAACCGTATATCGAGTTTAAATGAGATTATAGAGGAGTGTAGACAATGAATTCCGAGTTTATAGAAGCTTTAAACACCATTGAAAAAGAGCGCGGCATCAGCATGGATGTTCTTATCGATGCTATAGAATCGGCGCTCATATCGGCGTATAAGCGAAATTACGGTTTATCAACGAACGTAAGGGCGGTTGTGGACAGAGAAACCGGCTCCACTCAGATATTCGCATCTAAAACAGTAGTTGAAACAGTAACAAATCCTCATTCCGAGATCTCTATTCAGGATGCGCGTTTAATCAATCCCCTTTATGAGATCGGCGACGTCCTCGAAGAAGAGGCGAAAACCAAAGATTTCGGACGAATTGCAGCACAAACCGCTAAGCAAGTGGTTGTTCAGCGCATTAGGGAAGCGGAACGCGGCGTGATATTCGATGAATTCGTCGAAAAAGAAAACGAGGTATTGACCGCTATCGTGCAGCGTGTTGAAAAGAACGGCATATACGTCGAGCTCGGAAGGACTGACGGATTTCTTGCTCACGGCGAAACGATACCCGGCGAAGATTATAAAAACAGCGACAGGATAAAAGTATATGTGCTTGAAGTAAGAAAGACGAATAAGGGGCCGCAGGTTCTTGTTTCAAGGACCCATCCCGGTCTCGTCAAGAGGTTGTTTGAACTGGAGGTCCCGGAAATACAATCAGGCGTCGTTCAAATAAAGTCGATTGCCCGCGAAGCGGGTTTTAGAACTAAAGTTGCTGTCGTATCGACTGATTCTCAGGTGGACGCGGTCGGGGCATGCGTCGGTCAAAGAGGAATCAGGGTGGAGAGGATTGTAAACGAACTTCATAACGAAAAAATTGACATCATTGAATGGGATGCGGATGTTGCGGTTTATATCGCCAAGGCTCTGAGCCCCGCAAAGGTTTTGATGGTTTATATCAATGAAACCGAAAAAGCGGCGAAAGTCATTGTTCCCGACAACCAATTGTCGCTTGCCATCGGAAAAGAAGGCCAGAACGCGCGGCTTGCCGCTAAACTGACGGGCTGGAAAATAGATATCAAGGATCAGTCTTCGGCGGAGCAAGCGCTTGAAGCGGCCGAATATGAACAGAATTCTTAAATTCAGCTTGGGGGGATCATTCTTTGCCTAAAAAAATACCGTTGCGAATGTGCGTCGGATGCCGCCAAATGCTTCCCAAGAAAGAACTTATAAGGATAGTCCATGCTTCGTCAAGAGAGGTAAGCATGGATAAAACGGGAAAGGCGCACGGAAGAGGCGCGTACATATGCCCGAAAATAAAGTGTCTTGACAGCGCAATAAAGAGCCGCGCGCTGGAAAGGGCGTTTGAGTGCAAAATAGACGCTTCCGTCATCGAGGGATTGCAGAAGGAAGTATTATCTTATGAATCAAACTAAGTTCCGTTCCGCTGTCGGCTTTTCAATGAGGGCCGGAAGATGCATTGCGGGAGAAGCCGCTTGCGAGAAAGCGGTAAAGTGCGGGAAAGCGAAGCTGGTTTTGATAGATAGCGGTTCGTCGGAAAAAACGCTTGAGAGGTGGAGAGGATTTTGCGAGAGAGCTGAGCTTACGGTGCTTGAAACCGAACAGCTCGGAAGTTTGATCGGGAAACCCGGCAGGAAGGTTGCGGCGATTTTGGATAAAGGGTTTTCCGATATGATCACAGATGCGTATTATGAGCGTCGTAATTAGGAGATTCGCACGGGGGTGTAAATATGGCAACAATAAAGATACTGGACGCGGCAAAAGACCTCGAAAAAAGGTCAAAAGATTTATTTGAGAGAATTAAGCAAAGGCAGACCGATATAAGCTCTATGCTTCAAAACGTGCGCAGATTTGAAAGCAGCGTTATGGAGAAAGAGCAGGCGAAAAAGCGCGAACGCGAAGAGCGCGAGAAGCAGGAGCGCCTGTTGGAGATCCTTGCTTCCGAAGTCGATCTCGCCGTCCATGCGGGGGATGAAGAACACCCGCTTGTTTTTGATGATCAAGCGCGTCCCGTTCATGTTACACAAACCGCCGACGGGCTTTCTCAAACGGAAAGCAAAGCCGGCGCATTGCAGCCGCCCGCAGGGGAGCGGAGAGAAAAAAAAGAAGAAATCGAGCAGTTTATTCCCGATATTCCCGGGGATCAGCCGCGGCATGATACTCAAAGCGGTTCAGGCGCCTCATCGGCAAGCGGGAGCGCCAGGCAAACCGCGCGCGAAAAGACCGAGCAGCCTCGGAGGCTGAAAAAGGATTATCAGATCATCAAGCCTGCGGCCGAAACCGCCGGTCAGCAAAGGCAGAGGCAGGGAGGTTTTCAGCAGTCCGCCCGCAAGGACGACTTTGAGCCGCTTTTTTCACAGGGCGCTCAGCAGCAACGGCCGCGGCAAACAGGCCTGCAGCAACGACCTTCACAGTTAAAAGGCGCGCAGCCGTCTGCAAGAAAGGATGGGTATCAGCGTCATTCCAATTTGCCCATATCCATCATGCCTCCCGTGAACAAAGAAAAGGTCAGTAACTATGACCCGAATAAAAGTGCTTATGCGCGAAATTACGATACGGACAAAAAGACCAGATCCAAGAAGGCAATCTTAAAGGAAAGCATTCCGGACGCAAAGTTCTGGGACGACGATGCGCCTATGGGCGCCCGCAGGCGTAAAGCGAGAAAGCAGACGATTCAGCATAAGCCGGAACCGGTAATAATTGAAAAGGCCGTGATTACTTCGAATACCATTACTGTAAAGGATCTGTCCGAAAAAATCGGAAAACCTGCGGCAGAGATAATCAAGAAGCTGTTTATTTTGGGAATAATGGCGACTATCAATCAGGAAATCGACTTTGACACCTGTGCACTGATAGCCTCGGATTACGGAATAGAGCTTGAACTGCAGGTCGCAAAAACATTCGAGGATGTTCTGCAGGAGAGCAGTGAAGACTATGATGACGAAAAGGAACAGGTGAAAAGGCCTCCGGTCGTTACAATAATGGGGCATGTCGACCACGGCAAAACATCTTTGCTAGATGCAATAAGGCACAGCAGCGTAACCGAAGAAGAGGCCGGCGGCATAACGCAGCATATAGGCGCCTATATGGTAAGCTGCAAGGGTCAGTCAATAACTTTCATTGATACGCCAGGTCATGAGGCGTTTACATCCATGCGCGCCAGAGGTGCTCAGGTCACGGACATCGTGGTGCTTGTTGTGGCTGCTGATGACGGCGTAATGCCTCAGACAAAGGAAGCCATAAATCATGCGCAAGCCGCCGGAGTCCCCATCATAGTCGCTGTCAATAAAATGGATAAACCCAATGCGGATCCGGACCGCGTGAAACAACAGCTTACCGAGTACGGACTCGTAAGCGAAGAGTGGGGCGGAGATACGATATTCGTACCCTTGTCCGCAAAAACCCACACGGGTATTGACACACTTCTTGAAATGATTTTGCTTCAAGCGGAAGTAATGGAACTCAAAGCAAACCCCAACCGGCTTGCCAAAGGAACGATCATCGAGGCAGAACTTCATAAGGGCAGAGGTCCTATTGCTACTGTTCTGATTCAAAACGGTACTTTGAAAGTGGGAGACACTATTGTTGCGGGCATAGCTTACGGGCGGGTCCGCGCAATGATGGACGACAGGGGCAGAAATCTTACACAGGCGGGACCCAGCCAGCCCGTTGAGGTTTTGGGATTTTCAGAAGTGCCGTCGGCAGGTGATATTCTTAATGTCGCGCAAATCGACAAGCTGTCGAGGCATGTTGCCGAGGAGCGGAAGGATAAAATCAAAGCCGAGCAAATCAAAAACCTTTCCAAGGTTTCTCTGGATGATTTGTTCAGTCAAATATCCGAAGGGCAGATCAAGGATCTTAACCTTATTATTAAAGCGGACGTTCAGGGATCCGCGGAAGCGGTCCGGCAGGCATTGGAAAAACTGTCCAACGAAGAGGTCAGGGTCAGGTGTATACATGCGGGCGTGGGCGCAATAACCGGCTCGGACATTATGTTTGCTTCCGCTTCCAACGCAATCGTTATCGGATTCAACGTCAGACCGGATGCGCTCGCCCGGGCTGCCGCTGAAAAGGAAAAAGTCGATATAAGGTTATACCGCATTATATATAATGCGATCGAAGACGTACAAAACGCGATGAAGGGCATGTTTGCTCCCGTGTTCAGGGAGAATGAGATCGGGCGAATCACAGTTCGCGAAACGTTTAAAGTATCGGGCATAGGCACGATAGCCGGCGCGTATGTACAAAGCGGTAAAATCTCAAGGAATGCGCAAATACGCGTTGTTCGCGACGGGGTCGTTATTCATGAGGGCAAGATCGCGTCCCTTAAGAGATTCAAGGATGATGTAAGAGAAGTTGCGGCAGGATATGAGTGCGGAATAGGCATCGAAAACTTCAACGATATAAAAGAAGGCGATATCGTCGAGGCATTTGTCGTGGAAGAGGTCGAGCGATGAGCGGGAGGAATTTATGGCGAATGTCAGGTACAGCAGGATCGGAGAGGAAATAAAAAAGGTATTAAGCGAAATCATCAGGGAATTAAAGGACCCGAGAATATCTTCCATGACAACAATCATGTCCGTCGATATCTCCAGCGACCTTAACCTTGCAAAGATCAAAGTCAGCGTTTATGACCAAAATGAGCAGGCGCGAAGCGATTCAGTGCTTGCACTTAACCATGCCGCCGGTTTTTTGTCCAGGGAATTGGGCCGGCGGATGGAAATACGGCGGCTTCCGCAGTTAAGGTTCATACTTGACAACACTATTGAATACAGCGTGCATATATCAAAGATAATAAACGAAATCAACCATCCGAAAGAAGAACGAAGCGATGAATAGTCAACTTTCGGCCATTGCTGAGTTTTTGAAAAAGCATGACCGCTTTACGGTAATAGCGCATACCTCCCCGGACGGAGATACTTTGGGTTCTTCGGCGGCTCTTTTCGGACTCCTCAGGCAGGCGGGCAAAACGGCTCAGATCGTATGTGAGAGAGAGATCCCGCTTATTTACTCCTTTTTGCCGTTTATTGATTCTTTGAAGGATTTTAAGGACGCGCCGGTATTTCCTTACGCAATAGCCGTGGACTGCGCCGATAAATCGCGTTTGGGCGGCTGCGTTGATTTATTCGACGCCGCCGAGTTTACCGTTAATCTCGATCACCACAAGACAAACAGCTTTTTTGCGGATCTCAATCATGTGGACCCCGTGGTTGCCGCCTCGGGAGAGATTATTCTGAAACTCTCAAAAGAGCTTTCACTTGAAATCGATAAGGATATCTCGACCTGCTTATATACGGCTGTTATGACGGATACGGGCAATTTTGCCTACTGCAATACGAAGCCCGAAACTTTTTTTTCTGCGGCCGAGCTTCTGAGCAGCGGAATCGATATATTCACTATAAACCAGAAAGTGTACAGGCAGATACCTTTCGCAAAGGCGAAGCTGCTGGGCTTCACGTTATCCAAAATGGAACTGCTGCATAGCGGCGTTATTGGGATTTCGAACATAACGCTCGAGGATATGGACGAAAGCGGAGCCAATGAATCGGATATAGAAGGCATCATAGATTATATCCGCGATGTGATACCGGTAGAGGTTGCCGTGCTTATCAGGGAAACCGAAAAAAACGTCTGCAAGGTAAGCCTTCGGTCAAAAACTGATGTGGATGTAAGCGTTATCGCGGCGAAATATAACGGCGGCGGGCATTTCGGCGCTTCAGGATACACCGTAAACAAGCCTTTAATGCAAGCCCAAAAAGAAATCGTAGAATATATCGGTTCCGTTATCGTAAGGTAAGCTATGGAAGGTATAGTGGTTGTTTTAAAGCCTCCCGGCATGACTTCAAGCGATGTAGTCAATGATATCAAAAAGATATTCAATGTTAAAAAGGCCGGTCATACCGGAACTCTAGACCCTGGAGCCGCCGGGGTTCTTCCCGTATGCATAGGGAGAGCGACAAGGCTGTTCGACTACGTTATTGAAGAAAACAAAGAATATATTGGGGAAATAGCTTTCGGCAAAAAAACCGATACGCAGGATTCATACGGAGCCGTGACCGCACAATGCGAGTGCAGCGTTACGGCCGCGCAAGTGGAGGAAGCAGCGCGTGGATTCATCGGCAAATACATGCAGCGGGTTCCCATGTATTCCGCCGTAAAATATAAAGGAAAGAAATTGTATGAACTGGCAAGGAGCAACATCAGCATTGAAAGCAAGATCCGCGAGGTAGAGATCCATGAGATCTCGCTTTTGGATTCATCCGGACCGCAGCGGTTTTTAATGAGAATTTCATGTTCGAAAGGCACTTATATACGCACTCTCATGGAAGACATCGGAAGAAGACTCAACGCGCATGCGCATCTGTCGTTCCTTTTGAGAACCGGGACGGGCAAATTCTCAATTGAAAAAGCTGTGACGATCGACGAACTCCTCCGGCTGAAGGATAAAGGCATGTTGAGGAGCGCCTTGACTCCGGTTGAAAATGCGATTTCACACCTGCCTTCCATCCGGTTGAGCGGAATGGATGCCGGGCGGAAAAAACTGCTCTGCAACGGGGCGAAAATCGAAGTAACGTCCGATTTTGATAACGCTTCAGTCAGGGTATATGACGATTGCTTCATTGGAGTAGGCAGAATTGAAAACGGTTTTTTACAAATGAAATTATTATTGCGGGAGCCGGCAGATGATAAATAACACAAGTAAACGCGGAGCCGTTGTATCGCTCGGTATGTTTGACGGCGTACATATGGGACACAGGGCGCTGCTGAATACTTCGCTGAATATTGCAAGGGAAAACGATCTCGAGTCGATAGTTTACACATTCATAGACCATCCTATGAAGGTTTTGGGAAAATCACCGAAACTCCTCATGACTTTTAAGGAGCGGTTCGACTCGATGAAAGCATTGGGCTTGGACAAGGTTGATGCAGTGCATTTTGACAGGGAATTGGCGTCAATGGAACCCCTTGATTTTATAAAAATGCTTTTGTCAAGATATCCGGTCAAATTCATCGTAGCAGGTTTTAATTATTCTTTCGGAAGATACGGAACGGGGGACTGCGACTGCTTAACAAGGTTCGGCAGGGAACTGGGTATTGGCGTTCAAATCATACCTCCGGTTATTTATAACGGAAGTTCCGTTTCAAGTACAAGGATACGCGAAAGCCTTGAGAACGGCCAGCTGGAAGAGGCGAATAAAATGCTTCAATCCCGATACACTCTGAGCGGAAAGGTGGTTTCCAACCGGCGCATAGGTACCAGGATAGGGTTTCCTACGGCGAATATCACCCCACCTCAGGAGAAAATGCTTCCCCGAAGCGGCGTTTATGCTGCCGTCGCTCATGTTGAAAACGGAACTCATTACTATGCCGTGACAAATATCGGAAAGAATCCGACTTTTCAGGGCTCACACACGACTATCGAATCCCATTTGATCGACTTTTCAGGCGATATATATGACAAACATATGAGTATCGCGCTGTACAGGCGCATCAGAGACGAAATAAAGTTCCCTGACGCCGAAGCGCTCGCCCGTCAAATAAGCAAAGATAAAAATACGGTGCAGCAGTATTTTAATATGGTAAATTAAAGACCGAAAAGTTATAATTATTTGCGCGCAATCAAAAACTATGCTATAATACGCGTTGTGATCTATGAACCTTCGGCTATGTTATGCGAAGCTCCGACGCATTACGCAGCTTTAGGGGATAGGAAAATTAATGGAGGCAGAAATGGAAAAGGAAAAGAAACAGGAAATCATTGAAAAGTATAAACTTCATGAGGGAGATACCGGCTCTCCGGAAGTGCAAATCGCGTTATTGACTGAACGCATCAATCATCTGAACGAGCACCTCAAGGCAAATAAGAAGGATCACCATTCGCGCAGGGGTCTGCTGAAAATGGTGGGACAGCGCAGAGGCTTGCTGAATTACTTAAAGGATAAGGACATTGAACGTTACAGAAACATCATTGCAGATCTGAACCTTCGCAAATAGCTTAAGTTTAGAGCGGGCGGGAGCTTCCCGCTCTTTTACTATATGTTTAAGTTAATCCTGAGAAGTTTATAATAAAAAAAGTATATAAAAGGAGCATGAAGACATGCAAAGAATTTTCCAGATGGATTTGGCGGGAAGGGAAATAACCGTCGAAACGGGCAAATATGCCGAACAGGCAGGGGGGTCGTGCCTTATAAGATGCGGTGATACCGCTGTTCTCGTATGCGCTACAATGGCGAAAACGCCCAGAGAGGGAGCGGATTTTTTTCCGTTGAGCGTTGATTTTGAAGAAAAAATGTACTCCGTGGGTAAAATTCCGGGCGGCTTCATCAAACGTGAAGGCCGTCCGACGGAAAAAGCCATTCTTACTTCGCGGCTTATAGACAGGCCTTTGCGCCCGTTATTTCCGAAAGGATTTTATCACGATGTTCAGGTAATAGCAACGGTATTATCAGTCGAGCAGGATGTTCAGCCCGACATACTGGCGATGATCGGTTCATCGATCGCGCTCTCTATCAGCGAAGCGCCTTTTATGGGTCCAATAGGCGCAGTCAGCGTTGGACTTGTGGACGGAGAGTATATAATAAATCCTGACAGCAATCAGCGTGAAAAAAGCTTGCTTCAGCTGACCGTAGCCGGCACCCGGGACGCGGTAATGATGGTGGAGGCGGGTTCCTCCGAAATCAGCGAAGAAAGCATGTTAAAAGCCATCCTTTACGGTCATGAGCATATTAAGGGCATTGTCGATTTCATCGAACAGATAGCCCGCGAAATAGGAAAACCCAAAATAGAGGTTCCTTATTCCGGACCGGATCCGGAATTATCCGAAAAGGTACGTTCATTCGCGTCGGATAAAATCGAATGGGCGCTTGACACATTTGACCGCAGGGAGAGGGAAGAGCGCTCGGCTCAGGTAAAACTTGAGACATTTGAGCATTTCTCGGAAGAATACCCGGACAGTGAAAACGCTATCGACGGTATTCTTTATGATTTAACGAAAGAGATAGTAAGGGATAAAATCATTAATCGCGGCATCCGCCCGGACGGACGAAAACATGATGAGATTCGTCCGATATGGTGTGAGGTAGGCCTGTTTGCACGCACTCACGGAAGCGGGGTTTTCACGCGGGGTCAAACCCAAGTGCTGACCATTGCGACTCTCGGCACGATAGGCGATGTCCAAACGCTTGACGGGATAGGCGAGGAAGAATATAAAAGGTATATGCACCAATACAATATGCCTCCCTACAGCGTCGGTGAAACACGGATGATGAGGGGGCCGGGGCGCCGCGAGATCGGTCACGGTGCGCTTGCCGAAAGAGCTTTGGTGCCCGTATTGCCGGATGAACAGGTATTTCCTTATTCAATGAGGCTTGTCTCCGAAGTGATAAGCTCAAACGGGTCAACGTCGCAGGCTTCGATATGCGCGAGCACTTTGGCGCTGATGGATGCCGGCGTCCCAATTAAGAAGCCGGTAGCGGGAGTGGCGATGGGACTTATTAAGGATGAGAGCAACGGCAATATTGCGATTTTGACCGATATTCAAGGCCTTGAAGATTTTCTCGGCGATATGGATTTTAAGGTAGCCGGAACCAGGGACGGAATCACCGCGATCCAGATGGACATAAAAATCAAAGGCATCGACGAACGGATACTGACAAGAGCGTTGGAACAAGCACGTAAAGGACGTATGTTTATTCTTGATAAAATGAATGAGACAATATCAGAGCCGCGCGGCGATATGTCTCCGTATGCTCCGAGGATAATCCAGTTTACAATCCACCCGGATAAAATACGCGAAGTTATAGGTTCGGGCGGGAAAACCATCAATAAGATCATTGCGGAAACAGGAGTCAAGATCGACATAGAGGACGACGGGAGAGTTTTTATCGCATCGCCTGATCAGGCCGCTGCGGCGTCCGCAAGAAAAATAATTGAGACGATAGTCCGCGATATCGAAGTCGGCGAAGTGTATCTCGGCAAGGTCGTCAGGATACTTCCCATAGGTGCTTTTGTCGAATTAAAGCCCGGTAAGGACGGCCTTGTTCATATATCCAAGCTTTCCAACAAGCGAGTAGAAAAGGTCGAGGACGTCGTTTCAATCGGAGATGAAATCTTAGTCAGAGTGACCGAAATCACGCCCCAGGGCAAAATAAACTTGACCCGAAAAGGTTTGCTGCCGGAGGATAAACAATAAATATCATTCCTTCAGTGAAGCTCTAAATACACAGCGGCAATAAGTATACGTACCTTGTGTATCGAATATGTATATTATAACCCATACACAAGGAGGCTCTTTATGAACAGGGGAGCATCGCGTTATACCAGATATTCGTTGATCAACGTTTCATTGATTGCGTTGATATTGTTGCTTTACATCGCTATAACATCGCCTCATATACAAACGGTGATGGGATCGATGTATGACAGGCCATTTTACCGGGGAACACAGAAAAATAAGATCGCAATTCAATGTGCCGTTTCATGGAACGCATCCGCGCTGGGCAGAATATTGGACGATTTGAAGGAAAACGGCTGCCGTATTACTTTCTGTGTCAGCGGGGAGTGGGCTGAAAAAAACAAAGCGTTGATTTTACGGATGGTCGATGAAGGCCATGAAATTGCAACGATGGGCATGAGGCCATTTGAGGACGGCAATGTGAGCTTTATTGCGGATGATATTACTCAATCGCTGCAATGTATCAGCGATGCTTGCGGCGTAACGCCGAAGCTATACTACTCGGGAACACGAAAGTTAAGCGCATCATCAAAAGCAGCGTCGAAACTGAATATCGCTCATGTGCTTTGCACGGTTGATCTTTTGAGCGCGCGCGGCACTTCGGATGAAATCCTGAAGCGTGCATTAGATTCTTCCAAGGAAGGTAATATAATATTGATAGAGCCCACAGCCGGCGCTGCCGATGCACTTGCAAAAATCCTGCAGGCCTATATGCAGAAAGGTTTGAAGGTCACGGGCACAAGCGATATTTTAGGATTGTGAAGCGGAATAGGAAGTAGAAAATGATATATCGGGAAAAGTTGGATAACGGAATCAGAATCATATTGGAGCAGATGCCTTCATTCAGATCGGTAAGCATGGGAGTGTGGATCGCAACCGGATCTATAAAGGAAGTTCCCGGAGA
The DNA here is from genome assembly GCA_002070205.1 of Firmicutes bacterium ADurb.Bin182. Classification (GTDB taxonomy): domain Bacteria; phylum Bacillota; class Clostridia; order Christensenellales; family CAG-138; genus MWCU01. The sequence goes on along the minus strand of MWCU01000035.1, from coordinate 206,568 downwards.
GGAAGGCGCGTCCCATTTTATCGAGCATATGCTGTTTAAAGGGACCGAAAAAAGATCCGCCTCGGAAATAGCGGTAGAGATGGACAGCCTCGGCGGTACTCTGAATGCGTTTACGTCCAAAGAGTGCACCTGCTTTTATGCAAAGGTGTTGGACGAGCATATGGAAAACGGCGCCGATATACTCGCGGACATCGTGCGCCATTCCAAATTCGATGAATCGGAAATCGAAAAGGAAAAAGGCGTCGTTTGCGAGGAAATCCTGATGGTAGAGGACAACCCGGAAGAACTGGTCCATGAGTTGCTTTGCAAAACCTTTTACGCTGATGATCCTTTGGCTAAGCCCATACTCGGAACGGAAAGCAGCGTAAGGTCTTTTACAAGGGAAAAACTGCTCGCTTATATGGACAAGCATTATATACCTTCAAATATCGTAATTGCATGTGCCGGTAATTTTGAAACCGAAAAGCTTCTGGATACGCTCAAGGAATTGTTCGGAAGCGAAATGATGGGCAGAGCGTCAGAATATCCCGAAAGTTTTTATGCAGCCGGGAAAAAGTTTCAAAGCATCGAAAAAGATATCGAGCAGATGCATGTCGCGCTTGCCATGCCCGGCTTTTCTATAGATGAGGAAGGTCAGTATCCGCTGTTCGTATTGAATAATGTTATAGGCGGAAGCATGAGCTCGCGATTGTTCCAGAAAATCCGTGAGCAAAAGGGACTTGCTTATTCCGTATATTCTTATCCTTCTTCTTATCGAAGCACAGGTTATTTTTCGCTTTATGCCGGAACAAATGAAAAGCAGGCGGATCAAGTCGTTAAGCTGATGCTTGATGAACTTGAGGATATACGGCGCAACGGGATCAGCCGTGATGAGCTCGAAAGAAGCAAAAACCAGCTTAAAGGCGGATATATGCTCGGACAGGAGAGCACATCCGGCAGAATGAACGCTATCGGCAAGTCCGAATTGCTCCGCGGCGTCGTTTATACCGAAGAAGAGATCATGCAAAGGATAGAAAGGGTCTCAATGGACGATGTCATTGCGATCGTTCCGCATGTGCTGGATGAGTCAAATATCAGCGGAGCCTTTGTCGGTAGGATGAAAAACCAGGCGGCTTCTTTTGAGAAGCTGCTCACATAATGACAATTCAGCGGGGTGGGGGTATTGCTGTGGACAAGCTTGACAGTATTTTTGAATTACAAAAAGAACTGGACCGTTTCATAGAGGAACATAGAAACCTTGACGATATTCCATATGAAGTATGGATGCAAAAAGATATATTGGCTATAATTGCCGAATTGGGTGAGCTGCTTGACGAGGTGAATTTTAAATGGTGGAAAAACCCCAAAGAAATCGACAAAGCTTCAATCAAAGAAGAACTCGCTGATATTTTGCATTTTTTTATAAGCATGTGCATTCGCACAGGCATGGATCCCGAAGAGTTGTATTGCGTATATCATAATAAAAATAAGGAAAACTTCAACAGGCAATTGGGACGGTCAGCAAAGAGCGGATACAAAATTTGAGCTGAGCGGCAGGAAAATCCGGCGCTTTGTGCGAATACGAAAATATCCTGCGTGATTTTTTAGAGGTGTTTCATGGCAAGGGTAAGAGTTCGGAGCAGATTCTTTGTTTTTATTCTCTTGATAATTGTTTTGGCTGCAGCCGTAACTTTTTTATTGCTGAAAAATCGCAAAGCGGGTACCGTGACTAGCGGCAGCCTGAAGCTGTCAATGCCTGCCGATTGCATTATTATTCGGGATGAAATAAACATATCGACCGAAAAATTCGACAAGATCATATTCAGGGTGTCCGAAGCCCAAAGAGTGGAAAGCGGGGATTTAGTCGCTGAGATCTTCAAATGGGGTTACAATGATGAAGTAATGCAATCGCTTCTCAATGTACAAAAAGATATCCTTAATCGGCAGCTTTTGCAGTTGGAGGGTATCGAGAATCCGGAACTGGATTACCTGAACGGCGAAGTGGAAGCATTATCCGCGAAGATTCGCTCTGTAACCATGGATGAACAGCAAAATGACTTGTTGTCCCTGGAGTGGGAATTAAAGGAATTGATGCAGAAACGCATTGAGTATTTAAAGGGCAGCGTTCAGGCTACCGAGATTCTAAATTCGCTTTATGCCGAGGAGCAAAACCGGCAAAATCAAATAGAAGAGTGGAAAAGCGAAATAAGGTCGCTCGATTCGGGAGTGGTCAGTTTTTATTTTGACGGTTTCGAGCAGGTATTAAGCGCGGACAAGATAGAAACGCTGAATGCAGATTTGATAAAAAGAGTGCTCAAAAGAGCAAAAGCCGAAAGCATTGAATCCGAAAATCTTCTGTACCGGCTTATTAACAGCTCTCATTGGTATTGCGCATTCATTACCCCGTCATCACAGGCTGTGAGACTGACCGAAAACGAGGAATACACGGTTATATTCGAAGGATATTATGACAGGCCGTATATCGGCCGTGCGTTGAAATATGCAGTCTCGGGAAACGATGTGGTCAACGTTCTCGAATTCAACCAGGACATAGGGCCCTTGCTCAGCACGCGCATTGCAAAATGCACATTAAACAAAGATGCTGCGGGGTTAAAAGTACCGTTGAGCGCAATCGATATTCAAAACGGAATACCGGGCATCACGGTGCAAAACGGAGATCACGCCGGATGGGTCGAGGTTAACGTGCTGGCCGCGGACGATTCCGATGCGATCATATCGGCTTCCGCCGGCAGCGCCCTTATTTCAGAGGGCACCGGATATATAAAACGCTGATTGAAGACACGGGTGAACATGATGAGGATTGAGGATAATCTGAACAGGATCTTTGATAATATTAGGAATGCGGCCGTTTCATGCGGCAGAAAAGCCGATGAGATCCGTCTTGTCGCCGTTACCAAATTTGTGCCGGAAGAAAAAATCCGCCAAGCGCTGCAATACGGCGTAAAGGATTTGGGCGAGAACAGGGTGCAGGAGTTCACGGGCAAATATGAATTTTTTAAGAATTATGATATAAATATACATTTCATTGGACAATTGCAGACAAATAAGGTAAAATATGTTATAGGAAAAGTTGATTTCATACAATCATTGGACAGGCTGCCGCTGGCGGAACAAATCAATAAATACGCCGGCAGGCTTGATTTGGCTCAAAAGGTATTTGTAGAAGTCAACATAGGCCGGGAACCGCAAAAGGCCGGCATTCTGCCGGAAATGCTCCCGGAGTTTTTAGGCAGAATCTGTGAAATGGATCATATCGTGGTGAAGGGGTTGATGTGCGTACCTCCTGTGGCGGATGAACGAGGGGCGGGTAAGTATTTTAAGCAAATGAAACTTCTTTTTGATGATTCTCGAAAGTACTTTCCCGGAATTCAAGATCTGTCAATGGGAATGAGCAATGATTACACAACCGCCATATTGGAGGGAGCAACGATGGTGCGCATAGGCACCGGAATATTTGGTCCAAGACAATAGACGGTAAATTCAAACGTATATATATAAAAGTTTGAATAAGCACAATGTTTTCTCCAAGCGCCAACAATAATTATTTGGAGGAACAAAAATGGCAGGGAATTTCTTAAACAAGTTGCTGGATTACATAGGGATCGAAGAAGCGGAATACGAGGATGACGAATTTCAGGAAGATTTCTACGATCAGCAGGAGAACGACAAAGGAAAAGTATTAAGCCTTAACAACAGAGGCAGAAAAAACCCCGCGAATAATGTCGTAAATCTGCCTACGGCGGCGCAGATGAAGGTTATTGTGTATCATCCCATCAGCTATGAGGATACGCAAAACATAATTGACAATCTGAAGAGCCGCAAGCCAGTAATAGTGAATATGGAAGAGCTTGAGATAGAATGCGCTCAACGTATTCTCGACTTTATGGCAGGAGCAGTATATGCGCTCAACGGCACCATTTATAAGATTTCAAGAGGCATATTCGTTGTAGCTCCCAATAATTACGATATTATCGGAAGCGGAGACAGCGCAATAAATGACGGAATAATCTGAATGAGTATATTTCCAATGAGTGAAATCCCTAGCCTTTTCGGCCGGGGATTTCGTATTATAAAATGGGAGCTGTTATGAACGTAAACGATATTATAAATAAACATTTTTCACGCGTTTTCAGAGGATACGACATTCAGGAAGTGGACGCATTTCTGGATGAGATCATTGAAGACTATGAAGCGTTTGAAAAAAACAATGAGCTTATGATAATGCGTATAAACGCACTGCTCGATGAAATCGAAAGGCTCGAAAATCTTTTGGAAAAGCAAAACCTTCAAAACAAGCAGCAATAGCCTCTTGTTCTAAAAAAAGCGTTTATGGAAATAATTTATGAATGTTGAAGGGAACGCAGAACAACGCAAAAAGGCTGAAACGGATAGAGGAACAAATGGATCTTATCGTATCCAATATGGAAAAAGCAAGGTTCCTTGAATATATCGAATATGCCGCCAACAGAAGGCGTATGCTGCGAAACAGCTTTATACTGGGGCTTGCGAGAGGAGTAGGTTCGGCAATCGGTTTTACTCTTCTCGGAGCTTTTGTTATCTATTTATTAAGAAAAGTAGCGCACAGCAGTCTTCCGGTATTGGCGGATTTTATTGCCGAACTGCTTGATATAATCGACAGCAAACGAATAAGTTAATGACGTTGACAGTATTCGACTCTTAAAGCCGCTTCGCGATTCACGAAGGGCTTTTTATTTTCATAAAACATGAACATATGAGCAAAATACTAATATAGCAAAACACAGGAGCGGAAATGGTTAAAAAGCGTTTTTTTTATATTTTATTACTGGTTGCAGCCATTGTGCTCACTATATGTTCGTTTCTGCTGTTCAGCGGAGGCATGTCTAAAAGAAAGCAGCATATAGGGGTTAAGTTTGTGCGGCAAGAAAACGAGGAGGCATATAAGTGTGTAACGATGCGGAAGATTTTGTAAAAATGCCGAAGCCGGATTTTTACGGCAATGCCGGGCTCAACGTACCCTTGGAGCACGAAATCAGGTATCTTGAATATAAGGAGAAACTAAGAGAACGTACGAAAGGGTTATGCAACGGTGGAGCATCAGGAACGTAAGAAGAAAGAATATCAGGACAAGGTCAAAAAAAAGATGCCCAAAAGCAATACGTTCATGGAATGCGTCAGGGCATTTTTGGTGGGCGGACTTATATGCTGTTTCGGACATTTTATAAGCGACCTCGGGAGATTATGGTTAAGGCTGGATATCGAAGATTCAGCTCTGTTTACCTCGATTGTTTTGGTTTTTTTAGCCGCGCTGCTTACCGGGATCGGTGTTTATGACAAAATCGGTAAATTCGCGGGCGCAGGTTCCATAGTACCGATCACGGGATTTTCCAACTCTATAGTTTCGCCCGCAATGGAGTTTAAGCGTGAGGGATACGTGCAGGGCGTAGGAGTAAAGTTGTTTACTATCGCAGGTCCCGTACTGGTTTACGGAATAAGTACGTCGATCGTGGTTGGAATTATCACTTTCTTATTCTTCAGGTGACGCAGGGGGAAAACCATGCAGGTTATCAGCAAGAAAAAGGGCAGGCAATCCGTTGTATTTACAGAACCGCCCATGGTGTTCTCTTCCGCATCGATCGTCGGGGATGTGGAAGCAAAAGGCCCTTTGGGATCGCGGTTTGACTTGATCCTCGACGACGATACATGGGGTGAAAAAAGCTGGGAAAAAGCTGAGAGCAAGATGTTTGAACGCTCCGTGCGCTTAGCTGCCGAAAAATCTAAAATCGACCTGAACGAAATAGACTGCTTGCTCGGAGGCGATCTGCTTAATCAGATCATATCCGCAAGTTATGCGGCACGCACATTGAAAATTCCTTACTTCGGCCTTTATGGCGCGTGCTCTACCATGACGGAATCGCTGCTTATATCCGGCATGCTTATTGACGGAGGATTCAGGGAAATGGCAGCCTGCACGGCAAGCAGTCATTTCAGCACCGCCGAAAGGCAGTACCGGTTTCCGCTTGAATTAGGCAATCAAATTCCGCCCACATCTCAGCGAACAGTTACCGGAGCGGGATGCGTTATCATCGGGAATGCAAATAAATGCAAGGATGGATTCCTGTTTAAAAGCATCCGCATAACGGCCGGAACCATAGGCAGGATAGTCGATCTCGGGATCACCGATGCGAGCAATATGGGCGCTGCCATGGCGCCTGCTGCGGCGGATACGATTTCAGCCCATTTGCAGGATATGAACAGGACCGTTGACGATTATGATCTTATCGTAACCGGCGATCTCGGAAAGTTCGGCAGTGAAATGCTGTTCGATTTATGCAAGGAAAAAAACGTGGACATATCGGGAAAACACGCGGATTGCGGATGCCTTATTTACACAGCCGATCAAGACGTGAACTGCGGAGGAAGCGGCTGCGGCTGCTCTGCCGTAACGCTTGCTTCGTATTATTTGGAGCGCATTGAAAACGCCAATTACGATAGGATTTTATTCCTGGCTACAGGAGCGCTGATGAGCCCTTCATCCAGCCTCCAGGGCGAAAGTATCCCCGGCATCGCTCACGCGGTTGTAATGGAAAGGAGCTGCTGCATTTGAGCTCAATTACCGATTATATTTGGGTTTTCATTATCGGAGGCGCGATTTGTGTCGTCGGCCAGATTCTTATAAGCCTTACGAGAATGACGACGGCTCGGATTCTCGTGCTTTTCGTTACGGCGGGCGTAATTTTGACGGGACTGGGTTTATATGAACCGCTGGTCAAACTGGCGGGAGCGGGCGCGACGGTACCGTTGACCGGGTTCGGATTCGTCTTGGGAAAAGGTGCGATCGAGGGCGCTTTGGAAGACGGGCTTCTCGGCGCTTTTACGGGCGGCATCAAAGCAGCGGCGGGCGGCATCGCGGCCGCGATATTCTTCGGCTATCTTGCTGCCGTTATATTTACTCCTAAAACGAAAAAATGACTGCAAATCAGCGGTGCTCATTAAAAAAACGCGCTTCTGTCACGTAGACGGAAGTGCGTTCTCCTTTGGCAGGGGCAGAAGGACTCGAACCCTCAAGAACGGTTTTGGAGACCGCTATGTTACCATTACATCATGCCCCTAAATGTCAGGCTAACGTTCGTATTATAGCATCGAGCATTATATGTGTCAATTATTAAAGTAATTCCGAACACTTCAAATATATCCCGATCGATAGTATAATATTTAATATTTGGGACAGTGAGGAAATTCATGAAAGTTGTCGAATTATATACCGATGGCGCTTGTTCCGGCAATCCCGGACCCGGAGGATGGGCCGCTCTGCTCATTTACCAAGGAAATACAAAGGAGATCAGCGGGGGGGAAGGGGAGACTACAAATAACCGGATGGAGCTCAAAGCTGCGATCGAGGGTCTGAAGGGATTAAAATTCCCTTGCGCTGTCAATCTTTATACGGACAGCTCATATCTGTGCAACGCGTTTAACCGTGGATGGCTGCTGAAATGGCTGGACAATGAATGGAAGACGTCAAATAAGAGCTCTGTAGAAAACAGGGACCTTTGGGAACAGTTGATTGAGTTGACGAAGGTACATAAGGTTTGTTTTATAAAAGTCAAAAGTCACGGCGACAACGCGCATAACAATAGATGCGATGAACTTGCACGCGCCGCAATTAAGGCGTTGCCGAAGGAAGGTAAATAGAATATAATAGTATTTAACGAATAGTTGAATCATTACGCCCATTTATCTGTGCGTTTGAAATTATAGGAGGTTATGCCATGCAATTTTCGTATCGATGAACGATTAATACGCTTCGAGTTTTGCGTTAACGGATATTCTAAGAGTTTATTATTTATACCGGTCGGGTTAATGTTTTGCTCGTAACCGAATTTTTGAATGAGGATTAATATGACGATAGACGGCTTCTTTGAGAATACGGAGTCATTTGAACGCATACGCAAGCGGTATTTTATGTAATTTATGTCATTACTATTCGATAAACTTGTCTTTAACGAATAGTAATAATAAAACAAGCCCTGTTCTTCCCCGTAAAAAATAATCAGGTAAACATTATGAAAGAATGCTACGACTCCGAAAAGAAAAAAAAGTATACTCAAAAGCTGCGTGAAATTCAAAAAGAACTGCCTGAATTCTGCGGCGAATTCTTCAGGGGTATTGAAAATAACACCTCGATACTCACGCGCTTCGGATATGCGGTTGATTTGAGGACTTTCTTTACTTATTTAATAAATGAAGTCGACTTGTTCAGCGGATGTGAAATCCGGAACATAAAGCTTTCCGATCTCGACAAAATCACCGTGACGCAGCTCGAGATATTTCTTGAATATCTCACACTATATATGAAGGAAGATAAAGAGATCATAAATCAAGAGCGTGCAAAGGCAAGAAAGCTTTCGACTCTCCGTTCTTTCTATAAATATTTCATTAAAAAAGGAAAGCTTTCATCCAATGCGCCTCAGCTGATTGACCTTCCGAAGCTTCACCAAAAGTCCATAATAAGGCTTGAACCAAACGAAGTAGCGGATCTGCTGGATACCGCCGAAGACGGTAAAGGGCTTTCCGAAACGCAGAAAAAATACAACAAGCTTACCAGAAAGCGGGATGTGGCTATCCTCACTTTGTTTTTGGGAACCGGAATAAGGATCAGCGAACTGGTCGGGCTCGATATGGATGATATCAATTTTATGTCGAACGAGTTTCTGATCACTCGAAAAGGCGGAAATCAGGATACGCTCGTGTTCGGAGAAGAAACGCGGAAAGCGCTGTTGGATTATTTTCTCGAGCGCGAGACGATCAGGCCCGAACCGGGTCACGAAAACGCTTTGTTCTTATCCTTGCAGCGCAAAAGGATCGGAGCGCGCTCAGTTGAAAACCTTGTGAAGAAATACTCTTCGCTGGCTGTCCCGCTCAAAAAGATCTCACCGCATAAGCTCCGCAGCACTTACGGTACCATGCTTTATAGAGAAACCGGGGATATTTATCTTGTGGCTGATATTTTGGGACATAAGGACGTCAATACCACAAAAAAACACTATGCGGCAATTTCGGAGGACCGCCGAAAAATCGCCGCAAATGTCATCAAGCTTCGCGAGGATGATTAAAACAGGATCGTCCTTTTCCCCCGAATATCCGCGTTGTATCGCACGATTACTTTTATACGCTTGTGCGGATTTGATAAAGCCATATGTTCATCCGTCTCGCGGTTCCTGCGTTCCAAAAGTCTGTCCGTTACGGAATAAAGATCAGCAAGGCTGACTTTTCTGTAATTTTCCGTACCGTCGATGCATTTACAGCAGTTATCGCAGATTTTGCCCGGATCAAGATCGCATACGCTGCATTCCCCGCAGTTCGTGCATACCCTTCCCTCTTCCAATATGCATTCCTTCATGCTAAAAAACCCGATAATGCGAACAAATGTTTGTAATCGCTTCCTCTTTATGTTAAAATCAGTTCAAGGGTATATTCCCACCTTACCTCTATTATAGCACAGCATATGGAGATAGGAGAGTAAGAATATGAAAAGCCTCAGCCGATCGCAGAAAGCGGTATATGACTTTATTGTCAAGTACTCCAAAGAAATGTCCTATCCCCCTACCGTGCGCGAAATATGCACTGCGCTTGATTTAAAGTCCACGTCAACCGTCCACTCCCATATTCTGTCTTTGGAGAGAAAAGGTCTTTTAAAAAGATGTCCGTCGAAGCAGCGTTCTATTTCGATCATTGAACAAAACGGATCGGAACTTATAAGAAATTGCACAAATGTACCGCTGGTCGGGAATATCGCTGCAGGCAAACCGATTTTAGCCGAAGAAAACATACAGGATTTTATTACCCTTCCCAATACGATGCTTAAGGGGACCGGCAGCGAGCTGTTTATGCTCAACGTCGAGGGCGACAGCATGATAGACGCCGGCATTTTTGACGGCGACATGATAATCGTTCAAAAAGACGCTTCCATTGAATACGGCGATATTGTCGTTGCGAGGATAGGCGGAGAGTCCGCTACCGTAAAAAGGTTTTATCCTGAGAAGGACAAAATCCGTCTTCAGCCCGAAAATCCTTCCATGCAGCCCATATATGCTGATTTCAACGACGTGGAGATAGACGGGAAAGTCATCGGCCTTCTTCGAAAATTCTGATGCGCTGTATCCGCTTTTTGTTTTATTAATTTCCCGGGGTTTCATTTGTTTCGGCTTCAGATATTATCCGGCTTCACTTCCCCGCTTTTTATAAGGTCATTTACAGCGAGCATAGCGCCTATCCTGCCGTGCGCATACGTCAGCGAGCCTTGTATGTAGGCCGTATACGGCTCTTTTATAGGGGCATCGGCGCTCAGCTCTATTGATGAACCCTGTACGAACGTACCTGCCGCCATAATGACCTTATGGCTGTAACCGGGCATGTCCCATGCTTCAGGAACTACAAAACTGTCAACGGCGGCTGCCCTTTGGATGCTTCTGCAAAAAGCTGTCAGCGAGTTTTCATTTTTAAACCGCAGCGACTGTATGATATCGCTGCGCGGCGCGTCGCTTGAGGGCAGTGTCTGCAAACCGGCGTTTTCGAACACCTTCGCGAACAGCACGGCTGTTTTAAGGCTTTGTGCGGTCGTGTGCGGAGCCAAAAACAAGCCTTGATAAAACGGCGCATATGATGCCGCGTAAGAACCCGTTTCCCTGCCGATGCCGGGCACGTTCAGGCGGTTTGCTATCATATCGATCAACTTTGACTTGCCCGCGATATATCCCCCGGTCGGAGCCAGACCTCCGCCCGGATTTTTAATCAAAGAACCCGCGATGATGTCCGCGCCGATCCCCGCAGGTTCAATATTCTCGGTAAATTCTCCGTAGCAGTTATCGACAACAATAATGATACCGGGGTCTTCCGCATGAACGAGTCCGCACAATTCCCCGATCTCGTTTATTGAAAGCGCTTTGCGCCAGGCATATCCCCTTGAACGCTGAACATAAACGATTTTGACTTTTGGTGAAATCCCTTTTATGATTTTGGGCATATCGAGATTTCCGTTTCGGTCAAAATCTATCTCTTTATATTTTACGCCGATTGATTTTAGCGAGTTGCGCTCGTTTCCGCTCAAGCCGATGGCTTTTTGCATCGTGTCATACGGTTTTCCGGTAACGCTCAATAAAGTGTCGCCGGGTGAAAGCAGACCGGATAAAGCAATATACAGGGCATGTGTTCCGGATGTTATTTGCGCCCGGACCAACGCGTCCTCCGCATCTACGGATCGTGCGAACACTCTGTCCAGCGTGTCCCTCCCGATATCATCGTATCCGTAGCCTGTGGTGGGAGAAAAGTGCCTTTGCCCTACCTTTTCCTTTTGAAACGCGTTGAGTATTTTTATCTGGTTGTGATATTCGATCTCTTCTATATTTCTAAATATTCCGGAAAGCTCATTTTCGGCGCGGAGAACAAAGTCGACTGCGTTTTTTTTCAGCCCGAGAATCCCGTATTGCTCATTCATCGCTGCTCCGTCCTTTATTGCTCATCTTTCTGAATAAGCGAACTGAGATTCACCGCTGACGACGGCGCGATGGAAGAAACGGCATGTTTATAGATCATGGTTTGTTTGTTGTCTGCTTCTATAATGATCACAAAATTATCAAATCCTTTGATGCCCGCGTTTTTGATTTGAAAACCGTTAATCGTATAGATCGTCGCAGCAATTTTCTCTTTACGCAGGTAATTAAGATAGGCATCCTGAAGGTTTGTCGCGGATTTATTACTCATACTGTCTCTCCTTTGCATCGCTTATAAGTTGTACTATATGTAAGGCGAGGTTATCGGTACTTGAGTATTCCGTCACGTCGAGCCATTGTATCCGCTTATCCCTCTTAAACCACGTCCATTGTCTTTTGGCAAATCTCCGCGTTTCCTGCTTTATTTGGGAAACAGCCTCTTCTATCGAATATTCTCCCCTTAAATGACCGAGCAGCTGTTTATATCCGAGTCCTTGCAAAGCCGGTAAACGGTGATCGTAACCTTTGTCCGCGATACTCCTTACCTCTTCGAGCAGCCCCCGCCGCATCATGTCGTCGACTCTTTTATTTATTCTATCATAAAGAAGTTCCCTCGGCATAGTCAATCCGATCATAACGGGATCATAAGGCGGCGACTTCTTGGCTTTATTTTGGAAATCCGAACCGAAATCCGTGATGGTGCGGCTTGTAGTCTTAAATACCTCTATTGCGCGCATTATGCGCTTCTTGTCATTCGGATGAAGGCGTTTTGCGGAATCGGGGTCGATTTTCTGAAGCAAGTCATATAGATAACCCGGATTTTGGTTTTCTTGCTTTATAAGGTCCCCTCTGAGCTTCAAATCGGCCGGCACCTCAGTGAACTTCAAGGGAAATGTGAGGGCATTGATATATAATCCGGTCCCCCCCGCCACCAAAGGCATTTTACCAACCCGGATGAGCTTCCGGATACAATCTTCGGCCTGTCTTTTATATTCGGCAACGCTGAAATGCGCATCGTCGATATCCGCTATATCAATCATATGGTGAACTACGCCCATCATCTCTTGTTTGGAAGGCTTCGCCGAACCGATATCGAGCCCGCGGTAGACTTGAATCGAATCGGCTGTAATCACATCCGTGTGAAGCATGGACGCGACTTTAATCGCGGCATCTGTTTTGCCGCTAGCCGTTGGACCTGCGATCACAGCGATTTTTTCGCTCAAATCATATCACCCGCTTAAAAAGCTTTTCTATTTCAAGCCTGCTCATCCTTATCATTACCGGTCTTCCGTGAGGGCATGTCAGCGGGATGTCTTGATTTAAAAACTCATTTATAAGCTTTTCAATATCGCTGTTTCCCAAAGCATCCCCTGCCTTCACCGCGTGCTTGCATGCCGCTTGTATTATCGCGTTTCGCTTAAGTTCCTTTGTTAATGCGCGGCCGCCGTTCATCAGGCCGGAAATCGCATCGAACAGGAAAGGCTGAGTTTGCGGTTCACCCATGATATGCGGAACTGCGCGGATGCAAACGGTAAAGGCGCCGAATTCCTCTATTTCAAAACCGAGTTCGGCGAATCTGTCGATGTTGAATATAAGTGTATCGTATTCTACCGGCGACAATTTGATTATCTTGGGAATAAGCAAAATTTGGGAATCCGCTTTGATGCCGCTGCTCAATTGTTCATAAAGCATTCGCTCATGGATGGCATGTTGATCCAGCATATATATGCTGTCGCCCTGCTGGATTATCCAATAAGTATCGAAAATCTTGCCGCATATGCTAAAGGGCTCGGCCGGAAAGCTTGATTGTATATTATCTTTTTTGGTTTCAGCGGGATTCCCTGCGGCGATATGAAATACGGGCACTTCCTCAGGAACATCCGGCGTCTCTTGAACTTTCAAGCCGTCCGGTTTCTCGATACCCTTTATCTGTTCAAGTATCCTTTTCCTTAACGCATTAAGTTCATCGTTTGCGGTTCCGGACGAAACGCTTTGCTCTTCGGAACGGACGACGGTCGGTTTTACGGCAATATCTTCGTATGACCTTGAGCGCACAAGCTCCGGAGCGTAAAAGCCGGTTAATGCCGAACGGATCGCGCCGGTCACGGCTTTTTGCACGCGTCCTTCCTTTAAAAAACGTATTTCCATTTTATTTGGGTGCACGTTAACGTCTATTTCATTATTGGAAATCATGATGCCGAGAATTAAAAATGGAAACCGTCCGGTCATTAATCTTGTGTCATACGCCGATTGTACCGCGTAGGATAGTTTTTGTGATTTGAAGTATCTGCCGTTGATAAAAAATGTCTGCTGCTGCCGGTTACTGCGGGAAACCTCCGGAGTTCCGGCAAAGCCGAACAGTTTGATATAGCCGTCATCATATTCGATTTGTCTCAAGTGCTGCAAAACATCATTGCCGTAGACAGCTAAAACGGCGTTTCTCAAATCCCCGTCGCCCGCGCTGCTGTACACGGATTTATCGTTGCTTATTACCTTGAAAGCAATATCGGGCCGCGCGAGTATCATGCGCGAAACGTAATCAAATATTGCTCCAGCTTCGCTTCCGGGGGCTTTGAGAAATTTCAGCCTTGCGGGTACGTTATAAAAGACATCGCGGACTTCTACGGTGGTTCCTTCGGGACACCCGTACGGGGTGCGGAGTTTTGTTTCACCACCTTCTATCACTAAACGAATCCCGGAATCGCTTCCCTGAAGGCACGATTTCAATTCCACCCTTGATACGGCGGCTATTGACGCCAGCGCCTCGCCCCGAAAGCCCAAAGTTTCTATATGTTCCAGATCGAATGCCTGCGAGATTTTGCTCGTGGCGTGCCGTGAAAACGCGAGCTCCGCTTCATCGGGCGGGATCCCGTGACCGTTATCGGTGACCCTGATGTATTCTATTCCGCCGCCTTTGATTTCAACCGTAATGAAAGTGCTGCCCGCATCGACGGAGTTTTCGACCAGTTCCTTTACAACCGAATACGGCCGCTCCACTACTTCCCCCGCGGCGATTTGATTTGCGATATACGGCTGCAAAATTCGAATTTTATTCATTACTCGTTTTGACCAATTCTTACTCTCAAATATAAATCGTAAAGCATGTTCAATGCCTCCATGGGAGTTATCGAATCTATATTCAGGCAGCGTATAGTCTCTATAACACCGGGCTGTTCGAATGCGCCGAAAAGCGACGTTTGCTGCGCCTCCTCCCGATCGTTCAATGAGTTTAATAGATGCGCGCTGTTGATATCTGATTTCTCCAGCTCAACGAGTATTTCCTTTGCTCTTACAATGATATTTTTCGGGAGTCCCGCAAGCTGGGCTACCTGTATTCCGAAGCTTTTATCCGCTTCCCCGCGAACTATCTTACGCAAAAATATGATATCGTCGCCGATTTCCCTGACGGATACGCGGTAATTCTTGACCCCCTGCAGTTTTCCCTCCAATTCGGTCAATTCATGATAGTGTGTTGCGAACAGCGTTTTAGCGCCGCACAACTTTTTATCGGATATGTGTTCCAGTACCGACCATGCAATGCTGAGCCCGTCGAACGTACTGGTTCCCCTCCCTATCTCATCCAAAATCAACAGGCTTTTTGATGTTGCGTTATTGATGATATTTGCCATTTCGCTCATTTCAACCATGAACGTGCTCTGACCGTATGCCAAATTATCGGAAGCACCGACGCGCGTAAAAATGTTGTCCGTCAGCGATATGACCGCGGAAGATGCCGGAACGAATGACCCGCAATGTGCCATCAGGGTTATGAGCGCCACCTGACGCATATACGTGCTCTTCCCTGCCATGTTGGGTCCTGTTATGATCATCATTCGATTGGCGTCATTGTCAAGCGTAGTATTGTTCGGAATGAATCCGTCCTTCAGCATTCGTTCTACTACCGGGTGCCTGCCGTCCACTATCTCGATAAGTCCGTTTTTGCGTATTTTCGGCTTGCAGTACTTATTGTCCGCGGCTGTTTGAGCAAATGACTGATAAACGTCCAATTCCGCTATCAAAGCTGAATTCACTTTCAGCCGTTCAATACACTCAAGCAATACCGAGCGGATTTGCGTAAATACCTCGTATTCGAGCAGTATGCATTTATCCTCCGAGCCGAGAATCGTCTCCTCCAGCTTCTTCAGTTCGGGAGTGATATAGCGCTCCGCATTCGCTAAAGTCTGCTTCCTTTCATAGGTTGATGGCACCAGATGCTGATAAGCTTTTGTAACCTCAATATAGTATCCGAACACGCGGTTGTAGCCTATTTTTAAATTCCTGATTCCCGTTTTTTCCTTTTCATCGGCTTCCAGTTTTGCGAGCCATGACTTTCCGTTCTGCGAAGCGGTTCTCAGCATATCGATTTCCGAGTTATATCCGGGCTTTATAATGCCACCCTCTTTAACGCTGACCGGAGGATTTTCCGCTATGGAAGCTTCAAGGATCGCATAAATATCCTCCATGGGGTCCAACCCCGAAAATATGGATTTAAACGCGTCGGATTTAAGCTCTCCCGTCAATTCGATTATGCGAGGGAGCTTTTCCAGGGTGCACCTTAAAGAAACGCAATCCCTAGCGTTGACCGTGCCGTAGGCTATCCGGCTCGACAGTCTTTCGATATCGTATACGGAGCCTAGCGCGTCTTTTAACTGTTTGCGAAAGACAACGTTGTTGACAAGCTCTTCGACGGCGTTAAGCCTTGAATTGATTTTGTCTGCGTTTAAAAGAGGCTGTTCCAGCCAGGATTTGAGCATCCTTGCGCCCATCGCCGTTTCTGTCCGGTCAAGAAGATCCAACAATGTGCTTTTCTTATTCCCGTCAAATCTCAGCGGTTGTGTCAGTTCGAGATTTCTGCGGGTACTTGCATCAAGGCACATATATTCGCTTCTTTTAGCGACTGTGATTTTATTTATATGACTGAGTTCGTTTTTTTGAGTTTCCTTCAAATATAGAATCAACGCGCCCGCGGCGCTTATTGCGCATTCCAGCCCTTTGCATCCGAAACCGTCGAGCGATGCAACTTTGAAATGCAGTTGCAGCCGTTCTTTTGCCGATTCATATTGAAATCCGCCGGAAGCCAGGCATTGCACATAATAAGACAATTGAAGGGACTTGATTAATTGCTCCTGCAGATAAACAGCGTCGTTCACTATGATTTCGGTTGGCTGTATCCGCGCGAGCTCATTTAAAATCAAATGAAAGCCGGTGTCGTTTTCGATTTCAAGGACCTCGAAACTGCCCGTGGAAACGTCGGAAAACGCTATGCCTGCGCGTTTTTCCTGCAGAAAAACAGCCGCGATATAGTTGTTCTTCCCCTCGCTCAGCATACTTTCCTCTATTACGGTACCCGGCGTAATGATCCTTATCACATCGCGCTCAACGACTCCCTTCGACTCGTTAGGATCGGACAGCTGCTCGCAAATCGCAACTTTATATCCTTTTTCAATAAGTTTGTTGATATAGTTTTCAACGGAATGATACGGGACTCCGCACATCGGCGCGCGTTTATCGAGACCGCAATCCCGTCCGGTCAATACGATATCCAATTCTTTTGAAGCAGTTTCCGCATCCTCAAAAAACATTTCGTAGAAATCGCCTAACCTAAAGAAAAGCAAGCAATCGCTGTACTTTTCCTTCAGTTCCAGATATTGGCGCATCATGGGCGTAATATTCCCCGGCATTCGATCCCCCAAACAACGATATGATTATGTTAAGACGGTTAATGCTTGCAGCCGCTGCAGGAAGAGCAGGACCCTTCGCAGGTGCCGTTTTGACTTGCATCCATCCCGATGCATTCTGCTATGACTTTGTTGACCCTGTTCATCAGCTTTTGAAAATCGTTTTGCGCTTCAACCAGTTCCGCGAAAACGGGATTTAGGAGCAATGTGTTTTGCATGTTGTCAATGTCGTTTGTTAAGGCGGCGATCAAGTCATGGTCAGGATCGTCTTCGGATAAAATATCTGAGATCTCCCTCTGCTTTTTTTGAAAATCCTTAAGCATATCTCGAACTGCCGGATTCCCTTCCAATTGCGTTCTTGCCGCTAACATGCGCCTGAATTCATCGGATTCACTGAGCGCAATGCCTAATTCTTTTGCCTTATCGATGATTATCATTTTTCCGCATCCCTGCTCATATTGGTACCTTCTATTCTGCCAATCAAGGAGTTTTTCTGTTCGCCTTCGATCTTTACAGATATAAACCTGCCTATCGCGTCTTTGTCCGCGGGGAAATACACCATTTTAAAGTTTGTCATTTTCCCGAAGGCCAAGCCTTTGCGCTCATCATAGCCTTCAGTCAAAACAACTGCGCTTTTCCCTATATATTTTTTATTGTTTGCCCTAACATGCTCGGCTTGAAGCTCATTCAATGCCAGCAGCCTCATCTTTTTTGTTTCGGCGTCAAGCTGGCCGGGCATCTTGGCGGCTTTTGTCCCTCTGCGAGGCGAATACATGAACGTATAAGCTGATGAAAAACCGACCCTGTTTACGAGGTCCAAAGTATCGTTAAAGTCTTCTTCCGTTTCGGAAGGAAAACCGACTATTATATCGGTCGTAAGCTCGATGCCGCTCACATGCTCGCGAAGCTGATCTACGAGGTCCATATAATGCTCCCTCGTATACCTCCGGTTCATAGCCTCAAGAATCCGGTTGCTGCCCGACTGGACCGGGAGGTGGATATGGTTGCATACCTTAGGAAGCCGGACCATAGCTTCGATCAATCCCCGCGAAAGATCTTTCGGGTGGGACGTCATGAAGCGGATTCTTTCAATGCCGTCTATATCGTTGAGCATGTACAGAAGCTTTGCAAACCCGTCCTTTTCACCGTTCGGAGCATATGAGTTTACGTTTTGCCCGAGCAAAGTTATCTCTTTATAACCTTGATCCGCTAAAGCTTTCGCTTCCTCAACGATTTTTTCGGGTTCTCTTGAGCGCTCTCTGCCCCTTACGTAGGGCACGATGCAATAGGAACAATAATTGTTGCACCCGTATATGATGTTGATAAAAGCCGAAACTCCGTCCGCTCTTTTTACGGGCAACCCCTCTTCTATCTCGCATCCCTCAATTATGGAGCTTGTCCTTTCGCCGTCCAGCACGGCTTTAAGCATGGACGGGAATTCATTGAGGTTATGGGTCCCGAAAACGAGGTCGACAAACGGAAACCGCCTCATCAATCTGTCCGCCACTTCCTCCTGCTGCATCATGCAGCCGCATACGCCGATGATAAGCTTCGGTTTTTCGTCTTTAAGCTTTTTTAAAGCCCCGATATTTCCGAAAACCCGCTTTTCCGCATGTTCCCGAACGCAGCAGGTATTGAACAGAATGATATCCGCCTCCTCTTTTGAAGCGGCCGGCGAAAATCCGGACATCGACAGCATGCCTGCAAGCTTTTCCGAATCATGGGTATTCATCTGGCATCCGTAGGATTGTATATGGTAAGTTTTGTTCAGGTGCTTGTAGCTTTGATAAAGCATTTTGCATACTTCATCCTGAACAAAACCGTTTTTAGCTTTCGCTTCGAGCATCTGCCGCCATCCTTTTTTACATTCCTTATAATTATAGTCTTTACATATCGTTCATGCAAGCATTCGAGTTATGCTTGATGGGGTGATGGTGTTTTTCACCTTCGATATTAGTCTGGTATATATCATTGTCTACCACAACTGTATTTATATAGCAATATGTTATCTTCCCACTCTTCATACTCCCCTCCCACTCCTAATAATGCGTGTCTTTCAGGCAAGATAACCTTCATAGATCTCTATATAGCCTTAATAACTCATTTTCCGCCAAAAAAAAGCCGGAGCGTAAATCATCGTCCCGGCGAAAAGATATCATTACCACGAGAACCTTTATATTATGATGGAGTTGGTAATATCCTTTACTATTTTTTTGAGTTCTCTTCTTTCCACTTAAGGTACTCGGAAGATACGCCCATTTCTTCGGCTTTCTCTTTCAAGATTTTTTTATCCTCTTCGCTCAATTCTTTCGGAGCAGCCCTGACTTCAGTTTTCGCTTCACTACAATATTCTGTGAAGCCGGCATCTTTACTTGTTACACATTGCTTATAATACCCAGTGATGTTATTTGCCGTTATTAACGTGTTTTCTGCGATAGTTATAAGCAGCATAGTGTTTACCGCAGCAACAGCTCCTACAAATAAACCAATAACAAACCCGATAAAACCTCCCAGTTCACTGTTAAAAACACTTCCAATAATAGCACCGATGATTGCCGTGAAAACAATAGATGAGTATGCTATAAACTTACCAAAACCAATCCATAGACTGCCTTCGCCAGAAGTTGTCTTTATTTCAGTAATTGTTCTAATATTATTTGGTGTCTTATTATATGCATTTTTACTAGCCCGCTTGAGATACAATTCTTCGTTTAATGTGCCTTTCTCTTTTGCATCACTACGCCATTTTTCTTTTAATGCAGCACGTTCTTCTTCACTTAATTCGTCCCAATTGTCATAACCTTTGTTTTGCATTTCGTGTCCGCAAAAAGTACAGTTCATTCTTTGATTATCATAATACGATGTTAATACCCCACACCTACCGCAAACTGCACAATAGAAAACAGACTTGCTCACGGCGCCCTCCTTATGATTAAGTTTTGTAACATTGAATGCTGCTGCTCGTTAATGCAAGCAAAAACTACTATTATTTTACATTGCACTAATGTAGATTTGATTTAGTAAGACATAATTCTGACGTTATGCAGCTTCTAAATCAGCCCATGTTTTATTAGGATAGCTAGGGTCAAAGTAGCGTTAAACAGTTCCCGATTGGTCGCAGACGCAAAATTTTCAGAACTCTCATTCGCATAATGCTCTACCCCTCCCCCCTGCTGAAAAACCCGGCATTAGAAAAAGCCCTAAAATTAGGACTTTTTATCTGGTGCGGGAAACAGGACTTGAACCTGCATGCCGTTGCCAGCACACGGACCTGAACCGTGCGCGTCTGCCAATTCCGCCATTCCCGCTTAGAGTGGTGGATGGGGATGGATTCGAACCATCGAAGTCTGTGACGGCAGATTTACAGTCTGCTCCCTTTGGCCGCTCGGGAACCCATCCACGATAAGTTATTTGGTTGTCAATGGAGCTGGTGATGGGACTCGAACCCGCAACCTGCTGATTACAAATCAGCTGCTCTGCCAATTGAGCTACACCAGCAATGGCTGGAGCAAATTTGGTGCCTCAGAGTGGAGTTGAACCACCGACACAGGGATTTTCAGTCCCTTGCTCTACCAGCTGAGCTACCGAGGCAAAATGGCGACCCGGAGGGGGCTCGAACCCCTGACCTCCAGCGTGACAGGCTGGCATTCTAACCAACTGAACTACCGGGCCACATTTTGTTTGGTGGGCCTTCAGGGACTCGAACCCCGGACCAATCGGTTATGAGCCGACCGCTCTGACCAACTGAGCTAAAGGCCCACGAAATCCAAACGGGGGAAAAATGGTGACCCCTAGGAGACTCGAACTCCTGTTACCGCCGTGAAAGGGCGGTGTCTTAACCGCTTGACCAAGGGGCCTTGGTTGTTGGTCGGGGTGGAGGGATTTGAACCCCCGGCCCCATGCTCCCAAAGCACGTGCGCTAGCCGAACTGCGCTACACCCCGTTCGTACCGTGGATTTTCGCGACGAATATTAATATACAGCATAAAGTTTTTGTTGTCAACTGTTTTAAAGAAAATGCGGCCGCTCCCGGCATGTCAGTATAATCCATGACGGCATTGGAAAATCATGCTTAAAAATCAGGCAAAAATCCTTAAATATTATTACTGATACAGATTAAACCTTGACATAACTATTCGTTGTAATTACTATAACTAAAGATACGGAGGTACGTTTTGGATATTGTTTCAATGCTCCTAATTGCGCTTGCGCTTGCCATGGATGCTTTTGCGGTTTCCGTTACCAACGGGATCATGCTGAGGCATTTCAAGTTTTCGCCGGCTTTGAAGACAGCCATTTTTTTTGGTTTTTTTCAGTTCTTAATGCCGATGCTGGGCTGGTTCGCCGGCACAAAAGTCAGCTTTTATATTGAACAAATTGCGCATTGGGTCGCGTTCGGGCTTTTAGGTTTTATCGGCATACGGATGATTGTGGAGTCGGTCAATAAAAAAAGCGGAGAACCTAGCGATATTGCCGATCCGTTTTGCACAAAAGTGCTTTTTGTTATGGCTGTAGCTACAAGCATCGACGCTTTGGCGGTCGGGGTCAGTCTTGCGATTACAGGCTGCGATATCTTTCTGGCTTCCGTCATTATAGGCGCGGTTGCTTTCACCCTCTCCTTCCTCGGAGTTTTAGCCGGCAAAAAACTAGGCAAGCTGTTTAAAAGGCATGCCGGGATCGCAGGCGGAGTGATTCTGATCGCTATCGGTATTAAAATAGTGCTCGAACATCTGCTTTAATTATTTCCGCAGTAACGCGTTTGTTATTGTTCTGTACAACCTCTGAAACAGTTTTTTGCCTGAACTATCCTTTTAAGCCACGTCTCCTGTTTTATTTGCCGTCACTTTCTCCCCCGTTTTCATATTGAAACGGCTCATTTTCCGTTTTGATTGCATTCCTTCTCCTGAAAAAATTAACCACGCTTTGCAGTATTCTCATGTCGTATTTTGCCGCCATATCACTCCTTCAGCGTTTCCGAAAACAGTCGGCGTTTTTATGACGCAGTATTACGGCACCAAATACTGATAAGAGGAATAAGCTATTACCGAGGTGAGAATATGGGTTTTTTTATACGCGTAGAGCCGGATGTCAAAATATTCGTAGAAGACCTTAACCCGGAAGGCAGCAATACAATTCTTTTTATACATGGCTGGCCGGGCAACCATAAATTATTCGAGTATCAATTTAACATGCTGCCCAAGCTGGGATTTCGCTGTATCGGGATCGATTACCGTGGTTTTGGACAATCGGATAAGCCATGGCACGGATACGGCTACGATCGACTGTCGGACGACGTCAGATGTGTTATCGATACATTGAAGCTGAAAGATATTGCGCTGCTTGGGCATTCAACAGGCGGCGGCATTGCCGTTAGGTATATGGCGCGTCACGGCGGTCACGGGATAGCTAAACTTGCGTTATGCGCGGCTGCGGCTCCCAGTCTTGTAAAACGCTCTTATTTCCCTTACGGTTTACCGAGGCAGGATGTTATCGATATCATTCGGCACACATACACAGACCGTCCTCAGATGCTGCGCGATTTCGGTAAAATGATATTTTATAAGCCCGTCTCGCAGGCGATGTCGGACTGGATATTTCATCTCGGTTTACAAGCCGCAGGCTGGTCGACCGTTTCAATCGCTGAAACCTGGCTTGATGAAGAAGGCTTGTTCAGTGATCTCGCTCAAATCAGTGTCCCTACGCTCATAATGCAGGGCATTCATGACAGGGTCGTATTACCCGCGTTATCCGAGGTGCAACATAACAGTATAAAGAATTCGATGCTCGTGCCTTTTAAAGAAAGCGGACACTTCTTATTCATCGATCAAAAAGAAATGTTTACGGATGAACTGGCTAGATTTGCAGGTGATTAAACGAACTCTTTATCATTGTGTTAACAGTACAAGATTCCGGAGACGCATAGAACTGCCTAAGCTTTTCTCCGAAATTTTATCAAATTCTCCGCACCTATGAAAGAATACTGTATGCGTCATTGTTCCCTGCAAGGCTTTTGTTCCCGGGAACTTTTGTTTTCTTTGACTTATCGCGCTATACTGATAACCGCGAATAGAAATAGAAGGGTTCAATGTTAAAAGACAAACGAAAGAAAACGTATGCTAGTCAAAATCAAGCCATATTTAACTTTATTGTATATAATCAACAGCTGCACCGATGATTTACATAATAATGCTGTACATGAACGATTATAAATGATACAGTTGAAGTATATAAATGCAATAAAAACCAAAAAGCCTCTTCTCATCTTAATATGCTGCATTTTTGCACAGGAGGTCTTATGAAATCAAAAAGCTCCATTATCATCTTTATCATTTTAATATTGTCAGTCCTTATGCTGCTTACATCATGCATCCGGTTTATTCCTTCTGACGGTGCAAACAACGAGCCCGAAGAACAGGGCGGGAGAAATACTCCCGTCATACCGGAAACCGATGAGACCGAAAAGCCGGAGAACAAAGAACCGCCGCTCGTTTCCCCTGCTTTAAAGACGCATGAGGCGCTTGAACCCGGCATTTATGAATTAACGCCGGCTGAGCCGGTAATAGCCGATATAAACGGGAAAGCTTCGGAGATTGAAATTATCAATTCGGACGGCTCGCTGTTTCTTCTCTATTCGGGAAGCGGCCCTGAACAACGCGTACTTATTGCGGACATATATGCCGGTTACCTTCTGGACGCATATTTTGTGCTGAGCTCTGACTCCTGTCCGTATTTGGTGGTAAGCTACGATTACTGTTCGGATGATTATGAAACAAAAGTGTTTTCATTTTCCGGCTCCGAACCGCTCGAAATCCTCAGTCTGCCGTTGTATGTATCTTGGATCGAGGATTTCGGATTCGAGGCGAACGGTTATATCGATGCGGTCGGTACATGGGACGTTATAACAACTGTTTATTTCGTTCATGATACTATCGAGTGGAGAGGAACATATGTGCTTGATACAGAAAGCGAATCATACACGGAAGTTATTGTTGCCAGAGACCTTCCTGTTTATTTAAATAATGACGGCACATATGAAGAAAGCACCCTTTTGCCCGGAGCCCCGGTATATTTTACTTCAACAGATGGGGAGACGTACATGGAATTCGTTCTATGGGACGATACTGAAGGTTATTTCAACTTTGAGCGGAACGGCGATTGGGAACCGATGATTGGCGGAGCACCGGCTTTCGATTATTTTGATGAACTGCCTATGTTCGGCTGAGCAGGGGCGCCTGTTGCTATAGGCTGCTCCCCTGCCTTATCGCCTTCTCTGTACATTTACTTGAAAAAAACCGCACTGCCGATTGTTATCAGGTCTGAACCGGCCTAACCGGGGTAAGTGCGGGCGTTATACTTATTATCTTAGCTTAGGTTTATAAGCACCACCGTCCATCATACATAAACAATTCGGGGAGACAAATTCACTTGTTAAAGTCATTCTCGCCGGGAAACAACCTTTTTTAAAGTATTCATTCCGGCCGATCAATCCTTAAGGGCAATGATTACGGGAGTGCTTGTAAAGAAATCGATACCTTGCTGAAACAGAACTTTTCCCTGATTTTCAATTTTTAACTGTGTGAGCTCTTTATAATTGCTTTCATTGAAGGTAAGGCGAAAGATCACTTTGCCGTTTTTATCCGTCGTATAATTTTGTCCATCGATCGAAACCTTAAGACCGGGGAACGGCCGGCCGACGGAATCGGTAATATATGCTGTGTATTCCCGCGTGACCCGCGCGTCCTTCCATTGCAGATTAACCCGCAACTCGGGACTTATCGTCAGGCTGCCCGTGATAGTAAAATCGTTACCTCCGGAATGGTATTCCTCACCGCCGATGATTTCACCCGCGTTTGTCCATGTGCAATTGTCAAATGATATGTTTCCATAAAAATCCCTTGGGATGAATTCAACCACATGTGAATCGACCAGAACGAGGTTCGAAGATCCGCCGGGTTGAAGAAACAGATAATCGGAGTCCTGAATCGTGACGTTTGAGTTATGCATCGTGAACGGCCACTGACCGGTTACAATTACGCCATCAAGCTCAATATCACGGTATCGAAGGCTGCTCGGCGTCCCGATTTTCAGATTCTCGAACGATACGGTTTCGCTGTTAAGATCAATAAATACCTTACGCAATTCCGAATCGGAAAGGCGTACATGAGAATCAGCGTCGGGAAAGAACAACCATCCGCGCTCGAAGGGACCCGGGCGAAGATGATCCTCGAGTATTGCAGTGTGCTCGAGCTTCAGGTCGTAGTCAGCTTCAGAAATCCAGTCGTGAATGTCGAAGGACTCTAAATATTCTCCTGATCTCAGACCGCTCAGCGTTAAATTTGCGTCCTGCGGTACAGTCAAAGCCAATGCGCCGAGGGCGGAATCAAACACGCGCGTGCTCCCGCCGTGGACCTGCAAAAGCCCCCCGATTTCATTGATCATTTCCGTGTTTCGAATTTCCAGACTGCCGTCGTATTGCTCAAGCAGATGGATTTCAGCCGGGGAATCCGAAAGCGTCATCGTTCCGAAATTGCGTATCACTATAAGCATTCCGGCGCCCTCTTCGTTTTTCTCAATAATCATGGAGCGTTCTATCACGAGCGACGCCCGTTCCGCAATGTTTATATAGACGTGAACGGTCGGCACGCTTCCGCGCCCCATCATTAAAGTAGAGTTTCTGATTATCAGCTTTGCGCTGTCGTTTATGTAAATATTACCGAGCTGCAGAAATTGCTCGTTTTCAATGGTCAGCACATCAGAGCCTTTGAGTACCAGATCTCCATCGTGCGTTTCATCCGGGCTGAAAGCTGCGCGAGCCTGCTGCGCCTTCTGTAAAGTCATTTCTTCGATTGACGGAGCTGTCAAAGCGCCGGCAGCCGATGTTACATCTATTTCACGAAGAAGTACATCCGAATCCTCCAGCGTTTCGAATGCGATCCCCCCCGCGCCTAAATATTCCTCGTCCTCGCAGGCGATAATCAACATTCCGTCAACGCTGACATTGATAAGGCTGCCGCATTTTTTGATCTCCATTTCATGCCAGTTGTCATTCAGATCGATGTCTGCCGAAGCAAGACTATAAAAATCGCCGCCGACCTGTTTTTCAAGATATAAGACGGTTCTGCTCACGCCGGCAAAGTAACGGTTCTGCCCGTCTTCTTCTTCGCTTCTTGAAAAGTTTATATGAATGGTTCCCGCCTTGATTTGAAAGAAAAGATGAATCGTGCAAGCGCTCCATTCACCTTCATCCAGATAAGCCCACGAATGCCCGATGCCCTCCATGACCGATTCGCCGCCGGCAGTGCTAATGTGCCAGCCGTCCTCCAACCGCCATTTTAGATTGTTGTTCCTGATTTCGGTAAAAGCGGATGGAGCAGAATCGTTATTTGCATTGAGATCTCTGCTTGTCTCAGGCATGACACAGGAAATTAACAATATACCCGATAGAGCGGCGCAAAGGATGCATAGTATCTTTTTCATGATGTGGTTCCCCGTAGTTCCGCCGATTTTGACATTGATTTCAAATTACTGCATATCGGTATTATAATATTATAGATTCTGAATATTCCTGTGTAAAGCGAAACAAAAGCCCGCGCTGCTGACCGTTGTCAGGAAGAGACTGTGGAAAATATAAAACCTCCATGCAAATGCTATGTTACACGCGCACGGAGGTTGAAAAAAAATTCAGGCTATCTCAAACATCCTTTTTAGTCGCCGGGGGCTTTAGATTTTCCATCTCTTAAACAACGGAGTCGCCTTCGAGAGGAATTCATCGGAAATTGTGATCGTGGTCCCGTCGTCGGTTTTTTCGTCAATCGGTACCGGATTGCAGCCATTCCTTTGCTTTTCTACCTGGTCTATATTGAACCGGTTTCCGCAGTTCTGGCAGACCAGTTCATCGCCTTCCTGAATATAGTAGCCGTATCCGGAATTATTGCATACCTGGCATGTATTCAGAGCCGTACGGACCGTTCCGTCCGTAGCCTTGACCGCTATGACTTCCATTTTCGTATTTCCGGCTTGATATGGAATAAAACTCGCTTCCTCCGTGATATCGCTGATCGTAATGGTTATGCCATTACCGGAAGAGTCAGCCTCACGAACCGCATCATTATCCGCATTATTCTTCTTATCTTTGCCGCCAATCAGCAAAAGCCCGATGATTGCTATTACCGCGACACCTGAGACCGCCAATAAAGCTTTCTTTGTCTTTACGGTTTTCTTTTTCTTATTGCTTGTTATTTTTTTGCTCATTTTTTACTCCCTTTACAAGTTAATCGTTTGTATCATCAATATCCGTTTGACTGTGATTATGGCTTAAATCATTGCACTTCCTGTCTCTGAGCATCAACGGCAGCATCAGGATCATCATCAAAGGACAGGCAAACGGTATTATAGAGTTTATAAACTGACCGGAACCGGGTATCCAAGAACTGACGACCGGCAATACAAGCAGAAGCAACAGAGGCAAACCGCAGCATAACGCCATCATCAGTATGTGCGAAGCGTGGCCTTTATTTTTGATATTTTTCTTGTTTGTATGCTCTTCATGATTACAGCAATTCAAAAAAATCATCTCCTTCAATTGATCTTCCATGAGATGATTTTAATGTATTGATGTGAAGATATTATGTAGGGATGAGCTGTTTTCACAGCTCTCCTCAAGAATTATCAACAGCAAGCAGCTTATTCGGCAGAGCCTCAGTTATACTCAAGATAAATTAAGCTTCGCAGCTATAAAGAAACAAAAAGAGGAGCAGCCGCTCCTCTGAGAGAGATATTCGATACCGTTTTAGTAATTCTTGCCTGATTTTCACTTAATATCGAACGGTTTTAAAAACTTATCCACTTCAACGGGTCTGCCTTTTTCATCCATTTTACTTACTTTAGCGAATAACCATCCTTCAACCTTGGCCGGGTCAACGCCCGCATTTAAAAATACCTCAGGGTCTAATACAAACACGATATCCTTATCGTTTTTTCTCATATCCTTCGCCCATTCAAACATGTTTCCGCCCGTCAAGTCGACTCCATAATGATCCAAAGCCGCATGATATCCTATGTATTCGCGATAGAGCTCAACGATTTTTTCGTATGACGCTATCGGAGTGGTATCGCCTTCATATTTCAGCTCATCGCTGCCGAGATCCGTTCCGACGACGATCTTATCGCCGGAAACCATTCCATCGGGAAGCTTGCTTTTGTCAAGGCCGGCATTGATAAAAGGCTGCACATCGGTCTCAACCATAATGTCAAATTCGGTTTTGCTGAAATCCCTGCTCCAGACAAACCTTGAGGTACCGTCCGGAGCTGTCAAAGCCCAGCCCCCGATTTGATCGTCCGGCGCAATGCTGCCGCCTCCCGCCTGTATTACCGCTTCAAACGACTTGATGGAAGTGTTTCCAATAATATCCGTTTGCCTGCATGCCGCAAGTATCGGAATCGCCGTTATAGCGAGCGCAATAAGCATAATTTTCTTTTTCATGATTTTTCTCCTGTTTTATTGTCTGATTTAGCAATGATTCGTACCGTATCGGATTTTGCCCTATGCTTTCCGATCTGCCATATTACCGGTATAACGATCAGGGGAAGGAATCCGCCCCACGGCTCCCATAGCATGTAGCCCGCAATCAGTAAAATAAACATGACGGCAAATACCAGCACAATAAATCCCAAACTTATATCCCGGTCGCTTTCTACCGTTACCACATCCCCCAATGCGGCATCCGCATCGTTGCGCGCTCTCATATGGATGAAGGATGGCTTCTGCTGCCCGCCGCAGCAATCGTGCACTTCAAGAGGAGCGACTCTCACTTCCACTTCTGCGAAATTCGCATCAATAATTTTAACAACTTTTGCGGTCTGCTTTTTCATAGCCGTCCTCCTTTGTGTTTGTTTTTCAAGCATGATAGGGCTTGAACCTTTTCAGCCGCAGCGCGTTCGTAAGAACCGAGACCGAGCTCATGGACATGGCTGCAGCGGCAAATATCGGGTTGAGCAGCGGGCCGCCGAAAAGATACAACACGCCGGCTGCGATCGGGATCCCGAGTACATTGTACCCAAATGCCCAGAACAGGTTCTGCTTGATGTTCCTGATAGTGCTTCTTGAAAGCTGGATAGCCGTCGGAACGTCCATAAGGTCGCTTCTCATAAGCACGATATCCGCTGATTCCATGGCGACGTCAGTCCCTGAACCTATCGCGATGCCGATATCCGCCTGAGCAAGCGCGGGAGCATCGTTTATACCGTCGCCCACCATGGATACCTTTTTGCCCTCGGCCTGAAGTTTTTTGACCTCGTTGGATTTATCCTGCGGGAGCACCTCGGCAAGCACTTTGGTGATACCGACCTGTTTTGCGATAGCTTCCGCGGTTTTGCGGTTATCACCCGTGATCATCGCGACCTCGATGCCCATCGATTGAAGCTTTTTGATGGCTTTTGCGCTGCTTTCCTTTACGACGTCCGCCACCGCGATTATGCCGGACAGTCTATTATCTATCGCGATATACATCGGGGTTTTTCCTTCGCCGGCAAGCCGGTCGGATTCCTTTTCAAGCTCCTGCATCGAGATATTTCGTAAATCCATAAGCTTCCGGTTTCCTATCAGCGTGTGGGACCCGTTTATCTCGACCTCGATACCGTGACCCGGTATCGCCTCAAATTTATCCGGTTTCAGCATTTGTAAATTCGCTTTTTCCGCTCCCCGAACGATAGCCTCTCCCAAAGGATGCTCCGAACCTTTTTCCGCGGAAGCCGCGATTTGAAGAAGCCTTTCCTCGGTAATGCCTTCCGCTGTGATGATATCCGTTACCTCGGGTTTGCCTTCCGTGATGGTGCCGGTCTTATCGAATACGATCGTATTGATTTTATGCGCAGTCTCCAAGGCTTCCCCGCCCTTTATCAAAATTCCGTATTCCGCGCCTTTTCCCGTACCGACCATTATGGCAGTCGGCGTGGCAAGACCCAGCGCGCAAGGGCATGCGATGACCAATACGGCAATGAAAATCGTCAGGCTGAATATCAGAGTCTGGCCTCCGATCATCCACGCGATGAACGCGATCACGGCGATCGCGCATACGATCGGTACAAAATACCCTGAAACGATATCGGCCATCTGAGCGATGGGCGCTTTGGAACCCTGCGCGTCTTCGACCAGTTTAATGATTTGGGCAAGGGCCGTATCTCCGCCTACTTTTGTCGCTTTGAACCGGATCGATCCGTTTTTGTTGATGCTTGCAGCGTAAACCTTATCACCGGCCTTTTTATCGATCGGCATGCTTTCGCCTGTCAGCATTGATTCATCGATCGATGTATTTCCTTCGAGTACTTCGCCGTCGACCGGTATTTTTTCACCGGGTTTCACAACGATCACATCGCCGATCTCTACTTCGTCTATTGGGAGTTCGATCTCTTTTCCGTCCTGGATTACGATCGCAGTTTTCGGCGCAAGTCCCATCAGCTTTTTAATAGCATCCGACGTTTTGCTTTTTGAAACAGCCTCCAAAGACTTGCCAAGCAATATCAGCGTTATGATGACTCCGGCTGTTTCGAAATACAGTCCTTCTACGGCTCCGAAGTTCCCGATACTGATCTGGTATACCGAGTAAAGGCTGTAAACGATAGCTGCGGACGTACCGATCGCAATCAATGAATCCATATTCGGACTTCTTTGAATCAACGCTTTGAAACCGACAGAATAAAATTTATGTCCGGCTATAACGATCGGAAGTGTCAGCAGTATCTGAACGATAGCGTAAGTCAGGGGGTACTGCATCGGTTCAAGAAATGCCGGGATGGGAAACGGCAGCCACCAGATCATGGAACCCATCGCAAGGTAAAGAAGCGGGATGCCGAAAACGGCGGATACGATGAACTTGGTCCAAAGTGTTTTGATTTCTTTTTGCTTACGTATCTTATCTTCGTCGACCGCTGCTTTTTTCTCGATTTCCAGCGCTTTATATCCGGCCTTTTCTATAGTGCTTTTGAGAGCGGAAAGCTTTGTACGCTGCGGGTCATATTCAACCGTCGCTTTCTCCGTCGCAAAGTTTACGGAAACGCGCGATACGCCTTCCGTTTTGCCTAGAGCTTTTTCGATTCTTTGAGCGCATGCGGCGCATGTCATTCCGCCAATGGGAATAGTTACGTTTCTTTTAACGGTTTCTTCCTGTATTCCGTAACCGATTTTCTCAATAGTCTCGCGGAACCTGTCCTTTGAAACCTTCTGATCGTCAAATTCAACGGATAATTTCTCTGTGGCGAAATTAACGGACGCACTTGCTACGCCGTCGATTTTACCGACTGCTTTCTCTATTCTTTGAGCGCATGCCGCGCATGTCATGCCGCTTATTTTTAATGTCTCTTTGTTCATGAGGTCTTTTACCCTTTCTATGTGTTTGAACATCATTCATTTATATTTTCCGGCACTAATCAGCCTGCAAAATCCGGTGCCGGCGAACCGAGGATTTCCGATGAGGATGTCGTCATAATAGATATCATTCTCTATCATTCCCTTTATCCGCGAACTTGTTCTTCTAAACATTCATTCCCGTCAAACAGATTAATATTAAGTTTCTGCTTAACGAGAGGTTTTTGTATAATGGTTACACTGATCTTATATAATATCGGTTCTTTACGTACATCTCAATTTCTTCATATACTATACCCCCGTTGGGTATATAAATAATAAAATTAATTAACCGCTTTGTCAATAGTTAATTTTTACAAAGTCCATTAGAAAAGAATATATAGAAAACGTCACGCTGTCACTGCCGTTAAAAACCTTGACAAAAAACTCTTATGATGCTAATATTACTTTCGTGCCATTTATAATAAACAGGGTTTTTAACTATCTGGGTGTGGCGCAGTTTGGTAGCGTGCTTGAATGGGGTTCAAGAGGCCGGAAGTTCAAATCTTCTCACCCAGACCATTAAAAAGCAGAGAAAGTCCGATAAAATCAGACTTTCTCTCTTTTTTTCGCTTACAGGGATAGAGTGCTTAAAGATAAGGATATACAGCTTTATGTCGCCAAATAAAATGCGTATGGCTACCAGATCATATTCCGGTTCGCTGTTGCAGCCGATCAACACGCCGGTCATTCTTTAGGATCAATCAATAGAGACGTTCGGTAAGGTTTTTAAGTTCATCCGTAAGTTTTCTCCAAATCTCATATGAGTCCTTTAACCCTTCGGCATGACCGCCCATGGCTGTAACCTGAGATAATCTTTGTTCGCACATGTCCGGCTTCAACGCAAAGCCGGCAATATAGGAAAGGGATCTTTTTCTGCTTGGGAAATAGATCTTGTTTATTGAAAACAGCGCCTGCAGAAAATGATCCAGCGCAATATCCAAGGCGAAATGATAAAAAAGAACGTCTTTTCTTTCAACGGCGCGAATAAGATCCTCTGTGTCTTCAAGAGCGGTCATATGATGCCGCGTCATTTTTACAGCAAGGGAGCCGGGATATAAACTCAGTTTTTGTTTCATCGAGCTTAAAAAATCATTTTTATCATACAAGATGCGGATATCTTTAAGCATAGCGCAGCGGCCGACAGGATAAAAATAATTTTCAAGCCTGTCCGGATAGTCTCCGTTCAGGACGGAATCGATGAACGCAGATGTTTCTTCTTCAATAAAATACATCAGCCAGATTTCGACGCCGCTTATGATCACAAGGTCTCCTGTTCCCCAAAACCCGCCTTTGAAAACGTCTGTCCTGTATCCTGAGGTTTTGCTTGTTTTGGTAATAACATCCTGCCTTGATTCGGAGGGCGGTATATCGCTGCAATATATAAAGACATCGACGTCCCCCTCACCCGGTTTGGGCAAGAAGATATTACCGCCGCTTACGCCGATCGACCGAACTTCCCGCAATGCTTTTACGCGGTCAATAATATTATAAAACACGGTTTCCATAAGTTTGGCGCATTCCTCCACATTGTCTGTTTTTTCCATACGGTTGTCCGAGGCTTTGCTCACTCAGAGCTGACCGCCCAAAGATACAAAGACGCAACCGAACAATACGGAGAATATCTGTCTTTGTATTTATTAAATGTAATCCTGTCAATGCTTTTGCTTTTATGACCGTGTAAAATGCATAAGCCGCGCTTTATGCCAAGGTCGTCAAAGCTCAATACGTTCGGGCGCTGCAACGAAAAAATCAAAAGCATCTCGGCAGTCCAGACGCCGATACCTTTTAGTTTGGTAAGTACATCGATTATCTCGTCATCGGGTAATTGCGTGAGTCTGTTCAGGTCCAATTCTCCGCGGGCAACGGCTGAAGCTATACCTTTTATATAATCCGCTTTTCGCATGCTCATTCCGCATTTTTGTATGCTTTCGGTGCTTAAGCCGTTAATGTTTTCGGCAGTCATACCGCCCGAAAGCTGAAACAATCTGTTCCAAACCGTTGCGGCCGCTTTATTGGATATTTGCTGGCTGACTATGCTGCTTACAAGCGCGCAAAATATATCGGGCATGACCTTCCGCTCGATTTTGCCGATCCGCTCGATGGCCGCAGCCAGTTTCTTATCCCGTTTTTTCAGATAATCTGTTTCCGCTTCACCGTATTTGAATACTTCCATGTTTTTCTCCGTGCTTTTGTAAATTGTTTTCCCTGCAGAACATATCTGTCCGCCCGGGCAGATGCGATACAGAGCAGTATCTCATATTAAAGGAAGCGTTCCTTTTATGGTCCAACTGAACTTATTGTTCAATGAGACGAGGACGAAACCGCAGCCGCGGCCGCTGAGGCGGCGATCGTTGCCGCTTGCTGCGCCGCTATCAGTCCAATCAAATGTGTTGCGGCCCCGGCTGTCGACACAATTCCGGGTTTGTTTGTCTCAGAAAGCAGCAAATTGCCGAGGAGCGAAAAACGCAGTTCCCTTCCCAATGGAAAAATGCCGAACCCTCTAAAGTTCTTCAAGTACTTTTCATTTTCGATTATCTGAGCAATATCCTCACCTGCGTTGTTTCTCAATAAGCAAATGGACGCAAGCGTTAAACAACTTCCGAACTCGAGGCGCACTTTTTGAGCACGCACAAGCTTTGCCGCATCGAGAAATTTTATTGAAATCAAATCCGGATCCTCTTGCGAAAGCGCCAAAAGGCCGCAAACGGACAGCAGTATCCTGCGTTTTCCGGACACGCTTAAGCCTGCTTTAAGTTTTTCCAACAAATATTCTATCCGGCCGGAGACAAGGCTCATATCGGAACTTGAAACAGCAATAACAGCGATCAATGCGTATATTTCATAACCCGTTATCAACGGGTGCGCAGCCTTCAAATCGTCAAATAAACGGCGCATATTATTTACTGCTTGAGCGTATTCGGAACCGCTGCTGCTTGACGCAATCACATAGGCCGCTGCCGTAAGATAACTGCTTGTGCGAAATCCGGCTTCGCGCAGCATTTTGTATGCATCCAGCATTTGCTGGAACCTTGAAAAATAGTCGTGCTCGGTTGATAAAAGAGCCGAAACGAAATACATTGATTCCGCCCTGAAAGCTGAGAATATACCGGTGTTTTTTTTCGTGTATCGGTTGATTTCCTTTATTCGCAGGATATCGGGTTCCGATTCCCTTTGAGCAAAGTACATGGCTATAAAATATCGGTCGTAACCGTTCGCCCAAACAAGCTTTTTAAGCAGCCTGTGATTGCTGACCATCAAGTCTATTTTATTTCTAAAACCCTCGCTCATCGTGTCCCGATCCCCTCATTGAATGAAATCCCATATGGCTGTTTTACCGCTCTGTTATTAACTGTTTATCCTGATAATAACAGAATTTATTGATTTGTAAATGAAAAAAAGGCGTACGAATTTACCGCTGCAAAAAAAATCAGCACGAGGGACAAAAATATGAGTTCCCCCCGTGCGTTATGAAACCCGCGATGCGCGGAACATTGAGCAGCAGGCGGCTGCCTGTTGTTCTGCTTTATAGCATGATGCAAATCAAGCCGTTGCAGCCTTCATTTACTATCCGCTGCAGAGTTTCCTGGATTTTTTGCTGCACTTCTTCGGGCATCCTGCTGACTTTATTCTTCATTCCGTCTCGCACCAGATCATACAACGGTTTCCCGAATATATTAGTCTGCCATATTTTATCGGGTTCATTTTCAAATGTATTCACAAGGTAATCAACCAGTTCCTCCGATTGCTCCTCGGTCCCGATCAAAGGAGATATTTCCGAGTCGAAATCCACTCTGATCATATGGATTCCGGATGCCCTTGCCCTGAGCCTGACTCCGAAACGGCTCCCGTGCTGAACGATTTGAGGCACATCAAGTTCCATTTCATCCATCGCGGGCGACACTATTCCGTAACCGACGTTATGGACGTTATACAATGCATCGGAGAGTTTATCGTATTCCTTCTTCGCGGCAACAAAGTCTTTCATAGCTGCAAACAGCTGAAAATCATCCTTGACTTCGCAGCCGCATTCCTCGCTGAGTATCGAGTAAAACAAGCTGGCATTCGGTTTCATGCTTATGTTTATGTTTCCGGTGCCGAACTCGACCGCGTCAACGCCGGGTTCCTCAAAGTTTTCTATATTGCTTAAGCCGTTGGTCAGTATTTCGTAATCCCGCATTTTACCGACTTCGTTCAACCCTTCCGACAAGGGGCGGATCAGTTTTTGTATCAGCCAATGATCCTGCCTTAAAACCTGCATCCAGTCGGGTATGGAAATGTGGATCATTCTTATCGGGAATTCCATCAGGGCCTGCTCCAGCAAGCCGGTTACTTCATCCTGCGACATGTTCATTACGTCCATCAGGATTACAGCCGTATTGTATTTAGCTTCCATAGCCTGCTGCAACTTTACGGCGTCCTCGGATCTCGGATTCGTGCTGTTTAAAACGATCAGAAACGGCTTTCCGCACTCCTTTAATTCCGAAATCACGCGCTCCTCAGCGGTGATATAAGAAGAGCGCGGAATTTGCGTTATGCTTCCGTCAGTCGTCATCACGATACCGATGGTGGAATGATCCGTAATGACCTTTCGTGTTCCGATCTCGGCGGCTTCTTCAAACGGAATGTCATAATCGAACCAGGGGGTTCGTACCATGCGGGGAACCTCGTTTTCGATATAACCCATTGCGCCCGGAACCATATATCCCACGCAATCCACCATGCGTAGCCGGAAAATTGTGTTTTCGTCAAGCTCGATCTGCACGGCTTCATTCGGAACAAATTTCGGCTGGGTAGTCATTATGGTTTTGCCCGCACCTGCCTGCGGCAGTTCGTCTATAACGCGCTGCCTTATATATTCGTTTTCAATAGCGGGCAGCGCGAGCAAGTCCATAAAGCGCTTAATGAATGTCGATTTTCCGGTTCTAACGGGGCCCACCACACCGATATATATATCTCCCTGAGTTCTTTCGGCGATGTCGCGGTATAATTCCAGCCTATCCATCGGTACTCCTCCTTTAATATAGCTGAAGGCAGACGTTTAATAACATTAAATATATATGTCCACTCTCAAAAAAACATGCAATTGCATATAAAAAAGACATTGCGATGCAATGCCTTTACAGCGTGTCGAAGAAGTCTGTATAGACTTCTTCGAGTTCTACACGTCGTCAAAAACAAGATTTTTGACTGCCTAAAATCAAAGATTTTCGGGCGACAAAGCGTGCAAAGTACAAAATCCATACGGATTTCATCCGTTTCACCGTACATGCCGCTGATGACGGAACGTATCAGTCGACCATGCTGCTCTACGGATTACATTCGTCACGGCCATCTGAAAATTAAGGGGTCCCGCGGAAATCAAAGATTTCCGCCAGCCCCTTAATAATCCCTGAATAGCTTTTTAACAGTCTCAAAAGACATTGCGATGCAATGCCTTTTCCCAAATGCTTTCGTTATATGTCCATTTTGGATTTCCTTTTGAACAGCTTGCTTTCCTCGCCGCGTACTATCCGAATGATATTATCTTTGTGCCTGAGCATTATCAAAAGCCAAAGCACCGAGGCAAACACGACAAAGTAAATATTGCTGTATGTAAATATAACGGCAAGTATAAAGAAAACGGTCATGCCTATTAAAGAGCCCAATGAAACCATTTGAGTAAAAAATATTAGTATGAACCCGATAACGGATGTTATCGAAGCAAACAAGGGAGATACGACGAATGCAATGCCCAGCGTCGTCGCAACGCCTTTCCCTCCGCGAAACCCGAAGAAAGCGGGATAATCATGCCCCAATACGGCAAACAGACCGCATATATATCCTCCCCATTCCGCGCCGATCATTTGGCCCGCCAATACCGCGGCAATACCTTTCAAAAGGTCTCCGATAAACGTAAAAGCGCCCGGTTTGATGCCGAAAACTCTCAGCATATTCGTAGTGCCGGCATTGCCGCTTCCTTTATGCCTTACGTCGTCCTTATATACGAGCCGGCTGATAAGCACGGAAGTCTGGAAGTTGCCCAATATGTATCCTGTTAATGCGCAAAGCGCCAATTTTAAAACCATTCCGTATTCCTTTCAGGTCAAACGCCTTCTTTATTTCTCTTTCTTATTATCATCCTGACGGGTGTAGCATTAAGCTCGAGCGTTTTTCTTAAATAATTCTCAAGGTAGCGTTTATATGAAAAATGCATAATTTCGGGATCGTTTACAAACAAAACGAAAGTCGGCGGCTTTACGGATACCTGAGTCGCATAGAAAATCTTCAGCCTTCTTCCCTTATCCGAAGGGGGTTCCGCCGCCATCACGGCCTCCGATATAATGTCGTTGACGGTGCCGGTTGATATCCGGAAGCAGTACTGAGCAAAAGCCATATTGACGGTTTCCATGATTTTATTTATGCGCTGTCCCGTTTTTGCGGAAATAAACAGCATGGGAACATAACTCATAAACGCCAGGCTTGAAGTCAGCGTCTTTTTAAATTTATCCATCGTATATGTGTCTTTCTCGATGAGATCCCATTTATTTACAACAAGAACGGACACCTTGCCTTCCTCATGAGCATATCCGGCGATACGGACATCCTGCTCGCTCATGCCCTGTTCGGCGTCGATCACGATGAGAACGACATCGGCCCTTCGTATCGCTCCGAGCGATCTTATTACGCTGTATCTCTCTATGCTTTCATCCTCTATGGACCTTTTCCTTCTGATGCCCGCGGTATCTATCAAATTATACTTTTCCCCGTTATATTCGAACGGAGAGTCGACAGCGTCCCTTGTCGTACCCGGGATGTCGCTCACAATGGTTCTCTCCTGCCCCAGAAGCGCATTGACCAAACTGGATTTTCCAACATTGGGTTTGCCTGCAACCGCAATGCTTATAACGTCTTCATCCTCATCTTCCGCCTGTTCTTTAAAGTTTGCCGTGATTGCATCCAAAAGGTCACCAAGCCCCAATCCCTGTTCCGCGGATATGGATATGGGTTCGCCTATGCCTAAAGAATAAAAATCATATACCGAGTTTTCAAGTTCCTTATAGTCGACTTTATTGACAGCGAGCACAATGGGTTTTTTGCTTTTTCGGAGCATAGCCGCAACATCAGCATCCACCGAAGTTATGCCTTCCCTGCCGTCAACAAGGAATACTATAACGTCGCAGGTTTCTATAGCGAGCTCAGCCTGCCTTCGCATTTGAACGCTGATGATATCTTCGTTGGAAGGTTCTATTCCGCCCGTATCTATAAGAGTAAACGAATGCGTAAGCCATTGCGCGTCGCCGTATATGCGGTCCCTTGTAACGCCGGGGGTGTCCTCGACGATCGCTATGCGTTTGCCGATTATTCGGTTAAAAAAAGTCGATTTTCCGACATTGGGCCTTCCGACCAAAGCGACCAACGGCTTACTCATTCTCGTACCTCTCGTCCGACATCGCAAAAAGTGATTCGATAAATTTTCCTCCGTCATACGGACACATAGGGATTATATCCGTTTGAAGCATATTTTTCAATTCATCAAGCCTGATGTTATCCAGAAAAACCGGTTCGTTTTCCCTCATCATATTCCACGGGATAATTAGTTTATGCCCTGTCAGCTTGCTTTTAAGCTGCTTTGCCATATCGGAAGCGGTTATAAGCCCCGCGACGGTAACTCGTTCGCCGAAATACTCATTTATAACTGGATGCAGGTCGACGCTTATACCGTACGGTTTCAGTCTGTCAAAAAGTTTTTGCAAAAACGGAAACGCGGCGACTCCCGTCGCTCCGTCCAAGCGATGAAGCTTTGATACGGGCTTGCGGTCCTTCAACTCTTCAATGAATTCATGTTCGAATTTACGCAGCAGGCCGACGCCGTTTTCCAATTGGGGGAATTCTTCATAAACGCCATATAACGGCAGATCTCTTTTTGCAAGGATGTAGAACTCATCAGAGGCAAACACAAAAGCGGTCCCGTGTTTTTTCAGCGACAGGCGTTGGATTTCTTCGACGATGTCTATTGTTTCGTCAGCCTGCTCAGAATCGGGCACGGTAAGTTCAGCAAGGCCTTCGCGATGTCTAGTAAGCCCGACGGGAACAACCGCGGCCGACTGAGAGGCAGGATATAATGACAGCAAATCGGCAAGGGTTTGTTTGAGCACATCGCCGTCGTTGATGCCGGGACATAAAACGATCTGGCTGTGAAACCTGAGGCCCGCATTCGAGATCTCTTTAAGCCTTGTCATTATGTTCTTTGCGGACGGATTCCTCATCATCCGATAACGGATTTCAGGGTCCGTAGCATGGACGGAAATGAAAAGAGGGCTGACTCTTCGCTTGAGAATTCTTTGAAACTCGGCTTCGCTTACGTTGGTGAGCGTCACGTAATTTCCCATAAAAAGCGAAAGGCGCCAATCGTCATCCTTTACCAGTAAAGACGATCTCGAAGTTTTCGGCATTTGATCTATAAAGCAGAAAATGCAATGATTTTTGCAGTTTTTAACGCTGCTCATCAAGCCGCTTTCAAACAGCAGCCCGACAGGTTCATATAATTCTTTTTCTATCTCCGCTTCAAACGGCTTGCCTTCCCGGGTCAGGAAAGTCATAACAAGGTTTTCTCTTGTCGTCAACTGCTCATAATCAACGACATCGAAAATTTCTTCGCCGTTTACGGTTAAGAGCTTAAAACCCGGCTTCACTCCGATTTCCTCAGCGATCGAATCCTTTTCGATGCCGACAACTTTATGCTTCATTCGTCGATCCTTTCAGCCTGCGTGACCGATAAGTATTATATCATGCGAAAAGGCCTTTCACAAATCAAACCGACGACATTGCCTGCTATTCGATTCTGCGCTGCCTGGTATCTATAAGATGGGCAGTGTACGAAATTCCGGCGCTTAAAATAACAATTGTAACGAGAGCGTCAAACGAAAGGCTTGTTCCAAGCTGCACTATTGTATACCCGCATGTTGCCAGCTCGTGCGCGGCATCCGCAATATCCGTGAAAAGCGGGATCAAAGCGCCGCACAGCATAACGATATAGGGCAGCCGGCTAAAAGATACAAGAGGAAAAATAACGACGATAAAAATCCACAAACCCTTTATTATATCCATTGAAGATCTGTCGATAAAAGAAATTATTATGCCGGAAAGTAT
The DNA here is from genome assembly GCA_002070205.1 of Firmicutes bacterium ADurb.Bin182. Lineage (GTDB taxonomy): Bacteria > Bacillota > Clostridia > Christensenellales > CAG-138 > MWCU01. The sequence continues at coordinate 165,890 of MWCU01000035.1, read as the reverse complement.
TGCGCAAAGCACACCCGCAAGCGTAATCAAAAATCCCGAGAAAGCTGACAGAGAAGCCAGCATTATTACTGCTATCAAAGCCGCCGGATTTAATATGAATTCAGCGAACAGCCGGACGGGAAACGCGTTGGCGGCAATGAGGATGGCGCAAGCGGCGGATAATACCCATTTATTAACGGACAGAAATCTCAAAGGACCTTCCAGAACGTCGGTCATTGACAGGATTATCACACAAATCAAAAGGGCAACTGCAAATTGCATATTCACACTCTCCGTTTCAATGCAATTAGCTTTCCCTGCGAAACAGAATTACCTTCGTGATATTTAATGGAAATCCGTCAGTTTAGCTTAATAAAAGCGGCCATCGCTCCGGTCCGCCCGTTATCCCTTCTGTGAGAAAACAGCTTGTCTTTCAGTTCAAATGTGCAAGCATGCATCAAAGTAATCCGTTCCGCAGGAATCCCTGCGTCCATTAATTGGGCAGCCGCCGCGAGCTCAAGATCAAGCTGCATTTTCCCGGGCACAGTTCTGTAGCACAGTTCAACCGACGGGAACTCTTCGGCAAACCGAATTCCCAAAGCATCGTCCACTTCGAAACAATCGACGCAAATACAGGGTCCTATAACGGCGAACATATCATTGGTGTCGCAGCCGAACTCATTCACCATCTTTTCAGCCATCTTTTGGCCTATCCTGCCCAAAGTGCCCTTCCAACCGGCATGGGCAAGTCCTATTGCGTTACGATTCGGGTCATATAGATATACCGGCATGCAGTCGGCATGAGAAGTGATCAGCGTGATGTTTCTTTGATTGGTTATAATAGCGTCGCAGTGCTCTAAAGGCGGCTTTCCGAAACCTCTTTCCCTGTCGGAAAGCGTCACGCTCACAACGTTTGTGCCGTGCTCATAATTGACAAGCACCATGCTTTCGTATTCTATTCCGAACGCCTTGCAAAACCTTTTATAATTCTCTTTGATGTTTTCCCTGGGCTCATCGCGTCCCCAGCCGAGATTGAGAGAATCATACGGAGCAGAGCTGACTCCGCCGCTGCGTGCCGAGAACCCGTGTTCGACTCCCGGAAGCTCGTTTAGAGAGCTTGCTGTAAACGATCCTATTCCGTTCCGGACGCTGTATTCGTAACCTTCCTTAAAGTTTGGCCTGCCCCCGATATTCAAACGCAACTCCTACTTATCATTAAGCATCAGCTTCAGTTCTTCCATGAATGTGTTGATATCTTTAAACTGCCTGTATACCGATGCGAATCTTACATAAGCGACCTCATCGAGCACTTTAAGCCCCTTCATAACGAGTTCTCCTATCTCAACGCTGGTTACTTCCTGATCGAGCGAATTGAACACCTCCCTCACGACATCCTCGACCAGTTTTTCCTGCTGCGAAGAAGAGATCGGCCTCTTTTCACACGCTTTTCTTACTCCGGCCAGAATCTTCGCGCTGTCGAAAGGTTCTCTCCGTCCGTCCTTTTTAACCACCATTATAGAAATTTCTTCGATTTTTTCATAAGTGGTGAAGCGCTTGCCGCAATTGATGCATTCCCTCCTGCGGCGAATGGCGGCGCCGTCTTCCGTCGGTCTTGAATCGACGACCTTACTGTCACAGCTCAGACAATACCGGCATTTCATAGCAAGCCCTCCCCTACAACATATATGGTATCGTTATTATACCATATATGTATGAAGGAAAGCCAATACTAAGGAGCGATGTCGACCAGAATGACGTCATCCCCAATTTTATGTATTTTGCAGAAAGGTATCACAAATTCCTCATCGCTGCGCAATATGCCCCACAGCTTCGGCGGTCCCGGCACTATAATGGCTATTATTTTACCGTCGCATGCATCGATTTCCAAATCGCATATGCATCCCAATCTTGCGCCGTCACATATATTGATAACCTCTTTGCGTCGAAGTTCACAAAACGTCATGCAATCCATAAACGCGTCCCCCTTTACAATCAGTTTATGCTGATCTGTCAATAAAACAACACAAATAACAGGTTCTAACCCGATCGGCCTTTTTAAAATCGCCGCAAGCGGAACTCACACCGGGACGGAAGCAATAAAAAAAGAAACATATTGCGCGTCAATATGTTTCTTTTTTAAAATGACGTTATTTAAAAACGGAATACAATATTCAGCTAAACGATTGCTCAGGCGCCGCTTTGATTGTTCAGTTTATAAGAGAGTACGTAAAGGCTGTCAACCAGATGCACGTTTTCCACCGGAACGCTTGAATTGATATCGACGGGAGCGAAATTCCATATCGCTTTGACGCCGGCCTTTATCATCTTCTCGCTCAAATCTTGCGCGAAACTGCTGTGAGCGGCATAAATACCTATCGTAATATTGTTTTTCGCTATATACTCCTCCAAAAGGTCAACGTGGTAAACCGGTACATCCCGGTACATGCATCCCACAAGACTCGGATCGTTGTCAAAAAGGGCGCATACCTCAAAACCGCTGTTTCTGAAACCGTCATAAAATGTCAGAGCGCGGCCGATATTCCCGGCTCCGATTATAATCATTTTATAAGTCTTGTTTAAAGCAAGTATTTTGCCAAGCTCTTTGATGAGATTTTTGACTTGATAGCCATATCCTTGCTGACCGAAACTGTCGAAATTATTAAAATCCTGTCTTATCTGTGAAGCGTTGAGGTTCATGATGTTCGCCAATTCGCCTGAAGATATTCGCTCTACTCCCTGTTCGTTCAACGTGATAAGATGCCGATAATACCGGGGAAGACGTCTAATAACGGCTTCTGAAATCTTGCCTTGTTTCATAATGCCCCCTGCTAAATCTTAGATAGGTATATTATAAATCCCGCAATATGCGCGTTCAAGCTTTTTCTTATGAATTACCGGTCATAGGCAATGGGGACAAATATTGCATAGTCATCCTTTTTATCCCATTTGCCGGATACTCCGGCATGGGCGGCTCCAAGTTCGATATGGAGCATCGCGATGCCGCAATCCACCTCACCATAGCCAAAATTAGGAGATATTCTTCTTATGCCTATCGAACCGTCTTCCACGATAAATTCATAAGGCTGCGCGTTTACGGCCGACGGAGCGAGCCTTGCGCATTCAAGAGCTCTCAACTGCCATTCGGGGAGTTCTGTCAGCTGCTTATTGTTTAAGCCTGTCAAAGTCTGGAGAGATTTCCTCGGGCGCGCCGCATACGGCTCGGCCGCGACGCCGACGGCGGTTATACAGGCTATTTCCTCGCCTTTCTCCGTTTTGACGACTTTTGCAACCTTGCCCTTATGAAATGCTCCGAGCCAACATGTTCCGAGTCCCAAAGCGGTGCATTCCAATATGAAGGCTTCGCCTAGATATCCGACTGCCGCAGGCTCCGTATCCTTTCCGATGAAAGCGGCAAAACAGTCGGTTCCCTTTATCCTCCCGAGACCCATAAACAAAGAAGAAAAAATCCTCTCGCAAAAGCCGATAGCTACGCGCATGTTGGATACTTCCAACATTTTAGCGGTTTTAAGGAGGGACCTTATATCCTCGCCGGACGGAGAATCGCTGTATTTGCGGACAGAAAATCTTTGTCCCGCGGCCATGTACCACCGTTCCATCAAAAATTCCATTTCAGGCTCCTCGATTATTTATTATTAAGGATTTTCCTCAGGTACATTCCCGTATAACTTCGTTCAGTGCATGCAACTTCCTCGGGAGTGCCTGACGCCAATAAGGTTCCTCCCCTGTCTCCTCCTTCGGGACCCAAATCTATGATGTAATCAGCCGTTTTGATTACGTCGAGATTGTGCTCGATAACGAGCACGCTGCTTCCGCCCTCGCATAACCTCTGCAGGATATTCAACAGCTTCTCCACATCGGCAACGTGAAGTCCTGTCGTGGGTTCGTCCAAAACATACAGCGTTTTCCCCGTGTCTTTTCTGGACAGCTCGGCAGCCAGTTTTATTCGCTGAGCTTCCCCTCCGGAAAGCGTGGTCGAAGGTTGTCCCAATCTTATATAACCGAGTCCCACGTCCGAAAGCGTCTGAAGTTTATTGGCCAGTCTCGGCAGGTGGCTGAAGAATCCCAAAGCCTCTTCCACAGTCATGTCTAAAACATCCGAAACGTTTTTGCCTTTATACTTGACTTCAAGAGTTTCCCTGTTATATCTCTTTCCTTTGCAAATCTCGCAGGGAACATAGATGTCGGGCAAAAAATGCATTTCGATCTTGATGATCCCGTCGCCTTTGCAGGCCTCACAGCGGCCGCCCTTGACGTTAAAGCTGAATCTGCCGTTATTATAACCGCGCATTTTTGCATCCGGCGTCATAGCATATACTTGCCTTATCAAATCAAATAATCCGGTATAAGTGGCAGGATTGCTTCTCGGCGTGCGTCCGATAGGCGATTGATTGATGTCGATGATTTTGTCGAGATATTCGAGCCCGCTCATGGAATCAAAATCACCGGGTTTAGTCTTCGCTCGGTTCAGTTCCTTTAAAAGATGCTTTTTAACAATTTCATTTACAAGGCTTGATTTTCCGGACCCGGAAACGCCGGTGACGCAGGTAAATACGCCGAGCGGAACATCTATATCGATGTTTTTCAGGTTATTCGCGCGCGCCCCCCTTATGCGAAGCCACTTGTCGTTAAGCGACCTCCTTGCCCGGGGGATCTCAATTGAGCGCATTCCCGAAAGGTACTGCCCGGTAATCGATTGTTTGCACGCGACGATATCGTTCAATGTTCCCTGAGATACAAGATATCCGCCGTGTTCACCCGCTCCCGGCCCTATATCCACAATGTGATCGGCGGAACGGATGGTCTCCTCATCATGCTCGACCACTATCAGCGTGTTTCCGTTGTCGCGCATGCCCTTCAAGGTGCTGATAAGTTTTGCGTTGTCCCTTTGGTGCAGGCCGATACTGGGCTCGTCCAGTATATAAAGTACCCCGACAAGTCCTGAGCCTATTTGAGTTGCCAGCCTTATCCTCTGTGCCTCCCCTCCCGAAAGCGTTGACGCCGCTCTTGACAACGTAAGATAGTCAAGCCCCACATCTATCAGAAAACCGAGCCTTGCGTTGATTTCCTTGAATATCTGGGACGCTATCATGCTCTCTGTCTGTGATAATTCGATATTTGACAGAAAGTCCTTCAATTCAAGGATAGTCATTTCGCTGACTTCGAAAATCGATTTTCCTCCGACAGTCACTGCCAGGCTTTCAGGTTTAAGCCTTTTGGATTTGCATTCGGGACAGGGAATGTTGGACATAAAGGATTCGATTTCCTGCTTCATTGCGTCGGAATGAGTTTCTTTATACCTTCGTTCAAGGTTATTGATGATCCCCTCGAAGCTTGCGTCAAATGAACCCGAACCGAATTCTTTCTCATATGAAATATGGAGCTTGTCTTTCCCCGTACCGTAGAGGATCTTGTCCAGTATGTCCGGAGAAAGGTTTTCAACCGGCGTATCCAGTGAAAACCCGTAGTACTCCGACATTGCCTTAAAATACATGCCGGCTATGCTGTTGGTAACAGAGCTTTGCCAGCCGGAAACGCTGACGGCACCCTTGTTGAGCGACAGTTTGGGGTTAGGTATCACAAGCGCGGGATCCACCTTCAGCATGACGCCGAGTCCCGTGCAGGCGGGGCAAGCCCCGAAAGGGCTGTTAAACGAGAACATCCGGGGGGTCAATTCCTCGATGCTTATGCCGCAATCCGGACATGCGTAATTTTGCGAAAAAATCATTTCGTTGCCGCCGATTACGTCAACCTTGACCAAACCCTGCCCGAACGCAAACGCGGTTTCCAAAGAATCGCTCAGACGGCCGTCGATGCCGTTTTTTAAAACGAGCCTGTCCACAATAACATCGATGGTGTGCTTATATTTTTTATTCAGCGGCGGCACTTCGTTTATTTCATAATTCTGCCCGTCTATGCGGACCCTGACATATCCCTCTTTACGTATCTGTTCAAGCACTTTCGCATGTTCGCCCTTGCGCGCCCTGACAGCGGGAGCGATCACCTGAATGCGCGTTCCGCTGCCCAAAGCCTTTATCTGATCGACGACCTGATCTATGCTCTGCCTTTCTATTCGCTTGCCGCAGGCGGGACAATGCGGAATGCCGATCCTCGCGTACAGCAGCCTGAGGTAATCGTTTATCTCCGTAACGGTCCCGACGGTGGATCTCGGATTGCTGGTTGTGCTCTTTTGATCTATGGAAATTGCGGGTGACAGGCCTTCGATATAGTCAACATCCGGCTTTTCCATTTGGCCGAGGAACTGCCTCGCGTAAGCGGAGAGGGACTCGACGTATCTTCTTTGACCCTCGGCGTAAATCGTATCGAACGCAAGCGACGATTTTCCGGACCCGGAAAGACCCGTTAATACTATCAACTTGTTTCTCGGCAGTTTTAAATCGATGTTTTTGAGGTTATGCTCTCTCGCGCCCTTTATTTCTATGTAATCCTTCATATATATGCGGTTGCCTTCCTGTCGTTACTTCCTGGTGCGCGCCCTTGATTTCTTTTTGCTGCCTACTGCACCGGGCGCAGGCTGTTTTATTCCGGGAGATATCCCTTTCAGCTCATACAATTCATCGCGCAGTTTTGCTGCAAGCTCAAACTCGAGTTCCATCGCCGCCTGACGCATCTGCTCCTGAATGATCTCTATCCGTACCTCCCGTTCCTTATCAGAAAGCATATTCCTGTTCCTGGAGGCGCTGCTGCTGATTTCCAATATTCCGTGAACGGCTTTTTTGATACTGACGGGCGTTATGCCGTGCATTATGTTGTATTCGGTCTGTTTTTTGCGGCGGCGTTCCGTTTCTCCGACGGCGCGCTGCATTGAATTCGTAATGCCGTCGGCATACAATATGACTCTGCCGTCCGCATTTCTCGCCGCTCTCCCGATAGTTTGAATCAAAGATTGCTCCGAGCGCAAAAACCCTTCTTTATCCGCGTCAAGTATCGCAACGAGTCCGACCTCGGGAAGATCCAGTCCTTCCCTTAAAAGGTTTATTCCCACCAATACGTCAAATTCGCCGAGGCGGAGGTCACGGATTATTTGCATGCGTTCGATCGTTTCAATATCCGAATGCATATAACGAACCCTTATGTTCATGCCGTCAAGGTATTCCGTCAGGTCTTCGGCCATTCGTTTTGTAAGGGTGGTAACGAGCGTTCTGTATCCCCGCTCTGTGACGCGCCTGATTTCGCTCAGCAAATCGTCGACCTGCCCTTGCGCAGGTCGTATGATAACCTCGGGATCCACGAGCCCCGTCGGGCGTATTATCTGCTCAACGAGACGGGTGCATCGGCCCAACTCGTATTCTGCGGGAGTCGCACTAACGCAAATCAATTGATTGATTCGCCTTTCGAACTCCTCGAATTTCAGCGGGCGGTTGTCAAAAGCGCTCGGGATCCTGAATCCGTAATCGACAAGCGACTGTTTGCGCGAAAGATCGCCGTTATACATGGCGCGGATCTGCGGAATAGTAACGTGCGATTCATCGATTATCATAAGGTAATCTTTCGGGAAATAGTCTATAAGCGTAAACGGAGGCTGCCCGGGCGCCCGGCCGTCGAAGTAGCGCGAATAGTTCTCGATGCCCTGGCAGTAACCTATTTCGCGCATCATTTCTATATCGTAGTTCGTACGCTGCATGAGGCGTTGAGCTTCCAAAAGCTTATTCTGCGCTTTAAGTTCCTCCACGCGCAAATAAAGGTCTTTTTCGATTTCCTCTATGGCTGAATCCAGCTTTTCTCTGCTCGTTGCGTAATGAGATGCCGGAAAAACGGCGACGTGCGACCTGTCCGCAATAATTTCGCCGGTAACCGTGTTGATTTCGCTTATCCTTTCAATCTCATCTCCGAAAAAGTCGACGCGAAGAGCCTTTTCCGACCAATTCATCGGCAAAATCTCCAAAACGTCGCCTTTCGCTTTGAACGTTCCCCTAACGGTATCGAAATCATTGCGCTGATATTGGATATCCACGAGCCTTTTCATTACTTCATCGCGTTCTATATGCATGCCTTTTCTGAGCGATATGCTGAGCCGCATATACTCCTCCGGATCTCCGAGGGCATAGATACATGAAACGGATGCTACAATGATAACGTCCCTGCGCTCGTTGAGAGCGCATGTCGCGCTGTGGCGCAGCTTGTCGATTTCATCGTTTATGGTTGCTACTTTTTCAATATAAGTATCCGATGATGCAATATAGGCTTCCGGCTGGTAATAGTCATAATAGCTTACGAAGTAGCCGACTTCGCTGTCCGGAAACAGCTCTTTAAACTCCGAACAGAGCTGTGCCGCCAGCGTTTTGTTGTGCGCTATCACGAGTGTCGGGCGCTGGACCTTTTCAATTACATTCGCCATGGTGTAGGTTTTGCCCGAGCCCGTAACACCCATCAGCACCTGCAGGCTTTCTCCGTTTTCAAGCCCTTTTGAAAGCGCTTCTATAGCCTGAGGCTGATCGCCTTGCGGCGTATAAGAAGATACTATTCTAAATTCGTTCATAAGCAACCTTTATTCAGAATTCAAAATCAACCGATACGGATGATTCCCTGACGCTCTTAATGTATTCCTGCACTTCCATGTGCGCGGGATGTTTTTGATAAAGATCGAGGTCACCTTTCTCGGGAAAAGTGGTTATCAATACAAGGTCATACGATCTTTCGGAATGCAAAAAATCTATACCTGTTTCAAGGCTGTTTATAACCGGTATCTTTTCGGGGAGTCCGTTCAGCTTTTCGGCAACGCTCATTGCCACGCCTCTGTCGCGGAACTTCATGCACACAATATGTTTTATCATATCAATCTCCTTATTTGCTGTTTCATAATTGTAGCAAAAAAAACCTCGAATGAAAATAATATTCGAACAATTTTTCGATTTTTTTAATAAAAGCGTTTACAGGTCATGGAACCATATCCATATAACTCGCATTGAGAAATCTGTCCGGTTGATGATAATATATTGATATCATAAGGAGGAAAATCGCATGACATCGGCATTTATCATCTATGCAAGCATGATCCCGCTTGTTCCGCTGTTCGGCGCCGGCATATTCAAAAAACGAAAAGACAATGTGAAAAAAAATGTTTGCATCGGATTATTTGTGCTGCAAACATTATTGAGCATCGGCTATATCATCACATGGTTGAAAGCCCATTGAACGCTGCCCGTTAATTGCTTTTGTTCATTTCGTAAATAAAACTGAGTCCTTCCAGCGTTAAAGTCGGGTTGACGATATCGATCGAACTTGATTCGGACGCGATAAAACTTGCCATGCCGCCGGTTGCAACCACTTTTGGCTTTTTGCCGAGTTCGCTTCGTATCTTGCGGATGATATACTCAACCTGGCCGACATAACCATAAACGATTCCCGCCTGAACCGCCTGCTCGGTATTCGTGCATATTACCTTATCGGGTTTAATAAACTGGACTTTCGGAAGCATAGCGGCGCTTTCTATCAACGCGTCCGCAGAAACTCTGAAGCCGGGACATATGAGACCGCCGAGGAAATCACCCGATTCTGAAACGACGGCAAAATTTGTCGCCGTGCCGAAATCGACCGCGACGCACGGACCTCCGTACAATTTATGAGCGGCGACCGCGTTGCATATCCGGTCCGCGCCTAAAGTTTCCGGATGATCGTATCTGTTCTTGATTCCCAGATCCAATTCGTTGGAAACCATCATGGGAATCCGGCCATGAAAATAAATATTGCACATATGCTCGATCGTATAGTTCATAGACGGTATAACCGATGAAATCACGATTCCGCTGACGGCATTGGTGGGAATTTTCAAATGGTTGAAAAAGGATTCCATTTTTATTCCGTATTCATCCGCCGTCAGAAATTTATCCGACATAAACCGCCATGATGAAATCAAAACTCCGGACCTGAATAATCCGACCTTGATGTTTGTATTGCCTATATCTAAGGCCAAAAGCATATTTACTCCTTAAAAGACAGACCCTTTTTATCAAGATATATAAGGATCGCCTTGCCGACCGCCGTACAGATTATCACTGCGGTCAACGCTTCAAGGACTCCGTTGAAAGCAACGATACCGAGCAAAACCTTAATAAACGAAACGGGCGTGTAGTTGACAAGTCCAAACCCTTCAGCGGCCTGTTCGTACGCAAATAAATACAATGAGCCGAGGAAAAATACGGTATTGGTCATCGACCCCGTGAAAGCCGATACGCTCATGGCACCGAGCTTCGTTTTGTCGAATTTTGAAATACCCTTAAATACGAGCGCGGGAAATATGCCTGTTAGTATTCTTGGCATAAACAATATAAGGATTATAAGCAGTACATTATAAAATCCGAAACCTGTATTCGTGCCGAGTATGATGGCTGCAACCGCGTCGGGTGTCGTAAAGCACCGGATCAAACTGGTCAATCCGAAAAAGAATCCCATCAGCGCCCCGCCTTTTACTCCGAAACAGTAAGCTGCGATAATAACGGGTATATGGACCGTCGTAACGGATGCGATCGGAAGATTAATAAAACCTAACGGCGTTAGCCCGAGCACCAATACGATTGCGATAAACAAAGCGTATAAAACCATCTTATGGATTTTACCTGTATTCATCCTCCTGCCTCCTCTAAGCAATAGCAGTGTGATAATATCACGGGAAAGCGCTAATTAATTATACAGCCAATGCCAGGGATTGGCAAACAACATTTCTTTTTTGCTGTTAATAAAAACCGGCCTTTTTAATCCCGGCATAAGACTGGCGCCGATTATTGCCGCACAATAGCTTTACAGGAATGTATTGGGCAAATATAATAAACATGGTGCCCGAATGACGCAATATGTTTCCGAATGCATTATGAGGAACTCATATGAACAATAAAAAGCAAGCGAAGACAAAATCAAAAAAACAAGCGAACAAAACACTGGGAATAGTGCTTTTAGCGGTCTCTTTTATACTGGCGGCGGTGGCTTTATATCTTTACAATGACTATAACGCGCGCATGATGACGGAGCAGGAAAAGCAAAGCATCATCAATACCGGCACATTCCACAACGGCATAATCATTAACGGGGTGTCCGTCGGCTCGATGACTATAGATGAAGCCAAGCTTGCCCTCTTGCCGGTTTTGGAGGAAACGAAAAACGAGATCGCCATTACTCTTAAATATGACGATTACGTGCAAATTCTGACTGCCGATGACCTCGGAATCGCGTTCAATACCGATGAGGTACTGAACAAAGCTATTATGGAAGCGCGCGAAGGCGAGCTTGACGATATAAAGAAACAAATTGCGGATATAGAGCAGAACGGCCGCGAGTTTACCGTTGATTATTTGCCGGATAAGACCGCTCTTCGCAAAATCATCCAGTCGATCGCTCAGGAGCTTTACAGCCCGCCTGTCGATGCTTCATTTGAAATCAACCCCGAAATCATGACGAAAGGCACGGACTTAAAAGCGGAAAACCTGAGCGGTATTGACAGATTTGTTTTTCATGAAGCCGAAGAAGGAATCAGCGTTGATGAAGAAAAACTGCTCAATGAAATTGAAAGTCATATTTCAGCGAGGGATTTCAATGAGATTTCAATTCCTGTAATTAACGCGCCCGCAGCGGTCACAGCCGATTCGCTTAAGAAATCAATAGTACTCCGGGATTCTTTCCATACATCCTTCGGGTCCGGCTCTTATGACAGAAAAGAACGAGTTTTTAATATAACAAAAGCCGCGGGTATCATTAACGGCACTGTCGTTGCGCCCGGCGAGATTTTTTCGATGAACGAAGTATTGGGAGACAGGACCTATTCAAGCGGCTGGCAGCCTGCGCCGGCGGTAGTTGAAGGCGGCGCAAAAACCGAAGACCAGCCCGGAGGCGGAGTATGCCAGGTTTCAACGACACTTTATAACGCAGTCGTTTCATCCGATCTTGAAGTCGTTTACAGGCAAGCGCATTCCATGAAACTGGGATATGTGGACGGAGGTCTTGACGCGACAATTGATTCGGGTCATATCGACTTCAAATGGAGGAATAACACAAAATCCGATATATATGTATTCGCGTGGGTCGATACCGAAAAGAAAGAAGTACATTGTGAGATATACGGCCCCCCGTTCCCCGAGGAATTTGACAGAATCGAATTCACGTCAAAGCGCGTAAGCACGATAGAACCGAGCGCTGACGTATACCAATACGATGAATCCGTGCCGTACGGAACGATCATGCTGTTGAATGAAGCCAGGAATGGAAGCGTGTGGAAGTCTTACGCAGCCTATTATAAAGGAGACACGGAAATAAAAACCGTCGAAATTGCCAAAACAACATACAGAGCGCATCCGAACCGCTATGCATACGGGCCGGGTTATATCCGCCCATCCGGCGGACCGTCAAACAGCAAGGGCCCGAAAAAGGGCTGAACGGGGCGCTGTGTCTGATTAATGCAGTGTTTCTGCCGTCTGTAAACTCAGTAAAACTGAACGATATAACGATACAAATTGTCAAACGCTATTTTTCGGACCTCTTCCTCCGAATAGCCGGACTTTAACAGGGCGTTAAGAATATCAGGATACGCCGCACTGTTTTCAATTCCTTCGGGATAAGTATTCATGCCGTCAAAATCGGAGCCGAACCCGACGCAGTCGATCCCGCCCGTTTGCACAAAATGGTCGATATGTCTTATGACGTCATCTATCGTAGCAGTTTTTCTTCCGCATAACTGCAAATGATAAAAATTAACGCACATAACCCCGTTATTACCGGCGATTGCTTTTATCTGCCTGTCCGAAAGGGATCTCGGGTGATCACAAATCCTGCGGGCATTGGAATGCGATGCAAATACGGGTCTTGATGCAACGGACAGCACGTCGTCGATACCCGCATCGTTGAGGTGAGATACATCGACAGCCATTCCCAGCCTGCACATTTCCCTTACGACCTTTCTTCCCAGCGCGGTAAGCCCTTTATGTCCCCTTCGCACGGCAGGCGAAGCCAGCTCGTTTACCGTGTTCCATGTCAGGGACATCGCCCTTACGCCCAGCTTGTAAAACATCCGAAGCACGGAGAGGTTTCCGTTGATAGCTTCCCCGCCCTCAACGGTAAGCACAGCGGCGATTTTCCCGCTTTCAGGCTTGAAATCTTTATCCATGGGTACGACAGCGTCATTGTCGTCGATCATCCTGTAGAAGGCGTCGAACATATCCAAGCATTGTTCTATGTATGTTTTGCGAAGTTTTGTATCCACCCACGCGGCAAAGAATTGCAGCGCTACTCCGCCTCCGGCCAAATATGGCAAAAATATGGTTTGCCTATCGGACAACGTATTTATATCGTACTTTCTGTTTACCATCCCGTACAAGAAATCACAATGTGCATCTGCAACAGGTATCTTTTTTTGCATGGTCACCTCAAAAATAAGGATATGCATTCGCATATCCTTACAAGCTTTGTCTTTCCGTCATTTCGCGAATTCTACCGCACGCGTTTCCCTTATCACATTGACTTTTATCTGTCCGGGGTAATCAAGCTCCGCCTCTATTCGCTTGACTATTTCTTTCGCCATGATAACGGTGTCTGCGTCGCTGATATTTTCAGGCTTAACGATGATCCGGATCTCCCTCCCCGCTTGTATTGCAAACGATTTATCCACGCCTTCAAAAGAATTTGCGATCTCTTCGAGTTTTTCAAGCCGTTTGATGTAATTTTCCAAAGTTTCGCGCCTTGCTCCGGGCCTTGCGGCGGAAATAGCATCGGCGGCCTGGACTAAAATTGCTTCTATGGTATTCGGTTCAACGTCGCCGTGATGAGCCATGATTGCATGAACGATTTGATTGTTTTCACGATACTTCTTGGCTATATCAGCTCCGATCTGGATATGGGGGCCCTCGACCTCGTGATCTATCGCTTTGCCGATATCGTGAAGCAGCCCGGCCCTCTTTGCGATAGATATGTTGCCGCCTATTTCAGCGGCCATTATCCCCGCAAGGTGAGCTACTTCTATGGAGTGCTTCAGAACGTTTTGACCGTAGCTCGTACGGTATTTCAATCTTCCCAGAAGCTTTACAAGCTCATGATGAAGGCCGTGTACGCCTACCTGAAATATCGCTTGTTCTCCCGCCTCCCGGATCTGGTTATCAACCTCTTTGCGTGATTTTTCGACCATTTCCTCGATTCTGGCGGGATGGATTCTTCCGTCAAGTATCAGCTTTTCCAGCGCGATCCTTGCGACTTCTCTCCGGACCGGATCAAATCCCGATAAAATCACGGCTTCGGGCGTGTCATCAATGATCAGATCTACACCCGTCGCGGTTTCCAAGGTTCGAATGTTGCGCCCTTCGCGGCCTATTATCCTTCCCTTCATTTCATCGTTGGGAAGCGGAACGACGGAGACTGTGGATTCCGCTACGTGATCGGCTGCGCAGCGCTGTATAGCCAGGGATACGATATTGCGGGCACGCCTGTCCGCCTCCTCCTTCGTTTTGGCTTCGATATCCCTTATAAGAATCGCAGCTTCATGCCTTGCCTCGCGCTCGGCATTGCTGAGCAGTATTTCTTTTGCTTCCTCCATGGAGAGACAGGATATTTTCTCAAGGTCTTTCAACTGCTTTGCGTGCAGTTCTTTGGTCAGTTCCTCCAGGGCTTCCGTTTCTTTTTGCTTTTTGTTTAATTGTTCTTCCCTTTGCTCCAAACTGTCCAGCTTTTTGTCCAGAGATTCTTCCCTTTGAAGGAGCCGGCGTTCCGATCGCAGCAGTTCATTGCGTCTTTCGCGGATTTCTTTTTCATTCTCGTTTCTGAGCCGATATACCTCTTCCTTTGCCTCGAGTATTGTTTCTTTTTTTAATGCTTCGGCTTTTTTTTGGGCGTCATCTATCATTTTTCTGACGGCATCTTCAGCTTTTGCTATTTTAGCTTCCGCTATGTTCCGCCTGTAAAAGTAACCGCCTGCAGCACCTGCCGCAAGCGATGCGACCCCCACTGCTATGGGTATTATTATATCATTCACAGAGTCAGTAGCACCTCCAAAATCTATGTAAAATGTATCCGAGCAGAGCATTGCTCGGTATGCATGGAATGTTTCATAAACATCATTTATAAAACTTCCGACAAACCGGCATTATAACTCAATATGATTTTAAACCTTCGTAAAATAAAAGTCAAGGAAGCGATTATGACGCTTCCTTGAGGGTAAAAGCCTGTTATTCCTCGGATTCCAAGTCGGTCGTGCCGGATAGTTTGAATTCGTTTCTGAGCTTTCTTTCCACTTCGTCACATAATTCCTTATTATCCTTCAAAAATATGCGGGCATTCTCTCTGCCCTGTGCGATGCGCATATCCCCGTACGAATACCATGCACCGGTCTTGCTTATTATTTTCTTGGCAACCGCGAGATCTAAAATCGAACCTTCGCGCGAAATACCTTCCCCGTAAATGATATCGAATTCGGCTACTTTGAAAGGCGGTGCGACTTTATTTTTAACAACTTTTATTCTTGTTCTGTTTCCGATAATATCGTTTCCGGATTTCAGCGTGTCGATTTTTCTTACATCAAGGCGGATAGACGCATAGAATTTAAGCGCTTTACCGCCGGTCGTGGTTTCGGGATTGCCGAACATTATGCCTACCTTTTCGCGAAGCTGGTTTATAAACACAACAATCGTATTGGATTTGCTGATTACTCCGGCAAGTTTTCGAAGAGCCTGGGACATGAGCCGGGCCTGAAGGCCGACATGCGAATCGCCCATCTCCCCGTCCAACTCGGCTTTAGGCACAAGTGCCGCCACGGAATCGATAACTACGACATCGATAGCTCCGCTTCTGACAAGCGCTTCCGCAATTTCCAGAGCCTGCTCTCCCGTGTCGGGCTGGGATATATACAGTTCCTCCACATTTACGCCGAGATTAGCCGCATAAACAGGATCCAGGGCATGTTCGGCGTCTATAAAAGCGGCGGCGCCTCCGGATTTTTGCGCCTCGGAGATGATGTGCAAAGCGATCGTCGTTTTTCCGGAGGACTCCGGTCCGAATATCTCAACGACCCTGCCGCGCGGTATACCGCCTACCCCGAGCGCAAAATCCAATTCAATGCAGCCCGTCGGTATCGTTGAAACGGCGATTTTAGCGGCAGCGTCCCCAAGCTTCATAATCGCGCCTTTTCCAAACTGTTTCTCTATCTGACTCAGCGCCATTTCCAATGCTTTTTCTTTTTCCAACATAATCAACCGGCTTTTTAAGCCTTCACCATCCTTCGTCATCATTATATATATAATAACATCAATTCGACATGATTAATAGTATCAACTTAACTTTTTTCTCAATAAATTCAAGGCATGCAATGAAGCCACCTGCCTTATTCTTTCTCTGTCTCCATGCAGCTCAAGTTTAAGACAGTCATTGCGCTCACCGCGGCTCAACCCGATAAAAACAAGGCCGACCTTATTATGAAAAGCATCGGTTCCCGGGCCCGCGACGCCGGTTGTGGAAATACCGATATCCGCGCCGCTTGAAAGCCTTATGCCTTCCGCCATTTCGAGCGCCGTTTCCGCGCTTACGGCGCCGCATCTTTCTATCGTTTCCGGTCTGACATTAAGCCTTTTGATTTTGGATGAGTTTGAATAGCACACGATGCCTTCGATGAGAAATTCGGAACATCCCGGAATCCCTACGAATTTTGAAGTCAGCAAACCGCCTGTCAGGCTTTCCGCAACAGCTATTGTGGCGGAGCGTGACCTTAGAAGATCAAAACAAACAGCTTCAAGCGGCTTGTTGTCGGTCGAGTATACGGCATCCCCGAGCCTTTGGCAAATAGTATCGATAACAGGCTCAACGAGCAGAGCGCCTTCGCTCTCATCTTTGCATCTTGCCGTGATTCTTATCGATATTTCGCCGAGCGCCGCGTATGTGGCTATGGTCGGATTGCTTTGATTATCGATAAGGTCTTTCAGTTCGTACTCGACCGAGGATTCGCCGATCCCGAATACCCGCAATATTTTTGAACACAGTCTGCCGTCGCTGCGGGCCGATAAATACGGCACAACGAAATTTTGAAACATGGGAAACAGCTCCCGCGGAGGACCGGGCAGCAAAACGACAGCTTTTCCGTTTTTTTCGATAATGCAGCCGGGAGCGGTTCCGTACGGATTTGGCAATATGACCGAGTCCCTCGGAAATAAGGCCTGACTGATATTGTTCGGAGTCATTGTCCGGCCGATAGATGCGAAATGGTTTTTCAACCCTTCCAATACAGTCTCGTCGATTTCGAGTTCACAATCCATTACGGCAGCGGCGGTTTGTTTTGTGAGATCATCCTGAGTGGGTCCGAGGCCCCCGGACAGTATTATAATATCCGCCCTTCCGAGCGCCTGAATTAACGCGTCCTTCAATCTTTCCGGGTTATCCCCCACAGCCGCTTGATGATACAGGTTAATGCCGAGAACCGCAAGCTGCTCACAAATAAACTTTGCGTCGGTGTTGAGAACCTGCCCCATCAGCAATTCCGTTCCGACATTTATAACTTCAGCGATCATATTTTCCTTTATTCAAAACGTATCAATTTTCTGTTTTTATATATGTAATCGAAGCCTGACCATATCGTAAATACGAGCGCGGCGGCAAGCATTATAATATCCATGCGTATCCCGATAAGGCCGAACAGCGGGTTTTTAAGCAATATGATGACGACAGCGATGCACTGAGTCACGGTTTTCACCTTTCCGAGCCAACTGGCGGCAATCACGGTTCCGTTGTTTGCAGCGATAAGGCGGAATCCGCTTATCAAGAACTCGCGCCCGATAAATATTATAGCAGCCAAAGGCGAGAGCATCCCTTCGCTTACAAGCATAATGACCGCACTGCCGGTCAGCATTTTATCGGCGATTGGATCCATAAACTTCCCGAAAGTCGTAACGATGTTATGGCTGCGGGCATAGTTTCCGTCGAATATATCCGTCAGATACGCCGCGATAAAAATAAAAGCCGCAATATAATTCCATTGCTGAACAAGGCTCTTTATATAAAAGCATGCAAGAAACAAAGGAATAAGCAATATCCTGAGCATAGTCAGCTTGTTCGCAAAATTCATAAGACTTCACCCCATAAATCATAGTCGCTTGCATCCGTTATGCGAGCTTTGACGAATTGGCCGGGCTCGAGCTGCCGGGCTGACGTCATAAATATGCTCCCGTCCGCCTCGGGAGCTTCCGCGTAAGAGCGTCCTTTCGCTTTTCCGTTTTTATATTCCTCGATCAATACTTCAACGGCGCTGCCGATCCTTTTTTGATTCAGCCGGCGGGATATCCCTCTCTGCTGCCGCATGAGCATATCGGCTCTCATTTTCTTAACGTTCTCATCGATTTGCCCTGAAAAACCGGCCGCGGGCGTTCCCTCCTCCCGGGAATACGTAAAAACGCCCAGCCTGTCTATAGGATATTCTCGCAAGAAAGACATCAGTTCGTTGAACTGCGCATCCGTTTCTCCGGGAAATCCCGCAATTACAGTGGACCTTATAATAAAATCCTCGCTTTTCAGCCGAATGTATTCGATGATTTCACGAATATGGGCATCCGATCCGTGCCGGTTCATTCTTTTTAAAACTTCGCTGTTTATATGCTGAATGGGCATATCGATATAGTTTACGATTTTCGGATTTTCGGCAATCGTATCGACAAGTTTTTCATCGACCGTATGCGGATAAGTATATAAAACGCGTATCCATTTAAGCTTCTTTATTAAGGCAAGTTTCTCAAGAAGAACCGGCAGCATGGGTTTTTTATAAATGTCAAGACCATAGCCGGATGTATCCTGGGCTATCACCGTCAGTTCTTTAACGCCGCCTTCGGAAAGCTCTTCAGCTTCATCTATCAGTTTTTCGACAGGTACGCTGGTTCTGCCGCCCCTGATGTGCGGAATGGCGCAATAAGCGCAGCGATTGTCGCACCCGTCGGCTATCCGGATATAAGCCGTGTAGAACGGCGTCGACAGTATCCGCCTTGCTGATGAAAGTTTTAAACAACCCGTATTAAAAAACTTGTTCAGCTTCGGAACGAGCGCGGAATATTCCGATACTCCGAGGAAAATATCTACCTCCGGGAGCTCTTTTATCAGTTCTCCGCGATATCTCTGGCTTAAGCATCCTGTGACAGCAAGAACTTTGCAGTTGCCGGATTTTTTATATTGAGCCATCTCGAGTATCGTATCGATCGATTCCTGTTTTGCGGATTCGATGAACCCGCATGTATTAATGATAAGAATCTCCGCAGTTTCAGGGTCCGAAACGATCTCGTATCCCGCTTGAGTCAACAAGCCGAGCATTGATTCCGTATCCACTCTGTTTTTGGAACAGCCGAGCGATATTACTCCGACTTTAGGCATTGTTTACGACCCCTTTTGTTCCTGCTCGTTTCCGAATATTTCATCATACCGAGCATAATCGATCAGCAGTTTTCGAGGCTTGCTGCCGTCAAACCCGCTTACGATATTCATCTGTTCCATAATATCGATAAGCCGCGCCGCCCTTGCATATCCGATTCGCAAACGCCGCTGCAGCATCGATATGGATGCCTGACCGCTGTCAAGTATTATTTTTACCGCGTCGGACAACAATTCATCCTCCTGCTTGCCGTTCCCCTGGCTCGAAGGAGCCGATACGGATACTATTTCATCCAGCGCTCTTTCATCGTAATTGCTTTCAGGCTGCAATCGCTCAAAGAAATTTACGACCCTTTCCACCTCCTCATCGCTTACGTACGCGCCCTGCACTCGCACGGGTTTACCGGCTCCGTTCGGGTGAAAAAGCATGTCCCCTCTTCCGAGAAGTTTTTCCGCGCCGTTGCAGTCCATTATAACGCGCGACTCGATTGAGGATGATACTGCAAACGCAATTCGCGAAGGAATATTCGCTTTTATCAGCCCTGTGATTATATCGGCGGAAGGCCGCTGGGTAGCCACCACCAAATGGATGCCGCAAGCCCTGCCAAGCTGAGCTATCCGGCATATGGATTCCTCCACATCCTTTGCGGCGACCATCATGAGGTCTGCGAGCTCATCAATCACAATTACTATTTTTGGCAGCTTGTCCTCCTCGTTTTTTTGCAGAGCATTAAACCTTGCGATATCGCGCGCCTTGAGCTTCGCCATTTTTTGATAACGCGACTCCATCTCCGATACCGCCCATTTCAAAGCTCCCGCCGCTTTTTTGGGCTCCGTAACCACGGGTACCAGAAGGTGCGGGAGAGAAGAGAAAAACTTGAGCTCCACCACTTTGGGATCTATAAGTATCATTCGAAGTTCCGCAGGAGTGCTTTTATAGATCATGCTTACAATGATATTGTTTATGCATACGCTTTTACCTGAGCCGGTGGTTCCCGCAATCAGCAAATGCGGCATTCTGTCCAAATCGGCAACCGTGGTTTTCCCGACGATATCTTTGCCGAGCGCGAATGTAATCGGGGAATCCGACTGAGTAAATTCGGGAGATTCAACGATTTCGCGAAGCATTACCATCGATGTGTTCTTATTCGGGACTTCGATCCCGATCGCGGCTTTGCCCGGTATGGGAGCTTCTATCCGAACCCTCGGCGCGGCAAGCGCAAGCGCAATATCGTCAGAGAGCGTTGTAATGCGGTTTACGCGTACGCCCTGGGCGGGCTGAAGCTCATACCTGGTGATTGAGGGACCGACGCTGATATTCAGTATCTTGACGCTGATATTGAAGCTCGCGAAGGTTTCTACCAGTATTCGCGCTTTTTCCGACGGCGATTCTTTGGCCTTTGAATAAGACACCGCCGGTTCATTGAGCAGCGTGACCGGCGGACGCTGATAAATTACGGCCGCGGGCGGGATAGGCTCGATATGCTCAACGGGTATCGCCTTTATCGGCTTGCTGCTCAGCGGAGCGTTGTTTGAAATCCGGGATACGCGTTCGGCAACTGAAGGCTGTTCAGCCTTTACGCGATTTTCGACGATCGGGTCCATGCCGAATATATCTGCTTCAGCCTGTTTGCTCTGCATAGCGATGGGTCCGGACATCGGCAGGAATTCGATTTCCTTTTCGGAGTTTTTGACTATGGGTTTAAGAGTACGGCTGTTATTCAGCTGCCGGAGCCGATCGTCCTGATATTCCGTAAGGTCCTCGGTGTAAAGCTCCTGTTTGCGCTCTATGCGCTCGGACAAAGCATTCATTCCCTTTTTCAGCCTGTTTCCGACTTGCTCGCCCGCATCCCTTAACGACAGCTTAGTCACTGTTAAAATGACAATGACTATCGCCGCAATAAACAAAATGTAAGAACCTGCTTCGCCCAGCAATAACAGCGCGGGGTACGCCAAAACCGAGCCGAGCAGACCTCCGCCGAGCTTTGAAACCTCGCCTGAAATATACGCGTCCCTGCAATATGTTAAGTACGGAATGTCTTTAATAACAGGCCTCGAGAAAATATGCACTATAACGAGCAAACACCATATGCCTGCGATTATCAGTGCAGGATAGACGCCTTGCGTCTGTCTTTTCGAAAACGCTATAAACGCGATGCCACCGATAAGCAAAGTGACCGGGATTGCATATCCTGACAATCCGAACATGCCGAAAACCGCATCGCTTATCGCTTTTCCGAGAATCCCCGCCGATTCGGCAAACAGGCCGACTCCGAGGAACAAGCCGAATGCGATAAGACATACTCCTGTTATTTCGCGTTTATTCTGAATTTTTTTGCTTGCCTTTTTGGGCAATCGATACACCCCGCGTTTTTAACTGTATGTCAATTGATTATACAATATTTTGCTCAAAAATCAAATCTGTGGGAAATAAAAGAAGCCGGCAAAGCCGGCTTTACAAAAGTGATTTATTCTTCGTTATTTGTCAGGCTTGAAAAAAGATCGGCGAGCGAAGTAGTCGATTGCTGTACGGGCGGCAGATCATAATCTGCGTTTTCGCGGCGCGGGCGACGTTCGTGGTCGACCCTTTCGTGCTTGCCCGAAGCGGAAGCCTTAGCGCGCTCCCGTTCCGCCTGTTTTGCCTGTTCTGCTATGGCAGCCCTTTGCGCCGCACGCTCGGCATTGAGCCGCTCGCGCTCCTGTTTTTCCCTTGCAATCTCTTCGGCAATTTCGGGATTTTCGTCCAAGATGACCTCTTTACGGCTTAAGCTTATCCGCTTAGCCTCAGGATTTACTTCGAGAACCTTGCAGCGTACGATATTGCCTACGCTTATTTCGTCTTCCACCTTCGCTATACGCCTTACGGCCACCTGTGATATATGAATCAAGCCGTCTATAGTGGGTTCGAGCGATACGAAAGCCCCAAACGGCACGATCCGGACTACTTTGCCCTCAACGACCGAGCCCACGGGATAATTTTCTTCGGCTTTTGTCCACGGCTTTGGCTGAAGCTGCTTATAACCGAGCGAAATGCGTTCTTTTTCTGCGTCGACGTTAAGTATGAGAACCTCGATCTGCTGATTGACCTTCAAAATATCCGAAGGCTGTTTGACGCGCCCCCATGCAATGTCCGTAACGTGTATCAGTCCGTCTATCCCGCCGATATCGACAAACGCGCCGAAGCTGGTAAGCCTTCGAACCACACCCGTTACCTTTGATCCAACGACAAGCCGGCTCCATTTTTCTTTCTTTTCCTGCTCGGCTTCAGCCATCAGTACGGCTTTCTGCGAGGCAACTATACGCTTGCGGGATTTATCTACTTCAATAATTCTGAGCTTTAACGGCTGTCCGACGTAATCGGCCAGATTTTCTACATATTTTATCGAAATCTGAGATGCGGGCACAAATGCTCTTACGCCTTTGATGCTCGCTATGAGTCCGCCTTTTACGACCTCTTTGCCTATACCCTCGAAAACCTTTTCCTCAAGGTTTGCCTCGTGCATAAGCTCGTCCCACAGCTTCTTGCCCTCAACGCTTTTGCGTGAAAGAAGCACGTTGCCGTCTTCATCCTTTACTTTGAGCACTTCGACCACTATCTCGTCCCCAACGCTTAAGACTTCGGAAGGCTTTACATCCGGATCGGATGAGAACTCGTTCTTTGGGATAAACCCATCGGATTTATACCCGATATTTACGCAGACCTCTTCATCGGCAATTTGTACTACAGTACCGGTAATCAACTGACCGTGTTTGATTCGTACCATTGATTTTTCGACAGCTTCTTCAAAGCTGGTCTCATGATTATCATTGGCTTCGGTAGTACCCGTTTCGAGCTCCTCCGCAACGGACTGCTTTAAATCGGGTTCCTCGACGGCAGCTGTTGCTTCCCTTTCATCTTCTGAGCTTTCGACTTTGGGATCTTCAGCCATCGTCTTTTCCACTTCACTCATTCTTGCAATAACCTCCCTAATCATCCAATCCGGCGTCGAAGCGCCTGCAACAATTCCTATTATATCATTTGCATTGATTATTTCAAGTGGCAGTTCTTTGGGATTTTGAATATGATATACACGCTTGCAGTATTTTCTGCAAAGATCGGCTAATTTTCTTGTGTTCGAACTGTTGAATCCTCCGATTACGACCATTACGCCGCATTTTTTGCTCAGCTCTTCGGTTTCATGCTGTCTCGCCTTCGCAGTGTCGCAAATCGTGTTATAAACATATAATCCGTCACAATGCTCGCGGATTCTCAGGATGATTTTTTCATATACTTCCTCCTGGAGAGTAGTTTGCGCCGTTAAGCATGCGGTCATACCGTAAGGAAGAGAATCGACATCCTTCTCGTCCGAAACAACGATCCCGGCGTTATCGCACCACCCGTTGATGCCCGATACCTCGGGATGGTCAGCTTTGCCGGCTATTATAACCGTATGCCCGAGATCATGGTGTTTTTTTACTGTTTTCTGGATACGCTTGACATACGGGCAAGTCGCGTCTTTAAACGCGATCCCGAGCTTCTCCAATCGCTCGTATGTCCCGGGGCCGGTTCCGTGAGAACGAATAATTATAAGGTCGTTTTGATTAAGCATGCAAATATCTTCGATAGGGACGACTCCCTTTTTTTTAAGCTCCTCAATCACGACCTCATTATGGATAAGCTCGCCGTAGGTATATATCTTATCCCTTTCGGCAAGATTCTGCTCGACCATGTTGAGCGCTCGCTGCACCCCGAAGCAGAAGCCGGAATGCTTTGCAACGATTATTTGCATACGGCCTCCAGTTCAATTTTAAGGGCGTTCATAGCGTCCGCGAACTCGTATGTGACCACATCGATAAGAGTTGATTTGTTGGTATTCGCAACGATGTCACTGATATTAATGGGTTTGCCTATCATTACCTTGGGCCTGAATGTCCGATAGCTGCTATAGTGAATATATATGGGTATCACGGGTGCTCCTGATCTGACGGCAAGAAAAGCCGCCCCCTTTTCCAAAATATCCATATCGTTGGTAACGGAACGCGTTCCTTCGGGGAAAATTCCGAATATTTTATTTTTATCGAGTACCCTCAGCGCTCTTTTTAAAGAATTTAAATCGACTTCCTTCCTGTTAACCGGAAAAGCCAAAAAAGCATTAAAAAGCACCCTGCCCGGCGCGGACTTGAACAATTCCGCTTTTGCCATGAAATGAACAGGCCGCGGTGTGATAAAAGCTATCAATGCGGGATCAAACATGGAGATATGATTTGATATTATTATCGCTTTCCCCTTAATCCTGAGATTTTCCAATCCGTAAATCACGGGCCGCAAGAAGAGAAGGACCAAAGGGCCAAGCAGATATCTGACAAGATAGTATAACATGCCGATAAATCCTTTCGTCAGTGGCTTTTGATATACTCAAGCACGAGCCGTACCGCCTCGGAGACGCAAAGGTCGGTCGTATCGATCAGTATCGAGTCGGGGGGCTTTATAAGCGGAGCGAATTCCCGCGTACTGTCCGTTTTATCCCTTGAGATGAGTTCATCATATACGTTTTCGAACGTTCTGTTCCCCAGATTCCCGGCCGCGCTCAATTCGCTCATTCTTCGCTCAGCCCTTACCTTTACCGTAGCGGTAACATAAAATTTGAAATCGGCGTTCGGAAGCACATAAGAGCCTATATCTCTGCCGTCGATTACGGTATCGTATTTCGACGCGATCTCCCTCTGCTTCTCTACCATTTTTATTCTTACCGAGGGTATGACTGCGATATCGGATGCGCCTTTGGAGATTTCCGGCGTTCGAAGGCTATCGGAAACGTCCTCGCCGTCCAATATCACATGTTGTTTTCCATTGAGATACCTGATATCGATATCGGTTTTGGGCAGCAACTTCTCGACTGAATCCTTATCGTTCGGATCGATACCCGACCGTATCGCCTTTAAAGCCATTGCGCGATACATTGCTCCGGTGTCCAGGTAAAGGATGCCCAGATGTTCGGACACGTGCTTGGCAATCGTGCTTTTGCCGGCTCCCGCAGGACCGTCGATTGCGATATTAAGCTTATTCATGCTGTAAACCTCACCGTACGGAGCGTCCCGCCAACACTCCCGTTGAAAATGCTATCTGCAGATTATATCCGCCCGTCAAACCGTCAACGTCAATGATTTCTCCCGCAAAAAAGAGACCCTTCTGCAGTTTGGACTCCATCGTGGATGAGCTTATTTCGTTTACGCAGACGCCGCCCCTGGTAACGATAGCTTCATCTATGGAGCGCACGGACTTTACCGTTAACGGAAGCGCTTTCAATAATTTTACAAGCTCGAAGCGCTCCTGCCGACTGATTTGGTCGGCGGTTTTATCGGGGTTCAAGCCGGATAATTTAATAATGACCGGTATAAGCCGCGAGGGCAGCAAATCAACAAGCGCGTTCGAAATCTGTTTTCTGCCGTGTTTACTAAAGTCTCGAAGTACGCGGGCATCCAATATCTTTGTGTCAAGAGCCGGTTTCAAATCTATTTGAAGGATCGTGTTCTCCGGCGAATCCGCTATATAGCTGCTTGCGCTCAATATCAACGGGCCCGTAACCCCGAAATGCGTAAACATCATTTCGCCCTGTTCTTCATACACGCGCTTATTATTGCTGACGGCTTTAAGCTTCACATTTTTCAGCGTCAGCCCCTGAAGCAGCTTTG
The DNA here is from genome assembly GCA_002070205.1 of Firmicutes bacterium ADurb.Bin182. Classification (GTDB taxonomy): domain Bacteria; phylum Bacillota; class Clostridia; order Christensenellales; family CAG-138; genus MWCU01. Next base: position 139,895 of record MWCU01000035.1, on the reverse strand, counting down.
GCCACTGTTCCTCCGTTACAAGCGGGACCAGCGAGGGCTTTGGCTGTTTGATCGTATGTCCGAATTGAGCGGCGAAACGATAACCGTCGCCCGTTGATCCGGTTTTGGGATAACTGACGCCTCCGGTCGCAAGTATCAGCGCATCCGAACTGATTTTCCCGGTATCCGTATAAACGGTGAAGCCTTCGGGGCAGCTTTTTTCTATACTTTGAACGTTTGTATTCAGCCTGATTTCGACCCCGCACGATCTAACATATTGCGTTAAGGCTCGAAGCACATCGCTGGATTTATCGGATGACGGGAAAACCCTCCCGCCTCTCTCCGTCTTTACTTTTACTCCCTGACTTTCAATAATCCTGATTATGTCATTGCTGCCGAATTCGTAAAGCGCGCTGTAGAGGAATTTCGGGTTTCGGGCGACATTCCCGAAAAACTGCTCGCCTTCGGAAACGTTTGTGATATTGCACCTGCCTTTGCCCGTAAGATATAGCTTTTTACCGAGTTTTTCGTTTTTTTCGATAAGCTGAACCTTGTTACCCGCCAATGCCGCAGAGGAAGCCGCCAGCATTCCGGCCGGACCGCCTCCTATTACCGTTACGCGTGCCATTTAATCTTTGCTCCGCTCAAGTGTGATGTATCGTTCATAACGGCTAAAACACTCCTGCCGTCAAGATTTACGTTCAATTCGGTGCGACCGGTATTATCCAGCCTTATGCTATGGACGCGGTTGTACGGAAGCCCTATCAAAAATGCGATCATCAGTTTGATGGGCAATGTATGGCTTACAACCGCGATAATGCCGTTTTTGTGCCTTGCATAAAGGCGCTTTAAAAGATTCACGCTTCTGTCGAGAACCTCTTGAAGAGTCTCCGCTTTGGGCACCGCGCACTCGAACGGCCTGTCGCGCCACACTTCATATATCTTCTGATATGTTTTGCCTATCTGTTCGAATGATAAACCTTCCCATTCCCCGAATTGTATTTCAGTAAGGTCATTTTCGATTACGATACCTGTTCCGGATACTTTTTCCAAATATCCAGCCGTTTCCACAGAGCGCAGAAGAGGGCTTGAATATACCGTATCGAATTTTCTGTTCCTGAACGCAAAGGACAGGGCTTTTGCCTGCTCATGTCCGGTTTTATTGAGAGGGACATCTATTCTTCCCTGAACTTTTCCCTGCTCGTTCCAGTCCGTATGAGCGTGCCTTATCAATACTAATCTCATTTTTGTATATCCGCTGCGGCGCCGGGCGTCATATACACCTGCTTTATGCCCCATATTCCTTCCAATTGCTCAAAGCGATTCGATATCATTTCTTTTTTGCGCATTCCCACCGCTGCGATCAAAGCGTTTATCAAGCTTAAAGGAGCAACCAGAGAATCCGGAAAAGATACCATATCGCATTTTGCGACCAGCGAGCAGTCGGAAATCTCAGCGATGGGTGACGATCTGCTGTCCGTTATGGCTACAAGATGCGCACCTTTGCTTTTCGCATACATCATTCCCTCCGCAGTTCGTTTGCTGTACCTTATAAAACTGATTCCGATACATAAATCGTTTTCGCCGATATTGAAAAGCTGCTCGTCCACCTCCCTCATTTCCACGCTTACGGTTTTGACATTCTCAATGATGTTGCTGAGATAATATGAAAAAAACAATGAGAGCGGATAGGAACTTCTGAGTCCGATGATGTAAACGTGTTCGGCGTTCAGGATAGCTTCCGCCGCCAAGCTGAAGGCGTTATAATCTATGCTTTCCATCGTAGACCGAAGATTGTTTATATCCGCTTTAAGTACGGACTTTAAAATATCATTGCTTTCGATCTCGGAGGTCAGCTGAATGCGCTGAGCGGTTGTCAGCCTGTTTCTGATCAATTCCTGCAAAGCCCTTTGCATTTCGGGATAACCGTTAAAGCCGAGCGAATACGCAAATCTTACCACGGTAGACTCGCTTACGCCCACCGCATGACCCATTTTGGAAGCTGTGACAAAAGCAGCTTTGTCATAGTTTTCAAGAATATACGTGGCTATTTTTTTCTGACCTTTACTTAACTTTTTGTAATCCTGATTAAGCTTTGCCAAAAGATCGATGCTGCTCATGCGTTTCCTTCCCCAAAAACCGCTTATTCATTGATCTGATAATCAAACTCCCTCATATTCTGCATGCATTTATAATCCGCGATGTTTACGGTCAAAGGAGTTATAGATATGAATTCTTCCCGTGTCCAGCGCTCATCGCTGTCTTCTTCAGGTTTGTAAGTTGTCAGTTTATCCGACGGGGACCAATAGTATCTTCTGCCGTAAGGATCCGTTCGCTCATCATATGCCAACTTATATTGCTGGCGGCTCAAGTGAGTGAGTTTTGTTCCTTTTATTTCGGAAAGCGGCAGATCGGGAACGTTTATATTAAGAACGATCCCTTCACCCAGCGGATTTCTCATCATTAATTCCAAAGCCTTTTTTGCGGCATATGATGCGGTTTTCCAGTATACCGGTTCAAATGAGCATATGGAGACGGCTAAAGAAGGAATGCCCAGCAATGACGCCTCCAAAGCGGCGGAAACGGTACCGGAATACAAAACGTCCGTGCCGAGATTTGCTCCCAAATTGATTCCCGAAACGACAATATCGGGTTTTTCGGCAAGATTCCCGATGCCGAGCTTTACACAGTCCACGGGAGTTCCGTTCACGGCAAAGCCCTGAGCTTCTTCGAAGCCGCCGAATTTAAAATTCCTTACCCTCAAAGGGGTATTGAAAGTGAACGAATGACCTGCGCCGCTTCTTTCGGAATCGGGAGCTACAACGGTTATTTTATAATCCGAATAAAACTCTTCGATAAGAGCCGTGATGCCGGGTGAGTTGATGCCGTCGTCATTTGTAAGTAAAAGCCTCATGTATTCTGCCCTGTTTTTCAAATATCGCATATATATTGTATAATTATATCAGAAAAATACAATGCCATGCAAACAAAACCGCTGCCGAAATCCTATTAAAACAGAAGCGGGAGTAAAAATACCCCCGCGTCTGTTCAAACAGTCAGATCTTCCACATAAAGAACAGTTATCTCTTCTGAGGGCGAGGCATCCCGGTCATTCAGCCCGGGTTCGGGATCGGGTCTGTCCGCAATTTTCGGGACTTCAGCCTTTGGAGCATTCCGCTTTTCAAAGAATTTCAGCGCTACTTGAGGAAAAAGCGCATAGCTCAATACGTCTTCCTCCTGCCTCATTATATCCTTGATTTCATTGCGATAATTATCAAGTTCCGGGGCAAGCAGATCCGCCGGCCTGCAAGTAATAACATCCTCTTCGCCGATCGCCATTTTTCTTACTTCTTCATTCACTTCTCCGGGAAGCCTTCCGTATTCGCCCCTCAAAAGCGCCTTGCTTTCTTTGGTGAACATTTTATAGCGCTGTCCCGATACCACATTGAGTACTGCCTGTGTGCCCACTATTTGACTGGTGGGCGTTACGAGCGGAGGATAGCCGAAATCCTTGCGAACGCGCGGAATCTCCTCAAGAACGTCATAGTATTTATCCTCTGCGTTTGCCTGCTTCAGCTGGGAAATCAAATTGGACAGCATACCGCCCGGCACCTGGTATAAAAGCGTGTTCGTATCTACGGAAAGCACTTTAGGATCCAAGCTGCCTTCAGATTTAAGCTTGTTCGCTACATTTCGAAAATGTTTTGCCGCCTCCGCCAACTTTAACAGATCAAATCCGGTATCGCGCTCCGTACCTTTCAAAGTCGCTACAAGCGGCTCCGTTGCAGGCTGGGACGTTCCGTTTCCCATGGGCGATAATGCACAGTCAACTATATCCACTCCCGCCTGAACGGCCATAAGCAGCGTCATATCGCCGGTTCCGGTCGTATTGTGAGTATGAAGGTGGATAGGCACATTGATCTCCTGTTTCAGCCGCTTCACAAGAGAATAAGCGCTATAAGGCAGCAACAGATTTGCCATATCCTTGATGCATATGACGTCCGCTCCCATTTGGACCAATTCTTTTGCAAGCTTTACGAAATAATCCTCATTATGAACGGGACTTATCGTATAACTTATCGCCGGTTCGCATATACCTCCGTATTTTTTTGTAAAACGGATGGCTGCCTCCAAATTTCTCGTATCGTTGAGAGCATCGAATATGCGAATGACGTCAATTCCGTTTTCAATAGCCTTGCGGCAGAATTGTTCGACCACGTCATCAGCATAATGCTTGTAGCCGAGTATATTCTGCCCTCTGAAGAGCATCTGTAGCTTCGTATTCGGGAGAGCTTTTCTAAGCGCGCGCAGCCTTTCCCAGGGATCCTCATTGAGAAATCTCAGGCAGCTGTCAAATGTCGCGCCTCCCCACATCTCCAGCGACCAGTAACCTATGCTGTCCAGAATTTCGCACCCGGGCAGCATATCTTCCGTTCGCATTCTGGTCGCCGCATGCGACTGATGAGCGTCCCTGAGTATCGTATCGGTAATCAATAATTTATCAGCCATTAATTCTTTCTCCTATATTACCGGCAGGTTATTTAAGCAGATACGAAAAACATCCGTGCTATTGGCCTTTCCATACCTGTAGACATACAGCGGGTTTTTTATTCAATGACGCAAAGAACGTCACCGGCATTGACCGTCGTGCCCTTTGTCACATTGACGGATACAACGGAACAATCCCTCGGAGCGACGATTTCGTTCTCCATTTTCATAGCTTCCAGTATCAGCAGCACTTCGCCTTTTTTAATGCTCGAACCGGCCTTTGTTTTGACTTCGACAATAGAGCCCGGCATCGGAGCCAGAACATTTTGCTGATTTGCCGATGCGGCTTTTCTGATTGCGGCAGGCGCGGGATCCTCGGCTCTGGCCTTTCCTGCGGTCTCTTGCGGCAGAGAGCCGGTAACTTCCTCGACTTCTATTTCATAAGAGGTACCGTTGACATTGACTCTAAACTTTCGCATATTTTCCTCCGGTCGTTGTTTATATTTTTTTGATTGAACGAATTTTTAATCCGTAAATATTTGCGCCGATAAAAGACGCGATCGCAGCGGAAACCGCCGCCTTGAACTGAATCTCATCCGTTTGAGACGCCGTCTCTTTAATGGACAGAATTCTCAGTTTTGACGCGTGCGTACCCGTATATGCCGATATCGCCGCAGAAATTGCCGCCATTCGCTGCCCGCGCAGGTCCTGACGGGGAACGGCCCTGAAAGAATTAATTTTTAGTCTATTAATGCCGGTCCCGATATAAGCTGCGATAGCCGCGGATACGGCAGCCATTATTTCCTGCCTTTCGTCTTTCGAAAAAACAGGCTTAAACGATAAGATTCTCAAGCCCTTTATCCTATTCCCCGAATATGCCGCAACAGCCGCGCAAATTGCTGCCTTAAGTTCATTTTCGCCGCTTAATGAGCTGCAATCATCCGCATACCCGGAAACAGAATCGATACTGTCCGTTTCCGCGTTTGCATCGTTCGATTTTTTTTGTTTTATTACTCTGATCATAAGGTAAACAAAGCCGAAAATGATTACCGCAATGACCGGAATAATTGTTGAGCTGCCTTCCGGCCAATTCATTCTGTTCGCCTGCCCTTCCGAAATAACGGTCAACCTGTCAAGAATCAAAACCAGATTACTCCGATTTGACTCATCCTATCCCTTATTCAACTATTCTTCATAAAATCCTTTATTCCTTCTTTTTCACGGATAAATTTAAAAAAATAATCAAAAAGCATCGAATAACCGATGCTGGAAGAATAACGGTGCGGTGCATCAATTTTATAACCGGCGGCAATCAACTGTCAGGCGCAATAAATGATAATTCTTTCGGGGTCACGTACCTCCATTCCCCGGTCCGTAATTCACCCAATTCAAGCTTGCCGAGTTTTATTCTGCGCAGCAGCAGCGTTTTGTGACCAACGGCTTCAAGCATCCGCCGAACTTGACGGTTTCTCCCTTCATGCACGGTTATTTGAAGCGAAGTCCTGTTGCCGCAAACCGGTTTAACAAATTTCACCTTGGAAGGAGCGGTCATCCCGTCTGAAAGAAGCACTCCTCTTTCCAAAGCGTTCTTTTGCTCTTTTGTCAATTCTCCGTCACATACCGCATAATAGGTTTTTTCCGTCATATATCTCGGATGCATTATCCTGTTTGCAAGGTCGCCGTCATTCGTTAACAGAAGCAATCCCTCCGAATCATAATCCAGTCTGCCTATATGATACAATCTGTACGGGCAGTTTGCAAAATAATCGCCGGTTGTCTTCCTGCCTTCGGGGTCGAAGTTCGAGCATATAACTCCTTTAGGTTTATTGAGCATTATTACGATCCGCTCCGCCTGCGGCTTTAAGACTGTTCCGTTAAACTCCACCACATCGGCCGAAGGATCAATGACCGTGCCTATTTGAGCCACCGAGCCGTTGACTATCACCTTTCCTTCGCTTATAAACTCTTCGCATTTTCTTCTTGAAGCGACCCCGCAGTCCGCCATAAATTTCTGCAGCCTCATTTCCCCGCCATCCTTTGATTTTCTATGCAGCCCAAAAATTCAACAAGCGCTTCAGGTAGTATATATAATCTCTCTGAAGAACATCATCCGCAGCGTAAAGAGGGACCGTCAATAAAAGTCTCCCGTTATCATAAATCTCAAGCGCGCCCATCCTGTCATACTTGCGTACGGGAGCATCAACCGTTTTATTCACTTTTATATGTATGTCTATATCCGGTACAGTCCCGTTTTCCGCCGGAACAATTATATCCTGCTTGACTGTCAATGCCAATTTATTTTTCAGCCCGTTCCTGACATTTATATTTAGCGAATCGTCTCCTTTGCTCATTACGGTATAAGGGCTGAAGTTGTTAAAACCGAAATCCAGCAGGTCCATTGCGCTCGGGAACATTTCGCCGCAATCGAGAACAGTCCCGACAAGATGCATATTGCCTTTTTGCGCGGAGAAAACCAGGCATTTGCCGGCTTGTTTGGTATAGCCGGTTTTAACTCCCGTTCCTCCGTCATATTGACTCAATATTTTATTTTTGTTCTTGAGCCAACGAATATAATCGCCCGTCTTTGTTTTATATGTTTTTGTGCCCGTTATTTTTGCGAATTCCGGATTCTTGAGCGCTTCGGCAGCAATAAGCGTCAGGTCATAGGCCGTAGTATAATGTTTTGAGTCAGGCAAGCCGTTCGGATTTACGAAGTTCGTATTGAATGCTCCGATGCTCTTGGCGCGCGCATTCATCATTTTTGCGAACCCTTCCACGGAGCCGCCCACATGAACGGCTATGGCAATTGCCGCATCATTGCCCGAAGTAAGCATCAGCCCGTACAACAGGTCTTCCATTGAGAGCATTTCGCCCCTTTTGAGGTACATGCTTGACCCTTCCGCGCCGAAAGCGATATCCGGCACCTCTACCATATCATCAGGTTCTGAATTCTCAATCGCGACCAGAGCGGTCATTATTTTTGTCGTGCTTGCCATCGGCAGCCTTTCATGAGGTGAGAGTGCATACAACACCTTTGTGGTTTCCACTTCCATCAGAACTGCGCCGCCGGCCGATATTTCCGGTTCGGTATAAGCAAAAGCCGTATTTGCGACGTTGCCGGCCATTAAAATAAACAGCGCGAATGTCAATAATAAATTGACTTTTTTCATTTCAGGAAGACAGCCTATTCTTCGGTTACTGTTTCATCTTGCTTTGCGTACTGCCACGTGGTTGTATTTCTGTCATGATCATCGGCCGATTTTCTGAAAATCCTTTCAGCTTCCATCAATGTATGCGGTATCATTTCGATAACGCGGTCAAGCGTGCAATTGTAATGGGCAGGCAAAACTTTTACGCAGCCTTTGTTTACGGACAGAAACGCCATCGGCGTAAGGCTCATGCCTGCTATCGAAGTTCCCGCGAAAGGATGACGTTCCTCTGCGGAATCGATGGATTCACCGCTTTTGCGAATGGGGGAAACCCTTCCGTATTCGCCGCCGCCGGATAAGAAACCCAATGAAACTCTGGATACCGGGAGAACCATAGTCTCTTCGCCTGTCATAATAGGGTCGCCGATAATTGTGTTTACATCGACCATCTCTTTAATTTGCTCCATAGTTGTTTTCATAATGTTCTCGATTGGGTGTGACATAGTAATACTTCCTCTCGTTCTGTGTTACTGCCTTCATCGCAGTAATTATAATCTGTATCGGTGAAATATTTATTATTCCTTCCAAATTAAGCCTGAAAACGGTGCCGCGAAACTCCGGTTCGATATGAATTATCGCGTTTTTATCCGACTTGGGCGGAAAATAAAAAACAACAGCCCAGTCCAAAACGATTTTTAAAATTCCGCAATACATTACGGTTTCGTAAGCATCATCGTCCGACCCGATTCTCCCTGTTATTTCAAGCCTGTGCAGTACCGCCCAATCCGACCATTTCGATATGATCCATTTTTTAAGCGTGTCTTTTTTTGCATCCTTTTTTCGATCCTGAACATAAAGAGCAATAACCTCTCCGCTGCGTTTGAACTGCAGCAGCCTGAGGCCGTCATCATATGACCATTCGGCCTTCAAAAGAAAATCGATTTTTATGAGCTTAAAAAAAAACAAAAGGCGAACGTTTATAAAACAAGCGGACTTATGGAGCTTTATTCCGATTTCGGCGCGGATTTGCGAAAACAAACCCGCTGCAAGTATAAAAAATGCGAGCAGAAATACCAAAACGCGCCTCCGGGCTTTTCATATAAGCATAGCATGCCCGCACGCTGTTAGATTATCCCAAAAAAAGTTCTACACAGCTAAGTCGCCGGAATTTGAGACGTCCTTAATGATTTGTTCATAATTCGGCAGATCCGATATGGAGCGGAATCCGAATTGCCTTAAAAACGCATCCGTGGTACCGAACAGCATGGGTCTTCCCACGCAGTCCTTTCTGCCCAATTCCTGAATGAGCCCGATTTTTTGAAGCTGACTTACGGTATAGTCGCAGCGAACGCCCCTGATGGCTTCAATATCGGAGCGGGTAACCGGCTGTTTATACGCAATGATGGACAGCGTTTCCAGCATGGCCTGGGAAAATGTTTTCGTTTGAGACGGAACAAGCGCTTTCTCAACATACTGCGAATATTCGGGTTTTGATGTAATCTGCGCTGCAAGATCCGTCACATAAAGCCTGATGCCCCGGTTTTCGCCCTTGTATTCCGCTTCCATGTCTTGCAGCAAAGCCATGATCTCTATTTCAGTAAAGCCGAGTATATCCTGAAGCTGAATAATGGGTACGGGATCGCCGGAAACAAACAATATGCTTTCTATAATGCCCATGGCTTTTTTACGGTTATTCAACAATTCCGGTTCGTTCACGGTTTCTTCCTCAAATCAGTTCATCCATGTATTCGATGGATTCATCGTCTTCAATCAGTTCCCTGACGCTTATTGTAATAGGTCCGAAAGGCTTGCTTTGTGCAAGCCTTACTTCATTATGAGCTATCATTTCGAGAAGCGCCATGAAAATCACGATTATCTTCAATTTCTCGCAGCGCTCTTCAAACAATTCGTTAAAGCCGATATTGCTTTTATTCCTTAAAACCTCACGGATCCTGTGCAGCTCGGTTCGAACATTATACAAATCGGGCTTAACCTCGTGAAGAGGATTGATAACTTGCTCCGCCTCTTCCTTGAACAGCACCCCGCAAAAAGCGGCATACAATTCTTCCGGCGAAACCCCGGTCCACTGCACTTCACCGGGCATGGACAGGAACTCTTCGGGAAGTTTTGTATAAGCGCCTCTGTATATATCATTGAGCGCACCCAGTTGTTCGCTTGCTTCTTTAAACAGCTTATATTCCCTAAGCTGCCGTATAAGCAGTTGTTCCGGATCTTCTTCCGTTTCGTCAGCCGGCGCCCGCGGCAGCAGAGAACGGGACTTTATATGAACGAGCGTTGCCGCCATTGAGATAAATTCGCTGGCTTTTTCCATATCCAGTTCATCGATTTGTTCCAGATATTTCAGGTATTGATCGGTTATCTCTGATATAAATATCTCTTTTATATCCACCTTGGCTTGTTCAATCAAATGCAAAAGCAGATCCAGAGGACCCTCAAATTGGTTGAGATGAACCAAATAAGCCATAAATCACAGACCAAACAATACGGCATATATTTGCTGCATACCCGTCAACAGCCCCGAGACGGCCCATGACAGGATCGCAGTTATAATTCCCGACAACAGCAGCATAAGCAATATGTAGCGGCCGTTTCTTTCCAGAAAATCAAAAATACCGTGTCCTATCTGTCTGATAAAAATATCGTGAAATACATGGTATCCGTCCAAAGGCGGGACAGGTATCAGGTTGAAAACAAACAGAGCCAAGTTAATAAATATAAAATTGCCTACAAGCGATCCCAAAAACGATCCGTCCGTCATCACAATCCCGCCGTAAATCATTATGAGTCCGAAGCCGAGTCCGATTCCCGTAAAAGCAAATGCCAGCAGAAGGTTTGTGCATACTCCCGCTACCGATACGATAATATCATCCCTTCTCGGATTTTTAAAATTGCGCAGATTGATAGGTACGGGTTTAGCCCATCCGAACCTGACTATTATCAAAGCCAAAAACCCTATGAGATCTATATGAGCGAGCGGGTTTACAGTCATGCGGCCGAGGTTTCTTGCGGTCGGATCGCCGAGCTTAAAAGCGGAATAAGCATGAGCCCATTCATGAAAAGCAAGCGAAATAACGATTGCAATCAAACGGCTGACAAGCTCGGGTACATTAAACCAACTGAAATCTATAAAATCCAATACAGATTCTCCCGTTATGTAATATCCAAAATTATACTGCATAAAGAAGCTGCGCGCAAGACTTGTCCGCCATGCAGCCGCAACAATATGTAACAGCCTTCCTTTTTCTTATAAAGTTTACATCCTGACCCAGTTCATCAATACCATCATAAAGTAATCCGCAATGCCTGCCTGCTCCACCGAGACTTGGGACACAAGTTCTACGGACATGACGGTATTTCCGTTTGCGTCAAAATAATCAAGGGTTCCGAGCGTTTCTCCCGCCCGTATCGGCGCCGTTAAATATTCGGGCACATTGATTTTTGCTTCCGGCGCATTTTCGTTTTTGTTCAGAAGAAGCGCAGCGTCCTTTTTGGCAACAAGGTTGATGTATCTCTGCGTTCCTCCCTTCACTTCGATATTCTCAACGGCAACATCGCCTTCATTTAAAAGAACCTCCGATTTGTAATTCGCAAATCCGTAATCAAGCAATTCGGATGCAATTGCAAAGCGCTCCTTTGAGTTATTAGCTCCGGCTACTACGCAAAGCATCACGCTTTCACCGCGTTTTGCGCAAAATACTCCGCAATATCCCGCTCCGGACGACGAGCCGGTAGAAAGGCCAAAGCAGCCCGCATAGGTATTGATCATTTTGTTGGGATTCACAAGCTCCGTATACCGGGCGTCCTCGTGGGTCAAATCATCCATATAGACATTGCTGTACATTGTGAATGAAGGCGACTTCATCAATTCTTTTCCTATTACCGCCAAATCGTTTGCGCTGAGCTTGATATTCGAATCGATGATTCTGGAGTATTCTTTGTTAATGCCGAGTTCCGAAAGCCGCGCGTTCATTTTTTGCACAAACGCCTGCTCGGTACCGCTCAGATGCTGCGCAAGCGCATAAGTCGAATCCCCCGCCGATATCATGACCGCGCTTTTCAACAGCTGCTGAACGCTTATGTTTTCATTCGCCTCCAAAAAGGCTGTCGGTCCCTTTATCGAAGCCGCGTTATCGCTCACCCTTATCATTGAGTCAGGCAGTATCTCACCCTTGTCGACGGATTCACATATGATGAGCAAAGCCGGCAATCTCGACAGACCTGCCGCGTCGACAGGCTCTTGTGAATTAAACTCAACTATTGGCTGCATCGACGGAGCATCGGCCAAAAGATAAGCTTTCGCAGAATTTGTTATTATAACATCCGTTTTTGCGGCCTTTGCCGAACAAAAAACCGAAAGTGTGCAAAACAGGCATAATGCGGCAGCCGTAAAACGCATCATGCCGGACAAAGCATACTTCATAAGAAAACCTCCTTCGCGCTTATAATATATATATTTGCGCAAAGGAGAAACATTCTTTATTCATCGGACTTTCAGGCGTTCTTAAGCTTTGAAAGGAATGAAGTGCCTGTCCCCCACGTCTTACCGGTTATATATTCATAAACAGTGGATCCGATATCCGCAAAACTGTCAAGCGTTCCGAGGTCTATCCCCGGTTTTAAGCGCTTTGAATAAACGAGAACTGGCACAAATTCGCGAGTATGGTCAGTCCCCTTAAAAGTCGGATCGCAGCCGTGATCCGCCGTTATAATCAAAAGGTCGTCAGGTCTCATGCCGCTTATTATCTCGGGCAAACGCTCATCGAAATATTCCAGCGCCTTCGCGTAGGACTCAACGTCATTCCTGTGGCCGTAGAGCATATCGAAATCTACCAGATTCGTGAATATCAGGCTGAAGCCGCCCGAAGCGATATATTTAATGGTAACTTCGATCCCGTCGTGATTGTTTTTGGTATGATCCGCAGCGTAAATACCCCTGTGAGCAAAAATATCTTCGATTTTCCCTATACCGACAGTTTTAAAGCCCAGGCTCTGCAAACCGTCCAGTATGGTGTCTTTGGCGGGGGCCGTTGCATAGTCCCTCCGATTTTCCGTTCTCTGATACTTGCCGTTTGAACCGGTAAAAGGGCGGGCAATAACCCTTCCCACCAAATATTTGCCGACAAGAATTTCCCTTGCTGTTTCGCATATCCTATACAGTTCCTTCAGCGGTATGACTTGTTCATGCGCGGCGATTTGAAAAACGCTGTCGGCGGAAGTATATACGATAGGCCGGCCTGTTTTAACATGCTCATCTCCGAGAACGTTTATGATTTCGGTGCCGGATGCGGCGATGTTGCCGAGGATCTTAATCCCTATACGATTTTCGTATTCCCTGATCAGTTCTTCCGGGAAGCCGGCTGGGAAAGTTTTAAACGGCTCGTCCATAATATACCCAGCAAGTTCCCAATGCCCGGATGTCGTATCCTTTGCCTTTGTCATTTCCGAAGCTTTCCCGAAAGAACCCCGTATTGCGCCCTCATGCTTCGGCAGCCTTGAACCATCAATATGAGCAAGACCCAACCCGTACATGTTCGGCAGATCCAGCTTCTTTCTTTTTGCATATATATTGCCCAGCGTGTGCGCTCCCTCATCTCCGAATTCCGAAGCATCCGGCATCGCACCGATCCCTACGCTGTCCAAAACGATCAAAATAACGCGGTTATCCATAATAATCCACCTCTTTTATAATTTTCATGATAACATTATGGGGGAATACGGTCAAACAAATACTATAACAGTATACGGAATGCAAGAGATGACATTATTGCTCCGAACAGAACTGCCAGCATGAGCAACAGCGTATAGAGAAGGACCTGCTTTATGTAGATTTTTGATACCGGGACGCTTTTCCCGCTCTGAGTAAATCCTTTGATCCTTGAAAACCATTCGGAAAATGCCTTCATGCTGACTGCTGTCAGTATCATCAGAATTATCGACTCGGGAATGATCAGCGCAAACAGCAAAACCGGTATGCTTAAAAAACCCATTTCGGATACGACGGCTCCGGCGGCAAAACCCTGCAAAAACCCCTTAATAATTAAGCCCGATAAGGAAAACAAAGCGCCCGGGATCCAAACGCCGGGCAGATATACCATAACAAGAATCGAAAGATTCAATATGAGCGATTTTACGGAATAACCCAATTCAAATGCAACATCTTTAAGATGACTGCCGAAGAACATCGAGGATCCGCCGCATACGGTAAAGTAAGTGGAGGCACCGGCCGCGACGCTCAATATCATAATAAAAATGATGCAAAAAAACAAATAAGGATTGTTGTTAATTATCGTATGCTTTTGATTTGAATTTTGCATAACACATACCATCCGCTGCCGGGTTGGTTGATTATTATGCTATAAATTCCCGGTTTATTCTTTTCCCGTAACGGCTGGAAGAGTTCCGTTGAATATATTTCTGCTTTTTAAGCGGATCAATGCTCTGTCGGCAAGCATTGCAATGAACTCGCTGTTCGTTGACATTCCTTTATCCTTATTAACGGTATATCCGAACATTTCGTTGAGAACGTCCACGCTGCTTCGATTCCAAGCGACGCTTATCGCGTGGCGTATCGCGCGTTCCACCCTGGACGGCGTGCTGTCAAAGAGCTTGGCGACAGCGGGATATATATGAGTAGTCATTCCGTAATTAGCTTTGTTTCTGTTTTCGATATACAGCTGAATGGACTTTCTGATATAATGATAGCCTTTTATGCTTGCCGGAATATTGAGTTTCAATATCATATGCGTAATTATTTCCTCAAGCAATCTGGTTTGCTCTTTCCGGTTTTGACCGGGCCTTGATGCACTTTCATTTTGCCCTGCATTTGATAATTCCAGAAAATCCAATATCCGCTTTGCCATGACCGAAGGTTCGACAGGCTTTTGGAAATAATACATCGAACCTAATGATTGTGTCATTCTCTGGACCGACTCAATGCTTATCGCGGAATGCATAAACACTTTAGGAGGATTTATGAAATCCATATTCCTGATTTGCTGAAGTATCTCCAAGCCGTCCATTTGGGGTATTACAAGGCTTAATAACAGCACGTCGATCTCGCCGCCGCGTATTTTCCTTATTGCTTCCTCACCGGTATGAGCAGAGGGCAGGACGTCAAAGGCATCCGTTGCCGCAAAGCATCTTTCCAGCATTAAGCAGTATTCCCTGTTTGAGTCAACTATAAGAAGCTTCAGCTTGGCCATTTCCAGCACTCCTTGGCGTGAGAAAATCCTTATATGCGTTGATCAGATGGATTGTATAAAATTATAACATATCATAATTCGGTAGTCTATCGTAATATTAGCGGGATGCATCACGCGGCATTTCGCATCTCCTCATTCATCCAATACGCATAAATGCAATATCCTCTTGTCGGGTCGTTGACAAAAACATGGGTTATGACGCCAACCAGTTTCCCGTTTTGTATCACTGGACTTCCGCTCATTCCCTGAACTATTCCTCCCGTTAATCCCAGAAGCTCAGGATCCGTTATGCTGAGAACCATGCTCTTGGATTCCCGGCTGCTCTGCCGGTTGACTTTTATTATTTCGCAGTCAAAAGCCTGAACGCCTTTTTCATCAACTGTCGTAAACAGCTGGGCGGGTCCCTCATAAACGTCTTCGGGATAAGCCATCGGCAATCCGTCGGGATATATTTGCGAGACCAGTCTGTCATACAGCCGTCCGAACACCCCGAATTCCGAGTTCGATTCGATTTCTCCGGCCGGCTGATTCGATTGCAGAAAAGAACCCCGCAATTCCCCCGGTTCTCCTTTTGAGCCCTCAACGATATCAACGACTTTTGAAAAATAAATCTTTCCCTCTTTTATCGTGATTTTTGATTTTGTATCGATATCGGCGATCGCATGTCCCAACGATGCAAACTTACCGAGCGTTTCATCATAGAATGAAAGTGTACCGATGCCCGTCGTACTGTCTCTTACCCACATCCCCATAACATATATACCTTCGGATTTATCGAGCTCTGCCTGTACTTTTATATATTCAACGTCCGATCCTCTTTGAACTCCCAGCACTACGTCCCCCTTCGCATCGGAGCACAGCTTGCTCAAATGCGCCGCGTTATCCGGTTCGACACCGTTTAAACTGACAATTATATCGCCTGCTTTAATTCCGGCCATCGCCGCGGGACTGGGCATATTTCCGTTTGTCGTATTTATCTCGCCGGTCGCTATCACTAAAACACCTTTTGTAAAGATTGCTACTCCGATGGAATGACCTCCCGGTATTACGGTAAGATCGCTGCGCCTGTGAACGGTTACATCCTTGACCGGCACGACGCCAAACAAGCGTATCGTAAGCGAATCGTTTGGGTCCTTAAGCCCTAAATCGGCCAGACTTTGGTCCCTACTGTATTCGACGCTCTTTATATCATCCGGATAAAAGCTGAAAGGAGCTTTTATTTCCGGAATACTGTATGACTGGCCTTCTTTTATATAAATGTCATTCGGAATCTCGCGCAAACTCGTCATGGCGGGGCTGTAATTAAACAGCATAACCGACAGCGCCAGTATAACACCGGCAGTTTTTTTCAAGTTAAAGTGTTTGATCATCAAGCAATCTCCTCAAATAATAAAAAAGCATCAGCTTTTGCCGACGCTTATAGGTTTTACTCTCTCATTAACACATATACTTACAATATCATTACATTCTGTTAATTTGTGGACGGTTGTTTCTTTTTTTTCTCTGCGTTTTCAATCATCTCGGTGGCATGCTTTAAGGCAAGATCCGAAGTTTTGTCCGATCCCATGATTCTCGCGACCTCTTGACAGCGTTCGTCATTGCTGAGCTTACGAAGAACCGATGACGATGAATCATCGGTGCTGAATTTTTCCGCCAAATAATGCGAATCGGCAAGAGCGGCTATCTGAGGAAGATGCGTTACGCAGATCACCTGATGAGACTGAGAGATGTGAAGCATTTTTTCTCCTACGACCGTCGCGATTCTGCCGCTGACTCCCGTATCGATCTCATCGAATATCAAGGTCGGAATATCATCGGATAGAGCCAAAACCGTTTTAAGGGCAAGCATGATTCTGGATACCTCTCCGCCGGAAGCAACCCTGGAAAACGGCTTCGGCGGTTCCCCGGCATTCGTCGAGAGCAGAAACTCCACTTTATCGATTCCCGACTCGGAGAATTCGGCGTCCGTTCGCTCAAATTTGATCTCAAAACGCGATCCGGAAAGGCCCAGATCTTCAAGCTGCTCAATGATGCTCTTTTCCAGAAGCAAAGCCGATTTCCGTCTTATCGCGGAAAGCTCTTCCGATAATTCCCGATATTCGGAAGAAAGAGAATCAAACTCTTTTTGAAGAAACTCTTTTTGTTGTTCGCCCGAATTCAGCTCTTCAAGCTCTCGAACGCATCTATTTTTATATTCAAGTATTTCATCTATTCCGCTGCCGTACTTCCGCTTCAGCGCCGCGATCAAATCCAATCTGTTTTCAATGGCATCAAGGCGCGATTCGTCGAAATCGAATCCGGCTTTATAATCCCGCAACATAAAATTTATGTCTTCGAGAGCATAGTACAAATCGTACAGCTTATTGGAAATATCCGCATATTCCGCTTTAAATTGCGATATTCCCGCAATATCCTCACAGGCTTTGTTAAGTGCGCTCAATGCGCCGCTCTCTTCGGCATTAAGAGCCGAGTACGAACTTTCGAGCGCGTTCATAATTCTCCCGGCATTTTGAAGGACAGTACGCTCCTCCATAAGAAGACCGTCTTCTCCGGATGCAATATTCGCCTGTTCTATTTCGCTTATCTGGAAGTTCAGGATATCTATTCTGCGTGCTCTTTCCGCTTCGGAAACAAAACCGGACAGAAGCCTCGTTTTAATTTCTTTGCACCTTTTTGATACGGCCGATAATTTCTCCTTTATAGGGCCCGTCTTATCGAATGCGAATGCGTCCAAATACCTGATGTGGGACGAAGGTATGAGAAGGGATTGATGCTCGTGCTGGCCGTGAACGTCAACAAGCAAATCGCTGACTTCTTTTAAAGTAGTCAGCGGCACCAAAGTACCGTTTATGCGGCAAATGTTTCTGCCGTTTGCAGAGATCTCCCTCGCGAGTATAAGCTCCTTCGAGCCGGAATCCATTTCCATTTCACGCAGCTTCGCCGCGACATTTTGATTTTGCTCTATATCAAAAACCGCTTGCACGCAAGCTTTGGAAGCTCCGAATTTTATGAGGTCCCGGTTCGCTCTTTCACCCAGTACAAGGTTTACAGCGTCAATTACAATGGATTTACCCGCCCCGGTCTCGCCGGTAAGCACATTAAAACCCTTGCTCAGTTCAACATCCAGTTCCTCGATCAAAGCCACATTGCTGATAAGCAACCTTTGAAGCATCAAAGGCCTCCTTTAGATTTTCATCATGGCATGAAACTTTTTAATAAGCTCAGGTATGACCTTTACGTCTTTGACGGCTACGAATATCGTGTTGTCTCCCGCGAGAGTACCCGCGATATCATTCCATTTCATAAAATCGATCGCTTCCCCCGCGGCATTCGCCGACCCGCTGATGGTTTTTATGACTATGATATTGCCGGCACTTGTTACGGATATTACCGACTGAGCAAAAATACGGCTGAACCGGTCTTTTAAGCCGGCTTCCGTTTTGTCGACCGTTGCGTATTTATACTTTCCGCTGTCGGTCAATGCTTTTATAAGCCGAAGCTCTTTGATGTCCCGGGAAACTGTGGCCTGCGTAACCGAATAGTTATGTTCTTTAAGATAAGCTCCCAGTTCCTCCTGCGTTTCTATATCGTGCTTTTCGATCAGTTCAAGTATCATCGCATGCCTCGCGGCTTTCATCCCGGTTACCTCCGCATATATTAAAATAAACTTGATTACGTCAGCTTTTTCTTTATAAGCTCAAAAACGTTTCGTTCTTTGATCCTGATAAAATCCGTAAAAACCGATGCTTTGCTTACCTTTATCAAATCATTTGCGCAAATTCTCATTACGTGCTGCCCGTCAACAGACAAATATCCTTCGTTCTGCATAGTCAATTCGAGCTTTGATTCCGCCTTGGCGACTATAGGCCTGTGATTAAGCGAATGAGGGCAAATCGGAGTAATGATAGCCGCATCCAGACCGCTTGCAATGACGGGACCTCCCGCCGATATCGAATAACCTGTGGAGCCTGTCGGCGTACTTACGATTATACCGTCGCAGGATACGGAACCCGCATTTTGACCGTCGACGGCAATATTGATAACGGCAACTCCCGATAATGAGGGCTTGTACAGAATGATATCATTCAAACAATAATATGCACTGGTATCATTGACACTGCATTCAAACATTAACTTCCTTTCAATGCAATGCTTATCCAGTTGAATTAAATCTATCGTATCTGAAAATTCGTCGGCCTCGATTTCGCTTAAGAAGCCTATCCGCCCCAAATTGACCCCCAATATGGGAATCTTTTTTCGGGATGCGATCTGCGCGGCGCGAAGTATGGTGCCGTCGCCTCCTATTGCCGTCAAAATATCGACATCGCATCCTCCGATATCAGCTGCGGGACCGTTGTCAAACGCTTTTTTAATACTGCATCCGTCAACGCATTTTAATCCTTTGTCCTTTGCGGTTTTAATCAACCTGTGAAGAACTTCCAGCGCCATCGGCTTTTTTGTATTTGTTATGAAACCGATGCTTTTAATATTCATCGAATTCTCCGGAAGCATAATGTATAAGTATTATAATATCATGTATGTAATTTTATCAAGCAAAAAGTAAGACTTTGTATAAAAATTGTGTTAATTTAAGGCGGAATGCGCATCTTCGACCGTTTCGATTATCCTCTTTCTCAATTCCTCCCGCATTGCGTTATCCGTCGATTTGCCTTTTTTTAAATGAAGCAGAAACTCTATGTTACCCTTCGGACCCGTTATCGGTGAATATCCGATACCCGATACTGAATACCCGGTTTTTAAAGCAAATGCGGATATATTTTCAAGCACATTCACATGCGTATCAATAGACCGTACGACTCCGTGTTTTCCGACCTTATCGCGGCCTGCCTCAAATTGCGGCTTTACAAGCGCTATAACCGTGCCGCCGTCAATCAGGCATTGAAACAAAGGCTCAAGTATCAGCGTCAGGGATATAAATGAAACATCGATGCTTGCGAAAGAGGGTCTTTCGTCCAGCCAATCAAGCTTTAAGAACCTTGCGTTCGTGCGCTCCATCACTTTTACCCTTTTGTCGTTCCTTAACCGCCAGTCAAGCTGACCGTAGCCGACGTCTATCGCGTAGACCTTTGCGGCGCCTTTTTGAAGCATGCAATCCGTAAATCCGCCTGTTGACGCTCCGATATCCAAAGCCACAACGCCTTGAAGATCCAACGAAAACTCGTCTATGGCTTTCAAAAGCTTCAAACCTCCCCTGCTTACAAAGGGAAGCGGATTTTCTTTGACTTCAAGGGTTTGATCTCGCGAGACGCTTTCGCCTGCCTTTTCTATGCGTTTCCCCATGGAGTATACCTCTCCCGCCATTATAAGGGATTTTGCCTTTTCACGGGTTTTGGCGAGTCCTTGCTCGACAAGAAGTATATCAGCCCTTGTCTTGTTCATAAATTCTCCGAAATCTCCTTAATCCTTCGGTGAATGTGCTCTTTGGATAAACCGCAGTATTCATCCTGTTCCGCTATGCTGCCTTGCGGTACCGGTCTGTCGGGCAATCCCATGCACTCGACCCGGATGCGCGACGGGCTTAAGCGCTGCGCTATAACCGAACCAAGCCCGCCTGTAATGACGCCGTCCTCGATCACCAGGACAGCTTTACACTTCTGCTTCATATTTTCCAACAACTCGCAGTCGACAGGCTTGACAAATCTCGCATTGACTATGCCCGTATCCGTATCAAGGCCGATAACGGTTTCCACCAGTCTGCCGGTAACAACCACGGTAAACAAGCCCAGAGGTTTAATAACATCCCATTTCCCGTATTCAAGCGGACGATCGGAAACAGATTCAGGCAAAAGGCCGCGGTTATAGCGGATCGCCGCCGGACATCCCAGCTGCAGCGCCTGTTTGAGCATTGACTTCAGTTCAGCTAAAGATGCGGGCGAATAAACGGTCATGTTCGGCATATGGGATAAATATGCAATGTCATATGCTCCCTGATGCGTTTCTCCGTCCCTGCCTACCAGGCCCGCTCTGTCTACCGCAAAAATAACATGCAAATTTTGAAGGCATACGTCATGGATAATCTGATCGTATGCACGCTGTAAAAATGAAGAATATATCGCCACGACAGGCTTCATCCCGCTCGCGGCCATGCCGGCGGCCATAGTCACGGCATGTTGTTCCGCGATTCCAACGTCAAAAAATCTTGTCCTGAACTTTTCGGCAAAGGGCATAAGTCCTGTACCTTCGGGCATTGCCGCTGTTATCGCCGCTATAAGCTCATCGTCCTTTGCCAGTTGTACAAGCGCATCGCCGAAAATATCCGAATTCATCCTTTTGCGTCCTTCCTTATGCAATATTCCGGTGGACGGATCGAATTCGCCGACTCCGTGAAACTTCTCGGGGTTCTCTTCCGCGGGCTTATATCCCTTTCCCTTCTTCGTTTTGACATGTACTATCACCGGGCGCATGATATTTTTCGCCTGGTCCAAAACCCTCTGCAGCAAGCGAATATCATGACCGTCTATCGGCCCGAGATATGTGAATCCAAGCTCTTCAAACAGCACGTTCGGAAGCAAAAAATACTTGATTCTGTTTTTAAAGCGTTCCAAAAACCTGGACATGCTTTTGCCCAAACTGCTGAACCGATCCAAAAAACTTACCAGATCCTTCTTAAAGTTCTGATATCGCAGGCTGGTGCGCATGCTGTTCAAATATCTGTTCATCGCTCCGACATTGCGGGAAATGGACATATTGTTATCATTTAAAACAATAATTATCGGAAGCTTGCTCTGCCCGGCGTCGTTAAGCGCTTCAAACGCAATCCCGCCGGTCAGCGCTCCGTCGCCTATGACGGCAACAATGGCTTCATTCGTCCGCTTTATTTCTCGAGCGCGTGCCATCCCCAACGCGGCGGAAACAGAAGTCCCGGAATGTCCCGTGTTAAAAGCGTCGTATTCGCTTTCGCTTGTTTTGGGATAACCGCTCAAGCCTTCCATTTCCCGAAGGTGCTTAAAGGATTCCCTTCTTCCCGTAACGATTTTATGAACGTAGCACTGGTGACCGACGTCGAATATGATTTTATCGCCCGGAGCGTTAAATACCCGGTGAAGCGCAATCGTCAATTCAACGACTCCCAAATTTGAGGCAAGATGGCCTCCGGTATTGGAAACGTTTTTAACCAGAAAATCGCGCAATTGTCCGGCAAGCTCCGGAAGCAAGCGTTCCGGTATATTTTTTAAATCCTCGGGAGAATTGACTGTATTCAGCAACCTATAGTCAGTCATTAAGATTTTACCTGCTTATTCTTTGTGGCCGCCTCTGAGGTGACCCGAATGTTCATTCCGCATTCGTTGTTATTTTATGACTTAACGGCTGTTTTCTTTCCGGCTGTTTCGCATGCGGCAATCGCCGTAATCAAGCTTGTCAGCCCGTATTGGGTTTTAAAACCCGCGCAATACGCCCAGCCCGCGGAATTTTCCCGGATTTATCGCGATTTACTGCAGTTAAAAGCGCACCTGCTGCGAAAAATGCCAGTATTGCTACTGGCAGCGTAACGCATAACTGTGCAAATTTAAAAGCCGGGCATTGCTGCATTATAGCATAGACTTTTTAGCTTTACAAGCTTTAAAGCCTTATCCTTCCCGGTTAAGGACAAAATCAACGAGTTCATTGAAAAAACGGGCTTTTCCGCCAAAAACGGAAAGGTACGCCTTTGCTTCGCTTGCGGCTTCAGCGGCTTTCATCCGCGCCTTGCCAAGACCGTATATCTTAACATATGTAAGTTTCCCGCTGGCCGAATCCTTTCCTGCGGTCTTCCCCAATTCTTTGCTTCCTGCCGTTTCATCAAGAATGTCGTCCGTAATCTGAAACAACAACCCGAAATATTCGCCGAATGAGCTTAAAGAAGAGAGCGCTTCTTTGTCGATCCGTTTCATTGCCGCACCCGCGAGTACGCTTGCTTTGAGCATTGCGCCTGTTTTATGCGAATGTATATAAAAAAGTTCTTTCTCTCCGGCACATTGATCGTTCTCACTCTCCAAATCCATGGCCTGTCCGGCAACCATTCCCCACACGCCGGCGCCGTCCGCAACCGCACGGATCGCTTCCGTATAAGTCGGTATCAGCGATCCCCATTCCTTTTCAGCCTGAAGCATAACCTGAAAAGCGTATGAAAACAGACCGTCCCCTGCCAATACAGCTTTGCCTTCGCCGAAAGCGATATGGTTAGACGGTCTGCCCCTGCGGAAGTCGTCATTATCCATGCACGGAAGGTCATCGTGGATAAGCGAATAGGTGTGTATCATCTCAACGGCGCAGGCTATGGGAAGAGCCGCGCTGATATTGCCCCCTACCAAGTCGCACGCTGAGAGCGTCATGCACGGACGCAGCCGTTTTCCTCCTGCAAAAAGGCTGTATGCCATTGCTTCCGACAGCGAAACGGGTATGAGCGGATTTTCAATATAGATTTTTAAGGAGTTCTCCACAGAATCGCGGTATTCTTTCATTTTTGAAAGAAAATCCATATCAAAGCTCCTAACAATCGGCCGGCATTGTTTTTTTGCCGCCGGTTGACAATATATCGATGCGGGCTTCATATTCATCCAGCTGCTTCATGCATTGCTTGGAAAGCTGAACTCCTTTTTCATACAGCGTTATCATCTCTTCCAGCGGGATGCCGGATACCAACAATTTGTTGACGGTCTCTTCAAGTTTTTCCATTGCCTGCTCAAACGTAAGCTCGCTTTTGTCGCTCATTGATAGGTTCTCCTTGTATCTTTCACCAAAACATCGGCACTTCCGTCATTGAATAACAGCTGCAGTTCGTCACCCCGGGAAAGCGCTTCAACTTTGTCGATAACGGCGCCCTGTGCGGTCCTCGCAAGCACATATCCCCGTTTAAGAACATTTTTTGGATCGATTGACTCCAATTTCTCAAACAATCGCAAAAGTTCCCGGCGCTTCGAGTCCAGTGCCGTGCAAGTTGTCCTGCTGAGATTCTCACTAAGGTTGTCCAGCCTTTGTCGCTCGTTTTGAAGCTTATGAAACGGCAACAAAAACGAACTTGAGCCGGTGATCATCCGTACTTTTTCCCTGCGCGCGTTCATTCCCGCGCGGGCTGAAGCGCCGAGCGAAACCGATAATCTTGTGATTTTGTTTAAAAGCTCGCAATAATCGGGCACACAAAGTTCAGCTGCCGCGGAAGGAGTCGGCGCTCTTACGTCAGCCGTAAAATCCGCTATAGTAAAATCAGTTTCATGACCGACTGCGCTTATGACGGGTATTTGGCTTTCATATATGGCTTCGGCAACCGCTTCTTCGTTGAATGCAAAGAGGTCTTCCATGCTTCCTCCGCCCCTCCCGACTATAAGCACATCCGCTTCTTTTAGTCTGTTCATGGTCCTTATCGCGTTCGCGATCTCTGTCGCCGCTCCTTCGCCCTGGACCTTTGCGGGGCAAAGCAGAATGTTCATTTTGGGAAATCGCCGCCTTATAACGTTTTGGATGTCGTGAAAAGCGGCTCCCGTGCCGGACGTAACAACTCCCACGCAGCGCGGAAGGAAAGGAATCGGTTTTTTATGGCTTGCCTCAAAAAAGCCTTTTGACTGCAGGCGATTCTTTAAAAGGAGAAACCTTCTGTACAGTTCTCCCTCGCCGCGCAGCATCATGGATTTAATATAAAATTGATATTGGCCGTCCTTCGAGTAAATCGCCGCATATCCCGCGGCGGTAACCTGCATTCCGTCAGCGGGCAAAAATCCGAGCCCCGCAGCGTTCTGCTTGAACATAACGCATTTTATCAGCGACTGGTCATCCTTCAGTGCCATATACAGATGACCTGAACTGTGACGTTTAAATCCGCTTATCTCACCTGTCAAAGAAATATTTCTTAAAATCGGGTCGCGAAGCAGCAATGTATTCACGTATTCATTAAGTTGTGTTACTGTGAGTATGCAGCCGTCCATAGAGACTTCCTTTGTTTGCATTGAACCATCGCCTGAACCAGCGGCTTCCGGCGCCGATGAGATTGTTATTATACAGTCGCTTTTGAAACTTTTTAAAGTCGTTGACCATATGAACAAAGCCATAGATGCCGGCTCGTTATATGAACTGCTCCACCGCGGGTTGCTTATAACTGCGCGCGTTTATTCATTACGGCTCAGTTTTTTTGCGACTGTTCCAAGAAGACCGTTGATAAACGCAGGTGAATGTTCCCCTCCGAATTCCTTTGCAAGCTCTACCGCCTCATTGATAGATACGCTGAACGAAATATCTTCGCAATAAAGCATTTCATATACCGCGATACGCAATATGGATAAATCCACCTTAGGCATGCGATCAATGCGCCATCCTATCGCCGCATCCGATATCTCCGTGTCGATCTTTTGAAGATTTTTAGCAATTCCGCTCAGCACATCGCGGGAGAATTCAATATCGGCGTCCGTCGGCTGCTCGTTGATACCGGACTTTTCCAATATAGCTTCGTATGTGTCTTCACCGCCGCATAATTGAGCGAATATCAGCTTCATAGACACTTGACGCGCAATTTTCCTGCTCATTAACGGGTCCTTCCGGGTTTTATTTTATTCTTGGCAGCAGCTTTTCAAAAAAATCCTTTACGCCATCCAGCCCGCCTTTATCAAGCAGCGTTCCGAACAGAAAGCATAGACCGGTTATAGCAAAAAGCAGCAATGTGCGCCAAAAGTTTATCGTAAACACGAGTATCGTAAACAAAAGTCCCAGCGAGACGCATATTACGCACCATTTATGCCTTCGAATAAAATCTGAAAATCCGTCCCGGTTCATTTTATCGCTCCGATCCGCATCAATCCGCACGCGATTTTGGCAAGCTCGACATGCTTTCGACCAATATTCCTATATCCTGCACCATAATGCCGGACAGGCTTTCAACATATTCCTTAAGCCCTTTTTGCAGTTCCGCAGTCAGCTCGGGAACGTTTGAGTCCGGCAGAAGGGACAGCTTCAAATTGATCCTAATTCCGTCATCAGTCAGGTTTACGGCGCTCTGACAGTCGCGAATCCGGGTGTTGCTGCGGCAGTGCTTCTGAATCATGCTGTCGATAGCCGAAAGGGTAATGTATACCGAACCGAACTCGTTATTCTTTACAAGCGAGAATGCGGGCTTTTGTTCGGGTTGCTTTTTGCCGGCAAAAAACAGCCTGAAAGCGAGTATAAAAAACAATGCGCCGGCGGAACCAAGCACGGCTGAGTTTACCACATTCAAAAAAGGCCATTCGACCATGCTTTGAAGCAAAGCCATCGGAATCAAACGCAACGCGATGCCGATAAGTGCGGCGCATATGAGCAGCACTGCAATCAGTATAAGCGCCAGAAGGATCCTGTCAATCAGTTTAATTTTCATATTCTTCAGCCTCTCATTTTGACATTATGATTCGGGCGGAGAGCGTTCCGCCCGAATCGGCTAAGTATTCAATAAAGGAAAAATATCGTTATCGGACCCTCGACGGCTCAGCCGGGGCAGGCGGTTCTTTTTCCGGCTTTTCCTTTTGCGGCTTTTCAGGCTTGAGCTCTTGTTTATCAAAGCTTATGCCTTGAACAAAAACGTTGACTTCCACCACACGGAGCCCCGTCATATTTTCAATGGAGCTTTTGATGGATTGCTGAATGGAAGCGCAAACTTCCTGAATACGGTGGCCGTATTCGATGATAACGCTTACGTCCACGGCGGCCTCTTCGGAACCGACCTCAACCTTTACGCCCTTTGTAAGATTCTTTCTTCCGAGCATCTGAGCAAAGCCGTCAACCATGCCTCCGCTCATACCGGCAACGCCTTTGACATCCGACGCAGCAAGTCCCGCTATCGTCGCTATCACATCCGGAGCAAATATGATCTTGCCGCCGGTACCGGTTTTAATTTCCGCGCTGATATCCTTTTCGCTTCCCATAAGCCGCCTCCTTCTCATACAGTTATTTGTTATTGTATCAAACTTTTTTATTTATGTAAATTATTAGCTGTTATTACTGTCTCCTATACATATTTTATTCATTTTTTCGGCGCAATTTTAACGTTTTCCGCCTTTTCTCCCGTTTCGCGGAGAACGATTTCCAGTATCTGGGCCACTTGTTCCTCCGTCAAAGTTTCACTGTCCACGATAACGTTGGCGGATCCCGCGTGAAAAGTGACCGCCGCGTCCCTGAACCCCTTTGCCTTAAGCAGGCTCTCGATAATAAACTCTTTTTCAATGCAGGCGATAAGCTCGAGCTTTTTCGCCTGAGCGTCCGCAACGGTCTGCTTATCGGAGTTTTCGGAAGTTATAATCGCGTCGAGCAATTCGAATTCCGTGCTGCGCCTGTTTTCCCTTTCTTCCCTGAAAGCCGAAAAATACTCTGTTCCCGCGCCGCTGACCGTTTCGGTACCCGCTGACGTTATCCGGATCTCATCGTTATCCTTCCCGGCGGCAGTCGGCTCGTTCTCTTCATTTGAAGCGTTCAGCCGATAATTAACGTAAATGGCGGCAATCAACAGCAGCACAAGCGCAATTATCGCCAGCCAGGTTTTTTTCTTATCCTTCATTTCATTCACCCCCGTTATAAGTTGACATTTCAAACACTTCAATACAATTCGCACTGACGCCTAAAACCGTTTGGACCGCAAGCTGCAGGTCCAATTTTACCATTATATCCGCCGCTCCTTCTGCAACAACTATAACGCCCCTTACTACAGGCTGTCTTTCCGTCAGCACGAGCGGCTGATTGCCGTTCCCCTGGGAAATCGTCGCTGGCTGCCTTGATTCGGTTTCGCTTATAGTGCTGCTTTGTGTGGTCTCGCTTTCATTCACAGTGCTGCTGCTCTGTTTGTCACTGCTGAACGCGGGGACTATCTCCGTTCCCGTTTCGTAAGTGATCATCACCTCCACTTTTCCCGCCCCGCGGATTTTTGATAATACATCCTGAAGCTTCTCTTCGATCTGCTGCTCATTTCTTAATTGTATTTCATTCGAGGATTCGATATCACGAACAGGTTCCTTTTTAGGCTCGGCAAACGTTGACAAAAAAATCGCCGCAACAGCCAAAACCAGTATCGCATAAACAGCAAGCTCAAGCTTCTTGTTATTTTTTAGTTTTTCCGTAAATGCCGCGAATAGATCCTTCTTTGCCATGTTCATTACCCCCGCTGTCATTCGGTTTTGCTGAAAATACCGAGCAAGAAATCCCTGTAAGGCTGGAGATCGCGCTCTTCTTCTTCAAATATGCCGGCAGCTCTTTCGATCACAGGCTGATCCTGCTTTTTGATAAGACCGATTATAGGTTCGGCTGCAGTAAGCAAAAAAGCGATCCCGATTATAATCGCAACGCTGCTCTTAAGCGCGCTTTTAGGCAGCAGCATTTCAAGCAGCATGCAGACAACAGCCATCGCCGCAATCGTCACAACAGTGCTCATCATTGATTCCATCGTTTCACTCCTAAAAATGGCCCATACTGCCCGTAGCCATCATAAGACCCGCCGTTATCATGAACATAACGCCCAATGCCATTATTACGGCAAATAAATAAGTCGATATTTCCGCGACCGAAACCATCATTTTCGAAAGCTTCGTTTCCCCTATAGGTTCGCACAGGGCTGCCGCAATCCTGAAAACAAATATTGTGCCCGCGATTTTTATAAGGGGCGGCATTAAGATCCCGAATGTCAAAACCATGGCCGTTATTCCCGCGGCGTTTTTAACTATCAAAGCGCATCCTATTACCGTATCCATGGTTCCCGAAACCGCAGAACCTACTATCGGTATGAATTTATCCAGAGCATACTTGGCGGTTCTTATCGAAACGCCGTCAATGGCGTTTGCGCTCATGCCCTGCACCGAGATTACTCCGAAGTATACGGTGAAAATAAGCCCGATCATCCACTTTGCCGCGGTTTTGCTCAGCGAAAAAAGCTGATTAAGCTGTACCCGCTCCGTAATATTGTTTACTATAGCAAGAACTCCTCCCGCCAAAATAACCGGAAGCACCGCGCTTTCTATTGCCGCGGCAACGGATCCGCTCAGCAACGCCATAGCGGGCTGGAATACGCCGCTCGCCGCTATGCTTCCGGTTGCGCTCAGCAGAGCGGTCAAAACGGGAAGAGCCAGCCCGATAAAATCGCTCATGCCCGCAATCGCTTCTTTTCCGACGGTTACCGCTGATATGTATTGCGTTACTATTACGCCGACCGCAAGGCAGTAGCAAACGAATCCCGCTATATCACGTATTCCGTTGGCTTCAGACTCTCCGCCGAGCGCGTTTATCAGACCCGATAAAAGCGCTATGGCAAGAACTTTCGCGAGAAGCCAGATATTGGAAGCAAGCTCCTTTGTGAATATATTCATAACCACATCGATTATGTTAACCGGGGAAGCGAAATCGCTCGTGTAAGCGAAGTTTTCGACCAGTTCCGAAATATCGTGACTCCCCCAGATCTCCTTAACTTCCGGCGACAGGCTGTCCAGCACGCTCTGCCACGAATGAATATCCGAATTGGAGACCTGAGATTTTATCTCGTTCGCAATTTCGATATCGACTGCCGTTTCCGCGAGTGCTTTAGGTGCAAACAACAAACAACAGAGCACGGCAAAGACAATTATGATTTGCCGCATGTTCATCCCGTCCCGACAATACTTTGTATCATTTTCAAAAGCACCGTCACAAGAGGCAGCGCCATAGCAAGAATAAGGACTCTCCCGATCAGCTCGACCTTGCCCGCAATTGCCGTTTCTCCCGCATCTTTGCATATTTGAGCCGCAAATTGAGTCAGATAGGCTATGCCTATAGCTTTTAGAATAACTGTGATATACGTTATATTAATCCCGTACTCTTCAGCCATCTTGCTTATTGCTTTGGATATTCCCGTAATCTGTTCTATCGCCGATAAAATAATCAAAATGCCCGCCGCAATGCTTATCTGCAGAGCCATTTCCGGCTTATAAGATTTTATCAGCACGCAAAAAACGGTAGCTATTATCGCAAGCGCAATCGTTTTAAAAACGAACATGGGGATACCTCAATGCAGCTCAAAAACACGGCGGACGCTGTCAAAGAGATCGGCTATCAGGTTCGTAATCATCATCAGTGCGATAACGAGTCCTGCGATCGCAGCGATCATTGCTATGTCATCGCGACCGGTTTGCTTCAGAAGCTGAGTGATAACCGCTACCAGAATACCTATTCCTGCAATTTTAAATACGAGATCTATGTCCATAATGCCTCCGACTTACCAGATTAATATCGCGCCGCATATTCCGCACAACATACCTATGGAACTGTACAATTTCCCTTTTTTGCTGAGTTCCGATTTCGCTTCGTCCAAACACTCCTGAAGCTGCAGTTCAATAACGTTGATGGCTTTCCGCTGCGTCGCAAGGTCGTGTTTTCCCAAGGACGAAATGAAATCCGAGAGCGCATCCGATTCCTTCTCTTTAAGGGTCCCGAACATTTCTTCCTTCGAGCTTGCGTCATGAACGGCACGCTTCCAGGCTTCCGCCACCGCGTCCCCTTTCTCCAGTTGCAGCGAAAACGAATCCCACAATACGGAAGTTCTCGCGTCCCCTATCCGTTTTACGATTTCGAACAACGGCAGCGCGGAGTATTCCATTTTTGCTCTCAACTGCCTCAGTGAATTGAGCAATCCCAAAAGGCAGTCATACCTCAGCCTCAGCTTTGTTGCGACCATAAGCCCCGTCAATGTGCAGCAGCTGAAAACACAGATCATTAAAAGTGCTTTACCCACAGTTTTCTCTCCTGAACAACAGATTCATGTTTTCATCCGCGACTTGCTCAAGAGTTCCGATGCCTCTTGACCGGCTGAGAAGCAAATAGCGCTTAAACGTACCTGAGTTCGTGATTTTTCGAAGCGAGGAACGTTTGAGCACTTCGTTCAAGCTTCCTCCGTGCGCGCTTGCAAGGACAGCGACCCCGCACGTTGCTGCATCCATGATCGCCATTGCATCCGGCTCACTTCCGATCTCATCGGTTACTATGACCTCGGGTGACATTGTGCGAAGCAGCCGCCCCATCGCCCATGCTTTCGGGCAGCTGTCCAATACGTCCGTTCGCAGTCCGAGGTCATTGTGAGGAATCCCCCTCCAGCTTCCCGCTATTTCGGATCGTTCGTCCGCAATGCAAACCTTGCACGCCCTTGCGCCGTTTATTCCGTCGGAAACCTGGCGAGCGATATCCCTTAAAAGCGTTGTTTTTCCGAATCCCGGCGGCGATACGATAAGGGTTGATAAAGGCGCGCCGTCGACGTCCAATATGTAAGGCATTACTTTGTCGGCACACCCTTTGCATTCCCGGGCTATCCTGATATTAAATGAAGTGATATCGGCGATGCGTTTAACAGCTCCGTCCTGTATTACCGCTCTTCCGGATAAACCGATTCTGTACCCGCCGGGCAATGTGATAAACCCGTTTTTAAGTTCATCCTCCCATGCATATATCGAATGGAAACATATATTATCCAATAATTCCTGGCATTCACTCTCCCCGACAAGAAAGTTATCGGCTTCCACAATCAATTCATTGATCCCGTACAGAATCTGTATCGGCTTTCCGATCCGTATCCTGATTTCCTCAACCTCGACATCATCCGGAAGACTGTTCAGCTTTTCGCGTATTTCTTTGGGGAAATACGGAATCAAGGCAGTTTTCCATCCTTTGTTCGAACAGCTCCGCATTGCATGTCCTCTCCTTTGTGTAGATTATATGTACGCATATGATGAAATATCACCCGAATAATACATACAAAAAAAGCTGCCGTTAAGGCAGCAGGATTTTGCGCGAACGGGAATGCGGTTCAGTCTTTTCCGAATTTGTTTTCCCTTGCAAAATAAAAGATGTATTGCTGTGCTATGCCGGCTAGCGGTCCCAGTTTTTCGACAACGTCATTTATCGAATCGGCTGACGGTATCTCCCCGTTGAAAAACAAATGGCGGACTGCCCGATTCATCCAAACGTCCATAGGGAAGGCATCGGAAAACCCGAGCGAAAAAAGCAAAACGCAATCCGCTACCTTCGGGCCCACGCCTTTGAGCGACAGTAATTTTCTCCTCGCATCGGCAATATCCGTATCCCTCAGCGCTTCAAGCGAAAACCCGTCGCAAACGGCCTTAGCCGTCTCTTTGATATAAGGCGCCCTGTACCCCGTTCCGCAGTCCAAAAGCTGTTCTATGCTCAAAGATGCTATCGATTCGGGATCGGGAAAACTATAAAACACGCGGTCATCATACCGATTCCGTTTGCCGCATAAACGGCTCATGGCCTCCAAAGAACCGCTGATTCGCTTAATATTGTTATTGGCCGAAACGATAAACGATATCAAAGTCTCAAACGGCTCCTGGTTAAAAACCCTTATTCCGCAAGACTCGGGCAGGCAGATTCGAAGCCGCTCGTCGCTTTCGAACATACCCACGACAGCCGAATAGTCTCTTTTAAGGTCAAAGTAATCGATCCACATAGCGAGGCGGTCTTCGCCGCAGGGCTCCAAAGTCAAAACGTCCCCGTCCTGCTCGGCATATACTCCGCAGCCTCTTGCGACTCCGAAAAATCCACGCTTGTATCTTTGCCAGCGAAATGCCTGGCCGCACCGGCAGCTGCGCTCAAGATCGAAAATTTCAAGACCGCTGATAACCGCTTTTCCCTCTTTGATTTCCGCCAAAAACATCGAACAACCTCCGCATAACAAAAAAGCGCACCAAAAACAGTTTTGGCGCGCTTTTAAGTTTCAGTCAGTTCACGGCAGCCTCGGTCACCTCATAAACGCTGACCTGTCTGCGTGTTTTATCCTTTCGCTCGAATCTCACTACGCCGTTGACCTTTGCAAAAAGGGTATCATCCTTTCCGATGCCTACGTTTGTGCCCGGATGGATATGAGTTCCGCGCTGGCGGACAAGTATATTGCCCGCGAGAACGAACTGCCCGTCGGCGCGCTTGGGACCCAGGCGTTTCGATTCGCTGTCACGTCCGTTTCTTGAACTGCCGACGCCCTTTTTATGAGCAAAAAGCTGCAAATTAATCTTCATCATCGTACTACACCTCCTTCTCTGTTATCCTGAGGTACTTTTTGTAATCATCAGCAATACTTTTTAGGCCTAAATGCATCGTGCCCAATATCAGCTGCGCGTTTTGAAGGTCTTCCCCGCTTATATCCTTTTCCAGCATACAGGATATGTTTCCTTCGCCGACGGATACCGCACAGGTCAACTTCAACAGTTCGGTGATCCCGAGGACCGCGCTTTGCGTAAGCGCCGATACGGCGCTGCATACGACATCGCATCCCTCCCGGGCATAGCCGGTATGCCCTTTCGCGGCAAACCCCACGATATATCCGTTCTCGCGATATATCAGGATCTCCGTCATTCTTCAGCCGATAGAGGTGATCTCAACCTTTGTAAAAGGCTGACGATGACCTTGTTTTTTGCGGTAATTCTTTTTGGGTTTATACTTGAACACAACCACTTTTTTGTTTTTGCCGTGTTCTATGACTCTCGCCTTTGCCTCAACGCCGCTCAAAACGGGTTTGCCCACACGGACGCCAGTATCATCCGACAACAGCAAAACGTCAAATGCGACTTCGGAACCGGGCTCGGCTTCGAGTTTTTCAACAAAGATCTCATCGCCCTCGGATACCTTATACTGCTTGCCGCCTGTTTGAATAACAGCATACATACCGATTGCACCTCCTCTTACCAGTCTCGCCCATGTCCGGCGGCGGATAAAGCCCGCGCTTAATCAGCCGACACGGAGCGGCTACCGCGACATTCTATCACAACGCAACATCTGTGTCAACTTTTGAAAAATCTAAGGGTTTGCCGCGGCAAAGAGAAAAGGTCAATACTTGCGCCCTGGGCCTTTTATATGCCGTACTGTTTGGCATTTTCGGGCGCTGAGCCGAAATGCGGCTCAACGGCATATTCTTGTATATGCATCGCCGGGTCGGGTTTGATATAGATTGTCTTTCCCGGAATGAGGGGCAGGAGGGCAGAAAATGCCGCCGACTCATCATTGATCAAAGCTATGACATTCGGGTGCGCCCGCACAAGATAAACGGGACAGGACTGCTCATCAAAGCACTTTAAAAGTCTGTGCCTTATTTTTAAAACGACGGATTCTTCGGAAAGCACTCTGCTGTCGCCGTTGCAATAAGGGCACGGTATCTGCAGAATGCTGTCTATCGGCTGACGGATTTTCTTTCTTGTCATCTCCACAAGGCCTAATGAGGTAATGCCGAGCACATTCGATTTTGTTCTGTCTTTTTTTAATTCCGCATTGAGCGTTTCCAGCAGTTTTTCTTTATCGGACATCTTGTCCATATCGATAAAATCGATAATGATTATACCGCTCATATCGCGGAGCCTTATTTGCCTCGCAATTTCTTTTGCCGCCTCGCAGTTTGTTTCCGTTATCGTCTCCTGAAGATTGTCGCCCCCGACATATTTGCCCGTATTGACGTCGATACTGGTCAGAGCCTCGGTGTGATCTATTACTATATAGCCGCCGTTTTTGAGCCACACCTTCCTCGCAAGCGCTTTCTCGATTTTCGGCTCCAGATCATATTGGTCGAACAGATCGTATGATTCGTTTAGGATTACGCGGTCTGTCAGGCCGGGCGAAATGATATTCGCGACAACCTGAACGCGCTCGTAGAATTCGCGGTCGTTAATTGTAAGCTTGCTTATGTCGGGCGTAAAAATGTCGCGTATCGTTCTGAAAATCAGCGATTCTTCTGCATGTATGAGTCTCGGGGAACTGACCAGGCCGCTCTTTTGCTGTATCCTCTTCCATAAGCGAAGAAGAAAGGCCAGATCCGATTCGAATTCCGCTTCGTTTTTCCCCGCGGCCGCTGTCCTTACGATTACGCCCATATTTTCGGGCTTGATGCGTTCAAGTATATTCCTCAGCCTTTCGCGTTCGTTTTCATCCTCTATGCGCCGGGAAACGCCGACGTAATTCACTGTGGGCATCAAGACCAAAGTGCGTCCCGGCAAAGTGATGTGCGTGGTTACGCGCGCTCCCTTTGTGCCCACAGGCTCTTTTAATACCTGAACCATTATATCCTGCCCTGCTTTAACGATATCGCGGATATTTGAGGAGCCTATCGCAACTTCTTCATTGTCCGAACCGAAGTTGAAATCCGATTTATTGACCTGAATATCGCCCGCATAAAGAAACGCGTTGCGCTCAAGACCGATATCCACAAATGCGGCCTGCATGCCGGGAAGCACGTTCTGTACTTTTCCGTTATAAATATTGCCTACGGTCCTTTCCCGGCCTCTTCGCTCAATGTATATCTCCGCCAGCACCCCGTCTTCAAGCAGCGCAACCCGGGTCTGATAAGGATTTATGTCAACCAGTATTTCCTTGTTCACAAAACCACTCCGTTAATAAACGCTTAACCGCCAAACTTCGGCAGTATTGTGCCGTCATCTGAATATATCCGCCTGCGATGCACGAAAACCGTTTCGGGCTTTCCGGCTATTTGAAACAGACTGTCCAGAAGCAAACCTATATTCAAGCTTTCCGAGGAGTTCAAACAGCCTGTCACGGATAAAGCAATTTCTCCCTCACCCAAAGTTTCCACATGAATATCATACACCAGCGGTCTTATATCCACAATTTTAAAACCGCTTTTAGAGCGCTTTTTTACAAATATATTATTTGACATAAGCTTCTCTGCAGCCGTTTCCAACTTCGAAGGAAATTCCCGCTCATTATATGAAAGGCTTATAATGTACTCGGCTGCGCACATAAGCTTTGTTAAGGACGGCAGGCGTTCTTCCGCCGCAAAGCATTGCGTCAGCCTGAATCCGCACGGAAGCGAATCGTTCAAACTGCGCATGAACTCGGATATTTCAATATCCCTTTCAAGCTTTGCGTCCAGCCATTCGGATTCGCTCGTATAGCCTACTGCCAGAGCCGCAGCAAACGAAAGCAGGGGATGCGGATTGAATCCCTCCGAATATGATATCGGGATCCCCGCCCTGCGAAACGCCCTGTGAAACATTCTGAGGACGTCAAGATGCGACAAAAAACGCGCATGCCCGCCCTTCTCAAATCTTGCAATAATCCGCACAATGCTCTCCGAAACATCCGTTGCAGCCTTTTCGGCAATCAGCCGTTTTTTTAGCCTCCCGGGATTTTTTATACTCGCGCTTCAAATACTCTTTAGACACCAAAGCGTCAATATGATCCCACGGCAGCGGTTCATCTATATCCCTGCGCCTGTTAGCGTACAGGGAGGGAGCGATTTCGCATTCTTCGAATGCTTTGATCCATGCGCCGAAATTAAAGTGCTCGGTCCAGGAATCAAAACGGCAGCCGTTTTCATGGGCGGTGAGCAGAAGCCTTGACAACCTTCTGTCGCCCCGTGAAAATACGGCCTCAAGTATGCTGCTTTCTGACCCGTGATATGAAAACTCAACTCCGCGTATGCCTTTGAGCGCGGATTTAAGGAATTGCTGCTTTTGCTTTATCTCATCCGGCGTATTCTGAGGTTCCCATTGAAAAGGCGTAAAGGGCTTGGGGACAAATGTAGACGCACTGACGCTGAGCCTGAGACCTTTATCCCGCTTTTCTTTCGGCATGCTGTAATAAGCATCCGAAACCTTTCGCGCGAGATCGGCGATTCCGAGGAGATCCCGTTCCGTTTCTCCCGGCAATCCGATCATAAAATAAAGTTTCAGGCTGTTCCAGCCGGACTCAAAAGCCTCTTCCGCTCTTTTTAAAAGATCCTCCTCGGTCACACCCTTGTTTATCACATCGCGCATTCTTTGTGTGCCTGCCTCGGGAGCAAACGTCAAGCCGGCTTTTCTCACGGACCTCATGCGCTCGAGGTCTTTCTTTACGGATGAATCGATCCTTAAAGAAGGCAGCGAGAGCGATACCCTCTTATCTTCAAACATATCCAGAAGCTCCGGTACCAGCTCATGAAATTCGGAATAATCACCGGTGCTTAGCGAAAATAAGGATATCTCGTCATAACCCGTGCAGTCTATAAGCTCGTTTGCAAGCTTTATCACGGTCTCCCGTTTTCGCTCCCTCAAAGGCCTGTATATATAGCCTGCCTGGCAAAAACGGCAGCCCCGCGTGCAGCCCCTGAATACTTCAACGGCTATCCTGTCATGAACTATCGGCAGATACGGAACTATGGGCTTGCCTATATATTCGGCCTTGTCAAGATCCTTTACGACTCTTCTTTTAATTTTATCCGGCGCTTCGCCGATAATCTTAATGATGCCTTTATATAGGCCGTCTTCAGAGTATACCGGTTTATAGAATGAAGGTACGTATACGCCCTCGATTCGGGAAAGCTCAAGCAATATCTTTTGCTTGCCAAGTCCTTTTGCTTTTGCTTTATTATAAGCATCCAGCACCTCGCCAACCATTTCCTCCCCGTCGCCTATCAATACCGCATCCATAAAATCAGCAACCGGTTCGGGATTTACAGCGCAGGTTCCGCCGCATATAATGAGCGGCATATCCTCGCCTCTTTCACCGGAATACGCAGGTATGCCGGCAAGTTCCAAAACGGTAAGGATATTTGTGTAGCACAACTCATAAAGCAAAGAAAAACCGATTATATCAAATTCGCGAAGCGGGCGCTTTGATTCCAGAGTAAATAAGGATACCGAGTTCCGGCGTAATTGCTCCTCCATATCGGGCCAGGGAGCAAAAACCCGTTCACATAAAGCATCCTCGCGCTTATTGATTATATGATATAAAATGCGCGACCCCAAATGAGACATGCCTATCTCATAAATGTCAGGAAAGCAAAGCGCAAATTTTACGGCCGCGTCCTTTTTTTTGATCATGTTCAGCTCAGCGCCGCTGTATCTCGCCGGTTTTTCTACGGCGCCGAGCATTCTGTTCAGTATATTTTCGTCCAACGTATCCTCCGGTATTAAAACTAAATCAACTCAAAGTGTATCATCAATTATCTAAGCGGTCAATTAACCGCACAAGCCTGCCGATCGTTATTCCGCTCCCGTATCTTGCGATTCCTTCTATCAGCTTCCCCTCATCGAGCTCACCCAGTTTACGCATCGTGTCATCTACGACCAGAATAACGTTAAAGCGCCCCGCATGCGTCGTTTTCAACGCTTCCGCCGCGGTGACGCCAAAATGCATGGCCGTATGGCACAGCTTCAGCCGTTCGCCGCGCCGAAGCGAATCCGAGCGCGCCATAAGTGCCGAAAGCTGCATACCGTCAATATTCCTGTACTCCTTTACGGCTGCTGCCAATAAAAAAAATCCGATAATGAATAAAGTTATGTTGACAGTATTTTTTATAAGCAGCCCTATCGCTGCGGCGACCATCAACGCGCTAATAACGATGCCCGACCAGATTCCGATCAAAGTAGCCGTTCTGGGTCTGAGCCGTTTTGATAAAAGCGCCCGAAGCATCCTTCCGCCGTCCAGAGGCAGCGCCGGCAGCAGATTCAACACCGCCAGCATCAGGTTAAACTGTGCGAAAAAATGCAGCGCCGGCCCAAAATCGGGAAACGCGGATACTGCCGCAAGTGCGCCTGTCGCCGATATAAGGCTGCATACCGGTCCTCCCGCCGCAATCGCAAGCTCGCACTCGGGAAGCAATGAATTTCCCGATAAGTTAGCTACGAACCCGAACGGCTGCAATTCTACGGACAAAACCTTGTATCCGACGGCTCCCGCTATCAATGTATGGCTGAGTTCATGCAATGTAAGCGATATGAACGCAGTGAATAAAATATCTGATTTTCCGAATATTATCGCAACCGGAATAACCGCAAGCAGGACGATGCCGCATTTTATTTTTGTGTTTCCTATCGTAAATAAATGCACTTGTCCTGCCTTTTACGGAAAGCTCAGAAAGTTCGCGGGGTTGCGCGGTCTGCCGTTTACGTGTACCCTGACGCTGAGTATGCCGTCGCTGTTAAGAGTACCCAATGTGTCCAACTGTTTTACAGGCTGTCCCTGCTCGACGGCAATCTCGCTGAAACCGTAATATATGCTTTCCATATCGTCATCGTGCCTGATTTTAACATACATGCCGAGGGCATCATCCTCGCCTATCTCGCTTACCGTTCCGGAACCCGATGCGACGACTTTTGAATCGCCCTCAGTCAGTATCTGCATCATCCGTTCATCGTCAACTATTTGCGCGGTTCCCGAGGATACCGGCATGGTCAGCTTTTCGGCGTCGCCGAATACGGACAGTATAGCCGGAAGCTCCACAAATCTGAGCTTCCCCAGCATCTGCTCAAGGTCCGGTTCATCCGTCGCAGTCTGAATTGCCGCATCTGCGGCTCTGTTTGTTTCCGGGGTATTCGAAAGCTTGATCAGCAGCACCAACGCGCATGCACCTGCGCACATACAGATTTTTATCAGCATAGAAGCGGCGTATGCCGGATTGCGCGCCGTTCTTTTGAACTTCTTTCTCCGGGATCGATTAAATATGCCCTTTTTCAGCGAGACTTTTTTATTTCCTTCGCATTTGCCCGCGTATTGAGCCGAAACAAAAGGCGTTGTGTTCAAGCGCTGCAAATCATCCATAAAAAAACCCCTCCTCAATCAAATATATGAGGAGGGGAATATGTTCATGTACGAAAGTATATTATTCAGCGGCGAGCCGGACGCCGCATCCAGACATTGAGCACTATCCCGACGGCAATCATATTGGTCAAAAGGTTGGATCCCCCGTAGCTGATAAACGGAAGCGGTATTCCGGTAACGGGCATAAGCCCCATCGTCATTCCGACGTTCTCAAACACATGCGCGGCCAGCATGCCCAAACAGCCCGTCACAAGACAGGTCCCGAAATTATCCTTCGCCTTCGCCGCGATCCAAAGCCAACGGAAAATGAGAACAAAATATAATGCAATAAGAATAGTTCCGCCGATAAATCCGACTCCCTCAACGATGCCTGAAAATACGAAATCCGTATGCCGTTCGGGAACGTATTTAAGCTGCGCGAGCGTTCCGTCCGTAAAGAAGCCCCGTCCGTTCAATTGTCCCGAACCTATCGATGTTTTAGACTGAATGACATTGTAGTCAAGGCCCCGGGCATCGCGGCCGGGATTCAAAAATGAATCTATTCGGTTTTTCTGGTCAGGAGTAATCAGATAAAAATAGGTCAAAGGGAGCGCCGCGGCTGAAAACAGGACAGCTCCCGCAATGTACTTCCAATTGATCCTTCCCACGAAAAAAATGCAGAAAAGAATGGCAATGAATACAAAAGCCGTACCCATATCCGGCTGTTTGTATACGAGAAAAAACGGAACGATAAAATATACAAGCGCTTTCATAATCTCCTTGAATCGCTTGAGACTGCCGTCGCGATCCATGGAATCGGAGACTATTTTCGAAATCATTACTATAAGTGAAATTTTACAGAGCTCGGAAGGCTGGAACATCCGCGTGCCGATTTTGAACCAGCCGAATATTCCGCGCGTGGATTCCCCAGCCAAAAGAAGTATCAAAAGCAAAGCGACATTGGCGTAATATATATAGTTGATGAAACCTTTGAGCATATGATAATCGATTACCAGCACGATAAGCATGGCCGCGATCCCGACAAGGAAATTTACGATTTGACGCTCCACATACTCCAAGTTCAGTTTTTGAATATAATCGCTGAGCGTTGCCTCTTTGCCGTCAAACGGAGAAGCCATGATACTCGCAATGCTTACCAAACCGAAGCAAACCAATGCGAATACTACGGCAATAGTAAAATAATCAAGGTTTTTTATAAGTTTTTTATCCAGTATGCTCATTGAACGTTTTGCAATTCGAACAAATCGATTACCTGATTGTAAACGGCAAGATACTTATGCATAGTGTCCTGCCTGACAATGGGAATGTTCAGCGTTTGATGCTTGGGTACGCTTTCGCCGCGCATCAGCTTGTCCAGAAGCATTGCGGAATGCGCCGCGGCCTCATAATAAGGGGCCGAAACAAGCGCGTATATATCGTTGTCTTCCATCAACTCAACATTTTCGTTTGTGATTCCGGAACCGAAAACGGTAATGATGATGTCTTTCAGCAACGCCTCAGGCACCGGCGTAGCCTCGTTCGGAACGGGCGATGCCGGAGTTGGCGTAGGCTTTGGCGTCGGAGTCGGCTTTAAGTTTTTAAAGTCTTTTTGAGACTTCTCACGCGCTTTAACAGCTATAAAAGACCCGTCGCTGTCTATGCAAAACAAGCCTTTGATATCCCTGTTATTCAATATGAAGTCTGCGAGTTCGTCTATGGCAGCCTGCCTGTCCTCCTGGGTTCTCGTAAATTCCGTGACGCTGTATTCGGGATAGTATTGTGCGATCGCCTTTTTAAACTCAGCAAAGCAAAAATCCGTGCTCCATCCGTAAACCATAAGTCTTCCGGTTTTGAGCTTCCTTTCCCTCATGCGCTCCGCGACCGATCTTGCAACCTCTTCAAGGTATTCGCGGTCGTCCGCGACAACATTGGAATCCACTCCGTCGGCAGTCGTTTCATAATAAGGCACGACCACATAAATACCGTTGTCGGAAGCCAGCTTTATCGCATCATGATAGACCGAATCCGGATCGTATATTACAAGCCCTTCACAGCCGGCCTCCACGGCGGACCGCACAGCATCCTCGGCGGACGATGATCCGCCGAACGTAAAAAGCCGCGAGGCATAGCCCAAATTCCCGGCCGTGTGAAGAAACCCGTGTTTAAGCATATAGCTGCTTATCTGCTCGTCATCCTTAATGACGAACCCGATAAGATGCTCTGCGGCGGAAAAAGGCTTGTTATCCTGAACAGCGGGAGAAGGAGCCTCCGTAACCGGAGCAGACTCTTCCGGCTCCTGTTTTGCGCAGGCGACGACTATTAATACTATCAATATCGCGGAAACTATTATATAAGCGCGTTTAGTCATATCCGATTACCCTTCAAATGTTGCGTACGAATACATTGTAACCGAAATCGACGCCGATGTCATCTTCGAGGGACCTTTTTACAGTTTGGTAACATATCAAATAACGTAGTCCGGCAGCTTTTTGGGCGCAAATCCGAGCTCCGCCTTCTTCCCTTCATATCCCGGTCTGCCCAATAAAGCGAATGCGGCGTTCTTGCCTTCCTCTACGCCGGGCTGATCAAAAGCGTTTATATTGAGGAGCTCTCCCGCGAAAGCCGTTGCCATTTCGAGCATAAATATCAGCTGCCCTATAGTAAAGGCGTTGACCTCGGGAAGCGTTATCTTGTTGTTCATATGACCGCTCTTGCTGAGCGCGTATTCCGTGGCTGCTTGTTCCGCGCTTAACAATTCGTTCAGAGTATGTCCGCCCAAAAAGGATACGTCCTTCATATCCTCAAATTCGCGAGGGATCTCAACGACCGTTCTGAATTTATC
Organism: Firmicutes bacterium ADurb.Bin182; assembly: GCA_002070205.1. Classification (GTDB taxonomy): domain Bacteria; phylum Bacillota; class Clostridia; order Christensenellales; family CAG-138; genus MWCU01. The sequence goes on along the minus strand of MWCU01000035.1, from coordinate 97,734 downwards.
CGTTTTTAAAAACGTGACCACCTTATCATACGGCCCTTCCGTATAAAGCTGTATCTGCGAATGCTGATCCGTGACTCCGAGAGCCTTGACGGGAGTCTGACCCGTATTTACGATCTTTCCGCTGCGATCGAACTTTTTGCCCAAAGATTCCGCCCACAGCTGCGCGTACCAGTCCGACATGTATTTTAACGCGTCGGAATATGGCATGAAAACCGAGATATTGCAGCCCTTTTCCATCGCGATCAATTGCATGACAGACATCATGTACGCCGGATTTTTCCGAAAATCGCTTTCCCCGCATAACCTGTCCATATAGGCAGCTCCCGCAAGCAATTCCTTTATATCTATACCACAGACCGCGGCGGGCAGCAATCCGACGGGTGACAATTCGCTGAATCTGCCGCCGACTCCTTCGGGGATATAAAACGTTCGAAGTTTATAATCGCGCGCGATTTTAATAAGGCTTCCCCGGTTCGCATCGGTAGTCGCGATAATATTGCTTCCGAATGACCCGTTCAAACGCTGCTTCAAAATGCCGGTCACGATCATAAGCTGTGCCATGGTTTCGGAGGTGCCGCCAGATTTTGTTATGCAGTTGAACATAGATTTCTTAACATCGATTATATCAAGCAGCGAGTTCATGCGTTCAGGATCGATATTGTCTTCTATATACAAACGAGGCCCTTTTCTTGCGGCATTGTTCAGCTCATTGTATCTTTGGTGATTAAGCGCCTGCTGCGCCGCAACAGGCCCCAAAGCGCTTCCGCCGATACCGAGAATGACGAAATTTTCAAACCTGCTCCGTATTTCATCAGAGGTTTCAAGAATATCGCCGATAACCGATTCGTTTATATAAGGCAGTTCTCTCCATTTCATAGAATGCCGTTTTTCAGCCATGCCGAGGACCGCTTTTTCGGCGCGGGGCTCAATGTCTTCGATTTCGCGTTTGCTTATCCCTTGCTTGCCTATCATATCGCTCATCATATTGTTATAATCAAAGCGTATCCTCATTTTTTCGCACCAGTCAGGATCTTTGTATCGCATTTACAGTGCCCCCCGTTTTTTGTAAATTATACCACAGTCCTGTTTAACATAAACGAAAAAAACATACGGGTATAAACATACCGCATATCTTTAATATATCAAGCGATTGAGGATGATGCTTCTTGAAGTTATCCGGGAACCATAAGCTGATGATAAGCGGAATAATCTCCCTTGCAATTCTCGTACCCGTATTAATGCTTGTATTCAGTAGCAATCTCCCGCTTCAAAAACGGGGACAAATACGGATACAGGTCGTGGACGGATATACAAGCAAGCCAATAAAAGGCGCGATCGTCGTAATACCGGAATTGAACGAAAAATACATCACCGGTTCGGACGGCAAAACCGCGCAAATAAGCGTGGATGTCATGAAAGACCGGCAATACGAAAAGATTCTCCCGCAGGAATGGGGGCGGATAACAATATTGACTTATTTCGAGGGTTATGAAACCTACGCGCTCTTCTATGCCGCGGTACGGGAAAACAGGCTTCGGGAAGGTCCGGTAATCTTTATGTTTCCGGAAGGATCCGTAGAGGAGGGCAAGCCCTTCACCGTGATAGAAGCGCCACAGCCTGATTGGGTAAACAAACTTATCGAGAAATACCGGCCGGACTAACCGAGCAGGTTCATTAAATATCCGTAGGACGTTTTCAACTCGTTGACGTCGTCGTAAAGATCGCTGTAGACCTCAATTATGAGAGGACCGTCGTAAGAAAGATCATGGAGCCTTGCCTTTAACGCTTGAAAATCGAATGTGCCGCGGCCCGGCATTTTCAATGTCAGACCGCCGTTTGTGATATAATCGCAAACATGCACATTCGCGATCCTTTCTTGCATCGCATCGGCATAATCAAAAGGCGAATAACCGCTTCTCGCCGCCTGCTTGATATCCAACGTGAATGTAAGGTTATCCGCTTTTGAATACTCAACTATGCGCCGTGCGAAGTCGGGATTATTGAACAAGCCCCAGCTGACGTTTTCCCAGGACAATGCTACCCCGAAAAGCTTTGCGACCTCGCAAAGCTCATGCAGTATGGGACCTATCCAGTCAAGCCGCGTATTTTTTGCGGAGTGTCTGATTCCGGCGGGACCGTGCATAACATAATATCCCGCTCCGAGTGTTTGCGCAGCTTCAAGCACTTTTTTAAAAATAGCGCACGCATCCTGCCTTTGCCTGCTGTTGACGGAGAACAACTGCGGCTCGAATTGCGTGCCCATCGGGTGAACGGAAAAAATCCTGAGGGAATTCGCCGAAATCTTTTTCTTTATCTGGTCTATGAAATCCGGTTCATATTCGGAATATGTATTAAGGAATATCTCGGATATCCCGCATCCCGTCGAAGCTATAAAATCGACCGCGTCTTCGGGATGCATACGGGCGTAAAAACTCGCGGTGGAAATGCCTATTTCCATAAATTTCACCTCGTAATAAGTTAAGGAGCTTATATCTTCATAAGCATGCCTTGTGATATAATATATCCATGAACGGCGAAAAAAGCAAAAAAAACCGAGACGAAAGCAACAACAGCCTGTCGGCTCAGCTGTTCAGACTGTTTTGGCTTCTATTGATACCGCTGGGTTTTATACTGCCTTCCATTTCATTATCTTATCCTGAATTGACGGAAAAACTGTACAGTAAAGTCCTGTACCCATTTTTCAGCCGTCCTCTCGGCGCTGTTTTCAGCTTGCTGCCCTTCTCGGCCGCCGAGATGATTCTTTATATGCTGTTGTTAAGCCTGCCGATTTTTATAATCATAGGAGCCGTTCGCTTTATACGAAGAAGAATATCGGGCAAGCGCGTGTTAAGCACGCTTATTACTTTATTCATAGCATCAGGCATATTATTGAACGCGTTTTATTTTTTGTGGGGCTTTAATTACTATCGTCCCGAACTTGCAAGCTTATTGAATCTAAACACCCGCCCCCGCCCTCCGGAGCAGTTGGAAAGCTTATGTTATATGCTTGCGGACGAGGCGATCCTTTTGCGCGAACAGGTGGCGGAAGATGAGAACGGGGTTTTTTGCCTGCCGGAGGGTTATCGCGCATACTTCGATCGCATTCCGGCTGCATATGAGAACCTCGGAAAGAATATCCGCTTTTTTTCCCGCAAAGTATATCCCGCCAAAAGCATATATTTATCCAAAGGTCTGTCATATTCGGGGATATCGGGCATATTTATTCCGTTTACGGCAGAACCCAATGTTAACACGGATCAGCCGCCGCTTATACTGCTTTCAAGCGCCGCGCACGAAAGCGCTCACTATTTAGGGGTTGCCCGTGAAGACGAGGCGAATTTCGTTGCGTACCTTGCCTGCATTCATTCGGATGACCCCTCTGTAAAGTATTCGGGCGTCATGCTTGCATTGATTCACGCCGGCAATAAATTGAATTCAATCGATAATGAGGCATATACAAAACTCAGGGAATACTACAGTGACGGAATGGACCGTGACCTCATTGATTACAATACTTACTGGAAGGAATTCGAAGGACCTGTTGAAGAAGCCGCGACCAATATCAATGATCATTACCTGAAATTCAACGGACAGGCCGAAGGCGTGAAGAGCTACGGCGCTATGGTAGACCTGCTGCTTGCGTATTACTATTGATTCGGGATTATTCAATATCCAAGCTCTATCGCTTTTTCGAATATCTTTTTCGCTATCGGCGCCGCGATGCTTCCACCGCTTCCTGCCCCTTCAAGTATTATGCATATAGAAAGCGGATGATCCTCATCATATATAAAGCCCGTAAACCATGCATGGTTTTGTATGCCTTCACCCGTTGAGATTTCTGCCGTGCCCGTCTTTCCTCCCACGGTATATCCATCTATCTTCGCCCTTCTGCCCGTGCCGTTTTCGACCGCATTTATCATGTATTCTCTCAACAATTCGGCTTCGTTCGTTTTGAACGGTTTCGAGTAAATCTCAGGCTCTACCGATTTGGATATCTTATTTTGATTGGTTATGACCATCCTCAGCATTTTCGGTTCCATCATCACGCCTTCATTGGCTATGCTGGAGCTTATCATGCACATTTGCAGCGGAGTCATCGTATCTTTGTACTGCCCGACTCCGGACCATGCAAGATTAAGATCGGAATCCGCTTTCGAAAAGCTGCTCGGATAGACCACAAGATCGTCGAACAGAAAGTCTTTCCCTATGCCGAATCCCCCGGCGGTTTGCGCCAGCTTATCGGCTCCCACTTCCATGGCCAAAATTCCGAAAGAGGTATTGCAGGATACCTCCAAAGCTTCGCAAAGCGTTATATCTCCATGGTAATCGCCGTTATAATCGCGAACCAGACTGTATTTTTCTCTGACCGGCGGTTCCGCGCCCCGGTCCGCATCTTCATCCGGCATCGTATCCCGCTCGTTCCCGTTATTTTCGTTAACGAAGAGCTTTTCCTCTTCCCGCGAAATTTGCACGCCTTCAAGATATCTTCCGGAATCTCTGTCAAAAACCAGGGGACCGGAGCAGTGAAATACCCTCTCTTCAATACCCGGCAGATAGCGCAGAGCTGCCGTAAGCGTTATGAGCTTAAAAACAGATCCCGGTGTGTACCTTCCCATTGTGACGCGGTTAACCATCGCGCTTTCGGCGAGTTCTTTTTCCCCGGAAAGGTAATCCGCCATCGATTTCGGGTCAAATGTGGGCTGACTGACGGATGAGAGCACCTCACCCGTTTTGTAATTCATAACTACCACCGCACCTTGATAGTAATCCATCATATCATACACATACTCATTAAGCCGCGCATCGATTGTCAAACGGATATCCGATCCTTCGCGCTTACCCGCCGCGGATTGATAAATCCTCTCAGGCATGCTTTGATCGAATCCCAGAAGGTAGTGCGCATACAGGGTTTCCGCACCGAAAACTTGACCGTAATTATCCCCAATCACATGGGAGCATGCGCGCCTTACAGATCTGTCGTCCGTATAAAGCCTGTTTCCGTCATCGTCGGAGAAAACCAGAACGAGCCCGTTCCTATCCCGGATATCCCCTGCTTTGACAGTCGTTTTTTGCGCGGAAATTCTTGAATTATACGGAGTCGTGAACCACCTGATTCCGTATACCGATACTATATATACGAGATAAACGCAAAGCAGAATGAACAAAACACAAAAACAAATCAGCATCGCGACGATGTTTCTTTTGGTGTTCATAAAGCCGTTCCTCCGTTCATCGCCATCTCAAGAACCTCGCCGTTATGAATGGCAACGCCCTCAAGAATACCTATCAGCATCATGCAGGATATCATCGAGCTTCCGCCATAGCTCACAAAAGGCAAAGTAATCCCGGTCAACGGAATCAGCTTTATGACGCCTCCGATTATTACAAAGCTTTGAAGGGTAAGCATGACCGTGCAGCCGAATGCCAAAAGCATGGAATATCTGTCTGAAGAATGAAGAGAAATCAAGGCGCCCCGCACTATCAAAACGAGATAGAACGCAATGACGCAAAGCCCGGCTATAATGCCGAACTCTTCGCAAATTACCGCGAATATAAAGTCGGTATGATATGCGGGTATCAGCTTAGGCGATCCCAGCGTCAGCCCCGCTCCCCATAATCCGCCCGATGCGATTGCCATTAATCCCTGAGCTATCTGGTAGCCGCTCGTTGAGTAAGTTGCCCAGGGATTTTTCCATACGGAAACGCGCGCTTTTACATGATCAAAAAGCAAATAGCTCAATGCAGCCCCGACAGCCCCGGCCCCCATACCTGTCAAAGTTAAAAACTTGTTGCCCGTTGCAACGTAAAAAAGTATGAGCGCCGTACCGAAAATCAACACGGCGGCCCCGAGATCTCGTTCAAAAACGAGAAGCGCAACCGTGGTGAGCACAAATCCTATCAGCGGCCGGATATCTTTCAATCTTCTGCTTTCCGTCAGATAATTCGCAAGTATAAAAACCAGGGCCACCTTGACAAACTCGGAAGGCTGAAAAGAATAGCCGCCTATCACGATCCAGTTTTTCGCGCCGTATTGCTCGTCTCCAATGAAAATAAGAACGGCAAGCAGCGCCACTGAGCCTGACAATAACAGCCAGTTCAAGCGCCTGAACAAACGCGGTATGCGCATAAGTAGGATGCACAAGATCATGGCAAGAAATCCGGAGCCGGTCATAATGAGCTGTTTTTCTGCGATATTCGCTCCTATTCTGTATTGTATTACGAGGCCTAATGAGGCGAGAAGAAAAACAATTATAAGAATAAATCTATCGATGTGGCGGAACAAAAGGCACACAACCGAGTATACGAACAACAGCAGCAACGATAGAAGCGCCCCGAAGACAATCGCCGCCGTGTTTATAATCTGATCCTTGAACCCGATAAGAGTAAAAGCGGCAATATCGAATATAACGATCAGAAAAAGCAAGTCCGCCGCTTTAATATGTCTCAGCCTGTTCAACAGGATCCTCCTCTCCGTACAGTTTAACAGACATCACGGCATCGCCGATTTTTATGCAGTCACCGCTGTTCAGAAGCCTGTCCTTCCTCCCGATGCGCGTATTATTAACGTAAACCCCCGATTTGCTGCCATAATCGTAAATGTAAACTTTCTCCCTCTTTTCATAAATCGCGGCATGAACAGGCGCAATCTGCTTTAAATTTATCATTACATCACAATGAGAGGACCTGCCTATCGTCGTCTCTTTGCGCAATTCGACGCGCTTCCCCTTCAGCGCTTCGGGCTCAAAAATAAGAAGATAACCGGGCGAAAACCCCTTTATGCTTTTTTTTGCGTCGCTGATAGCCTTGTATTCATTAACGGATTGGTGAACAAGCCTGAAAAGGATATATGCTATGAGCATAAGGAATATATATCGCATTCCCAATGCTGCTATTTCAAACGCCGCGGAATACGTAATATCACCTCCCCATACTATTCAAAATATACCATATACCGGCTTGCTTAAGTTTGATTTATTTTAGGTTTTTTTGTAAACATATAACCTCATTTTTCACGAAATAAAAAGAGCGGAAGCACTTGCCCCGCCCGATTATTCCTTTAATTCCGGTTAAGGCTGACTCAGCAGAAGCACCTTTACCGCCTCAAGGTGGGTACGCAAAATTGCTGCAGCGAGGTCCGCGTCCTTACTTTTGCATGCTTCCAAAAGTTCCGCATGCTCTTTTTTGCTTTGCTGATGATGGATGCAATCCGAATAATAAGGCCTCACATACCTGTCGACGTTTGCATGAAGCTGATCGATCAAAGCGAACAATGTTGGGTTGTTTGCGGGTTCGTATAATGCGAAATGAAGCTTGAGATTTAATTCTTCCAGTTTGTGATAGTCTTTTTCGTATTGAGATTCCTCAATAATCATATGCGCCCGGTTTATGGTAACATCGGTCATTTGCGGTATCGCCGCCCGGATGGCGCCCAGTTCCAGAATAATTCGCGTGTCCATCACGTTTGCCATTTCCTCGAGGGTCAGCTTTGTTACTACCGCGCCCCTGTTCGGGAAAATCCTTACAAGGCCTTGGGCTTCAAGCTGTCTGAAAGCCTCCCTTACCGGTATATGGCTGACGTTCAGATTTGCGGATATTTCATCCTGTCTCAGCGGCATTCCTCCCGGCAACACGCCGCGAATTATCGCGGTGCGGATCACTTGAAATACCCAATCCCTCGCTGCCATTGACTTTGGGTGCATCTCTTGAGCAATGTCTTTAATGTCCAAATTCATCACGCACGCTTTCAATTGAAATTCAGATGTATATTCAACAGTGTATATACACTTTATTTTAATAATATATAATTCTACAAGTTTCGTCAAGAAAATTTATCCTGAAAATAAATATTCAGGCATCATCACCTTAATATATCTTGACGCGGGTCCCGTTACGACTCGCCCGTCAATAACAAGCATCGGATGATAGGGTATAACATAGTATTCGTAACTTTTTCCGAACCTTGCGGTTTTATCCGTATATTTGACCGGCCTTATTCCTTCAAACTCAGCCAGTTTAACGCTCACGCCGTTTTCATCTCTTCTGTAAAGGCCGTATGCGGCAAAGCTGTCGGGAGGCGTAAAGGATATTTGAGGCATGCCGTCTGCACCGAAGTCGCAGCTCAGATCCAAAGGGGCTGACGGAACGACCCAATAGCCGCTTAAACCCTTCGGTTCCGTGCCTTCCACGTATACCTCTGTGATTACTTCGTGTAACGGAGTTAGGGGCGTCGCAAGGACCGCTTCATGCTCCTCCTCAAGCGTATGCTTATCAAGCCTGACTGTCTTCACCCCCGGCGGCATTTTAAAATCAGGCGCTTGCTTCCCTTCGTACAGTTTTATAAAGATCTCTTTTAGGATAAACGCAGGATAAGTCCCTCCCGTCGCCTCTTTCGGCAAAGCGTTTTCGCCCGCGGAATTATCGTAACCCATCCATACCGCGGCAGCGTATTCGGGGTTATAGGCGGCCATCCAGGCATCCCGGTTTCCGTTGCTTTTCCGCGCATCCACCGTGCCTGTTTTCCCGGCAAGAGGTATTCCGATATCCCCAAGCCTTCTCCCCGTTCCCTCGTCTTCCTCGATTGCGCTTTGGAGCAGACTGGTCAAAATATATGCATTCTGCTCGCTCATCACTTTTTGCCTGTCAGCCTTATGCTCGTAAAGCACGTTGCCGTCAGCATCCGTGATCGAGATTATCGGCGTTGGCTTTTCATATGTTCCTCCGGCCGCAAAGGAGGCAAAAGCACCTGCGATTTGATACGGTGAAACTCCGTATGTAAACCCGCCGAGCGCAAGCGCAAGGCTGTCATCCCTTTCGTCAAATTCCAAACCCATTTTTTTTGCAAACGAAGTTCCGGATTTCACGCCGATCGTTGATAATACCTTCACTGCCGGAACGTTGAGCGATTTCATAACCGCTTCCCTGAGAGTGACCCATCCGTTGTATCTGTCCCCGTAATTTTTCGGCATATAGCCGTTAAAATCCGTCGGCGTGTCCAAAAGCATTGTGGAAGCAGTAAATCCAAAACTTTCAAGCGCAGGCGCATATACCATTATAGGTTTTATGACCGAGCCCGGCTGACGCCTTATCTCTGTCGCACGGTTATATGCAAGGGCGATTTCGTTGTCCCTTCCGCCCATGAGCGCTTCCACATAACCCGTTTTGGCATTCACAAGAACCAAAGCCGCCTGACAGTCTTTTGTCGGAAACATCGCTTCGTCTTCAAACAGCTCCGCGCATCTTAACTGCACATTTGTGTTCATTGCGGTATAAAGCCTGTAACCGCCCGTCAACAACTCGTCCATGCTGATATTTAAAACATCGCAGGCCGACCTTAAAGCGTAATCGATGTAATAGCCCCTCATCTCCTGCCGGGTTCCGCGGGTTATTATGACGGGTTCATTTTTGCACGCGATGTATTCCTCTTCGCTCAAGTATCCGTAGTCCCTCATCAGCCTGAGAACGATATCCCTTCTGCGTACGGAGGCATCCAAGTCCAAATGCGGGGCGTAGTTGCTTGTCGACTTTAATATTCCGGCCAATAACGCTCCCTGGGAAGCGCTGAGCTCACTTGCGCTTATGCCGAAATATCCTTGGGCTGCCGCCTCGAGACCGTAATAGCCGCCTCCGAAATAGACGTAATTCAAGTACATCTCAAGAATTTCGTCTTTGCTGAATGCCTGCTCCATTTGATAAGCAAGAACCGCCTCTTCGAGTTTGCGGCTCATGGTCTTTTTTGAAGTCAAATGGCTGAGCTTAACAAGCTGCTGTGATATGGTCGACGCACCCTGAACATATGCTCCCGCTTTGATATCCTCCCAGGCCGCGCCGGCGATCCTGATAAAGTCGATCCCTATATGATCATAGAACCTCGCGTCTTCGGCAGATATAAATGCTTTCTGTACAATATCGGGTACTTCGTCAATGGATATCTTAACGCGGTCCTCCGGCCCGTGCATCCGGCTGACTTCATTACCTTCCTTGTCATAGATAATCAGAGTCTCGGGTACGTTGAGTATCTTATCCGGATCGAAATCGTTCCATGCGTCAAGCCTGAATATATAAATGGCTCCAAACAGCAAAAACGCCATACAAAAAAGTACAAAAGCCAAAAAGATCTTTCTGAAATAATTCCGTCTGTTTTTTCCAGGTCTTTTCTTCAAATTTGACGCCTCCCAAAACAATATCACGCTCATATAAAGCATTCCCCTTTAGCGTCAAAATTAACTTGAGGGAAAGACCTTTTTATTACATAATTTTATAAATCAAACAGAATATACCCGGGGTCACAATGAATGATTATGTAGTGCTCATCCCGCCAAAATCCGGATTAAAAGCCGAAGATGCCGGCGTATGAGCTGAGCGCGCCGGGTATTGGCATATATGTTGTAAATAACGGAAGCGGCAGCGAATTCGGGTATGTTTTGATAAGATTCGACAGAGAGACGTTCCTGCTTATTCTGATGAATATAATAGCGGAAAAGACTCAGCTTTAAAAAACCGGAATATCCCGGTTAATATCATACAAAAATATAAGTTGTATCGTGAACGAAGACGCCCGTCGGTGTTCTTTGATTTTCCGGGTTTTTACTTAAAGAAATCCAGCGTATTCAATATTAAAGGACAACTCATCTTCCCGAAAGCATAAAATCCCTGATCTTAGCCTGATAAATCCGCTGGCTGACGGTATACAGGCCGTCATATATCATCAGCGCCGCTTCCGCGGCCGCAATCAACAGCCATAACGGCATTGAGGATATTAACCCGCCGATCTTCAAATTAAGCGTATACAGCGCAATGTAAATCCCGGCACAAACAAATATATTGGCATAAAGCAGTTTTGATAAGAACATAAGAATTCTGTCGTTAATTCTGCTTTCTATAAATGTTTTGAATATTCCGTAATGGCCCAAAATTAAAACGTAGGCAAAAAAAGCGGTCTTCTCCGGAATTATTAAAAACGACAATGCGGAAGCCGCGATATAGCAAATCACCGCGGTCATATATGCTCGCTCGCAGACAAGCGCATATATAAAAACCGAAGACAAAAAATAGAAGACAAGCTTTCCGGCGGGAAGGACAGAGGCGCAATAAAGAGCAAGGACAGTCAGCGCCAAAATCATAGCGCCGAATGTCAATTTTTGTGTTAAGCCGAATTTCCTAACCATGCAATTCCTCAGCAGCATCTGATAAGGTCGCCGCCCAGACATTCGCAGCAGCAATCAGCGCAGATAAGCGATGTGCAAACATCGCATCCGCTGCAGCTTCCTCCGTATCCGGTGGTATTCTGATAAGGGCCGCGTCCGTAGGGGTTTCCGGAATTGTTGAGGGCGGTAAACGCGTTCCGGTATTCCGCGTTCCCGGGCTCTTGTTCATAAGCTATACCGAGATACTCCCTTGCTTTATCATACCAGCCCTGTCTTAAATATATGATGCCATACAGGTAATGCCACTCCGCGTTGCGTACGGGTATTCCGTCCAGCACAAGCTTTGCCGCCTGGAGGTTGTTTTGACTTATATAAGAACGGGCTTTTGCGAACTCGTCCGCGAAGGGCCCCGAATACGCGCCTCCGAAACCCGCGCTGCTTTCATAAGATCCGTATGAGGTTCTTGATGAGGTCCCGCTGCCTTTTTTGGACAAAGCTTCATATGCTTCATTGATTTCTTTAAGCTTTTCGTTTGCCAGTTCTTTCAGCGGATTGTCCGCATATCTGTCGGGATGATACTTTTTGACCAGCGCGAGATAAGCGGCCCGAATTTCTTCCTGACTCGCCGTTTCACTTACACCCAATACCTTATACGGATTCATCCCTTATCTCCTTCCAGCAGCTGCTCCGTCTTTTGCGAACATCCCATGTATATAATATTGTCCAAAACGCCCTTATTATCTTTTATCTCCAATAAGTCATAAGCCTTAACAGCTTCATTGACGGAAAAATGCAGAATAAACGATGCCCGCTCTTTATCGGCATTTATAACGTTGAACGGATTATAAGAGCCCCTCTTCTTATCCGCGGTTCTGTCATCCCATGCGTCTATCAAATAGATCCATCGCCCGAGATGATAGCCCATATGTCCGAGCACGGCCCGGTCGGAATCGTTCTTTACGGGAGAAAGCGACAATATTTTTCTCATCATATCGGCAAATGCTTCCGCAGGCTTATCGGGCTCTTTACATCCCGATCTTTCCAAATCGGACAGCAAAGCGATCCCGCTCCGTATAGCATCATAAGCATCGCCGCTGTTTTTCATCGCTTTGGACAAAGCCCCTTTTAGAATTACTTTTATGGCCAGTCCTTTGAGTTTATGTTCGTCGCGCCAATCATCATCGGCTTTGAAATAAGCGAGCAATATATTGATGTCTGAGGCAAATTCAAGCATTTTCGAAGAGGCCGCCACGGGCTTCTTTTTTAAAAAAGGTTTGTAAAAACAGCGCTCCTGCCGGCACGGCACGGCGCCCTCAATCCCGCAAAGAAGCAAAGCAAGAAAAGTACAGTCGTAGTTAAGAACGAGCTTGCACGCTTCACCGTACCTTCTGCCTATGGTTTTGCATAAGCCGCAGTAATATGAGTTATACAGAGCGAGCTCACGTACTTTAAGCTCGCATTTTAAAGGCGCTACGTAACCGAACATCCTTTGGCTCCGAAGAATATTTCAACAAGAACCATTGTAGCATCATTTGCTTACTTGTACCATTATTTTTTGGCATTGTTGTGTTATTAATGTAAATTTTATGTACCCGTAATGAGATCAACATAATATATTAATTGACCCGTATCGTTTATTTGCCGAAAAATAAGGCTTTTTTAACCACCAACTATTCATTTGACACATTTATAGGAAAATATGGATATTTAGCACTTTAAATATAATTATAAATTTGATACAATCACACTGTACAATTACCGTATATGCAGCGATGATATACGGAAATAAAAGGAGGAGAATACCAATTATGAAAAAGGTAATCGCTCTAACTCTGGTGTTGGCTATGAGCTTTGCCCTTGCAGCTTGCGCTCCGGCCAAAGAAACCTATGAGATCGCGATGATTACGGATATCGGAACCATCGACGATCAATCCTTTAACCAGGGAACATGGGAAGGCATTGTAAGGTATGCCGAAGCCAACAAAATCAGCCACAAGTACTATCAACCCACCGAACAATCAACAGATGCTTATCTTGCGTCCATTGAACTGGCTGTCGAAAACGGTGCGAAAATCATCGCGACGCCCGGGTACCTTTTTGAGGAGCCGATATTCATCGCGCAGGATATGTATCCCGACGTGACCTTTATTCTGATCGACGGTAATCCGCATAACGCCGATTACTCCGAATTCCGCACAAATAAAAACGTTGTCGGCGTTGTGTTTGCGGAAGAGCAGTCCGGCTATCTCGCAGGCTATGCCGCCGTTAAAGACGGCTATACAAAACTCGGATTCATGGGCGGTATGGCCGTTCCCGCGGTCGTTCGCTTCGGTTACGGCTTCGTTCAGGGCGCCGAGGCGGCTGCCGCCGAATCGGGCTTAGACTCTATCGACATAATGTATCACTACACCGGCGGATTCGAACAGACGCCCGAGGCTCAGGCTCTTGCCGCTTCATGGTATAAGGGCGGCACCGAAGTCATTTTCGGCTGCGGCGGTGCTGTCGGCTTCTCGGTATTCGCCGCTGCGGAAGCTGCGGGCAAAAAATCCATAGGCGTGGACGTGGATCAAAGCTTCCTGTCCGAGTCCGTTATAACCTCCGCAATGAAAGGCATCGGAGAAGCGACCGAACAGCTTCTTGCGCAGTATTATGAAGGCAAGTTCCCCGGAGGCCAGGGCCTTGTGTTCGACGCTTCAAACCAGGGCGTTAAGCTTCCTATGGAGACGTCTAAATTCACCACGTTCAGCAAGGCCGATTACGACGCTCTGTATGCTAAAATGGTAGCCGGTGAAGTAAATATCCTCAAGGATACTGATGCCGAAACCGCAAACGATCTCGGCGTAACAATCGCCAAAGTCACCGTCGTTGAGTAAGAATAATCGTTAAACGAAAAAAGCGCCGGCAAATCGCCGGCGCTTTTGAATGTCGAAGAAATCTGAACAGACCTCTTTTTCACACTTTGCCTAAGTACGAAGATTTCCGGCCGGCAAAGCGTGCACAGTAATAATACCCTACATGGATTTTTAACAGACTGAAGCGCCGGCGATTCGCCGGCGCTGATTTTTGTCAAATCCTGCCGGTATTGCCCGGAGCATTTTAAAAGCATATTTTTCTTGACCGCGTTTATTCTTTATTTTTAAAACTTAAGACCGCGTTCAGTATTTTTTCCGGCGTAACGGTCATTTTATTGAAACCGACTCCTATGGCGTCGCGTATCGCGTTTACGACCGCGGGCGCTATTGAATTATCGGCGGGTTCCCCTATGCCTTTAGCGCCATAGGGTCCGAGACCGCCGCCGCTTTCGATAAGAATTGATTCGATATCGGGAACATCGGCAGCGGTCGGAATGAGATATGTTGAAAAACTGTTTGCCATCGTTATCCCGTTTTCTTGCTTCAAATCTTCCATAGTCGGCCACCAGGCATGATAAACGCATCCGCCCTCAAGCTGGCCTTCACAGGAATTCCTGTTGATCACCCTGCCTGCGTCAGCTGCCGCTATTACGCGAAGCAATTCTATTTTCCCCGTCTGCTCATCCACCGCAAGCTCAACGCCGTGACAGGTGTATGTAATATCGGGATTCAATTCCCCTTTTATATCATTCAAGTCGGGAACCTCCGTAAAAGGCGCGTTGAATTGTGCGATGTTCTCCAAAACCTCGCCGTCGTTCGAAAGGTGCTTAATTACGTCGACAAACGGGATTGAGATGGTTTCGGGCTCGATTACGCTGTATACTTTCCGGTTTTTAAGGGCCAGCATGTTCACGGGGCATCCAGATAAAGCGGATGCTTTTTCAAGAATCTTCTCTTTCATTTGAACGGCTGCCTTTAATGCCGCATTGCCTGACATATACAGCTGACGGGTCGCAGTAGTCGTGCCGCATAACGGTGTCAGGTGAGTATCCATTATATAGGGATGCACGTCTTCGATCTCAAGTCCCAGTTCTTCGGCTACAATCTGAGCAAGTACGCTCGCCTGCCCCCCTCCGAGATCGGGAACGCCGGCGCGAAGCGTTACGCTTCCGTCAAGTTCCAGCCGGATGGAAACCCTGGATGAATCGTGCAGAAAATTCAGACGGCCGTAAACCATATGCCCGAGCGCCAGAGCTCTTCCCACCTTTCTTCCGTCCGGCAGTCTGTCAGGCTTGGACGACCGGTTAAGTTCTTTATTCACTTTATCTAGAAGCTCTTTCAAGGCGATATGGCCGCGGGGCACATGACCTGATGGCAGCCTGTCGCCGTCGTGCAGCACATTCCTTCTGCGCAGCTCGACGGGATCCAAATTCAACCTTGCCGCGATTTCATCCATTTGACGCTCTGAGGCAAAGTTCACCTGAGGAGCGCCGAATCCGCGGTTTGCGCTGTTGAAAGTATTGTTCGTAAAAGCGCTGACGCTTTTTACGCTCACATTGGGTATCTTGTAACAGCCGGGTGCCGCAAAAGTAGAGTACATCTGCACCCAGGGAGTGAGATAGGTATAGCTTCCGCCGTCCATTACTATGGATACTTCCTGCGCCAGTATTTTCCCGTCCTTCGTTGCCCCAGTCTTGTAATGCAGATACTCGGGATGCCGTTTTGAATGGGACTCAATCGATTCCTCCCGGCTCCATACCATTTTAACGGGGCGTCCTGTTTTTTGCACGAGAAGCGCGATATACATCTCAACCGTTATATCCTCTTTGCCGCCGAAACCGCCGCCCACCGGCACTCCGATATTGCGGACCTTGTTATGAGGGAGTCCCAATACTTTCGCTATAGTGCGGTAATGCTCCAAAACCTGAGTGCCGACTCGCAAAGTGATTACGCCGTTTTCATCGATCCAGCCCATTCCCCCTTCGGTTTCCAAATACGCGTGTTCGTTCGGAGTGGTCTCATAGTCGTTTTCAACGATGACGTCGCATTTTTTGAAAGCCTCTTCGATATTGCCGTCACATATTTTTGTCCTCATTATAACGTTGCCGCACCCATCGCCGGTGACGGAATACGCGCCTTCCTTTAAAGCCTCTCTTGGATCAAAAACCCCCTCCAAAACCTCGTAATCAACTTCTATAAGCTTTAACGCTTCTTCCGCTGTCTCCGGGGATTCGGCGGCCACCAGCGCTATTGCTTCGCTTTTTGAACGTATCCTGCCGCTCGCCAGCACTCTGTACAAGCCCTCGAATCCTCCGCCCACGTCGCGCATCTGGCCGAATTTCGTCACGTCCTCATTTACCGGAACGTCTTTTGCTGTCAAAACGGCTTTAACGCCCGGAAGTTCCTCCGCTTTCTTCGTATCGATCCGCTTAAGAACGGCCGCGGGATACTTGCTCCTCAAAACCTTTCCGAAAAGCATGCCGGGCATAGACCAGTCGTCGCTGAACAACTGATCTCCCTTCGCTTTGGCCCATGCGTCGTGACGGGATACGGGTTTACCAATCAAATTCAATTCGGTTCTCATTCCGATACCTCTGATTCAACTTCCCTGGCGGTTTTAAAAATCGCGTCGACTATTTTAACATATCCGGTGCAGCGGCACAGATTGCCGGAAATCGCTTTTCTGATAGCGTTCCTGTCTGCCCGGCCGCCCTTTTTTAAATATTCTAAACCCGCAACGATCATCCCCGGGGTACAAAAACCGCATTGAACGGCTCCGCACTCAACGAATGCCTTCTGAAGCTTTTCGGCAAGAGCATCGCTTCCGCCGAGCCCCTTTATGGTCCACACCTCGTGACCGTCGCACGCGGCTGCAAGCGTAACGCAGCTTTTTACGGCCTTTCCGTCCAAAAAAACCGTGCATGTGCCGCAATCGCCTTTCTCGCAGCCGCATTTTACGTCGTAATAATAATTATCCCGAAGAAGGCGAAGAAGGCTTATATGCGCTTCGCAGGTGAATTTCCTGTTTTCGCCGTTAATCTTTATATTTACATCCGCATGCCCCATATCATAAACCTCCGCATTTAAATTCACCGTACAGCGCAAGCTCGGCGGCGCGCTTAACGCATACGGGAGAAACGCTGCGCCTGTATGATGCCGAGGCCCTGATATCATCTATAGGATTTATGTCGTTTTGCAGCGCTTGCGCGATTTTCGCATAAGATATGCCGTCAAGTTTGCATCCTGTCAGCGCTTTCTCCGTACAGCGGCAGCGCACGGGCACCGGAGCGACAGAACCCATCGCAATACGCACGGCTTTGATTTTGCCTTCGTCATCAAGTTCCAGGCTTACAGCAGCGGAAGCGACCGAAATAGCCATGGCATTTCTCAAGCCGAGCTTATAGAAGCCGCTTTGCCGCTGAACCATGAATCGAAAGCCTGTGATGATATCCCCGGGTTCGAGTATGTTTTGATTAACGCCTCTGAAAAAATCGCTTATCTGCACGCTTCGCCGCCCGTCTTTGTTTGCGATGTCGACACACGCGCCAAGTGCAAGCAAAGGAGGCGCCGTGTCGGCTGCCGGCGAGGAGAAAGCGATATTCCCGCCTATCGTTGCGGAATTCCTTATAATCGGATCGGCGAACGCGTCCGCGGCCATCCAAAGCGCGGGAGCTTTTTCCTTAAGAATTCGCGATTCTGAAATCTTCGCAATTTCGGTCAGCGCGCCGATTGTGATAACATCTTCCTCTATTGAAATTCCGCGAAGTTCCCGGATATCCCTGATATTTATAAGAGTGAGCCCGTTCACGGCATTTGCTCGTATATTCTCCATTATATTCGTGCTCCCCGCCGCGACGAGCGCATTTTGGCCATGCGCCGAAAGCAAAGCAAGCGCTTCACCGAGGGTCCTCGCGTTCACAAAATCAAAGCTCCTCATCATCGCATCCTCTTTCCTTCATGCGCATTGCAGCCACTTTTACCGCTTCAATCATCGCAGCATAACCCGTGCAGCGGCAGTAATTCCCCCTGAAATAATCCTTGATCTCCGCCTCGTCGGGTTCCGGGTTTTCATAAAGCAGCGCGGTGGACGCAATGACCATGCCGGGAGTGCAAAATCCGCACTGGATTGCCGCCTTGTCCACATACGCCTGCTGAACGACGGAAAGCTTTCCGTCTTTTGAAAGCCCTTCAGCGGTTGTGATTTCCCATCCGTCCGCGCAAACCGCAGGTATAAAGCAGCTTAATACGCATTCCCTGCCGTGAAGGACCGTACATGCGCCGCATTCGCCTATACCGCATCCGTATTTGGCTCCGGTTAAAAGCAGCCTGTCTCTGAGAACATTCAGCAAAAGTTCATTGCTCTTTACGGTAAGACGGACTTTTCTGCCGTTGACAGTCAATGTGATGTCATGCACGCTCATATAAGTTTCCCTCCGCTGAGACTCCAGGCCTTCGAAAACGCGTCGGCTGCAATGACTTTTATCAATTCCTTCCTATATTCCGCTGTTGTACGCTGATCATCGATGGGCTCAATAATACCGGCTATCCGATCGACCGTTTCTGTGATCAATTCCCGCGTCATGATTCTGCCTTTCAGGCTTTCGCTGACAGTCCGTAAATACACCGGTTTTGCGGCTGCCGAGCCCGCCGCTGCCCTGCAGCTTTTGATTTTGCTGCCTTCACGCTCAATCACGACGGTAAAACTGACCTTTGCGATATCGGATTTTACGCGCCCTGTTTTTATAAATTTAGCGCCGGTATTTTTGTTCACCGCCGGAAGCTTTATGCGGGTGAGCAGTTCATCGGGACGGATCGCGCTGACGCCCGAAGAAATAAAGAAATCTTCTGCCGGCACTTCCCTAATGCCGCTTCTGCTCATAAGTTCCAAAATGCCTTTATAACATATGACAGGTCCCGCAGTATCAGCGGCGGGCGACGCGTTCGCTAAATTCCCTCCAAGAGTCCCCATATTTCTTACCGAAACGGAAGCCATGGACATGAGAGCTTCGAATAAAGCGCTGTAATTTGACTTTACTGCCGGATGTTTTTCGATCCGCGACAGCTTGACCGCGCTGCCGATAACCAAGCCATTACCGCCGGACGCGGTTAATTCGCTCAATTCGGGGATTCCGTTTATATCCATCATCGCATCCATGTTTATTCCGCTTGTTTTCAGCTTAACGATAAGGTCCGTTCCGCCGGCGTATATTTTTACGTTATTGGTTTGAGCGAGTATGTCCAGCGCTTCAAAAAGCGATCCAGGCTTGACGTATTCAAATTCCTGCTCGATTATCATGGTATTCATGCTTATTCACCTCTCCCGCGCCTTTTTCTTAAGCTCTTTAAGCACCGCTTCCGGCGTGATGGGCAGTTTGAAAAACCTTATTCCGATCGCATTGTATACGGCGTTCGCTATAGCCGCCTGGACGCTCGCCAAGGCGGCCTCCCCTATCCCTTTAGCGCCGAACGGACCGGAAGGCTCATAAGTATGGCAGATCCTGACGTCAATATCCTCCACGGAAGGCATCTCTGAAATTGTCGGCATTTTATAATCCGTCATCAGCCCGCTGTTTGTAAGCCGGCCTCTGCCGTCATAGGCAAGCCGCTCATATAGCGTATATCCGAGGCCTCGGTTAAATGAACCGATAAGCTGTCCTTTTACAAGATCCGGGTTTACTGCGGTGCCGCAGTCGCCGTATATCAAAACCCGGGGAATGCTGATAACGCCCGTTTTCAGATTTACTTCCGCTTCCACAAAATGCGTCGTAAAGCAGGGAGGACAATTGCGCTGGCGATAACTGTCCGTATATGCTATCGTTCCCCAGCTCATGATCTGGGCCTGCCTCGCGATCTCACCGACAGTCATTTTCTTCAATGGGTATCCCTTCACCTGAACAACGCCTTGCCCGAGACGGTCGTCCCTTATGACCTCGAGGTTATAAGCATGCTCCGCCATCAGCCTTCCTGCAGTCTCCAGCAGCTTATCTTTGACTTTCATGGCAACATGGTAAACGGCGGCTCCGCCGCAGTATACGCCGCGCGTAGCGTGCGTACAGACGTCATAGCCGGTATTCATTGTTTCCGCGGGCGAAAGCCCTATCATCTCCAGCGGGACCTGAAGTACCTCCGCCGCAATTTTCTTAAGCGCGTCGCAAGTGCCTCCTCCGTGGTCGGTAACGGGAGTGATCAGATCGACAGAACCGTCTTCATTGATTTTAATTGTTGCGCTCGAATAATCGATGACTTCGCCTTCCTTGGGACCCGCGGTTCCGGAGGTATGAAAACCTCTCGCAAGCCCGATGCCTCTTCGTATGTCTCCGTTTTTGGAGGAAGGAGCTGTTCTTTCGTCAAATCCGAATACCTCCCGTCCCTCGACAAGGCTTTCCTCTACGCCGGAGCTTTTTATGATGGAACGAATCGTCGGTCCCTGGCCCCAAAATTCCTCACCGGGTCCCCGATAGTTTTTAAGCCTGAAATCTATGGGGTCAAAACCCATCTCCTCGCAAATAATATCCACCATGCTTTCAATGGCGAAGTTTATCTGCGGGTTACCGTAACCCTGCATTGCGCAGCACGGCGTTTTGTTCGTATATACTGCGATACCGTCGAACCTGATGTTGCCGTCGTATTTATACAATGAAGCAAACCAGCCTGCCGTGCAGCCTAAGAATGCCATCGGCTGTATCTGATGCGCTCCGAAATCAACTACAGCTTTAACATGTGCTGCGGTCAATCTGCCGTCATTTGACACACCCAGCTTTACGTCAAATATAGCAGGATACTTGTGATGGTCATAAAAGTCTTCCTCACGTGATGTAATAAGCTTGACGGGACGTCCGGCTTTCATTGCAAGGGAGGCGCATATCGGCGTTACAGTATTGACTTGAATGCTCGAACCGAATGATCCGCCGAAAGGCAGTTTCTTTACATTGATTTTTGACAGCGGAAGTCCCAATATCCTGCCGAGAAGCTGCCTGTTTGCGTGAATGGACTGCGCTGTAGCCCAAACCGTTATCGACCCGTCCGGTTCCGGTTTGCATACCGCGCCTTTTGTTTCCAACTGGCAATGATAAATTCTCTCAAGCTCAAAATGGTGTTCAAATATCCTGTCGGCTGCTTTAAAACCTGCGTCGCAATCGCCTTCGTCGATATTGCGGATTACCCCGATGTTGTTATGGATTTTGACCGCTTCATCGCCGAGGTAAATCGTATCGTAGAGCTCGGGCGCACCGTCTTTCATTGCCTCCATGGGATCAAACACGGGTTCCAATATGTTGTACGTTACTTTTAATTCCTTTAACGCTTTAAAAGCAAGTTCCTGCGTATCTGCCGCTACTGTGGCAACAGGCTCGCCGCAATGACGCGCTTTCTTGGGAAGAACCGTCCTGTCGCGGTAAGTAGCGGAAGGTATGCTGACGCTGCGTTCATTATACAGAACGGGGTTTATATCCTCGTATGTCAGGCATACCGCTCCCATGGCCTCCGCAGCAGAGGTATCGATCGATACGATTTCGGCATGCGGGTGAGGGCTTCTTAAAATCGCGCCGTACATCATGCCGGGAATATTTATATCGGATGTAAACTGAATACGCCCGGCCGCCTTGGCCGGAGCATCCGTTCTGGGCGTAACGGCGCCGATAAGCGAATCGGATAATATCTGCATATATTAACTCCTCTTAACCTTTTATCGCTTCAAACGCTCCTTAGTCAGGTCTTATAAACCTGCCTGCAGGTCCTGATACCAGCCGTCCGTCCTTTGCTACGGTCATGCCCCGAAGAACGGTTTGAACGATTCTTCCGCTGAAAGTCATTCCGTGATAAGGTGAAAGCTTGATGCGCGAATGCATGTTTGCCTGATCGAACGTATACTTGGCGGAGGGATCGATGATTACCATATCGGCATCCGAACCTATGTTCAGCGATCCTTTTCTCGGGTACAAGCCAAACAGCTTTGCCGGGTTTGCAGACATCACCTCGGAAAGCTTGTTATATGTCAATTTGCCTTTACTGACCGCGTCTATCAAAACCGGAGCCATCGTTTCGATGGACGCCGTTCCGGCAGGAGCTTCCCACAGACATTTTTGCTTTTCCTCATACGAATGCGGAGCGTGATCTGAGCATACCGAAGAAAGCGTACCGTCATTCAACCCGGCCCATAGCCTATTTTGGTCCGCTTGCGTTCTGACAGGCGGATACCCCTTTATCAAAGAACCGAGCCGATCGGCGTCTTTATCGGTAAATGCAAGGTAGTGGGGGCAGGTCTCTCCCGTTACGGGCAATCCGGCATTTTGTGCCGCTTTAATCAAATCAACGCCGTCACCGGCCGCTAAATGCAGGATATGGAGCCGCGTACCCAATTCCTTCGCAATCAGTATCGCAGTTTCTATTATCGTTGTCTCAGTAACGGGAGGGCGCGAGCGAAGCATTGCGCGATAGCCGGAATCTCCGCTTTTTTTAACCTCATGGGTCAAAGCTTTTATTATTTCAAAGTTTTCCGCATGGATAGCGAGTATTCTGCCTGTTTTCGCAACCTGCCTGAATATTCTGTACACCTCTCCCTGATCGGGAGGCGGGATTACGTTTTCCATGCCTTCCGTATAATTGTAAATAAGCTGATAACTGTCTGAATCGACGGCATAGCCCCAGAAAAACTTAAATCCGACCACGCCCGCTTCTTTAAGCGGTATCAGCTGATCGATATTGAGGTCGCCGAGGCATAGCCCCCATATTCCGAAGTCCGTATGCGCTTTGGGCGTTATGCACTCCACAAGCATATTAAGCGTATCCGCGCTGTACACCGCAGGATTTGAATTGGGCATTTCAAGAATGGTCGTTATGCCGCCCGCCGCGCCTGCCATGGAAGAATGGAAAAAATCCTCCTTGTAATGTGCGCCGTTATATCCGTCCCTCGAATGTACATGCGAATCGATAAACCCGGGCAGCACCAGCTTATCGGACGCGTCCGTTACCTCCTTCGCATCGCCTTCAAGCCGTTCGTTCGTTATTGCGGCTATTTTTCCGTTTTTTATATAGATGTCCGCATTAAATGTATCATTAGGCGTTATGAGGGTTCCGTTCTTTATCAAATGATCATAGTACATACATACTCCTCCGGTATATGTAGAGGATGGGAGAAAATAAATGAAAAGCCATGCCGCATGTCAATTATATTGTGAACCATATAATAAGCGCTGTCAATTAAGAGGTGCAGTCGTTGATTTTTTATATAATATACGGTTGCGCCTGCTCGCTCCGATACTCGCAGCCGGCCTTTAAAAACGCCCGCAGTAAATTCTGCCCGGCAATATCCCAAGGCTTTGCCGCGTCTACCCGTCCCTCGGTTTACAGCGGCATTTGCATACGGTATAATATTCACGCCTAATAAACGCGAATGGAAATTTATTCGTTTTTCTTCGCCCATGTAAAATACAATCCTGACACTCCCTTAGGGATTTGAGATGATAAAAGAAAATTTTACTGCAGTTATCTGCTCCCTGAACTCAAAATACATCCACTCCTCGCTTGCTCCCTGGTATCTTGCCGCGGGAGTCAAACAGTTCTGCAACAATAAAATAAATACGCTCATATCGGAAGGTACGATCAACGAAAAAATCGAAGATATCGCGGACAGGATTTTATCGCAAAAACCGAATGCGGCGGGATTCTGCTGCTACATTTGGAATATAACGGCGGTAACGCGGCTGATAGATATAATGAAATCAAAGTTGCCCGAATGCTCCGTCATACTCGGAGGTCCGGAAGTCAGCTTCAATCCGGAACAGGTTTTGGCTGAGCGGCCTTCGGCTGATTATATCATCTCGGGAGAGGGAGAACGCTCGTTTGCAATGCTGATTGATTGTCTGGCCTCAGGCGCGGACATGCGCGACATTCCGGGATTATGCTACAGGGAAAACGGGAAGTCCGTTACCGTCCCCGGGGTTATCATTAAAGAGGACCCGCCTTTTCCCTATTCAACCGATTATTTTAAGACGCTGAACGGACGTATCGCCTACATTGAAACCAGCCGCGGCTGTCCATATTCATGCGCTTTTTGTCTTTCCGGAAGACCCGGCGCTGTCAGGTTCTTTGATTTGGAAAAGTCAAAAGAAAATATAGTTTTGCTTGCAAACAGCGGAACGAAAACCGTTAAGTTCGTTGACCGCACTTTTAACGCCTGCGGCAGAAGAGCAAAGGATATATTCCGCTTTATTATCGATAATTACGGCCGCTCCATACCTTACGGCGTCCGTTTCCACTTTGAAATCGCGGGGGATATTCTGGACGATGAAACGATCCGGTTGCTAAAGAAAGCTCCCGCCGGCTTAATCCAGCTTGAAATCGGGCTGCAGAGCTTAAGCAAAAGGACGCTCGAATCAGTCAACAGAAAAACAGACGTCGACAGTTTAGTAAAAAACATAAAAAAACTAACGGGACCCGGAAATATGCATATCCACATAGACTTGATTGCGGGCCTGCCTTATGAGGATATGGAAAGCCTCGAACTGAGCTTCAATACCGCATTTGAGCTTGACGCTAATGTATTGCAGCTCGGATTTTTAAAGCTGCTGCACGGTTCTTGCATGCGCGAGAACCCTGAACGCTATCCGTGCGAGTATTCAAAAGAACCGCCGTATGAGGTTATAAGCACTCCCTGGCTCACAATTGAGCAGGTCGCCCGATTGCACCATACGGAGGATGCGCTGGAGCGCGTTTATAACAGCGGACGTTTTCGAAGGACGATAATATACCTTCTCAAACAGACCGGGAACAGCCCGTTTCAGCTGCTAAGCTCATTCGGAGCATTTTGCGCCGATAAAAACATAGATAATATTTCGCTGGACGCGTACACGGAGCTGATACTTGAATATTTCTCCGGGGCGGGAGCGGACAGAACGGCTCTGCGCGACGCGCTGGTCTGCGACCGCCTGTCCACGGACCGGTCCGGAAAGTTGCCCGCCGCACTTCGAATCCATGACCCCGCGCTGAAAGCCGCTGTCAGCAGAGTCGAGAAAATTGCACCTCCGAAGGGCGCCCGGAGAAGCTACGCTTTGCTTTATTCCGAAAATTGCCTTGTTTATGTTGAATATAAAGACATCGATCCTGTCACCAAGTCATTTCCTTTAAAAAAACTCGGTCTTGATTCGCTTTAATGATAACTTCCCTTTGAATCGGGGCTTGTCGATTTTTGTTATTTCCATTATTATAAATAATATATTTTTTCGAAAAGAGAAGGTTTATGTTTATTGGCGCTATTGTTAATTTTGCGGCGGTTTTAACGGGCAGTGCGATCGGTTTGTTGTTCAAAAGCAAACTCAACCCAAAATACCATGACGCTCTCATAAAAGCGATGGCTCTCGGAGTTGCGGCTATCGGAATTTCCTATTCCGTAAAAACTGAAAATATACTGATAATGATCGTCAGTTTATTATTGGGGACTTTAACGGGTACTTTCTTAAAGATCGACGAAAGGCTGGAAAAGTTGGGCGACCGGCTCCAAAGCCGCTTTAAATATGCGAATAACGGTTTTTCTGAAGGCTTTGCGGGCGCATCAATTCTATACTGCGTAGGCTCCATGGCAATCATGGGTTGTATCGACAGCGGCTTGCATCAAAACAACGATATCCTGTTCACCAAATCCCTTATCGATGCTGTCACGTCGGTTTTTTTAGCGTCCGCTTTAGGTATCGGCGTATTGTTTTCGGCCTTTTCGGTGCTCATATATGAAGGCCTGTTAACGCTGTTTTTTGCTCTGTTCGCGGGCAACCTCGAACTGTCTGTCATTACAGAAATGTCTGCTGCAGGAGGCGTAATTCTTATGGGGATAGCCGTTAATATGCTAAAGCTCGGGAAAATCAAAACCGCTGATATGGTGCTTTCTCTGTTTATGCCCGTTGCGGTTGTGCCGCTGCTCAACTTAATCAACTTGGCTTGATAATTGCATTGAGTAAATAAATAAAAAAACAAATACAAAGCGCGGTTTTGCCGCGCTTTTCAATTCGGTATTTACTTGGTCGATTCGCTTTCGCGTTTTCTAAGTGCCATAAACGCTGATAATTCAAGCGCACCGAGCATCATATTTAAGCCTGTCAAGTCTATGCCGTCGCCCGATTTCGGGGGTTCTACCGCCGAGTCGGATACCCAAACAGCAAACAGAGTGACGTCGTGATCCGGCATAGTGAACGAACCCTTTATGACTTTACCGTTATGGAATGCCCATCCCTTGAATTTGTATCCTTTTCTCGAAAGACCCGCTCCGTCGGGCAGAATAACGGTTTTGCCTTCCGAAAGACCGGTTATGTCATCGACCCTGCCCGTACCTCCGTTAATGTCGAACGATGCAGTATAGGTCGGTATCTTTTCCCAGACGGCATAGAACGTTACATTCGATGCTTCCATAGTGTATTCCGATATTACGGGTCCGTACGGAGCCGTCGACCACCCCTTGAACGTGTATCCTTCTCTCGAAAGACCTTCTCCGCCGGGAAGAGTGACGGTTTCGCCTTCCGAAAGACCGGTTATGTCATCAACAGAGCCGGTGCCTCCGTTAAGGTCGAACGATGCGGTATAGGTGGGTATCTTTTCCCAAACGGCATAGAACGTTACGTTCGATGCTTCCATCGTGTATTCCGATATAACGGGTCCGTTTGAAGCCGTTGACCACCCCTTGAACGTGTATCCTTCTTTCAAAAGACCCGCTCCGCCGGGCAGAGTGACGGTTTCGCCTTCCGGAAGACCGGTCATGTCGTCGACAGAGCCGGTGCCTCCGTTAAGATCGAACGATGCGGTATAGGTCGGTATCTTTTCCCAGACGGCATAGAACGTTACGTTCGATGCTTCCATAGTGTATTCAGATATTACGGGTCCGTCCGGAGCCGTCGACCATCCCTTGAATGTATATGCTTCTCTCGAAAGACCTTCTCCGCCGGGAAGAGTAACGGTTTCGCCTTCTGAAAGACCGGTTATGTCATCAACAGAGCCGGTGCCTCCGTTAGGATCGAATGATGCTGTATAGGTAGATGTTTTTTTAAAGTGGCAAGTAAATTCAATGTCTCTGGTCGCTTCAAAAGTAAGGCTTTGTTGGTTCTCCAGCGACGGATCGGGATCGGAACCCGGTTTAGAGCCCGACCAAGTCCATTTTACAAACACATAACCTTCGTTAGGTATCGCCGTTAATGTAACCTCTTCGCCGTAATTATAAGAACCGGCACCGGTTACGGTCCCTCCCTTTTCAGGAGCGACAGTCACGCGAACCCGGAAATCATCATCTGACGCCATCGCCTCGCCGGCAATGCCTAATATAAGCATTATTGCCAAAAACAATGCGGCAAACCTTTTGCTAAACACAATTATTCCTCCTTTTGTAATAATATTTATGTAATTTATGTTTGTAACTGGATAAAGCATATCATTACAGCGAACTAAATACTAATTGTAATTATTACTAATAGTGCCAGATAATAAAGAATTTGCCTATTGAAGGGAAACAAAAAACGCACCTTACAGGTGCATTGAGACTGTCGAAAAAGCCATTGGGGATTATTAAGGGGCTGGCGGAAATCTTTGATTTCCGCGGGACCCCTTAATTTTCAGACGGCCGTGACGGATGTAATCCGTAGAGCGGCATGGTCGCTGATACGTTCCGTCATCAGCGACTACACGGTGAAACGGATGAAATCCGTAAGGATTTCGTACTTTGCACGCTTTGCCGCCCGGAAATCTCTGATTTTAGGTAGTCAAAAATCTTGTTTTTGACGACGTGGAGAACTCGAAGAAGCCTGTTCAGACTTCTTCGACACGCTGAACGCACCTAGCGGGTGCGTTATGCTTTTTTAAAAAGGCGGATTTTGCTTCCATTTTTTCGAGCGCTGTCTCACAAGCAGAGCCCGGTTTCCTGCCTCGCGGAAAATCTGTCGTACCGACCTACGCTATAATATGCCTTTTTATTTCCGACGACCTATTACATTAATTGCTTACGCCCATCGCGAGTGAAGCCAAAACCCTCGCGCCGATACCGATAACCGCTTCATCAAAATCAAAGCATCCGTTATGATGCGGAGCTGAAAGCGGTGTTCCAAGTACGATTTCAGTCGCCATACCGCCATGTTTCCGGACGTCTTTCATAATCGTTGTTACGTCATCGCCGCAGCCGAAATCCGTCTCTCTGACTACCCTTTTTATTCCTTCAACGTCGCGCAGGATTTCCATGGTTTTTTCCACAAGCGGAGCGTCGCATACTGTCGTGCCGGATTTTCCCATAAAGCGATGCTCAAATTCGCACCCGTACATATCGGCGGCGCTGCGGCAAATCCTTTTAGCGGACGTTTCCATATACGAGTTGATTTCATCCGTTGAGCCTCTTGTTTCAATAGCCATAACCGCTTTTTCCGGTATCACGTTTCTGCCCGTGCCGGCATTGAGCGTGCCGACGTTTATACGGCTTGCCCCTTCGCTATGGCGCGGGATTGCAAGCAGATTGAGCGCGGCGGTTGCCGCGGCGGCAAGAGCGTTCCTTCCTGCTTCCGGCCGCAAACCCGCATGCGATGATTTACCCTTGAAAATAACATCCATTTTTGTGCTCGCGAGAAAGCCTGTGCTGCTTGCGGCAACACTGCCCGATTCAGTCATATTGAGCCCTATGTGCACGCCGAAAAAATAATCACAGCCGGAAAAGTGACCCGCTTTTGTGAGACTTGCGGCGCCGCGGACTCCCTCTTCCGCGGGCTGAAACGCAATTATCACCTTTCCTTTAAGCTTATCCTTATAAGCATGAATGAGCTTTGCCGCACCTATCCCGATTGCCGCATGCGCGTCATGTCCGCAGGCATGCATAAGGTTATCATGCTCCGAGCGAAAGCCTTCCCTGAATGGCCTGTGACTTTGGCCTTTGCTTTCCTCCACCTCGTTGCAGTCTATATCGACTCTGATGCCTACCGTCGGCCCGGGACGCCCGCCTTCTATGGCCGCTATGCAGCCGGTAATGCCGCCGTGCATAGCTTTGATAAGGTCCGCCCTGCTCGATTCGCTTTTTGCTCGTTTCTCACACTCATAAAGCGCAGCGCTGCAGGGCATTCCGTACATTTCATCCTTCACGTGGATCGATTCGCCGAAGCGAACGTGCAAACCTGTTTTCTGCAGCTCATCGATTATCAGAGCCGATGTGCGAAATTCAGTCCATCCCGCCTCGGGATAACGGTGGATATCCCTTCGAAGCGAAACCAGCTCGCGCTCAAGCGCGTTCATGTCGACACGATCAAACTTCATTTTTTCCTCCAAGAATCGAACGGAAAACTGCCGGTAACCGGATTTCGATATTACCAATTATAGCATTACAGGCATGCTTAAATCAAATTTGGGCATGAGTTAAGAAGAGCAGACAGCTCCGTACACATTATTTATATTAAGAATCATTCCCGATAATAATAGCCGCTTGAGCCGGTTTTCAGCTTACAGGGTCCGCTTCAAGGGTATCACGCAGCAGAAGCAGGCCGTGCATCATTTTCGGAAATCCCGACGTCGGTGCTACCAAAAGGATGGCATGCTCTATCTCCTCTTTTGTACAGCCGCTTTTTTGGGCTTTCAATATATGCGTTATTAAAGCGTTTTCATATTGACAGCAGGCGGATAACGCGACTTTAATGAGCCAGCGCGTCTTTTCGTCCAGCGGACCGCCCTTTTCATGCACCAGCCTGCCGTAGTTTTCATAAGCTTCATAGATTTCGCCGTGATTGTGCATCAGGTATTCAAGGTTTTTTTCCGTAGAGTCATAGTTATCGAAATAATCGTTCATCGTTATTCTTCTTTCCGGTTATATTTCCGTCTTTATTTTGTCCCATGAAATGCCGATTTAGAGAAAACCGGCTAAAAATTCTATGATACCTGAAGACGCATGAAAGTGCGCCCGCGGCTGGTGCTTAACTCTCTGATGAAATGCCCGGCTGGCGGAACCGGAACTCCTTATGAATCGGTTTTCATCAATTGTCAATAAATCATTATTGCATTTCATCAATTTTTTATTGAAATTCGATAGGAATCGGAATATAATTTTATAAAATACAGTTCAATATCTATGGAGCTCGCTTATGTATGATATCGTTATTGTTGGCTCCGGACCCGCAGGGTCCAACCTTGCCAGACTCATCGGGGACAGGTATAAGGTTCTGTTGATGGATAAAAGGGATCCCGAGAAACCGGGCGGCTCAAAATGCTGCGGCGGGCTGCTGGCTCCCGATGCTCAGAAAATGATAGCAAGACTCGGATTGGGAATCCCCAAAGACGTGTTGGTCGATCCCCAGCTTTTTGCGGTAAGAACCATAGACATAACGAACGGTCTTGAAAGGATATATCAAAGATTCTATTTTAACATGGACAGAGGGAAATTCGATAATTGGCTCATTTCATTGATTCCGCCAAGCGTCGACAGAAAATACGGCGCTTTGTTCAGAAGTTTTGCTGAAGTACCGGGTGGTTATGAGGTGAAGTATATACGCAACGGTCGGGAGGAAACAGCAAAAACAAGAATTATCGTCGGCGCCGACGGCGCAGATTCAATAGTGAGAAAGTGCATCCGCAAAGATACAAATACTCCCGAAAAATACGTTTCGATTCAGGAACGGTTCGAATGCGTGAGTCCGATACCCTATTTCACGGCGATTTTCGATGAAGAGATAAGCGATTTTTACTCCTGGATAATACCTAAGGAGACTTATCTGTTGTTCGGAACCGCGCTCAGGCCGGGTAAGAACGCTAAGGATAAGCACGAACTGTTAAAGACAAAGTTAAGCGGCACCTTTCATTTCGGCAACAGAATAAAAACGGAAGGAGCATATATCAACAGGCCCAAAAAGACGTCGCAGTTTTGCGCGGGAAAGGATAAAATAGCTTTGACGGGAGAAGCCGCGGGCGCGATAAGCCCGAGCTCCGCCGAGGGAATAAGCTATGCTTTAAGAAGTTCATTATATCTGGCTCAGAGTCTCGAGCAGGGAATCGACGGATTTTTGGACAGGTATAACCGAAAAGCAGAAGACATCAAGCTGAATATATTCTTGAAAAATTTGAAGTCCCCGGCGATGTACAACCCGCTTTTAAGGCAATTGATTATGAAATCGGGATTGGGCAGCATCGGGCAATGAGAAAACCTTGCTGAATACAAAATCCCGTTTTTATTTCTCAGCTTAGGGCAAGCTGAATACCGGTTAAGATAATACTCCTTAAAGGCCAACAAGTATCGCATGCAGAAATACAAAAAGCCCCGGAAACGGGGCTTTATTCCTGGCTGCGGAACTAGGATTTGAACCTAGACAATACGAGTCAGAGTCGTAGGTGCTACCATTACACAATTCCGCATTAATCTTTTGTAAATCAATCCCATGGTGCCGTTCGCCTCTGTTATAACACCCGCCTCTCGGCAGGTGGGTGCACTGTGCAGGCTTCAGCTTACCGCTTAAGCGGTGGCTTAGGCTCCTTCAACCCGTGCTCCCGACGTCACTTTGTGGGTTTATAACTAAAGCGTGACGAACACCTCAGGATTTATTGGTGGGATTAGTTGGGATCGAACCAACGACCTCTACGATGTCAACGTAGCGCTCTGACCAGCTGAGCTATAACCCCTCGGGCAATTTCTATTATACATTATCATGTCGATTTTGCAAGCTAAAATTTCATTTATGCCTGTCCTATGTTATAATAGCTTTATCCGATTTCGAGGTGGTTATTATGTCCTATTTCCCCTGTGAAGTGACCAGAGACAAGCTTTGCGTGATGTTTTTGCTCAAAGAACTGGGCATTGAACTGACACGAACGAAGCTTTCCGATATAATCGTTACAAATAATTGGATAAAGTATTTTGATCTGCAGACCTGCCTTGCAGAGCTTGAGGAGGACGGCTTCATAGCGGCGATCCCCCGCCCTTTCGGACAAGGCTACACGCTTACCGAACGGGCAAATGAAGCTCTTTTAATGTTCAGCTCGCTGCTTCCCGGTTCTTTCAGAGAAGAACTTTCTTCGTTTGCGGGAAAAAACCGGGAAGAGCTCAGACGTGAAACGCAATTTACCGCAACATCATCACTCGTTCCTTCCGGCGGTTATATCGTAAACCTGAAAGTGATGGAAACCTCATCCGTATTGCTGGAGATCAATCTGCTGCTGGCCGACAGGGATTGCGCAAAGCTTGCATGCGAGAATTGGGAAAGCAAAGCGGAATCCGTCTATACGTTTGCCCTAAATCAACTTCTTGACAAGCAATAAGCGCCAGACCTTCAGGACACACGCAAAAATTCTTTTCGCATCACGGGCAGCATTCCTTTTTATACGTTTTTACGGCCTCCTCATCGAGGCAATGACTGAAGCCGGATCGATCGCATGAAATACCGCGCTGCCGGCAACCAGCACGTTTGCACCCGCTTCGACGCACTGCTTTGCGGTTTGCGTATTGACTCCCCCGTCCACTTCTATATCGGGATTAAGCCCCCGGGCCTTTACCATTTGCTTGAGACCGCGTATTTTATCCAATACGGCAGGTATGAACTGCTGCCCGCCCCACCCCGGATTCACGCTCATAAGCAGGATCATGTCACAGCTGTCAATAACGTATTGAAGCTCGTTCAAAGCAGTCGCGGGGTTCAGCACTACACCCGCTTTAATGCCCGAATCTTTTATGGATTGAAGCGTCCTGTGAACATGCCTGTCCGCTTCCACATGAAACGTGATTATGTCCGCGCCCGCATCAACGAACGGTTTGACCCAATCGGAAGGATTCTCCACCATAAGATGAACGTCAACAGGCAGCGAAGTATGCTTTTTCACAGCGGCCAGTGAATTCGGGCCGAATGAAATATCGGGAACAAAATGCCCGTCCATTACATCGAAATGGATCATATCCGCTCCCCAGCTCTCCGCGGCTCTTACCGCATTGCCGAGTTCCGAGCAGTCTGCTGCCAAAATTGAAGGTGCGATTTTAATCATAACGACGTCTCCTCAATGTTTTAAAATATTCCAGAAGCTCCAGATACCGTTCGTAACGGCCCTGTGACAGCTTTCCTTGCGCAATAAGCGGTTTTACGGCGCAGCCAGGCTCTGTATCATGAAGACACTCGCAAAAACGACAATCCCGGATATGGCTGCGCATTTCGGGATAATACTCCCCCAGTTTTTCAGGCTCGAGCGCATCAATGTCTAAAAGATAAAAACCGGGCGTATCCAATACGGCTCCTCCGTTATCGATAAGCCACAATTCGGCGTGCCGCGTCGTTTGCTTCCCCCTGTCCGCCCTTGATACCAGCGTATCCACATCAAGGTTAAGGGACGGTATGAGAAAGTTGAGAATGGAGGACTTGCCGACCGCGCTCTGCCCCGCAAAGCAGGTCGTTTTGCCGGCAAGCATCCCGCGAAGTTTATCCATGCCCTCGCCGGAATAAGTCGATACGGCAAGCATCATGCATCCGGCAGCCTCATACTGCTCCGAAACGGAATTGAACAGTTCACAATCCCTTTCGTCGATCTTGTTTATTACGAGCATGGGCTCTATCGAAAGCATATAGGCCTGTAGCATCAGTTTATCCACAAGAAGCAAATCAGGTCTCGGCGATGACGCGGTGATAACGATCGCCAGCCTGTCTATATTCGCGACACAGGGGCGGATCAAAGCGTTTTTGCGAGGCAATACGGACACTATCCGGCCTTGGCTATCTTCCTTTTCATATTCCACTTCATCCCCGGCAACGGGTGTGATTCCGTCCAGCCTGAAGCGGCCGCGCGCCTTGCATACGATTTCGCCTTCGGGAGTCCAAACCGTATAAAAGCCGCCTATTCCCTTTAAAACCAATCCTTTCACTTCGATTTCCCGTTCAAAAACCCTTGTATGTATAGTTTATCACAGTTCTGCGGACTTCTTCTCCGTTTACGTATAAAATCGTATCGAATTCGCCCCCCTGCCTGACCAAAGCGCTGAATGAAACCGGCTGCTGTTCGCCTTCCGGCAAGACCCCTTCGTAAAGAACAAGTTCCACAGAGTCCTTAAGCAGAAGCGTTACCATCACAGGCGTATCATTGTTCGGGATATCAACGTTGAACGCCACGTCCGCGCCGAAAGGACCTTTAAATATTCTCTGAACCGTTATTTCCACGTTGGATTTATTCGTTACCGTGATCCCGGCTGAAGGAGACTGCAGTATGACCGTGTCCTCTTTCGCGGGGGGGGCTCCTTCTTTTGGCATCTGTTCCCTTATAAGCACATGAGCAAACTGCCGTTCTTCAAGCACTTTGAGCGCGTCTTCTAGCTGATTGTCAATGAGGATGGGCATCTCGAAGTTACGGCCGGGATCTCCGCTTATCCAAATATCGACTTCGTCTCCCCTTACCACAAGCGTATCCGGCGGCGGGTTTTGACGGAATATAGTTCCCTCGGGATATTCGCTTGCCTGATATACTACTTCCCCCTGAACCAAATCCGCCTGGTCGATGAGCATAAGACCGTCCGCAAGCGAAGCTCCGAAAAGGTCCGGAACGAGCGCGTTGTTATTACCGCTCGATACCACGACGCTGATAACGTCCCCTTTAACGCCTTTTTCGCCGGCAGGCGGCACCTGAGAAATAATTACCCCGCTTTCATAATCATCGCTCGGAACCCAGTCCTCAACCTGAACGATGAAGCCCCCGCGCAGCTTTGCGAATTCTTCTGCCTCCTCCAAGGTTTTTTCCACCAGTTTCGGCACCCGTTCCGTCATATCCGAGGGCTCCCGCTCAAGCAGGGAGCGGCCCAGAAAAAACATGACAGCGAACATACCGAGCGCAACCATCGTCAACAACCCTATATTCCAAACATGCGATGCTCTTCTTTTTTTCGGCTTCGGTTCCGCCTTTTTACGAATTACGGCAAAAGTACCGTTCGGCTCCTTGAGCGAACGAATCAAATCATGGCGCATATCTTTTGCGCTGTGGTATCTAAGCGCGGGATCCTTCGATGAAGCCTTGACAACAATATCGCTGAGCGACCTCGGAAGAGTCGGGTCGACGCTCAGCGGGGCCGGGATTTCTTCGTTCAGATGTTTGAGCGCTATTGATACCGGCGTTTCCCCTACGAAAGGAACGCTGCCCGTCAGCATTTCATATAGGGTTATCCCCATGGAATAAATATCGCTTTCAATGTGCGCCTGTTCTCCCTTTGCCTGCTCGGGAGACAGATAATGAACGGAGCCAAGCACATTTGCTCCCGCAAACGTACGAGTCGACCCGGTCACGTCCCTTGCTATGCCGAAATCGGCAAGCTTCGCCTTCCCGCGTTTGTTTACAATAACATTCTGCGGCTTCACATCCCTGTGAATGATTCCTTTTTCATGCGCGTGAGAAAGGGCGTCAAGCATCTGGCAGGCGATGCTCACAGCGTCCTTAGGGCTGAGCCCGCCTTCTTTTTGAATCGAATCCTTAAGGGTTATACCTTCAACATATTCAAGAACAATATAGTAACAGCCCAGGTCCTCGCCCACATCGTATGAGCGAACGATATTCTCGTGCGATAACGCGAGCACCGCTTTTGCCTCAAGCTTAAAGCGGCGAACGAACTCCGCGTCTTCTTTGTACTCGTCTTTGAGTATCTTAACTGCTACTGTCTTCTGCTCCGGAATGCAAAAGGCTTTATAAACATTTGCCATTCCTCCGGTGCCTATAAGAGAATCCAGCCTGTATTTGCCGGCAAGAACTGTTCCTATCATATTCCGCCGCCCCCCTCATTGACGGCGAGCACCGCCGTGACATTATCAGAAGAGCCGCGAAGTATCGCTTCATTGATCAGCGTCTCGCAAATTTCCTGAATATCCCCGCCGCAAGAGAGCATGTCCAGGATGTAATTATCATCCAATGTCTCATACAGGCCGTCAGAACACAAAAGCAAAATATCTCCCTTATTCCAGTCCCTTTCAAACAGGTCCGCATTCTCGTATCTTCGCGTGCCCAGCGCCCGGGTGATCACATTTCTCTGCGGATGATGCAGCGCCTGTTCTTTTGTTATTTCGCCTGAGGCGATCATCTCCCTGACAAAGGTATGGTCTATGCTGACCTGGCTGAGCGATCTGCCGTCATAATGATACAGCCTGCTGTCGCCGATATTTGCCGCAAGGAATCTGTTTCGGAACAAAAGCGCAAGGATTACGGTCGAGCCCATTCCGCCGCATTCCGTATGCACTTCGGCATGCTCGAACATTGCCCGGTTTGCCTTGTTTATCGCATTTCTTATGAGCTGCTCGGGAGCATTCAGATCGCCTTTTTCAATTTCGGACACGATGACCTTCACGGCCATACTGGATGCGACGTCACCCGCGCTGTGCCCGCCCATTCCGTCGGCAACGATTACAAGAGGTATGGATCCCGCCGGAGGAATGTAGAAGCAGTCCTCGTTTCTCCTCCGTTTCCCGATATTTGTGGATGATGCGTATCGCATTTATACCCCCTTCGTCACCCGATATCATTTTGGAGTATGCTTCTCCTTAACTGTCCGCATGCTCCCTCGATGTCAGCTCCCATTTCCCGCCGCACGGAAGCTGAAATCCCGCGCTCCTGCAGCCAAGCAGCAAATACATGAGCTTCTTTTCTGCCGATCCCTTCAAGGCCCCTCTCTTTCACGTGATTGAGCGGGATAAGGTTTACATGGCAGTTTATACCGTGAAGGATATCCGAAAGCTCCTCCGCGTGTGCCCGTTCGCAGTTGACCCCCTTGATAAGAGCATACTCGAAAATGACTCTGCGCCCTGTTTTTTCGGCATATTCACGGGCGGCGCCGATCACCTGCTCGATGGGATACCTCCGGTTTATAGGCATGAGACCGGATCTTATCCCGTTATTCGGGGCATGAAGCGAAATGCTCAGCGTCACGTGCTGCGCTTCGGTTATCAGCCTCAATATTTCAGGAACCAATCCGCAAGTTGACAGAGATATATTCCTCGGACTGATGTTCATTCCCTCCGGCGCGCTTACAAGCCTTATAAACTTGACGGTTTGCTCGAAATTCGCAAGCGGCTCGCCGCTGCCCATAAGGACGATATTTGTAACGGTCCTTGAAGCTCCCTCCTCATGAGGGACGTCCTTTTCCACTTCACTGACCTGTGAAAGCATCTCGCCGCAGGATAAATTTCTTACGCAGCCTTCAAGAGTCGAAGCACAGAACGCGCAGCCCATCGCGCATCCGACTTGTGTGGATAAACACAGAGTATTGCCGTATCTGTTGCTCATGAGGACGCCTTCTATGAGATTGCCGTCCTCCAATTTAAACAGATATTTTATCGTCCCGTCTTTTTTTGATATGCGTTTTGTATGGATTTCAGCTCCGCCCCAAAGCATTGAGGAGAGCCGTTCCCTTAACGCCGCCGGCAAATTTGACATGCCGCCCGGCCTGACGCCCTTTTGTATCCATTCGAAAACCTGGCGCGCACGGAATTTCGGCTGCCCGAGATCCCTCATCAGCAATTCGAGCTCATTTAAGCCCATGTCGGTAAGGTTTTGCACCTAAGAATCCCTTCCGTTCCTTGTCATTCTCGCGATAAAAAATCCTTCCGTCCCGTCGATATGAGGTAACAGCTGAAGCATTCCGTTCACGCATCGCGGGCGCAAAGCCTCGGGAACGAGCGTTTCTGGCAAATAAGGCTCAAAATCATTATGCGCCTTTAAAAACTCCTCCGCGATCATTTCATTTTCCCTGTGCGATACGGTGCATGTGGCGTATAAAAGCGTTCCGCCGGGCTTTACATACTCTGAGCATGCGTTCAGGATAGAACGCTGAATTTTCGTCAATTCATCGATTATTTCAGGCGTTTTCGCATAGCGTACATCGGGCTTCCCGAAAAGGCCGAGGCCGGAGCACGGCGCATCGACAAGCACGGCATCAAACATTTTGTCAAAGCCTTTATGGGCTATAGACGCGTCCCTCGTTTGAGTTTGTGCGATTTTAACACGCAGTCTTGAAAGCGTCCTGTCCATCAAAGCTTTTCGGTGAGGATGCAGTTCCCATGAGCATATTTTGCCTTCATTTCCCATGAGCTCCGCCAAATAGGCAGTCTTGCCTCCCGGAGCTGCGCATGCGTCCAGTATCATAAAGCCGGGTTTTGCCCCGAGCACTCTGCATGCGAGCATCGCGCTTTCACTCTGCGCCGTTATGCTGCCGTTTAAAAACAAAGGGTCACGCGCTATGTCGAATCCTTTCTTCAATTTAAAAGCATTCGGGTCCAATTCGCCCCTGACGTATTCCATGCGCCGCTCGATGAGTTCCTTCTCCAACATCAAAGAAGTAAACGGAGCCTGCGCTCTTATAGTCATTGAATACCTGACGGGTTTTGCCCCAAGCATTGCTTCCGTTTGGTCAAGGCCGTATTTATCCGCAAGCTCTTTAACAAGCCATTTCGGGTAGCTGTATTGAACCGAAACTCTGTCTGCCGGATCTTCTAAAAGGGCGATGTTTTCATTCCTCGCTCTGACCAGATTCCGCATAACTCCGTTTATGAAGCCCGAAAGCGCGCCTTTTCCGATCTCCTTTGCCAGCTTGACGCTTTCGTCACACGCCGTTCTGTCCGGAACGTTCATATAGAGCATCTGGCATAAACCGAGCCGGAGTATCGCCCGCACATGTTTTTTCACGTTCCCCTTGATATGTTTCGCCAGCATTTGATCGATATATATCAAATTGTCCAGCGTTACGTACACGGCTGCGGCAACCCATGCCGCATCTTTGGGCGAAAGACCCTGCTGTGCCCGTTTCAGCCTGAGATTTGCGTAAGCGCCTTCCTCGGTAATATCAATAAGCGCTTCCAGTGCCCTTCTTCTTACGCTCATAACAACCTTGCGCCTTCAAGCGGTTTGCCCATCAAAGCGGACTTTGCATCCATTTTCCTCGAGCCGGGAAACTGGATTTCGAGTATCTCCAGCTCACCGTCGCCCGCCGCGACAAACAAACCTTTTTTCGCATCGCCTCTCAAAGTTCCGGGAGGCGCCGAAAATTCGGAACCGGCAACCTTCGTTCTCCATATCTTAACGGGACTCCCGTTCAGCATAGCATATGCGCCCGGCCACGGATTCACTCCGCGGACCAGATCGTGCACCTGCTTTTGCGACAGAGTAAAATCAATGCGCCCGTGCTCCTTTTTAAGCATCGCGCACCTGGTCGCGCTGCCGTTGTCCTGCGGAACGCGGACAAGCGTGCCTTCCTCCAGCTTGCAAAGGGTTTCCTTCAGCACCTGAGCGCCGAGAACGGCAAGTCTTTCGCTGAGTTCGCCCGCCGTTTCGTCCGGAAGAATGGATGTTTCGCGCATCAGCAAAATATCGCCGGTATCCAATCCTGCGTCCGTCATCATTGTCGTGACGCCTGTTTTTTCTTCGCCGTTGATTATTGCCCATTGGACGGGAGCGGCCCCGCGGTACTTCGGAAGCAATGACCCGTGGACGTTGATACAGCCAAAACGGGGGACGGACAGGTTTTCCTTCGATAAAATCTGCCCGAAAGCCGCAGTCACCATAAGGTCGGGCGCAAAATCCGAAAGTGCCTTATTGCCCTCGGAGCTTCGTATTTGCTCGAACTGGTTTACCGGTATGCCGCGCTCTTGCGCGTAAAGCTTGACCGGAGGCGCCTCGAAAGCGGCATGCCTCCCCCGGGGCCTGTCCGGCTGCGTAAACACAGCGATGTCATGGTGTTCCCGGACGAGCATTTCCAAAGAAGGCAGCGCGAACTCAGGGGTTCCGAGAAAAGCTATTTTCATTCCTCATCCTCTTCGCCGTTTTCTTCGTCGAATCCTTCGGGAGGCTCGGTTATCAGCCGCGTATAAACCTTTCCGTCAAGATGGTCCGTCTCATGCATGACAGCGCGCGCAAACATATCCGCAGCGGTATATTCCTTCAGTTCGCCGTTCCTGTCGAAAGCCCGGACAACAACTTTTTGAGGCCTGACGACATACCCTCGCTTGCCGGGAAAAGAAAGGCATCCCTCATATCCTCCCTGCTCGCCTTCTGTGCTTATTATCACCGGATTGATAAGCTCTATCAATCCGTCACCGCAGTCTATTACGCAAACCCTCTTCAATATGCCGACCTGACAGGCCGCGAGTCCCGCCCCTTCGGCTTTATACATCGTTTCCGCCATATCGTCAAGAAGCATAAACAACCGGTCATCAAAGTTTTCGACCGGCCTTGAGACCTTGTACAGTTTGGGATCGTTATCGGTCAGAATTTTTCTGAAAGCCATTTTTATCTGTCTCCAAAATTATGGTTATTTAAATTATATAAAAAACGAGCGGCACAGGCAACTTATTCCGGCGGTTTGTCATATCAGGTTTTCATATTGTCCTGTTTATTGCTTCAAACTTCGAAGATGGCTGAGCACCGCCGCAAAATAATCCGGCAAATCCGACGTGAATTCCACTTTCCTGCCTGTTCCGGGGTGTATAAGCTCAAGCTTTATCGCGTGAAGAGCCTGCCCGTCCAAATTCAGTTTCGGCTTTGAAGCTCCGTATACGGTATCGCCCGCAAGGGGATGTTTTATATGGGCCATATGTACCCTGATCTGATGCGTACGGCCTGTCTCAAGCGAAGCTTCGATTAAAGTATATCGGCCGAACCGCTCAAGTACACGCCAGTGAGTAACGGCGCTGCGCCCGCCCCCGACCACAGCCATGCGTTTTCTGTCAACGGGATGCCTTCCGACCGGCGCGTCCACCGTCCCTTCGTCCTCTTTTATGTTCCCTTCCACAATAGCAAGATATGTGCGCTTTGCGGTATGCCGCTTAAATTGTTCGCTGAGGCTTCGGTGCGCTTTGTCGTTTTTGGCAATTACGATAAGGCCGGAAGTCATTTTATCGATGCGGTGAACGATCCCCGGACGCATTTCCCCTCCTATTCCCGAGAGATCCCTCACGTGATACATAATTGCGTTGACGAGAGTCCGGTCGGGGTTTCCGGGTGCGGGATGGACGACCATGCCTTTAGGCTTATCTATGACGGCAATATCATCGTCCTGATAGAGTACCTCAAGCGGTATGTTTTGCGGTTCGACTTCCGACTTCTCAGGTTCAGGCATCATTATCCTGATATTATCGCCCTTCTTCAGGCGGTAATTTGATTTTTCGGTCCTTTCGTTCACATATACATTGCCCGAAGCGACGACACGCTGCATATAAGAACGGGTTTCGCTGCAAGCCCGCGCGCAAAAAACATCCAGCCGCTCCCCGTCTTTTTCGGCAAAAAAAGTCAATTCACGCGAATTTTCAAGTCCGTTATCATCCATTTACTTTTTTTTGCTGTCAAGCTCATCCAGCAGTTTCTTCCCCTTGCCGAACAAAACGTCCAGCACCAGAATAACAGCTCCTATGGTGACCGCACTGTCCGCCACATTGAAAACGGCAAAGTTTATCAGGCGGAATTCAAACATATCTCGAACATATCCTAAGAATATGCGGTCGAAAAGATTGTTCCCGAGCGCCCCAGCAACTATCAGCGCTATCGAAATCCTAAGAAGCAAATGCATTTTGCTGCGGTACCTGATAAGCGCGTAAATGCATAAACCGCATACGATAAACGTAACCGAGATAAAAAGCCAGCGCGCGTTCCACAGCATCCCGAAAGCGGCGCCCTTGTTTTCAACATAGGTAAAATGAAATATCCCTTCGATAAAGGGAAAAGTTCTCCCGGGAAGGGGGCGGAGCAAATTCGCGGCAAGGTTTTTTGTAATAAGATCTAAAACGATAATGACAGCGATAATTAACAGTTCGAGCATTTTACCCCCAAAAGTTCCTTATTCTGCGCCGGACTGACCGGCTGCAGTGTTGATATACCATTTTTCGATATTTGCGAAAATATCGGGTTCACGGACGCCCTGAACACCTTTGATTTCGGCCGAATAGACGATGCTGTTCATCCTGAAATACAGGTTTATAAACGGAAGGTCCTCTACGAACCGCATCTGAAGCTCGCTCGCGGCGTCCCGGGCCGCTGTTTCATCAGCGGCATGCACGACGGCGTCCGCCAGAATGGCCATTGCGGAATTGTTATAATGCCCGTAATTATGTTTTCCGCCCGGCTTCAAAAAAACGGAAAGATCCGTGTCCCTGGACAGATTAAATCCCGCAAGGGCCAAATCAAAGTCGCCGCTCTTCAGTTTTTGCGCATATTCCGATTTCTCGTCACCGAGCTTGAACGGCAGCGCAACGATTTCAATTTCAAAGCCCGCAAGCGCAAGCTGAGACTGCATCAGCATCGCGGCTTCATGCCTTGCGTTCGACTCGGTTGAGTCGTTGACCAGCAGTGTTAAAGTCAGCTCTTTGGACGAATTGTCCTTTTCACGAATCCCGTCATTATCCTTATCCGTCCAGCCGGCTTCATTCAGCAAGGCGTCGGCGGCATCGAGGTCGTAATCGTAAATTTTCGATTTGCTCTCATAAAGAAACGAATCAGGAGCGACCGGGACGTCGGAAAGAAACGCATGGTTCATGTAAACGTTCGAGACGAGGTCTATCCTGTTAAGCGCATATGCCAAAGCTTTTCTCACTCTGATATCCTGAAGAATGCCGTTTTGGTGATTTATCAGCATTACTTCCGATATCTGCGTCATAACGTCCTGAACGACGGATACGCCCTGCTCGCGGTACTTGCCGGAAGAAAGATTCGAGGTCGGGACGAAATTCAGCTGGCCCGCCTGATAGGAAGCGAGCGCGGTTTCGTTATCGTCGCGCGCTTCGAAGATTATTCTCGGGATATAAGCGCCCTGTCTCCACCAGTTCTTATTTGCGGAAAGCACAAGCCTTGAATCATTCGATTCGGACACGAAGTACGGACCTGTGCCTATGGGAAAATCCGCGGAAAGCATATCCACGTTTGCGCACATAATGGGAAATGTCAAAGCGTAAAGCGAAGCATAGCCGGGTTCTTTCATCGTGATTTTTACCGTATTCGCGTCGATCGCTTCGACGCTCGATATCCTTTCGGCGGCATAGCTGTAATAAGTGTCGCTGCCCATCGCCAGGAGCTTTTGATAAGTATACTCGACGTCTGACGATGAAAAAACAGATGTACTGTTATGCCACAGAACGTTTTTTCGAAGGTTAAACGTCCATACCTTCCCGGTCTCATCC
This sequence comes from Firmicutes bacterium ADurb.Bin182, assembly GCA_002070205.1. Lineage (GTDB taxonomy): Bacteria > Bacillota > Clostridia > Christensenellales > CAG-138 > MWCU01. The sequence continues at coordinate 54,645 of MWCU01000035.1, read as the reverse complement.
GCCGCCCAATTTTCGGCAAGCGCCGGAACTATCAGGTTTTCTTTGTCAACGCGGACAAGGCTCTCAAAAACAAGCGAATACATGAGTTTCATTTCTTCCGTATTTACCGAAAGCGGATTGTAAAAGGCTGCGTTTTCTGGCATCGGAACGCGCAGTTCTCCGCCTTCGGCAGGAGCCGGACTCGGCTCCGCAGTCGGCACCACTATGGCAAGATCGCTCACAGGTTCGGGATCGGCGCATCCGCTCATCGCAAAAATAAAAACGAGCGCCAGAATCACGCAGAGTATCTTAATCGAACGCTTTTTCGGAATAGAGCGCTTTATATTTATCATAAACGCGAAGCACCTTTTCAACATAATCTTTTGTCTCTTTGAATGGGATATTCAAAAGCTGCCCTTCCTCGGATATGCTTTTATCCGAAAGCCATTTATCGGCATTCCCGTGGCCGGCATTATAAGCTGCAAGCATATTGGTCATATTCCCGTCGTATCTGTCATACAAAAATCTTAAATACCAACAGCCTATCCGGATATTCAATTCGGGCTCGTTCAGGTCTTCCGGCGAAAAATCCTCTATTTCGAGCTTTCCGGCGATCCATTCGCCCGTCTCGGGCATTATCTGCATCAAGCCTACCGCTCCGCTCCTTGATACCGCATTCGGCACATTATCGCTTTCGCAGTGAATAACGGCCGCTACAAGAAACGGATCCAGCTCATAAAGACTCGAAAACGTTTTTATAAAGCCGGGATAAACAAGCTTATATGTGCGCCTTTCCAGAACCGCGCTCAGCAAAACCAAAGCAGCCGACAAAAATACGATTACGATTATCATCGCGGCGGCAAGCCCTGTTTTGCTGATTTTTTTCGCCATAAAATTCCCCGTTTCATTGCCTGCTTATCGCATCGAAAGCGCTTTTAAGCTTAAGATGCAGATCGCCGATACCCTTGTCATTCTCGAAAATCACATCCGAGTGGAGGCGTTTTTCGCTCTCCGGCATCTGAGAGGCAAGCCTTCTTTGCGCCTGAGCCCTTGTGCATCCGTCTCGCTCCATTATCCTTGAAATCACGGCATCGTTATCGGCCGTTATCAGCCAGACGGAATCGACTTTTTTGTGCATTCCCGTTTCGATAAGCAGCGGAGCGACGAGAACAACGACGCTGTCCGGCCGCTTTTTTATTTGCTCTTCCGCCCTTTTGAACATTTCATCAGCTATAACCGGATGCAAAATGTCATTAAGCGCTTTGCGCTTGCTTTCATCGGCAAATATCATATCGGCAAGCATTTTCCTGTTCAGGGCGCCGTCCTCAAAAAACACATCCCGGCCGAACCTTTCTTCGATCCTTTTGGAGCTTTCGGCGCCGGGCTTTACCGCTTCTCTCGATATCAGGTCAGCATCGATTATAACAGCTCCCAAACCGGCAAGATACCGGGATGCTGTCGATTTTCCCGAACCTATTGAACCTGTCAGTCCTATCAAAGGCATGCGCAGCTCCAGCTCCGTTCATTTCGTATCATACCAGCTGTGTCCGCACTTGACGTCCACATTCAGCGGCACGGACAGCGGTATCACATTTCTCATATTTTGCTCAAGCAGCTCCGCGACTTTTTGCGCTTCCCCCTCGGGCGCATCAATTATAAGCTCATCGTGGATCTGAAGAACGAGCTTTGCTTTAAGGCCTTCTTTCTTCATGGCTTCGCTGGTGCGGACCATGGCAAGCTTTATAATATCCGCCGCGGTTCCCTGAATCGGCATATTGAGCGCAACCCTTTCGCCGAAGGACCTTGTATTGAAGTTGGACGCGTTGATTTCGGGAAGCTCCCTTCTTCTTCCGAAAAGCGTTTTGACATAGCCCTTTTTCCTTCCGGCTTCAATGGATTCTTTCATATACCGTTTGACGCCGGGATAGCGTGAAAGGTAAAGCTCGATATACAGGCTTGCCTCCTTCCGGGAGATGGATAGGTTCCGTGCAAGTCCGAAATCGCTGATGCCGTACACGATGCCGAAATTTACAGCTTTGGCGGCATTTCTTTGCTGAGACGTCACTTCATCTATTCCGACGCCGAAAACTTCCGCCGCAGTTCGGGCATGAATGTCCGCATCGCCGTTAAATGCGGCTATAAGGCGTTCATCCTTGCTCATATGGGCGAGCAGTCGAAGCTCGATTTGAGAATAGTCCGCTCCGACAAGCACGTTTCCGGGGGATGCAATGAACGCTTTGCGAATTTCTCTTCCAAGCTCCGTACGCACAGGTATGTTCTGCAGATTGGGTTCGGTGCTTGAGATACGGCCCGTGGCGGTCACGTTCTGGTTAAAGCTCGTATGAACCCTTCCCGATTTTTCGAGCGAGAGCAAACCGTCCAAAAAAGTGCTTTTGAGTTTTGAAACTGTCCGATACTCGATTATCAAAGGTATAATAGGATGCATCGTCTCAAGCTTATCAAGCACCTCGGCGTCCGTCGAATATCCGGTGCGGGTCTTTTTTTGGGGAGGAAGTCCCAGCTTTTCAAACAAAACCGCTCCGAGCTGCTTTGTCGAAAGGATATTGAACGGACATCCCGCCATCTCGTAAATTTCGATGCCGAGTCTCTCCAGCCTTTGAGAAAAGTTTTCCCTAAGCTCAAGCAGCATTTTTGTATCGACCATAAAGCCTTCGCGCTCCATTTCGAACAGAACCCTTATGAGAGGCAGTTCTATTTCGCGATATAATCCGTCCAATTCATTTTCATTGAGTTCCCTCTGCATAATATCATATAAACGGAACAGTGCTGAGGCGGGATTCTCGGACTGCCCGGCAAATCGTTCGGAGCAAAGCGTTTTCAACGATAACGCGGGGTGAACCGCATGCAGGAGATAATCGGCTATCATAGCATCGAATATCGGCCCTTTCAGCTCCGTTTCCTCTTCCGACAGCAAATGCATATACCGCTTTGCGTCAAACAGCAGCTTCTTTACTCCCTCCGATTCAAAAACAGGCTTTAATAGCCTGAAAACCTCCGCCCTGTCAAGGCCGGGATCAAGAAGCGTGCCCGAAAGAACGATTTCGTATTGATTATCTGAATCGGCAGCCAAAAAGAGCGTATCTTCCATATGCATTGCGACGGTCTGTCTGTCGAGAAGGGCTGAAATTACGTCCTTAAGCCGTTCAATCGAGGATATCTGCTCCGTTCTCACCGGAAAAGCCTTGTCCGGTTTACGAACCGCGGGCTGCTCGGGAAGCCTGTTTATCAGGCTGCGCAGTTCCAATTCATGCATCAGCGGAATCGCTTCGCTAAGCTTCTCGGGCGCAAACTTGACGTCTTCGATCGACATTTTAACAGGCGCGTTGCGGTCTATGATGCCGAGCTTATAGCTGAACCTTGCCTGGTCGGCAAATTCGCTCAATTTTTCTCCCAGTTTCCCCTTGACTTCACCTGCATGGGCAAGGGTATTTTCCAGCGTTTTATATTCCGAAAGAAGCTTTAACGCCGTTTTTTCTCCAACTCCCGGTACTCCGGGAATATTGTCCGAATGATCTCCCATAAGGCCTTTCAGATCCAGCATGCCTACGGGAGCGAGTCCGAACTGTTCCATCAAAACGGACTCATCGTACTCCACCGTTTCGCTGATACCCTTTTTTGTGAGAAGAACGTGCGTTTTGTCATCGATCAGCTGAAGCGCGTCCCTGTCTCCCGTAACAAGCAGCGACTCTATGCCCCGTTTGCCCGCTATTCTCGAAAAAGTTCCCAGTATATCGTCCGCCTCATAGCGCTCGCATTCGCAAACCGCAATGCCCATTGCGCGCAGCAATTCCTTCAATTTGGGGAACTGCGGCCTCAAATCTTCCGGAGTTTCTTTTCTGCCCTCTTTATACTCCTTAAAAGCTTCATGCCTGAAAGTCGGCCCGTGCATATCAAACGCGACAACCAGATAATCCGGACGAAGCTCGATAAGCTTAAACAACATGCTTAAAAAACCGTATATGGCGCCTGTAGGCGTCCCGGTCTTTGTCGTCATGGACGGCAGCGCATAGAAAGCCCTGTGCATAAGGCTGTTTCCGTCGACCGCAATAAGCTTTTCCAATATGCAATCTCCTTATTTTTTGATCACATCATACACGATGGGTGTTTTCCCGGGCGCTGCATCGCCGATCATTATAGAATCTTCAAGCAGTGCCATTGCGTCTTTCAGGCGCGAGTCATCATTGACATATAAAGTCGCAAGGCTGCTCCCTGCGCTGACGAGACCGCCCAAACGGTGATGCAGGACAAGACCGACTGCAGGATCAATTCTGTCCGATTTTTTCTCGCGGCCGGCGCCGAGCAGCATCGCCGCCATCCCTATGCCCTGTACGTCCATGCCTTTGATATATCCGCTTTTTGCCGCGCGCAAATCGATTTTTTCGCGTGTCCTGCAAAGCATTTCGGGATTTTTTATAACTGCGGGATCTCCTCCCTGTTCTTCGATCATTTCGGCAAGTTTTTTGAGCCCGGCGCCCGAATAAAGGGCTTCATCAAGCAGACTTAACGCCGTATCGTCGTCGTTCGCCAAGCCTGAAAGCTGCAGCATGTGACAGGAGAGCAGCATGCATACCTCAAAAAGCGGATCGCCGCGCATAACTTGGCCCGAAAGCATTTCAACAGCTTCTTTTACTTCAAGTCCGTTGCCGATATTGAGCCCGAGAGGCTGGTTCATATCCGTGATAACGGCAACGCATCTCCTGCCCACCTGTTCCCCGATTTCGACCATCGTTTGTGCGAGCGACCTCGCATCGTCGACCGTCTGCATAAACGCGCCGCTACCCGTCTTGACGTCAAGCACTATCGCGTCTGCTCCAGCAGCTATTTTTTTGCTCATTATGCTTGAAGCTATAAGCGGAATGCTGTTGACGGTGCCCGTTACATCCCTTAAAGCGTACATTTTTTTATCCGCGGGGACCAGGTTGGCGGTCTGGCCGATAACGCTCACTCCGATTTTGTTTACGATCTGTTTGAAGCGCTCGATTGACTGCTCGGCGTTAAAGCCGTATATGGATTCCAGCTTATCAATCGTTCCTCCGGTGTGTCCGAGTCCTCTGCCGCTCATTTTCGCGACTTTGCCTCCGCATGCCGCAACCAGCGGAGCTGCGACCAAAGTAGTCGTATCGCCGACGCCGCCCGTTGAGTGCTTATCCACTTTGATGCCGGGTATATCCGATAGGTCCGCTCTGTCTCCGAAGTCTGCCATGGCCATCGTCAATGCTGCGGTTTCTTTATATGTCATGCCGGAAAAACAGACCGTCATTAAAAAGGCCGACATCTGATAATCCGGGATCTCTCCCGATACGAAGCCCTTAACGATATACTCGAGCTCAACGCCCGTAAGCTCCTGTGAATTCTTTTTCTTCAGTATCAAATCGACCATGCGCATAAAACCATCACCTCACGCAATTTAGTCAATCGCCGGCGACGCCGAATGATTCAGGCGCTTTCCGTATCATAGTATTTTATCATAACCGCAGTTAAAGAACAACCGACGAAGCATCCGGTAAGCGTTGCTCCGGAAATCAAGCGGAAGCGGCCGCGCAGGCGCGGGATACTCCGTCATGGTTTATTACGGCATTATTTCCGCTGTAAACAGCACACTGTGGCTCATATATGCGATTTTTCTATGGATTAAATCGTATTTCCGAACAGCCGGCAGTATAAACTTGCCAATTTCGTTTCAATAGGATATTGTTACAATATCCTATCTTTTGGGAGGACGGTTATGAAATACTTTATTGCGGATGCGTTTACCGATACGATTTTCAAGGGGAATCCCGCGGGGATATGCTTTGTTTCGAACTGGCCTGCAGACAGCGTGATGCTGAATATCGCAAAAGAGAACAATCTTCCCGAAACGGCGTTTCTAGTCAAGCAAAAGGAGAAGTGGCATATACGCTGGTTCACCGTGTCCGGAGAATTCGACCTGTGCGGTCATGCCACTCTCGCAAGCGCATTTGTTATAATGAATTTCGTGGAACCCGGGCTTAAAGAAGTTAAATTTGTTTCAAAGAGCGGTGACTTAAGCGTTGAAAAGGAAGGCGATATGTATGTGCTTGATTTTCCTTCCCGGCCCGCGAAAGAAATTCCGCCTGTTCCCCTTATTGCCGAATCGCTGGGCGTAAAGCCCCTCTCCTATCACCTCGCCAGGGATCATGTCGTTTTGCTCGAAAACGCGCGGCAGGTGAAGGATTTGCGTCCCGACTTTACGGTCATGAAAAAAATCCCGGATATTATCGGATTGACGGTAACGGCAAAAGGCGATGACTGCGATTTTGTGTCCCGGTATTTTTCACCTCATGACGGCACTTTGGAAGACCCTGTAACGGGCTCCGCGCATTGCACGCTTATCCCTTTTTGGAGCGAGCGGCTAGGTAAAACCGAAATGACAGCAAAACAGCTCAGCAGCCGCGGCGGAGTACTGTATTGCAGACATCTCTCAAAACGCGTCAAAATCGCGGGGCACGCAGTATTGTATCTCTCGGGGGAGATCAATCTTCAAATTTGATGATGAGCTTGTTCACAGAGCCGTCTTCATACAGACAATCATGCAGCAGATGGATATTTTCGCTCAAATCGATGCTGATGACGCTTTTGCCGTCCTTGCTCGCGTAGCGCCAGGTATTGTCGAACGGGATCCTGCCCTGCTCCATTTTAAACTCCTTTGAGGTCAAAACCTCAAGGCCGAGCGTGAATATTATATCCGGCGTCATGTTTGTTTGAACATGCTTCAAGGCGTAGGACAGAACTTGCGCAAACAGCACAGGGTCATTTATGGTTTTTGCTTTGTTGAAAATGGACAGCATAACGTCCCTTTGCCGCTGCGTTCTTTCAAAATCGCCGCCTCCGGTTTTGCGGTTCCGGCAATGGATGAGCATCTGCTCACCGTTTAGCAGCTTCATTCCCGCCTCTTTTGTCAGCTGTCTGCTTGACCTGTCGTTGATGTATTTAATCTCCTTTTCATCGAGCATTACTTCTATTCCGCCGAGTTTATCCACGATTTTTTTGAATCCTTCAAAATCGATAACCAGATAGTTTTGGATATCCAGATTAAAATTCTTGTTTACGGTATTAACGGTCAGTCCAATATTGCCGTAAGTAAAAGAAGCGTTGATGCGATCCCACCCCCTGCCCGGAATATGGAGCCAGACATCGCGCATAAATGAAATCAATTTTGCAGTTCTTGTGTTTCGGTTATATGAAAGGAGCATTATGCTGTCCGTTCTTCCGTTGCTCTTTTGGTTCGGCCGGACATCGGTTCCGAGCAGGAGGACATTGATTACATTTCCATTGATAGGTACCTGATTGTATATAGGTTCCTGCGTCGGTTCGGGAACATCCGAGAAATGGTCCTCGTCAATATCTGAAGGCGTGCCTTCGATTCGCTCCAACCGGTCTACCGGCGCAAACGCGGATACCGCGTCGGGCTTATCGACTATACGTGCCGCATTTGCGTTCAGCTTTATAATGTTCAAATAAACGTAACCGAAGGCAGCGGCGGAGGCGAGAATAACCGAGGCCGCAGCGATTGCGATGATCCGGACCGTTTGTTTGTTTTTTTTAATTATGTTGTCCGGCATAAACTCTCACCCTGTATATCCGGATGCACCGAATGATTTTTAAATTATATGCTTGCCAATACTTGGGTATAACAATCAAACCGGCCGCCGTAATATATTAAAGTCCGGCCGCCGTTGCAAGGCAGAAGCATCAAACATGGCTCTCAGCGATCCGCCGCAAGCCAAAAAGTCCTCCAAAGGAGAAAAATCTCCCTGAAGACTCATTATCCTGCATCCGGAAAGCCTCGGCTTTTAAAGTCAACCGTTGACGGTGGACCTTTACTGAGAGCCATTTTAACTTTATAATATTTGAGCAACAGAGCATGCCGTAAACGCGCGTTTATATTAAAGCAAACGCTCCCGCTGTCCGAATTATAAAAGGAGCGCGGGAGCAAATATCAATATGCGTGAATTTATACGATGCAGAACATAGTTTGAATCAAGGAAGCAGGAGGCATCGTGTTATATGAAAACCGCCTTATTCAGACCCGCAGCTTTTTATGACGTCAAATCCTTGCTGTCCTCTTTATCCCTGAATTTCAGCCACTCCGGCAACTGCTGATTAAAGCTGCCTTTGCCGCGGAGCGCGAGAACAACGCTTTGAAGCAAAATAAAGAAGCAGAGTATAAGCCCTGTCGTAATGCTCTGCCAATACGGCTCCCGAAGCCCGGAAGCTATTACAATGTTGTTGATATTCTTTAATGAGAGCACTCCGAAAAGCGTACCTATCGCATTGCCAACGCCGCCGGTCAATAATGTCCCGCCAATGATGGCGGATGCGATTGCCTGCATCTCAGCGGCGGTCGCATTTGAAGCATTTCCCGCCCCCGTATGCAGCAGATAAACATAACCGCCGATTCCGGCTAAAAACCCGGAGAGCAAATGGGAATAGAATTTTGTCCGCTTAACATTGATGCCGAGCATCAGCGCGCTCTGCTTATTCCCTCCGACAGCATAGAGGTTGCGCCCGAATCGGGTCCATTTCAGAATTGCCGTTACGGCCAAAACGACAGCAATGGCTGCTATTACGCCGATCTCGATTTTTGCAGGGATGAAATTCCCGGATTTTCCGAAAGAACCGATACCGGGAATGACAATTCGGAATTGTTTAAAGGCGACAAATGCTTCGTGAACCGCTGTGCGCGGAGCAACGCTGACTATTGTCGTCATGCCTTTTGCAAAAAACATACCCGCTAAAGTGACAATAAAGGGCTGTATATCAAGATATGATATCAGAATTCCCTGAACAAGCCCGAACGCTGCGCCTATACCCAAGGCCAAGCCCATCGAACCTATAACGCTGCCGCCGTGATCGTCTAGGTAAACAACGCAAGCCATCGTCACCAGAGCGGTTATTCCCCCGACCGAAATATCAATCCCGCCCGCTATCATGACTACGGTCAGTCCGCAGGAAATCACTATCAAAAACGCATTGTTATTGAAAATATCAAGGAATTGCTGAGGATTCAGGAAACCTCCGCCCCATATGAGCATTGCAAGCACATACATGCCGATGAATGTGCAAATGGTTATGCTCAGGAGCAAGCCGGTGTTGGAAATAGGCTCCCTTTTTCCTCCCGATATCGCGGCTGAAAAATTTCTGCTTATCATATTATTGATTCTCCGTTACTTCCTTTGGTTTTCCAAGGAGCCTGCCGCGCAGGCGAAGGGCATATTCTTTTACTATCGGCGAACTTATTATGACTATGGCTATGATAACTATCGCCTTATAGGCTTTCACGGCCGTCGAGGACACTTTCATCGCGTAAAGCGTTATAGTCAGAGCTTGAATGATGTATGCGCCTATGACAGAGCCTGTCAAGCTGAATTTTCCGCCGCCGAGGGAATTGCCTCCGATGGCTACCGCCAAAATAGCGTCCATTTCGATATCCAAAAGCAGAGTTTCATGGTTTATAAGACCTATTCTGCTGACGCCGATGGAGCCTGATATAGCAACGCAAACCCCCAGTATCATAAATGACAACAATTTTATTCCTGCAGCGTTGATTCCGGTCAAGCGGGCGGATCTTTCGTTTATTCCGACCGCCTGCGTGTATAACCTGAGATTTGTAAACCTTAATACGAGCGAAACCAGCACCCCGAATATTATTACGATAATAATCGGCGTAGGTATGGGGATGCCCGGAATAAAACTTCCGATGTAATTCAGCAGGGAGCTTGAAACCGTCGGCGTTGCTCCGCCGTTTATCCAATACGCTATGGGACGGCCGGCCGTAAACAGTATCAGCGTCGCAATCATAGGCTGAATTTTAAATGCGGCAACCAATGTCCCGTTGAAGGAACCGAATATTATCGCCACGACACAACCTGCCAAAAAGGCGGCAAGAATAATAGGCATCGTGATTTGATTCTCGCGAAGCACACGGACAAAAACGCTTCCCGCAATTGCCGCGGCCGCGCCGACGCTTATATCCTGCCCTCCCGACGACGCCGTTACAAGCGTCATACCTATCGCTATGATAGCAAGCTCGGATGCGCCGTTCAATATGCTGATCAAATTGCCGGACAGAACGGTATTGCCTTCGTTATTTGTCGTAACTATCACGGAGAAAAACCCGACATCCCTTATAAGATTAAAAACTATCAGCAAAAAAAGCGAGAAAAGCGGGACAACCAGTTGAGACCTCGAAAATTTCTTTAAACCATTATCCATTTTGAGCTGCCTCCCCCGCTATCGTGTGCATGATTTTCAGCTGCGTCATATCATCCCCCGTCAATTCGCCGACGATTTTACGATCCCGCATAACTATGAGCCGCGAACAAGTGCGAAGCATCTCCTCTATTTCGGATGAAATAAACGTAACGCTGACGCCTTCCTCTGCAAGCTTGAGAACAAGTTTTTGTATTTCAACTTTTGTACCGACATCTATGCCGCGAGTCGGTTCGTCCAATATGAGATACTTTGGATTTGTGAGCAGCCAGCGCGCGAGTATCGCCTTTTGCTGATTGCCGCCCGAAAGCGATTTTATGGGCGTATCCGCGGATGCGGTTTTTATTCCTAACAGTCTGATATATTCATCCGCGAAGGCCTCCGCCTCCGCTTTGGAAAACGGGCGGAAAAAGCCCTTCATTACCTGCAATGCAAGCAGTATGTTTTCGCGGACGGACAGATCCTCAACGATGCCGTCCTGCTTTCTGTCCTCGGGCAGGTACCCGATTCCGTGTTTCATGGCGTCCTTGGGTTTTGTGATCCTGACGTTTTTCCCCTCTACCTTAACGCTGCCGCCGGTAATTTTATCGGCTCCGAATATGGCGCGCACGCTTTCGCTGCGCCCGGAACCGAGAAGCCCCGTAAACCCGTTTACTTCTCCCTTATGGATTTTGAAGTCAAACGTCCTGGCGCCACCGGCGCTGGATAACCCGGAGGCCTCGAAGACCGGCGCGGTATCCGTATTAATGTTTGATGCCTTTCGATTTTGCAATTCTGAAATGTCGTCAAGCGCCTTGCCCATCATCTTTGTCACAAGCTCGATGCGCGGCAGCTTTTCGACCTCAAACTCCCCGACCAGCTCTCCGTTCCTGAGAACCGTTATCCGGTCGCTGATTTCATATGCCTGCTCAAGAAAATGCGTTATGAATATTATTCCGACCCCGCGGGACTTTAGTTCGCGCATTAGAGAAAAAAGCTTTGCAACTTCGCTTTCATCCAGCGAAGATGTCGGCTCATCCAATATAAGCACTTTGCAGTCCATATCAACGGAACGGGCTATCGCGACCATCTGCTGAACGGCAAGCGAGCATGCGACAAGCTGCTGCGTGGCTCTCACGGGGATATTAAGCTTAGTCAGTATCTCGGTCGCCTTTTCTTCCATTGAGCGCCAATTTACGAAGCGATAATTGCCGCGCCCTATAAACATATTTTCGGCGACCGTTAAGTTGGGGCATAGCATTATCTCCTGATAAACGGTGCTTATGCCTAAATTCTGAGCCTCTTGAGGTGATTTTACGGTAATTTCCCTGTTTATTCCGGATATGTAAACTTGCCCCGAATCCTTCGGGTAAACGCCCGTCAAAACTTTGATCAATGTTGACTTGCCGGCTCCGTTCTCACCCATAAGGGCATGGATTTCTCCTTTACGAAGAGTGAAATCAACATTTTGCAAAGCGCGTACACCCGGAAACGCTTTGCAAATTCTGTGCATGGATAAAACGATACCTTCTTGCATTGGATCCATCCTTTGAGCATGGGAGTTTCTTGAATATGCGGTGCGAGTATGCGGAAAATATCCACATACTCCGCACCGCACATACTTTAGCGAAGTCCTGCTATCAGGAGAAGAAAAGGCTGTTGTTTATTCGCCGAGTCCGTATGTGTCGATGTCCGCCTGCGTAATGGTCGTCGCATCGAAACCGCGCTCTTTGGAAATAACCTTCTTTTCGGCCAGCTTCTCGCCGGCTTCAAGTTTCTGTATCATCTCATGGATTACGGATGCCTGGAAGGGGCTGCACTGCCCGTCATAGTTCCAATTTCCCGCGAGCAATTCCCTGAGCGCCCACTTATTGCAGTCAAAGCCCATTATAATGACTTCCTTGCCGACGCCGTGAGTGATACCGGCTTCATCCAGCGCCGCGACAGCGCCTTTCGCCATGCCGTCATTTTCGGCATAAATAACGTTGAACTCTTCGCCGGAATTGATAACCGCCTCTACGATTTTCTTTGCCTCGGCTTCATCCCAGGTAGCCGTCTGCTGTGCAACCTTTGTCATGGTGCCGGCTGCGAATTCAGCTTCCAGCGCCGCAGTGCGGCCTATTTGAGCATCGCTGCCCATCGCGCCCTGAATATGGACTACCTTATACGAATCAAGTTTCTGTGACTTGAGCCACTCCACAGCCGTGATGCCTTCCTGGGCCATGTCGGATACGACGGCAGCTTCATACAGGCTCTCGTCGGCGTTCAGCATGCGGTCGAACAGGAACACTTTAACTCCGGCTTCCTTTGCACTGGACAGAACCGATTCCCAGCCGTCTGTAGCCGCCGCCGATATGAGGAGATAGTCCACGCCGTCGGTGATAAACTGCCCGGCCGCATTCAACTGCTCATCATTCTTCAGGCTGTAGTAAGTCGAAACATCGTAACCGTTCTCCTCCGTGAAGACTTTTTCAAAGTCCGCCACGTTCGCTGCGCGATAACCGGACTCGGCCGGCGGATTGTTGACGATACCGACCTTAATAAGCTTAGACTTTGACGTCAGTGCGGAGCATGCGACAAGTCCCGACGCCATTGCGAGAATCAATACAACTGAAATGAGTTTTTTCATGTTTCGTTTTTCCTTTCTGATATTTTATGAAATGAATACATACATTCTTACGGCGGAATGAATATATTCATTCCCTTAATTTCGCTTATATCATATCGGAAAAGCGAAAATCAACACGTGTAGAAAACTGCGGAAGAATTCCAACGCTTTCGATTAGATAGCGAACGGCCGGAAATTTTCATACCATAACGAAACCTTTATCAACCGTAATTTTTCAGACTTTCCCATAAAAAAAACGACTGCCGTAAAATCAGAAAAATTGCAGGTGAGCGAAGCCCTTCCGGCCGCGCCGACGTCCGCAGAATTACGGGTTTGGCGTTGCATTAGTATTCCTCAATAGTCTCTTTGGTCGATCATATCCTGCGTTATTGTGAAACAGTCGAACTGGGTCTCATCGATGTATTTTTTCCGTTCGATCGTCTCGCCGCGCTCAATCCGCTTGATCAAATCGTCAACATAGGGACCTTGAAGAGGGTTGCATTCAACGTTCAGCGCGATCTTCCCCCCCAGGCAATACATAAGCCCGAGCCTTGTCGCGTCGAACGAGATGACAATAACTCCGTCATTCGGATTGCATTTGAGTCCCGCCTCCTCCATCGCGTCGATAGCGCCGAGCGCTTCGCCGTCGTTTTCGCAATAAACGACGTCGATATCTTTCGTCCGGTTTAAGATCTCGCCCATAACCTCGTAGGCCTTAGCCCTGGTAAAGTCACCGCATTCCTGCGCTATCATTTCCCAGTTAGGATTGCGAAGGAGCGCCTGCTCCAGAGCAGCGGTGCGTCCGACCTGAGCGGAGGATTCTATCGTTCCCTGAATATCGACAATCCGGATGATCTCTTCCGTTCTTCCCTGGCTTTCGAGCAAATCCTCCAGCCACCGAACGGCTTTTTCACCTTCTTCGCGAAAGTTTGAGCCGATGTACGCCGTATACAGGTCCTCATCAACAGTCTTGATATCCCTGTCTATTACGATTACCGGAATACCGGCTTCCTTTGCTTCCTGAAGTATCGAGTTCCAGCCCGTTTCAACTCTGGGAGAGAACACTATATAATCGACATCCTGTTGAATAAACGTGCGGATAGCCCTTATCTGATTTTCCTGTTTGTTTCGGGCATCGTCAAATATCAGTTCATATCCGTTTTCCTCGCTCAACGCCTCCTTCATGCTCTCCGTGTTGGCAACCCGCCACTCTGATTCCGAACCGACCTGTGAAAACCCGACTACGATCGGCTTTCCTTCAATAACGTCCGCATTGAGCTGCTCTGCTTTTTCGCAGCCGCAAAATAAAGCCGCAATACATGCCGCTATGACAATCAATCGTTTTTTCATGCCCCCAACTCCTTATCGATCGTCTGCATGGGAATGACAACATTTACCCTTGTTCCGGCATTCGGAGCGCTTTCTACATTTAACCCGTATGCCCCGCCAAACAGTATTTGAATCCTGTGGTGAACGGTCCTGAGGCCGAAACCTTCGCTTTTATCGTCCGTAAGGGACGCCAGTACGGCGTCAAGGCGTTCCCTCGCCATTCCGCAGCCGTCATCCGCCACTTCAAGAATCAGGCTGTCATCCCGAACTCTGCCCGTTACGCTGATAAACCCTTTGCGGCGGCTGATTTTTATTCCGTGGTACAGAGCGTTTTCCACCAGCGGCTGCAGCGTGAGTTTTGGAAGTATGTAATTCTTCAGAGTATCGGGAATATCTATTTCATACTCCATGAGATCCCGATAGCGCATCTGCTGGATTTCCAGATAACTGCGGATATGCTGCTCCTCCTCCGCGAGCGTGATGACGTTCTTGCCGCGGCTAAGCGAAAAACGGAAATAATTGGACAGGCTGCAGATCATGGTAACCGCTTCGCTGATTGCTTTCGATTCTATAAGCCAAATAATCGTATCCAGCGTGTTATAAAGAAAATGCGGGTTCATCTGCGACTGCAAAAGCGCCAGTTCGGTTCGGCGCCGCTGCTTTTCCTGCTCCGCGTTCTTATCTATCTGCTGCCTCAAGCGTCCGACCATGCTCTCTATGCCGTCGGAGAGAAGCTGCACTTCCTCAACGTCCGCCTGCACGGGCTCGCAAACCAGCAGGCTTCCCTTGCCTATTGCATCCAGGCGCTCACATATCTTGTCTATAGGATTCACTATCCTGCGGCTCAGTTTTCTTGAGTTTGTCAAAAGGATATACAGCAGCACAAGCGATAAGCCAAGGACTATGCCCATAAAAACGATCATGCTCGAAATCATGGACGATTGCAGCGCGTTAAGATGCGCAGCCTCGTAATAAAGGTATGTATACATGTATTTCTGAATAAGATCGGTGAGAATATAGATGTTGTTATCAAGCTGCTCCACCCGGGAATCGTATTCCTCGGTTTCGGCGATCTGCTGCATCTTTTCCTTCAGGTTGTGGCACAGGTTGAGGACGCTGCTTATTGAGCGGAGACTATCCTTTTCGGTTGTCGTGTCAATAAGTTTTCGAGCTATTATCTCCGCAGACTGAACCTCGCCGATAGGCAGGCCTTCAGAATACTGGCTGTCTATTACGTAATAGTACATTTTGAGGTCAACGTCGTCCTTGAAGTTCTGATTGAAATCCGAGGCCGTGGTAACGTTATTAAGGATGGCATGATACTGCAGCGCATATACGATGCCTATAATCGCAATCGCGATGATAACGAGCATCAGCGGCAGCGCGACGATGAGTATCATCTTCCAAAGGCTTGTCTGCAGGGTCTTTTTTTCTTTTTTCTCTTTGCTCCGGAGTTTCATGCTCACGACCTGGTACCTCTGCGATATTCGCTCGGAGTGCACTCCGCAACTTTTTTAAACACGAAGCTGAAATAATGCGGGTCCTTATACCCGATTGCGAAAGCGATCTCGCTTGAACGCTTGTCCGTTTGGCGAAGCATGCGCTTCGCTTCGCTTATCCGTTTATTCGTGAGGTATTCTATGAATGTCCGGCCGACTTCCTGACTGAACATTGCCGAGAAGTAGTTCGGGCTGATGT
Source organism: Firmicutes bacterium ADurb.Bin182 (assembly GCA_002070205.1). Taxonomy (GTDB): domain Bacteria; phylum Bacillota; class Clostridia; order Christensenellales; family CAG-138; genus MWCU01. The sequence continues at coordinate 38,801 of MWCU01000035.1, read as the reverse complement.
TTACCTCCCGCGCCACCCTGTCAAGCGAAATCGACTCGTCGGGATAATGCTTGTCTATGAATCCGATCGCTTGAACAAGAATGTCCCGCTGCCGCTTTTTGCTTTCGCGGTCGCGCAATTCTATTGTCCGCAATATGACCTGGCGGGCGTATTGCCGCGCTTCCTCGGGCGCCGAAGCGTTGTCTTTGGGGCGAAGCTCCGGGGGCCAAAAGCTGTCCGCCCGGCAGCCAATCGAATCGATGTACTCCGCCGCGGCGAAGTAAACCGTCATTGCCAGATACCTGCAAAAAAACGGCAGAGAAACGGCTTCCTCGTCAGCGCTCTGCATAAGCTGGTCGATAAAGCGGTCAATATCTTCCACCGCTCCGTCATTTAAAAATTTACGGATGCGCTCCTGATCGATCTCCTTTTTGCCGGCGTCCGATTTTAAGTCTTTTTTCAGGATATTCCTGATGCTTGTTTCGGACAGGATATGCTCTTCAGGGCACAGATAACGGTAGGACAATATGCGGTTCGCCTCCGTAAAACATGCCGGAACGGCACTCAGCCGCGATACGGGAGTACCGCAGGTTATATACCAATCCACATCATTTTCGTAAACGGAGCAAAATTCTCGGATGTTCTCGGTGCAGTCATACGTAAACCGCGCAATATCGTCCTGTCCGCCCTTAACCAAAACAGCGTATGTGGTCACATTCAACCGGAATAAAATCAACTCCGGATGGCTGACGATGAATTCGGTGACCCTGTCCTGTACAGCTATAAGCGAATCGGTATAGTTCTCCGGAGCGCTTGCGTCGTTTCCGGCGCTGCTTAGCGAAAACAGCACGATGTTGTAGAACGGGGCATTCACATCGATTCCCATCGATTTCGCGGTCTCCGAGATTTCCGATACGCTGAGACCGCCTGTAACGATTTGCTCGAAAAACCTCCTGCGCGAAAACGTTTCATACTCCTGGGCTTCCCGCTGAAATTTAGCAAGATATTCCTGCTGCTTCAGCTCGGCTTCCATTTTTTTATGCAAAGAAGCCAGAATCTCAACCATTTTTTCCTTAACTATCGGCTTTAGCAGATACTGCTCAACGCCCATGCGTATCGCCTGCTGCGCATAGGAAAAATCGTCATATCCGCTGATTATGACGATTTTTGTCCTTGGCAGTTCCTCGCGGACCAGTTTTATCAATTCAAGGCCGTCCATAAACGGCATTTTGATATCCGTAATGATAAGATCGGGCTGTATACGGCGGATCATGGGCAGTGCGAGTTCTCCGTCAGAAGCGTCTCCGGCATAAATAAAGCCATACTGCTCCCAATGGATGTTATTGCGTATGCCTTCACGCACCACTATCTCATCTTCAACAATAAAGACTTTAAACACGTTGCTCTTCCCCTCTGATAGATTTGTCGCATCATTCTTTGTGATATGTATAATCCCCCATAAATTATGTATCATTTTGTGGCGGCAAACAATGTGTTTTTTTCAGAAATCGGTTTGTTTTTTAGGGTTCTTCAACAATTTACGGATAAACTTCGAATATATGAGTATTCGGCGGCGTTTTGCTGCATGCCGTTTATCAACAGCGGCGTAAACACCGGGATTTGCAACTGTTTTTAAGCAGCTTAATATCCGGGAAGCATAGGTATTACATTGTCTATTCCCTCAGCTTAGTATTCCGGTATTCGTTCGCGGACATTCCCGTAAGTTTTTTGAATATCCGGGCAAAATGCGCTGAATCCGTATATCCCACTATTTCGCATATATCGGTTATTCTGAGCGACGGATCTTTGAGCAGTCGTTTCGCTTCCTTGATTCTGCAGCCGTTGAGTATATCATAAAAGCTCTGGCCGGTATGCTTGTTCAAAAGCTTGCTTAAGTGCCATTGACTGACATAACAGTTGTTTGCGGTTTCCTGAAGGCTCAATTTTTCGGGATAATGCTCCTGGATAAACGAGAGCGCCTGCCGAACTATGAAGCTTGCCGCGACATCCTGATCGTGTCCGTCATCGTCTTCGGTCTGTTCGCCGGCTTTCGATTCTTTAGGCGGATGATATATTTTATCGAGCTTTTCGATCATTACGTTCAAAGCTTCCTCAATCTCATCCATTTTTGAAGGCTTGAGCAAAAACCTGCTTACGCCGAGCCTTATAGCCTCCTGCGCAAAACTGAAATCGCGGTAGCCCGTAAGCACGGTCACCTGCATATTCGGAAACTCCGACTTTACGCCGGCAAGCATGGCGAGGCCGTTCATGCCCGGCATTTTGATATCCGTAAGAAGAATATCGGGCATATGCCTGAGGATTGCCTGCGTACCGGAATCGGCGTCATAAGCCGCGGCGACGACGCGGCAGTTGAAGCGCTCCCAGTCAATAACACGCATCAATCCCTGCACTATTATCTCTTCGTCATCTATAATAACAACTTTATACATAAAAAACCTTCCCGCAACCATTGTAACATTTTTTTGTAATTTAGTGTACATATTACATACCGGTTCAAGGCTTTCTTTCATGCGAAATCGAAAACATAAAACATCTCCCGCAGGGATATGACCGCGGGAGCGAGTTTGAGCCAAGAATTTATAAAAAACAGCACAGAAGCAATGCAAGGTTATCCTTTGATTGCGCCTGCCGTCATGCCCTTGATGATATTTTTCTGCAGACAGACATAAACGATGAGGACCGGCACGACGACGAGCACCACGGCGGCTGCCATCAAGCCGTAATTCACCCCGGCTTGTGAGCTTATCTCATTGAGAAGCATAGTTACGGTATGTTCATCCCTGTACCTTAAGAAGAACATTTGCGTGAACAGATCGTTGTATGACCAAAGGAACGTAAAAATCGCTATTGTCGCAAATGAAGGCTTCGCTACGGGAAGCACGATTTTAAAGTAAATCTTGAATATACTGCATCCGTCAAGAAACGCGCTTTCTTCCAGCTCAACCGGCAAAGAGCGGATAAATCCCATAAGCACAATTATTGAAAACGAGAGATTTCCCGCGATTTGCGGCAGAATCACGCTCAACAGCGACAAAGGAACTTTTCCGGTGTTGGCTATTCCCCATGCGAACTCCATGCGAAACACCGGTATTATGGTTGAAAATACCGGAAACATCATACTTGCTATAACGACTGAATAAAGCAGCTTCTGCGCTTTGAACCGGTATCTCACCATGCCGTACGCGGCAAAGCCCGCAAGAATAACGACTGTCAGCGTCACGCAAGCCGAAATCACAAGGCTGTTCGCATAGGCATTGAAAATATCCGATCGCTCAAATGCGGTCGTATAATTATCCAAAGTAAAGCTGTCCGTCCAAGGCCAGGGAATCGAAAACGAATCCGAGCGGATCTCGCCTCTCACGCGGAACGAATTGATGATGACCCAAAAAAACGGATATACCGTGGTAAAAGCCCAGACTGCGAGCACGGAATAGGCCATAATCCTGCTGATTTTCCATTTTGAGCGGGAATCAAAGTTTTCAAATTTCATCCCTTCCCATCCCCCTCCTCAATAATCCTTTTCTTTGAACACGGTATTGGCAATTTTTGAAATGACCACCCCGAGCACCACGATAACAATGGCGATTGCCGAGCTGTAGTCCACGTCATGGCGAAGAAATGTCTGATTGTACATATAAGTCCCGGTCAGCCAGCTTTTATCCATCGGAATGCCCGCCCCCATCATGACCCACGGCAGGTCGAACACTTTAAGCGCTCCGGTGACCGCAAGCACAAGGCATGTGCAAAGCACGTTGCGCAACAGCGGCAGTGTGATATAGCGTACCCGCTTCAAGCAGCAGGCGCCGTCCAGTTCCGCCGCCTCATATACCTCGGTCGATATATTGTTAAGGCCGGTTACGATTATTACAAAATAGAAACCGACGTACTGCCACATGACCGGCGCGAGCATCGTAAACATGAAATGAGCCTCGCCCTTCCAATCGATATACTGAGCTGCGCCGAAAGCTGCCCTAAGCTGATTGAGCATTCCGCCGTTATACAAAAAAACGAGATTGAACAATAAACCGAGCGCCGTAGCCGAAATAACGATGGGAAAGAAATAAACGGTACGGAAAAATTGGGAGCCCTTTCTGATGCGGTCCACCAAAAGCGCCAGAAGCAGCGCCGTCCCGACCTGAAAAACAATGGTCGCACCCATTAGGATCAGCGTATTTTTAACGGCCGTAGCCATTAGCGGATCCTCAAACATTCTGATATAGTTCTGGTACCAGGGCTGATTCATGCCGTTCGCGGGCGCGCCCAGATCCGATATGTTCGATATGCTGTTTATAATATTCATTATAAAAGGATAATAAAGAAACACAGCCATGAACAAAAACGCGGGAACCAAAAAGATTATCAAAGGGAATTTTCTTTTATAGATGGTCGAATTCATTGTCCGCTTCCCCTTTGCAGTGTCTCATAAACAAGAGAGCCGTGATGGACCCGGCCGATACGGCTCTCTTAATGCCCGAGATACTGTAATATCTGTTATTTAATGGCGAGAACAGAATCTATGACCTCTTCCGCCGTGACAGCTCCGGTCACGATGTTCTTAATCTGCGAGAACATTTCACCGCGCGCATTCGGATTAAGGCTGTCCTGAACCGCCCCGACGACCCCGGTAGCTCCCTTGGTCATCGCCAGCGCTGCGTTAATAAGCGCGTCGGTTTCGGCGGGAGGCGTAGTACCGTTTTTGAGAGCGGTCACTGCGGTCGCTCCGAACGTAGAAACCACCTCGTCGGTCGTCATTGCCATAACGAATTCTACGCAGGCTTCGCGCTTCACGGGATCGTCCCATGCTTTGCGGGTGATGTAATAACCCATGGACAGGCCGCCTATGATGTCCGTAGCCGCTCTGTCGCCCATCCCGGGGACAAATACTACCGTAAAGTCGTTGATATCCGCGGCGTTCGCCTGGAACCAGCCGATTTTCCAGCTGCCGTCTATTGCGAAAGCAGCCTGGTTATCCGCCATCAATTGGAATGTCTCCGGATCGGTCGCGGTCAGCGTATTCACGGGGAAGTAACCCTTCTCATACAGGGTCTTGATGTCGTTCAGACCTGCTGCCCATTTTTGGCCGACCTCGTCCGAGGAAGTTTCGGGCAGCTGACCATGATTCGCTGCGGAACCGTGGTTGTAGATGCAAAACTCGAACCAATAATGCGGCACCTCCTGCAGAGAGCAGGCAATGGGGGTATATCCCTTTGACTTGATGGTTTCACAGTCCGCTAAAAACTGCTCCCATGTATAATCGGGTCCCGGAACGGCGACTCCGCAATCCTTAAGCACTTTTAGGTTAACATACAAGCCTTCCCAGTAACCGTTAACGGGCACCGAATAGTTCTTGCCGTCTACGGGGGAAGCGCCCAGCATGCCGTCTTTCATGTTGCTAGCATATTCGGGGTACTCCGCTCTGATCTCATCGATACTCACGACCTTGCCGCCTTCAATCAGTGCATTGGAATCCACGCCGTTGAAATAGAACAGCACATCGGGCTCTGATCCGGTCTGGAAATCCGTCATGACCCTTGCTTTCCATTCTTCATTGGATGTGGCGGAAGCGTCCTTGACTATATTGCCGGAAGCCGCTTCGTATGCTCTGAAGGCTGCCTCGTAATTTGCCCTGTTCCCGTCGTCTCCGCCATAGGATGTTACTACCATAATCTCGACGGGCCCTTTCTCGGGCTCATTGTCCGCGGGTTTTTGCGGCTCAGCAGGCTGTGTTTCCTGCGGGTTTTCCGGCGTTATCGTTGCGCCCTGGCAACCGGATAAAAAGAGCACGCACATAAGCGCCGCCAGCAAAAGGGAAATCGCTTTCTTCATTCCGAAAACCTCCATTCAATTTTGTTAGGTTGGGAAAAATTCACTCCATAAATATTGTACTGATTCAACCCTGAAAGAGGTATGTACAGACTTGCCCTTTATTGTATTTCATTGCCGTATATCCGGGAGGGGACCTATGGCCACTCTTGCAAGCGTATTGCCTTCCTCAGTCATTTCTATGGTAAAGCTGCATTGCTCTTTATACAGTATCTTTAGCCGCTGATTTATGTTGCGGATGCCGAGGCTCGAAGAGCCTGCCCCGGTCTGCTGCGCGGGCTGTACACTGCCGTTCAGCAGCAGTTCAACAGCCTTTATATCCTGCTCGGTCATCTTCCCGTCATTTTCCACTTCCATCACGAGCTTATCGTCATTCCTGTACACCCGAAGAACAATTGCGCCCTGCATGCGGGGCGTGATTCCGTGTTCGACCGCGTTTTCCACAATAGGCTGCAAAATCAGCCTGGGCACCGGAATATCAAGCAGCGAGTCGTCGATCTCCCGCCTCACGTTCAGGCGTTTGCCGAACCGTACCGAGATGATATATAAATATGCGTCAACATACTCGAGTTCCTCCCTCAGCTGAACCGATGCCTTCTCATCCCGTCCGGTTGCCGCCGTAAGCATTGTCGACAATGCCTCGATCATTCTCGAAACTGCGCTGTCGCCGCTCATGCGCGCCTCCCAGTTGATGATCTCCAGCGTATTATTGAGAAAATGAGGGTTTATCTGGGATTGAAGCGCTTTGATCCTCGCCTCCTGCAGAGCGGCCTGCTCCTGATAGATTCGTTCGAACTGGTATTTAAGCTTGCTTGACATGCTGTTAAATCCGGAGGTCAATATCCGAAATTCGCTGCTTCCCCAATCCTCCGCCACCCGGACGCCCAGTTCACCCCGCTCTATTTTTTGAGCCGACTGCATGAGCGCGACTACGGGACGGGAGAAGTTTCTGTAAAAAAAGAGCAAAACGATGACGAGCAGCGGGACCGTCAGCATCAGTATATAGCTAAGCACGCGCCAGTAGCCCGTAAGCTCGTTTGTCAAGTCCCTGCTGTCCGCCTCCAGCACATAAGAAAGCGTATAGGCTTCTCCCTGCCGAAATCCGCGCACGGTGTAAACGTTTTCCCGGACGGAAACCGGCGGGCTTGCTGCGAATATAGATTCTTCCAAACGCGTTCCGCTCATAAAAGAACCTTTCACGGGCAAAACGGCGTCTTCCAATTTTACTGCGCAAGCCGTTTCCCAAACGACGCTTTGAAGACTGCCGAACATCATGGGTATGTTGAGTTCCATAACAATGACGGCGTACGGCTTATAATCGCTTCCCAGAATATTTCGCACCATATACAGCCGCTCCCCCGAGTAGAGAAAACTGAACCGCGTGCCGAGCCCGGGAGAAGTCTCCTTTACCTTTTCATGCACAAGCTCGCGGTACTGCTTAATGCCGGCAAAAGTACCCATCAATTCGGGGTTATACGTATAATAGAGCGTTTCTGGGTCGCTTGAAAAATAAAGAAGCGTAGTGATAAATTTTTCGTCGTATTTGTACTGCAGCGTTAAAAAATCCGTTATGCTTTCATACAGCGCAACGGAATCCCCATCATACAGAAAACGATTATATGCATTGCGGATAGCAGGATCGTAAGATGCCTTGCGCGAGGCGCCGATCGCCGAATCCACCTCGTTTTGCACGAGGTCGACGGCGGAGTCTACGGAGGATATTATCGTATCGTTGATACGGTTCTTTACGTTTTTTGATATATACAGCCCGACCGCGCCTGTTATAAGGAATATTGGGACTACCCAGCATAAAACGATTATGGCAATCAAGCTCCATTTGAGTGAAATGCCCTGTTTCGATACCTTCTCCATGATTCACTCCCGTTACTGCAAAATTGCCCGGCCTGTTCGGCAAAGAAAAAACGGGCGCAAAAGGGGGAGAACAGATCCGTCCGGATGTGCTTGCATAATAGCACATAAATCCCGGCAGGACAAGGAGCAAGCAACTTTCTTCAAACATTCAAAAACTCCCTGAACGCATGCACGAGCTCTTTTGCCTTCTGCTTCGTCTGCATTTCCGCGCATATCCTCAAAAGCGGCTCGGTCCCCGAAAATCTGACAACGACCCATCCGCCGTTTTCAAAGTTGACTTTGCACCCGTCAAGATAGGAAACGGACTTGACGGGATGCACAAACCTCGGCAGAAGCTTATCGACGAACAGACGGTCTTTAAGCGTTTGCCTGAGCCTCTCATCCAGCTGCACCTCTGCGTCCGCCTGAAAAACTTCCCCGTACTTGTCCGTGATCTCGCGGTACAGTTCGCTGAGCTTCTTTCGGGTAACCGCCATCATCTCTATGAGCAAAACGGCGGCATATATACCGTCCTTGCCTTTGATATGACCGCGAACCGAAAGCCCGCCGGACGATTCGCCGCCTATGACGGCATCGGACTGCTCCATTTTTAATGAAATATGTTTGAAGCCGACAGGAACTTCATAGCACGTTTCCCCGAATCCCTGAGCCACCCTGTCCAGAAGATGCGTAGTGGAGTTGTTGCGAACGACGGGTCCGTGCCATTTGCGGTATTTGAGCAAATAATAATAGAGAAGGACGAGGAGCTTATTAGGATGAAGGAACGCTCCGGACTCATCTATGACGCCTATGCGGTCGGCGTCGCCGTCCGTCGCGATGCCGAGATCGCATTTGTTTTCGGTAACAAACTGGGAAAGCCCGTTAAGGGTTTTGACATTGGGCGCGGGCAGCCTTCCTCCGAAAAGCGTATCGTGCCTTTCATGTATAACGTCCACCTCGCAGCGGGCGGTCAGCAGAATCGTTCTAAGAGAGGTCTGGCTCACTCCGTACATGGGATCAAGGACTACCTTCAGCCTTCTTTGCTTAATGGACTCGGTATCGATCATTGAAAGTATGCTGTCTATATAATCGTTGAGCGGATTGATTTCCACCACAAGGCCCTGAGATTTTGCTTCATCATACGGAAGAACCTTAATGCGCTGATTCTCCAATAATCCTATATATTTTTCAATTTCGCCGGTCGTCTGCTCGTCCGCGTCCCTTCCGCCTGCGGTAAAAACCTTGATGCCGTTATAAAGGGCGGGATTGTGGCTTGCCGTGACCGCTATGCCGTAATCAAGGCCATATTGCTTGACCGTGAACATTATGAGAGGCGTAGGAGCTTCCCTGTCCAGCACGCGGCAGAACACGCCTTCTCCCGCCAGAGCTTCTGCGGCCCAGACAGCGGCCTGACGCGATAAAAAACGCCTGTCAAACCCAATGCAAATGCTCATCTGCGCCCCTTTGTCCTGCATCATGCGGGCAAGCGCGGTGCACAGCAGCTGTACGTTGGCTTTCGTGAACCCGTCACCTATTATTGCCCTCCAACCGCCCGTACCGAACCTTATCATAAACCATTCTCCTTTTCCCCGAGCCATACCTCGACGCTGTTTACGGAATCCTCCGGCATAACCGGTATATACGGAACTTCCTTTCCGTTCAAGAGGATTTTTATCACGTTGCCGCCGACATGCCCGGGATTATGAACCCGGATATCATACAGGGCTTTCCGCCATATCCTTTTCGCTTCAAACCCGTTCCAAGAGGCCGGTATGCACGGCTCGACGATAAGCCGGTCAAACCCCGGGCGGATCCCCAGCATAAACTGAGTCGCGCTGAAATACGCCCAGCCCGCCGAGCCGGTCATAAACGGGTGCCTTGCCCGCCCGAAAGCCGTATGCGAAGCCCCCATTATAAACTGACAGTAGCTGTATGGCTCCGCCTGCCTTATCTCTATCAAATCGTTCTGGTTATACGGCGAAAGAGCATCGTAATATCGCTTTGCCTCGTCTCCTCTGCCGAGAACGCATTCCGCTGCCCAAGCCCAGGGATTGGGGTGGGAAAATATCGATCCGTTCTCCTTTACACCGGGATAGACGCGCGTAACGAAACCTATGCCGTCGTCAACCCTTGTATAGGGCGGGGCATTGAGCATAAGCCCGTACCTAGTAAAGAGATGTTTCCTGACGGCATCCATGCACAATATTCCGCGCTCCCGTGACGCCGCACCGGAAAGCACCGCCCACGCATTGCTCTCAAGATGCACGCGCCCCTCTTCGTCGCAGTGAGTCCCTATCCTGCGGCCGTCTGCCGTGATTCCCCTGATATACCATTCACCGTCCCAAAGCACTTCCTCCGAGATTTCCCGCACCCGGGCCGCGATTTGCCCGTATTTTTCCGCATCCTCAAGTTTTCCCGCAAAGCGCGCAAGCTCCGCAAACTGCCTGAGAGACCAATAATAAAGAAAGCTGACCATAGCGCTTTCCCCGCCGCCGAGGTTAAGGCAGTCGTTCCAATCGGCGCGCAGACCGCGGCAGATCCCGTTAGCTCCCGTCTGTTCGCGGGAAAATTCCAGTATACGCAGCATATGCTCGTATACGCTGCCCTCGCCGCCGTCCGCATAACCTATGTTTTCCCACAAAAATGCGGTATCGCCCGTTTCTTTTATATACTGCGCGACAGCCGCTATAAGCCACAGCGCGTCATCGGCGCAGGCCTGGTCCGCTCCGTGGACCATATCTTCTTTTTTCGGTTTAATTACGAGAGTCGGGTTTTTCATGTTGCCTTCGGGCTGCTCTTCCTCAAACCAGCGCGGATCGAAAAGATGCAGCCCGTAACCTCTTTTAGTCAGCGCTTGAAGCAGCTGCCTGAGCCTCAGGCGGCATATGTCCGGTTCCGCATGAGGGATGCACATTGCATCCTGCGCGGTATCCCGGAATCCCAGTCCCGTTCTCCCCCCCACTTCGATAAAGGAAGAGAATCTTGAAAAACGGACGTTTATCGAGCTTTGGTACAGAGTCCAGATGTTTATGAGCGTGTTCATGCCCGGGTCCGGCGTATTGATATAGAGCTTACTGAGCCTTGTTTGCCAAAACTCTTTCAGTTTTTCCACTTCCCTGTCCGCCGCGGCAGAGTTTGCAAACCGCTTTCGCATGGCTTTGCCCTCGCCTATGCCGCCTTCGCCGAGAATATAGACTATCCGCATCGATTCGCCGGGCAGCAAAACCGCCTTATGATGGAGTGCGCCGCAATGGTTGCCGCCTTTTTCGAAGCTTTTGGAGCAGATTCCCCTTTCTACGGCAAGCGGATTTGTTTCCGTGCGATAAGGGCCGATAAATATGTCCCTTACGCAATCGAAGCTGTCCGGAAGCATGCTTGAAGTGAAGAACTGATATCCGTCAGGCTCATAGAAAAGATCGTGCTCTATTACTCCTTCCTCATACGCGGAACCCGCGCAGTACAGGCTCATCTGAAAATTGCGGTTATCCATGTCTATATGATGAAACGAGAATTCGATATAGCCGAACAAGCTCAGCGTCCGCCGTCTGCCGCTGTCATTGCGTACGAGCACATCTATAAACTCGACCGGATCGTCCGTAGCGGTAAAAAGCTTCTGCTCGGCATGGACGCCGTCATAATCACAAAGATATTTAATATAAGAAAGACCGTGACGGCATGAATAGGAGGCTTTGTCCAAAGGCTTGCCGACCGGCTGCCAGGATACGGACCAGTATTCTCCGGTTTCGTCATCGCGTATGTATACATAATGTCCCGGTCTGTCCATCGGCACTCCGTTCGGTCTGAAACGGGTGATCCTGTGGTACTCCGGGCTTTTATAAAAAACGTATCCGCCCGCGGTGTGATTAAAAACGCCGCACAGGTCTTTTGTCCCGATGTAATTCGTCCAGCTTACGGGAATATCGACCCGGTCGATGACATACTCAAAATTCTCATTGTCGAAATGCCCGTATTTCATCGGCGCACCTCCGCCCTTTTTTCCGCTTCCATTATAGTCCGAAACAAACAAGGCACAGAATGGACAGGAGTGCGAAAAATTGTACGTTGTTGGGAAAATCCGCTCAAATAGTGTTTGAGCGGATTTTTTCAAAAAACACAGTATCTGCGGTGATAAACCGGTTATTCAACCTGCGCAGTGACCCTTTTTCTTCATTACATCTATTACTCTGCCGCAATACGCTTCGCATTCGGGCAATGCTTTTGCCTCAACCATTACCCTTATGACGGGCTCGGTCCCGCTTTTACGGACCAGTATCCTTCCGTCATCTTGCAGTTCATCCTGCACAGACTGCACGCAAAAGCCTACGTCCGGATCCTTCAGGACCGCTTCTTTATCTAGAACTTTTACGTTTTTTACAAGCTGCGGATATATTTTGACGGGCGCCGACAACTTGCTGAGCGTCGTTTTTTTGTTGAGCATAACTTCCATAAGCATAATGGAGGTCAGTATGCCGTCGCCGGTTGTCGCGAACTTGCTGAAAATTATATGACCCGACTGTTCCCCGCCGATTTTATAACCGTTTGCGGCCATGCTTTCATAAACGTATTTATCGCCTACCGGAGTTTTTACGTAATCGATTCCGGCTTCATCAAGCGCTTTATACAGGCCGAGGTTGGACATGACGGTCGTTACGATCGTGTTGTTTTCCAACTCCCCGCACTCTTTTAGGTAAGTCCCGCAAATATAAAGAATGAGGTCCCCGTCGACGACATTTCCGTTTTCGTCCACCGCAAGGCAGCGATCCGCGTCTCCGTCGAACGCGAAGCCGACGTCCAGTCCCTTATCCCTGACGAACTTTTGCAGCCCTTCGATGTGGGTCGAGCCGCAGTTTGTATTGATATTCAATCCGTCCGGAGCATTATTGATAACATACGTCCTGGCTCCCAAAGCGTCAAACACTGTTTTGGCTATCATCCACGCGCTGCCGTTGGCGCAATCCAGGCCGACCTTCACGTCTTTGAACGAACGGGTCGCAAGCGATATCAAATAGCCGATATAACGGTTCCTTCCCATGGCAAAATCCACGGTAACGCCGATTTCGTCCCTTTGAGCAAGCGGCAGCTCCGGAATTTTGCCCGTAAGATAATCCTCGACCTGCTCCAGCACCGAGTCTTCCAGCTTTTCGCCCTTGCTGCCCAGCACTTTGATGCCGTTGTCGTAATACGGGTTATGGCTTGCCGATATCATAATCCCGCAATCGAATCCCTCGGTACGCACAACATAAGATACGCTCGGCGTGGTTGTGACATGAAGCATGTAAGCGTCCGCTCCCGATGCCGTGATCCCGGCAGCAAGCGCGTATTCAAACATATAGCTGCTGCGCCTCGTATCCTTGCCGATTACCACTTTGCATTTACGGTCCCGGCCGTAATACCAGCCCAAGAATCTGCCCACCTTGTATGCGTGCTCAACGGTCAACGATTTATTGGCTTCACCTCTGAAACCGTCGGTTCCAAAAAACTTCATATTTGCTCCTTTCAGCCGCTTAATACGAAAAAATCGTCAAAACAATATCCTTCGCTAATGCCCCGCAATCACCTTGCGTTTCCGCAATTCATTATACGCTCCGTTCCCGCCGAAGTTTATATCCCTTCCCGAAGAAAACCGACATTTTTGCATATAAACCGGAGCGACCGGATTTTTTCTTAAGATTTTTTAACGGCTGTCCGAGTGCCTTTAAAAAATACCGGGTATATATCTTTATTTTTCAGCCGCATGTTCATTATTGCAAATTACCGGAACAATTACAAGTGAACTTATATGTTTCAAACACATGCCCGTAAGCATTAAAAAGGCAGGATAGATGCTTTAAAACCCGTATTTCACAATAGAACATTATGCTTTTGGGCATAGTAAATGCTGAAAGAACGCTTTTTGAGAGGTTGAAGCGATGAAGCAAGTCCCGTTCATTGTCGGCGTCGTATCCGGTATCGCGATAACAATTGCGGTCCTTACCGCCATGTTTCCCGAGATCCCGATGACGCTCGCAAAAAAAGGCAGACGCAGACGAGTTGCGGGAAAGTGCTGACGCTGTCCGGCATTCTCGTCAAGAAATTCCGCGCACTTTTCGCAGTCGATGATAAACCCTTAATATTCAGAAAAAACGGAAAAAGCATGCATACGTGATATGCCGCCGGGAATTCAAAACGCCTTCCGCGGAATACTAAGGACCAAGAGGTGATTATAATGGCGGTTTCTCATAGAGGGGCAATATCGTTCGGACTTGTGCACATCCCAGTCGCGCTGTATACGGCGACGCAGGACAACGATATCAGCTTCAATCAACTCCACAAGGAGGACAACCAGCGCATCCGCTATAAAAAAGTATGCGGACATTGCGGCAAAGAAGTTTCGCCAAAGGATATCGTAAAAGGCTTTGAATACGATAAGGACAGCTACGTTGTTGTAACGGACGAGGACTTTGAAAAGATCAAAACGGAGAAGGACAGGTCGATACGGATACTGCACTTCACCGATATTTCGACAATCGCGCCCATTTATTATGACAAAACCTATCACGCGGTCCCGGACGTCGGCGGCGACAAAGCTTTTGAATTGCTCCGGTCTGCGATGCTTGCGGAAAACAAAGTAGCCATCGGCAAGACCGTTATGGGCAATAAAGAAACGCTTCTTGCAATACTGCCCACAGCCGACGGCTTGCTTATAGAAACGATGTTCTACCATGACGAGATAAAGGAACTGGTCAAATCGCCCGGCAAGCCGCCTGTCAGCGACGCCGAACTCGAAATGGCAAAAACGCTCATCAATTCCATGGACAAGCCGTTTGAGCCGGAGATTTACCGTGACGAATATCAGGAGCGTTTGCGCGAATTGATCGAGCAAAAGATCGCCGGAAAAGAGATCGTAGCAGCAAAACCCGAGGAGCGGACCAACGTAATAGATCTCATGGAGGCGCTTAAAGCCAGCATTGAGCAGCAAAAGCCAAAACCCGCGCAGAGAAAAAAGCGGACCGTCAATTCCCGAAGCAAAAGCATCGGATGAAGCCGTCATTAAAAGCTCACCGACTCGCTTCGCGGTATGCGCTTGAATTCAAAACGTAAACAGCAACGCAAAAAAACTCACGCAACTGCTTATAAAAAAGAAGAGCGATCTCTCACTCTTCTACGGTTATTACCGAGGTGGGGCAATTTTCCTGGCATTCGACTGCCGAGTCCTTAATCTCCTCCGGAACCTCGTCCACATAAACTTCAGCCAGTCCGTCGTCATCGTTAATCCTGAACACCTCGGGGCAGGTAGACGCGCAAAGCCCGCAGGAAATGCAGCCGTCCCGGTCGATATATGCCTTCATGATCTCACACTCCTTCTTTTTCCGCTTATTGTTTACAGCTAAAGGATAAATAAACAAAAGCTGCCATTGACTTTTATTATTATCTCATCAAAACGATTATTTATCAAACGGATTTCATGTTGAGTTTTGCCGTATATCCGTGTATCATATTGACGGACTGAAAGAAATAGCCAAATTTAGTAAATAAAGAGGAAATAATGAAATTAGAAATGGTTTTTCTGCTGCTCGGCGGACTTGGTCTGTTCCTGTACGGCATGAAAATGATGTCGGACGGGCTTGAGCATGCCGCAGGCGACAGGATGCGGCGGACGCTTGAAGTATTGACCGAAAACCGCTTTGCGGGACTTGCGGTCGGTACGGGCGTTACGGCTGTAATACAGAGTTCTTCCGCAACAACGGTCATGGTCGTCGGCTTTGTAAACGCCGGGCTTATGACTTTGCTTCAAGCTACCGGCGTTATCATGGGGGCAAACATCGGAACGACCGTCACTGCTCAGCTCATTGCCTTCAACCTTTCGGATGCAGCGCCGATTATTCTTTTTGCGGGCATGCTCATGACTGTTTTACTGAAAAAAAGAATATTGACTCGGATAGGTCTTATCATACTCGGCTTCGGCATCCTTTTTGTCGGTCTCGGCCTTATGTCCGATGCAATGAAGCCTTTGCAGAACGACGAAGCATTTAAAAACTTCCTTGTGAACTTCAAAAATCCCGTTGTGGGAGTCTTGATAGGAGCTGTTTTCACGGCGGTCATCCAAAGCTCTTCCGCTTCGGTAGGTATACTGCAAACTCTCGCCGCAGCCGGCCTTATCGGCCTTGACAGCGCTGTTTTCGTCGTATTGGGACAGAACATCGGAACATGCGCGACGGCGCTTTTGGCGTCGATAGGCACAGGCACGAATTCCAAGAGGACTGCGGGCATCCATCTGATGTTCAATATTATCGGAACGGTCATTTTCCTTGTCCTGCTCGGCATATTCCCGGGCATCGTCGATTGGGTCGTCTCGTTCACCGGAAGCAATGTCAGAAGACAAATAGCGAATTTTCACACTTTGTTCAACGTTACGGTCACCATTCTGCTTTTCCCGTTCGCGAATATGATGGTCAGCCTTATTTCAAAGATACTGCCCGAAAAATACGACCCTCACAAGGCAGAAAGAAAGCTTATGTTCATTCAGGAGAAAATCAGTCATAATCCTACCCTTATAGTGCCCATGACTCTCAAAGAGATTGTCCGCTTAGCAAAGATCTCGAGCGGCAATTTCAAGCTTGCGCTGGAAGCTTTCTTTGAAAACAACGAGAAAAAAAGAGAAACCGTGCTGGAAACGGAAAACACCGTTGACTTTCTGAGCAACGAAATCTCAAAGCGCATCATCGAATACAGCGGCTATAAACTGGCGGAAAACGATATTAAGGTATTGGGAAGCCTTCACCACGTTATTATCGATTTGGAGCGTATAAGCGATCATGCGGAAAATATCGTGAAATACGGTGCTGTTCTGGCCGATAAACGGATGCAGATGACGAGCTTCGGCGAGGAAGAACTCAAATCGATGGCGGAAAAAGTAACCGAAACACTGGATGAAGGTTTAAGGATTTTCGAGCGCAGAAGCGTCCGCGACCTTGAACCTTTCGATAAGCTCGAAAAAGAAGTGACCGAGCTTCATGATGCTTACATAAACAACCACATTCAAAGGCTGCAGGAAAAGACCTGCGACCCTCAAACGGGCGTTATATTTACCAATATGATTTCGGATTTGGAAAGAGTTGCCGACAGGGCGGAAAACATAGCTTATTCGATAACAAAGTAATCAAACCGGCCGCAGCTTCCGAATAAGCGCTGTAAAATTCTATACAACGAATACCAGATCGCAATTTTCTTCGATTTTGAGCTCCCGAAAATACCGGTTTTCAAGGGGGATCCACTCTTTCATAAACCTTTTGAGAACCTCTTCGGAACTCCTTGCAAGGATCCGTTCCCGCTGCTTTTGTAAATCTGTTTTCATGAAAATCTTCAGGTCATAAAAACCGGACAAAGAAGGATGCATACTGTAAACGCCTTCTATTATGTTCAGCTTTTTGGGCTTTATCCTGACGGTTGTATCGAATTTTTGAACGGAACAGTTATATGTTCGGTATTCGAACTCGCGAAGGCTATGAATGCCGTCAATAACCTCCCTCTTAAAACGCTCATAATCCGCATTCCCGCCGGCCTCATTCAGCCGTTCCTCCGTTTTTAGCGCAGGCGGAAGAAAGAAATCATCCATATGGAATACGTTTAAATCATAGCGATCGTTCAGCTGCGCGGCAAGAGTGCTTTTCCCGGCTCCGCTGCTTCCGTCGATAGCGACTATCACGAGCGCTTTTGAAAAGGACAACAAATCGATTCGACATTCAATTTCTTGTAAAATTTCCAACTCAAACCACCGGTATTACGTTAATGCAATTCTTTGAGATTATACAGCTAAATTTCGACAAACGCAATATAACCGGCCTTGAACAGTTTTAGGGTCAACATCAGCTATTTTTTTGTTTGAGGAACATCCGACCCGAACGGGTACGGATCGCTGTCCTGATAGATTTCATTTATGTCGATCAGCGCATTCGTCATTTCATTGTTGGCGATCGCATACAAATCGCCGGCAGAACCTATGCTGTCCGCCTGCTGGCGAACCTTGTGCCGAACTACGGGATGCAGCGTATTATAATAATTCCTCGCATTGATATCTTCTTCAAGCAGCTCTCTCAAGCCCATTCTGTCTTCCATGCTATCACCTCCCTTCATATCGTTTGCTCTATCGGCCGATTTATACAAGGTAACACGCCGCGATTATCCTGGTATATTTCGCATAATTTTACAAGCCGGCGGTAATTCATTTTGCATCATTTTATCTTCCAATGCGGTACGGATTATCATAATGATAAAGACGGCAGCCGTGCAGATTAAGGCATAGAAAGAACCTAATGACCTCCCCGCACAATACAATATATGTATGAGGCAACCGTATTTACAGCAGAATATAGAACAGATAACCCGTTCCGACCATAAGGACATTGCTGATGCTATGCATAAGCATAGGATATAAAATGCTGCGGCTCTGCTGATACACGATACCGTTTACGGTACCCATGGCAAACGCGTAAAATAATTGGGAAAGACTGAAGTCTGCGGATAAAGGGAATAAGGACCATTTGATATGTGCTGCGGTGAACAGAACGGATGCGAGAACAACTTCCAATGTAATATCCCATTTTATCCGGATGCTCTTCCCCAAAACATAAACAAGCACCGTAACAGGCAGCGCGCGATATAAAATCTCTTCGGAAGTACCGCTTAAAAACAGCTGAAAACCCAGAGTTCCGAGAACATTGTTTGCGGTTAACGGGAAATCATATGTCAGCGGCCGGCCGAGGACATACATAAGCATATGATATATCAGCGCGATTCCGGCAATCACAGCGGTAAATATCAGGAAATACCGCAGCCCCTTTTTGCTCTCTCCAAGCCCGAAGCCGAAATCCGCTTTTATAAGCTTGCTTAAAACCGCAATAACAGCCAGCGCGATCAGCATTTGGACGAAGTGATGAACGGACAGCCGGGCAAAAAGCTGATCGGGGTCAAATGAATTATAGGAAAACAGATCGGCAACGAACCATCCGGTTTTACCGGCAAATACCTGAACGAGAAACAGCGCAATGAATGCAAGGCTGCAGTACAGCAGTTTATCGATACTCCGAAACCTATCCTTTACCATTTAACTTTAACCTCCATTATCAGCCGATGAGCGGCTGTTTTTTGATTCTGCAGAAATAAAAATTAATAATGAAAGTCCCGGTATAATAAATAGTTTTTATTTTTTAAATAAACCTCTCCTCAGTTTAGCAGACATTATTACATCATCAGCGGTACTTGATAAGATATCCATCATTTCTTGTTTACTGTAATCTTTGGGGAGTAAGCTGTTGGCAGCCATCATCGAAAGCCCTAACTGAAATATCCTCATTTTTAATAAAATCGTTTTCAACTCCTCGACGGTGAACCCGTTCAGCCCGGGGTCTTTTTGCATTTCTTCGATTAAAGCCGGCATCATTTTTTCATCATAGCCTTGCATATATTTGCCGCTTTTTATAGCCAAATCTCTGAAAATAACGCTGTACTCCATGGCAAATCTAAGACTTGCGCTTCCTATATCGCGTAAGGGACTGCCGCTATTCTCCTCCGCTAACAGCTTCCGGCAAACACTCATTATTTTTTCCAGTAAAGTTTCGAGCAGTTCGTCAACGTTTTTAAAATTCACGTAAATGGGCGCTACGGAACTGCCCATTCTTTCTGCGATTTTTCTCATGGTAATACCGTCGATCCCCTCTGTTTGAGCTATTTCAAAGGCTGAGTCGATTATTTGTTCCCTTGTAAATTTATTCTTCGGTCCTATAAGACATCACCATCCTAAAACATGTGTTATATAACATCTATTATATAACATCTATTATATAACACATGTTATCAAAAAAGTGCAAATGTTTTTAAGGATTTTTATTCAAAGTTTTTAATCTTACAGAATTGCGTGAGCGCCTTCAATTCGGCGTCCTCCAACACAGAAAACGACATCCCGTCTTTCCTTGCAAACAATTTACGCATGGACGGCTTTATCAGAGAGGTCGCTGCCATTTGTGCTGAAATTAAAAAAACCCGCTCGAAGTGAGCCTCTTGATAAAACGGATATTGCGGCTTACTTCCGAAAAACCGATGCTCAAATGAAAATTCAAGCTGCCGGTGTTTTCCAATTCACAATCCGACGCTAAGAGCGTACAACCATTCCGCGCCGACCATTTTTCGCATTCGAGAACCAACCGGACTGTCTTCGTCTAATATAGTAGCCAAGGTAACGGAACCAATAGAATAGGCAAGATTTGGAACATGGGCATAAATCCAATAAATGAGACCCATTACTAAAGGAACTTAATAATTTACAATACAACATTTGTTTTATAGTCTATTGTACTCCAATTGTTTTTAATATTAAAGTGTGATTATAAAAATATATTGTCTAATACGACTTTTTTAGCAAACTAGGATTTAGAAAAAAATACTATTATGGGAAAGCAGGAAGTTAAGAAACAGCGCCCGCGGCTGCGGACCGGATCGCGCTTGTAACTTGACATATCCCACAGCCTTTTTTTCCCAATCATAAAACCCCATGACTTGTAAAAAATAACCTCAGAATGACAACAGGAGGGTATCCATGGATAAAGGATGCAGCAAACCGAAGCCGGACGACCGCAGCGACAATGTTGAAAAGATCCAGAAAAACATAAACATGACGATCCATAACATGGAAGCGGCGGAAGAAATGATCGAAAAAACCTCAAACGAAAGAACCAAGCAGGAATTGATCGAAAAAAACGAACGCAGAAGGGACGCGCTCGAAGGATTCCGCAAAGAAATCAAGGATGAAGCCGAATGGCAAAAAAGGAACGAGTAGATAAAAGGTGCGCACAACGCACCTTCTGTTTATTGAAAAAGCGGATCGCTGCCGCTTTTTGCATTTAAAATCCGATAGCGATTTACGAACGAAATACGACGCCTACCACATCGGCGCCAAGATGGATGCAAAGAGACGGACTTGCTTTGCGGATCATCACTTCCCTGCCGCTTTTTTCTTTAAGTTCGGCCGCAAGCGCGTTCGCATCCTCTTCAGCTTCGATATGATGCACGATGATATCCTTAGCGTCCTCGGGCACCTCGTTAACGAGTTCGATGATCCTCTCCCGGTTTCCTCTTACCAGATTAACGCTTGTGATTTGGCCTTCCTTGCAGATTAGAATCGGTTTTCTGTTAAGGATCGTGCTTACCGACAGTCGCACGTGACCGAGCCTGCCGCTGTGTCTCAAAGGGATCATGTCGCTGACAGAAAAAGCTATCTTTATTTTTGAGCGCATCTCGAGGATCTCTTTTACGGTTTGCGCAAGCGTGTTTCCTTCGTTGACAAGGCGGCGGGCTTCCTTCGCGAGGATATGGAGCCCCCCCGCAGTTGTTTTCGTATCGATCACCTTTATCGCGCTTTCATCCAGCTCCCGAGCGCAGTTCAGCGCGTTGCCGAAAGTGCCGCTGAGCTTGGATGAAATGGATAAGAATAAGATCTCATAACCGCTTTGACGCAGCTTATAAAATGTTTTCATTATCGAATGCGTGTTTGCCTGGGAGGTGCGAAGAATGTTCGCTTTGAATATAAGCCGTTCGTAATCTCCGCACATATCGATAAATTTCTCGGAATAGCTGCGGCCATCGATAGTGTATGTCATTGGTACATAATGGATGTCCAGCTTTTGCGCATCCCGGCTCGTCATGCATGCCGTACTGTCGGTTACGATCGCGATCAAACTTTTATCCTCCAAACCTTCGAAATCTATTGTAGCGTTTAGATATCAGTTCATCCCTGTTCATGCTAATCTTTTCATTCAAAGCCTTTATCATCGCGTCCCTGATTACATTATAAAGAGAAGCAAAATCCTTGGGTTCTTCAAAAACACGTTCAATAATGCCCAAATCGAACAGATCCTGCGCGGTCATTTTCAGGTTTTCGCTTGCTTCCTTGACTTTCGCCGCATCCTTCCAGATGATGCTGGCAGCGCCCTCGGGAGAAATCACGGAGTAAACGGCGTTTTCGAGCATCCAAACCTCATCCGCGACAGCCAAAGCGATCGCTCCCCCGCTTCCGCCTTCGCTGATGATAATTGAAATGATCGGCGTTTTAAGGGTCATCATTTCCATCATATTGGTCGCTATTGCCAAGCCCTGCCCGCGCTCCTCCGCGCCTATACCGCAAAATGCGCCTGCCGTGTCGACGATGCACACGACCGGCCTGTTGAATTTCTCGGCCTGCCTCATCAACCGAAGCGCTTTCCGGTAGCCTTCGGGATGTGCCGACCCGAAATTCCTTTTTATTTTGTCCTTCGTATCCGTGCCTTTTTCAAGTCCTATAACGGTAACCGGCAACCCGTTCAAATACGCAAGTCCCGCCATTACCGCTTTATCGTCAGAGAAGCACCTGTCCCCGTGCAGCTCAAAAAAATCCGAGAAGATTCCTTTTATAAAAGCCGACGCCGTTGGCCGGCCTTTCGCGCGCGCGGCCAAAAGCCTGTCATATGCGGTCATAAGAAGTCCTCCTTTGATGCAAACAAAGCAAATAGGTCAATACGGACTTCATTTGCCTGCGTTCAACGATATTGTCGATAAATCCTTTTTCAAGCAGGAACTCCGCTTTCTGGAAACCGTCCGGAAGCTTCTGGCGCATTGTTTGCTCTATAACGCGCGGGCCCGCAAATCCTATCAAAGCCTTGGGCTCGGAAAGGATAATATCCCCTTCCATGGCAAAGCTTGCCATAACGCCGCCCGTCGTGGGGTTTGTCAGCACGGAGATATACAAATTGCCGGAATCGCTGTGATGCTTTACCGCCCCGCTTGTCTTTGCCATTTGCATGAGGGACAGTATCCCTTCCTGGATCCTTGCCCCGCCGGACACCGAGAACCCGACAACCGGCAAGGATTGTGCAGCGGCCATTTCAAACAATACGGTTATCTTTTCTCCGGTCACGCTGCCCATGCTTCCCATCATAAAGTTCGGGTCCAATGCGAATATAGCGCAGGGGCGCCCCCCTATCCTGCAGGTTCCCGTGATGACCGACTCGGCTTCGCCGCTGTTACCGGCTGCCTTTTTCAGCTTTTCGACGTAACCCGGAAAATTCAGAGGATCGGAAGAAGCCAAACCGGCTCCCGTTTCAACAAAGGTCCCTTCATCCGCAACCGACAATATTCGCTCGCGGGCGCCCATTTTTTCGTGGTATCCGCATTTCGGACATACCAGAAGCTGTTCCTTTAAATCGTTTAAACTGACCATGCTTTTGCAGGAAGGGCAGGAATAATACAAGTCGGACGGAACGGACAGAGTTCTTCCGACTCTTTTTTCGTCCGAGCCTTCCAGCGTATTTCTGGGTGTTTTGAACATGCTTTTCTTAAATAACATCTGTATTCATCTCCGTTTAAAGAGACCCGCCCTCCTTTCTCAGCAAATGATCCGTGGTATAGGTTCCTTCCCTGAACTCCTGCTCGGATACGAGCTCAATCTGCAATTCGCGAGTATGCTCAACTCCTTCAATGACCAGCTCGCATAATGCGGCTTGCATCTTTCGAATCGCTTCCACCCGCGTTCTCGCATGAACGATAAGCTTTCCGATCATGGAGTCATAATAAGGAGGTATAAAATAGTCCTGATAAATCGCGGTGTCAAACCTAACCCACGGCCCGCCCGGAATATGCAGAAGCGTTATCCTGCCGCTTGATGGGCGAAAACCGTGCAGAGCGTCTTCCGCGTTTATACGGCACTCGATGGCGCAGCCCTTCATCTTAATATCGCTTTGCGAAAATTCCAGCTCGGCTCCGGCCGCCAGGCGGATTTGCCATTTCACAAGATCGACGCCCGTTACCATTTCGGTCACAGGATGCTCGACCTGCAGACGGGTGTTCATTTCCATGAAGTAAAAATTCCCGTCACCGGTAAGCAAATACTCTATAGTGCCGATATTCCGGTACCCGACCGCTTTCACGGCAAGCAAGGAAGCTTTGATTATCTTTTGCCTGAGTTCTTCCGTTACCGCCGGCGAAGGGCTTTCCTCGATAAGCTTTTGATTCTTGCGCTGCATGGAGCATTCGCGCTCTCCAAGGCAAACCGTATTGCCGAAATTATCGCACATGACCTGCATTTCGATGTGCTTCACCGGGCTCAGGTATTTTTCCAAATAAACCCTTTCGTCGCCGAAAGCGTTTTTGGCTTCAGCGGAAGCGGCAAAAAAAGCCTTCTCAAAATCGGACTCTTTATCCACTTTCCTTATGCCTTTTCCGCCTCCGCCCGCGCTGGCCTTTATAAGCAAAGGAAAACCGATTTGTTTCGCGCACTCGTTCGCTTCATGAATATCCTTTACGATGCCCGAACCGGGTATGACGGGTACGCCTGCTTCCTTCATAAGCTTGCGCGCGGCATCCTTATCGCCCATCTTTTTGATTATATCGAACGGAGGTCCGATGAATGCGATATTGCATTGCTCGCACATTTGGGCAAACTTGTAATTCTCGGACAGCAGTCCGTAGCCCGGATGGATCGCTTCCGCTTTGCTGAGAACCGCCGCCGTGAGTATTGCGCTAACGTTCAAATAGCTGTCCTTTACGGGGCCGGGACCTATGCAAAAGCTCTCATCGGCCATATTGACATGCAAAGCGTCACAGTCCGCTTCGGAAAACACCGCGACCGTTCTGATGCCCATTTCATTGCATGCGCGTATTATACGTACCGCGATTTCGCCGCGGTTGGCAATCAATATTTTCGAAAACAATCGCTATCTTCCTTCCACCACCGCAAACGACAGCCTGCCCTCACAGCACAGCGCACCATCGACAATCGCCGTGCAGTTCGCGAAGTAAAACGCGCCGATGGATCTTTCCGTTCTGGCGGAAATTTCTATCGTGTCGCCGGCATGGACCTGCTTTCTGAACTTGACCTTATCGATACCCGAGTAGTAAGGGGTCGATCCTTTGAGGTTATCAAGAAGCAGCACGCAGCACGACTGCGCCATGATTTCAAGCAATATAACGCCGGGCACGACAGGGTTGCCGGGGAAATGGCCCTGAAGAAACCATTCGTCACCCCTCACATGATACTCTCCCCGCGCGGACCCGTCAGCCTCAAGCTCAACGCGGTCAACCAGAAGCATGGGTTCCCTATGCGGCAAATACTCCTTTATTTCATCTCTGTTCATACTAAACCTCATATCACCTTGAAAAGCGTCTGGCCGAACTCGACAACGTCCCCGTTCGAAACGCAGACATCCACTATCTGTCCTTCGATCTCCGCACAAATTTCGTTCATCAGCTTCATGGCTTCAATAATGCACAGCACATCGCCCTTTTTGATGTTGCTGCCGATCGTTGCAAAAGGAGCGGAATCGGGCGACGGCGCCGCATAAAATACTCCGACCATGGGAGATTTTATCTCCTTGATATCGTTGAAATCTATGCCGGGATCCTTTATTACCGGAATATTTACCTGCCCGGCAGGACTCGGCGCAACGGTCCGCTGCTCTGTTTCCGCCCCGCATAAAGAGCTTTCGAGCCTGAGTTTTATGTCGCCGTCGCTGACGTCCAATCTCGAAAGGTTATATTTCTGCACGATACATGCAAGTTTTTCAATATCTTCAATATTCACATCATACCTCGTGTATTTAAACTTTCCTGAATGCAAGGCAGCCGTTATGTCCGCCGAAGCCAAGGGAAGTGGAAAGGGCAAGCGTGCAATCCGCTTTGCGCGCTCTGTTTGGAACATAATCGAGGTCGCATTCGGGGTCGGGCTCCTTAAGCCCTATGGTCGGCGGTATTTCGCCGTTGTAAAGCGCCAGCAGCGCGGCAATGGCTTCGACCGCTCCGGCGGCGCCGAGCATGTGAGCTGTCATGGACTTAGTGGAGCTTATCATTGCGCGCCTTGCGGCATCCTCTCCCATAGCCTGCTTTACGGCCTTCGTCTCGGTCGAGTCGTTCAGAGGCGTTCCGGTGCCGTGAGCGTTGATGTAGATCAAATCATCGTCAGACGCGCCTGCCTCCTCCAACGCGAGCCAAATGGCGCGCGTCCCCGCCTTCGCTTCCGGGTCGGGAGCGGTGACGTGGTAAGCGTCGCACGTATTTCCGTATCCGCAGATCTCCGCGTATATCCGCGCGCTCCGACTTTTTGCAAGCTCATACTCCTCAATCACAATGACGCCCGACCCTTCGCCCATCACGAATCCGTCCCTGCGTTTATCGAACGGAAGCGAGCTGTTCAGCGGATCGTTTGTTGTGGAAAGCGCCATGCAATTTGTAAATCCGGCTATTGCGAGAGGAGTGATAGTAGCCTCGGCTCCGCCTGCTATTATGGCATCCGCGTAACCGTGCGCTATTGCGCGATAGGCTTCGCCTATCGCGTGCGTTGAGGTGGCGCATGCCGTAACCACCGGCAAACAAGGGCCTTGGGCTTTATACTTGATTGCGATATTGCCCGAGGCGATGTTCCCTATCATCATCGGTATAAAAAAGGGCGAGATCCTTTTGGGACCCGATGTCATAAGCTTTTCGGTTTCCTGAACGAAAGTGATCATCCCTCCTATTCCGGAGCCTACGTAAACGCCCAGACGTTCGGGCTCAATGCCCGCCAAACCGCTGTCCTGCACTGCCTGATACGCGGCGGCAAGCGCATATTGCGAATATAGGTCGGTACGGCGCACATCGCTTTTTTCCATTCCGTACTTTAAAGGGTCAAAATCCTTGACTTCAGCCGCGATCTTTACCTTGAATTCTTCCGTATTGAATTTTGTTATAAAATCTATACCGCATCGGCCGCTTATCAGCCCGGTCCAAAACTCATTTACTGAATTTCCGACGGGCGAAATAACGCCCAATCCGGTTACAACAACACGTCTCATAAAAACTCTCCTTACATACTCAGTCCGCCGTCTACCGCTATCACGGCGCCTGTGATATATGCAGCTTTATCGGATGCCAAAAACGCGGCGAGCTCCGCAATATCCGAAGGAGTTCCGTACCTCCCTAGAGGAATGGACTTTAGATACTCGTTTTTTATATCCTCGGGAAGGTTATTCGTCATATCCGTCTCGATAAAACCCGGAGCAATCGCGTTGCAGGTGATATTCCTGCCCGAAAGCTCCCTGGCAACGCTTTTGGTCATCCCGATAAGCCCTGCCTTTGCGGCCGCATAATTGACCTGGCCTGCATTTCCCCGTATGCCCGCTACGGAAGTAATGTTGATGATCCTGCCGGCTTTTGCGCGCACAAAACCGCTTGAGGTGTGACGAATCAGATTGAAAGCGCCCTTGAGATTAACGTTTATTACGCCTGAGAAATCGCTTTCCGACATCCGCATGACCAGTTTATCGCATGTGATGCCTGCGTTATTGATTAAAATATGTATAATACCGAGCTGATCATTTATTTTTTTTATCGTTTCCCCGACCGCTTCATAATCGGAAACATCACACATGTAACATTCCGCGTTTACGCCGAATTCTTTTGCTTCGTCCCGCGTTTCCATCGCCGCTTGCGTATTGCCCGCGTAGACTATGGCAATATTCGCGCCTTCGGACGCAAGCTTAAGCGCAACAGCTCTGCCGATGCCCCTTGACGCGCCCGTTATCAGCGCATTTTTACCTTTAAGCATTACTTTTTCCTCCCAATACGTCAGCCGCAATTTTAAGACTTTCAATGTCCTCCACGTTGCAGACGGTAACGGCTCCGCTGATTTTTTTAACCAGCCCCGAAAGGACCCTGCCCGCTCCTGCCTCAATAAAAACGGTACAGCCGTCCGATATCATGTTCTCGACGGTCTTTTGCCAGAGCACCGGGCTTTTGATCTGGCGGCATAAAAGATCCTTCGGGTCGCTTGAATAAGGAAGCGCCGTCACGTTGGAGTACACCGGCACGGACGGATCACAAAAACTGCAATCTCTCAAAACATCAGAAAATTCCGCGGCGGCCTTATCCATAAACGGTGAGTGGAATCCTCCGCTTACGGGAAGGCGTATCGCCTTGCCTTTCGATTCCGAGACCCTGTCCGTAAAGCGGCTCAGCTCCTCACAGCCTGCCGCGACGACAGTTTGCCCCGGGCAGTTGAAATTCACCGCATAGACCCGCTCGAACTCCTCGCAAATGCTTTTTACCTTTTCCGCATCCAATCCGAGAACCGCGATCATTGCTCCCGGGTTCTCCCCGGAACACTTGTGCATCAATCTCGCCCGTTCGCTTACCAAGCGAATGCCCGATTCAAAAGAAATCATCCCGCTGTAAGCGACGGCGGCCAGCTCACCGAGCGAAAACCCCGCAACGAAGTCAGCCCGTATCCCGATTTCCGAAAGGGCCGCAGCGCAGGCATAATCAAGCGTATAGAGACAGGGCTGCGTGTTGACGGTTACGGACAGTTCTTCTTTCGTTCCGAAGAAACATCGCTCGATTATTCCGGGCAAAAGCCTTTCGGCAGTATCGAAAACCTCCCGGGCTTTTTGCGAGCCTTCGTACAGTTCTTTTCCCATGCCCGGATACTGCGAACCCTGGCCGGCGAACAGAAAAGCTATTTTATCCATTTTCGGGCCCCGTTTAAAACAGCTTCCGCTTCGGCAAACATCTCTTCGATGATCTCCTTTGCTGTCTGCTCCTTTTTAACCATCGCGGCCGCCTGACCGGCTAAAAAGCTCCCCGTCGTTTCATCGCCTTCGACCGCGGCACGTCTCAGAGCGCCGACGCCGAATGCTTCAAGCTCCTCGTTCGAAACAGAAGAATCGTATTCTTTATTGAAAAATTCCTTGGTAAACTTGTTTTTTAAAGCCCTCACGGGGTGGCCGAGCCTTTTGCCGGTTACCATAGTATCTATATCCTTCGCTTCCAGCACCCGTTTTTTATAGTTTTGATGGATGGTGCATTCTTTTGCGACCAAAAACCTGGTGCCGCACTGTACGCCTGAAGCGCCCAGCATGAAAGCGGCGGCAATACCGCGTCCGTCGGCGATGCCACCCGCAGCAAGCACGGGGATGCGAACCGCGTCGCATACCTGAGGAACCAGAGTCATGGTAGTAAGGTCTCCGACATGGCCGCCGGACTCGCCGCCCTCGGCTATAACAGCCGTCGCACCCATCCTCTCGACCATTTTCGCGATACCTGTTGAGGGAACGACGGGGATAACCTTTATTCCGCATTCGATCCATGCCTTCATGTATTTTGAAGGAAGACCGGCGCCCGTCGTCACAACGGGAACTCTCTCCTCCGCTACCACCTTTGCAACCTCGTCCGCAAACGGGCTCATGAGCATGATGTTCACGCCAAACGGCATATTCGTCATCTGCCTCAGTTTTCGTATTTCGGTTCTCAGGTAATCGGCGTTCGCGTTCATTGCGGAAATGATCCCCAGCCCCCCGGCGTCCGATACCGCTCCGGCTAATGAAGCATCGGAAACCCATGCCATCCCGCCCTGGAATATCGGATACCGGATACCCAATAAACTGCAAATCCCGGAATGAATCACTTTTTCGTCTCCTTGTCGATCATGCTCACGACGTCCCCTATAGTCTGGAGGCTCGCGTCGGGTTCAAGCGTAATGCCGAATTCCGATTCAAAGGACATAATAAGCTCGACCGTGTCGAGGCTGTCCAGCCCCAGATCCTTGTTCAGTGTCGTCTGCATTGTGATTTCACTCACATCGATTTCCTTAAAATCCGCGATAATTTTTGCTACTTTTTCGAATGTCATGATTTTTGTCCTCCGTGTTTATTTATTTAAAATTCCATTGAATAACGCATGCTCCGTTCACAAGACCCGCGCCGAACGCACTCATAGCCAAAATGTCGCCGTCGCTGAGCTTTCCCTGCCTGTTGAGTTCGTCAAGAAGTATAGGTATGCTGGCAGAGGACGTATTGCCGAGCCTGTCAAGGTTTACGGGGAACTTTTCCTTCCCCTGATGAAGCCTTGACCTTACGGCTTCCAGTATTCTGTGGTTTGCCTGATGAAGCAAAAAGTATTTTACGTCCTGAGCCTGAATGCCGGATTGCTCAAGTACCGCCTTTACATCCTCGGCCGATACGGAAACAGCGAATTTATAGACTTCCTGCCCGTTCATTACCAGAGAAGGGTCTTTTACTTGATTGAGCTCAAACGGGCTGTTTCCGGTTATTTGTTTCTGATACAAAACCTCCGTGTTGCTCGTCGTGCCCAGGCGGACAGCCCGCAGTCCTTCGCCTTTTGATACGACAACGGCCCCGGCACCGTCCCCGAACAGAACGCATGTAGCCCGGTCATTCCAGTCTGTCATATGGGAAACGGCTTCCGCGCTGACGATTAGTATATTGGCGGCTTTATTACTGTCCAGATATGCTTTGGCCATGTCAAGCGCATAAATGAATCCCGCGCATGCCGCGTTTATATCAAAGCAAGGGCAATGCGCCCCTATCAGTCCCTGCACGATGCAGCTCAGCCCCGGCGTGATATAAGGTCCCATTACGTTCGAGCAGATCATCAGGTCAAGCTCATTTGCGCCTATCCCGGCATTTTCAAGCGCTTTAGCCGCGGCGGAAGCGGCGAGCTTGTCCAGAGACTCGTCCGATAATACCCGCCGTTTTGAAATTCCGGTTCTCGACGTGATCCACTCGTCGCTTGTGTCCAGGAAAGTCATCAATTCGTCGTTCGTAACGACGCGTTTCGGCAGTTCGCTGCCGGTTCCCGTAATTCTCATGTCAATAAATCCTTTTCGTTGTTTTTCGGGACAGTTGTTCTGCCGCTTTTCATCGCGGCAAGCTTCTTCTTAAAAAATTCGTTCAAATTGACCATTGCTTTCAGCAATAGCTCTTTTTCGTCCTCCCGGATTTCTTTTGAGATGTTCCGTATCATTTGTTCATGGAAATATCTGTGCATGGCGTCTATTTTTTTGCCCGTCCTGGTCAGTATGACATGAACTATGCGCCCGTCGTCTTTGCACTTTATTTTTTGGATATATCCCTTTTTTTCAAGTTTCTTGATGGCTACGGTTACCGAAGGAAGCGTTATATCCATCACGCGCGCAATATCGCTTATCGTTGCTCCTTCCTCGCTGTTTCCGATAAACTCAAGCATATGCAATTCATTTATGCTAAGGTCAATTCCGTTCATGTTCTTGATCATTTGTTCTTCGACCCTGAGAACGGTTCGATAGGTGTTGACCAAAAGCTCATTCAGCGTCACGGAAAAGCTATCTCGCATGCGGACTGTCCTTTCGTTAAGCTTTCTAATTAGTTCTTCTAATTAGTTAATTTAATTATTTATAGCAAATTAAGAATTCACTGTCAAGAATTTAGATGATCCTTTGCCGAAAATTCATATTCCCTTCAGTGCTGTGTACATTGACAGCCAGACCCAAATGGTGGTAATATTATAAAAGCACAGACGAGTCTAAAAGCATTTACCATTTAAACTGTATCAGTCCCCGAATCGCTTAAACAAACCGCGACCGCAATTGAAGAGCTCTGAAAGACCTGAAGCATTTGACCAATATTTGTTTCCTGAACGTTCTCTTGAATTTTTCCGGAACCGAAAAAAACGCTGCACAGCGTTTTTAAATAAAACAGGAGGGTCAACAAATGTCATTGAAGAATCAGGCAATCGGGTATCTCCCCGACGAAAGACCGCCCATATGGAAGCTTCTTCTGTACGCCATTCAGCAGGTCATCGTCATGTTCCCTGCGACGATAGCTGTTGCGCTGCTAACGGGTTTCCATGTCTCCACGACGATTTTTGCAAGCGGTCTTGCAACAATCTGCTTCATCCTTATTACGGGAAGAAAACTGCCGCTGTATTACGGATCGAGCTTCTCCTATCTTCCTGCCATTATCGGTATCATGTCGGCTGAAGCTTTGGCCGGAACCGCGCTGAACGAAAAGATAGCCATAGCTCAGTTCGGTATCGTTTTATCCGGCTTGGTATCCATCGCGGCCGGATTTATCGTTAAGTGGTTTGGCAAGGAAACCATCGACAAGGTCCTTCCTGCAACGGTAACGGGACCTATTGCGATGGCGATCGGTCTGACGCTTGCGGCAGTAGCGATCACGGACGCCGCCGCAGTGCCTGGATCCGTACCGGAATCTTCACAAGTGCTCGGGTCCAATTTAGCATGGGTCATTTCCCTTATCACGCTGTTTGCGACCATCCTCTTCTCGGTATATCTGAAAGGGTTCTGGAGCCAGCTGCCTTTGCTGCTCGGGCCACTGGTAGGCGTGTTTGCCTCATTTATAATCAAATGGGCGACAGGCCTAGACTTCTTTAAAGTGCTGCCCGAAACCGCAAGCAGCA
Source organism: Firmicutes bacterium ADurb.Bin182 (assembly GCA_002070205.1). GTDB lineage: Bacteria > Bacillota > Clostridia > Christensenellales > CAG-138 > MWCU01. The sequence goes on along the minus strand of MWCU01000035.1, from coordinate 6,899 downwards.
ATCTGTTCGCGCTGCCCATATTCACGCTGCCAAAACCTTCGCTTATGGCCGTTGCTGCCATAATGCCGATAGCTATCGCGACCATCCCCGAATCTACAGCACACGTTTACCAGCTCGATATTTATGTCAATGACCTCGCGAAGAAAAAAGGCGATAAAAGGTATGACATTGCAGGCAAGCTCGGCTTAAACTTGATCGGTGACGGTATAGGCGATATGGTAGCGGGCGCAGTCGGCGGTCCCGCGGGCACCAACTACGGTGAAAACATCAGCGCTATGGCAATCACCAAAGTTTTCTCCGTTCCCGTTATTCTTACGGCGGCAGTCATTGCCATGATCATTTCCTTCTTCTCACCTTTGATCAATGCGATATATGCAATACCTCAGCCTGTAATAGGCGGACTTGAAATCTATCTGTTCGGCGCGATCGCGGCTCAGGGCGTAGCGATAATGCTGGATAAAAAAGTCGATCTGTTCAGTTCCAAAAACATTGCGGTCATTGCAACCATCATGATCATCGGCGTGGGCGGACAGTACGGATTCGGCGGAAATATCCCCGTATTCGGCCTTAGCGTACCGTGTATCGCAGGCGCTGCGGTATTCGGAATCCTTCTCAATCTTATTCTCAGCATCGGCGTTAAAAAAGATAAAACGCAAGCCGGAAAGGTCGAAAAGAAGGAAGGAAAGAACGTTGAAGCATAGGTAAAAAAGCGAAATCCCCTGCTGCAGAAATGCAGCGGGGATTTTTGTTTACAGAATGCGGTCGCGGCGGCTTTACGGATTTCTAAAGAAGGGCTGCAGGAGCTTGCGAAATTTGTAATATCTGGTCTTTTTATCTTGAATATTTCAGGTTCTGTTAGTATGATAGATATAAGACGAAAACATATTAATCTCATTACTGTCATAGCTGCCCGGTCCGGGCTTTCGCCGGCCATTTATTGCAAAGCATAACAGGTTCGCCTCATTAACTCAAAACATATTCCGGTATTAAAAGGCGGGTCTCATACTTCGTTCCAAAGGGTCGTATATATATATTTTAATACAGAAGCAGGGATCTAATCAAAACAGAAACGGAGGTGCATACATTTTGAAAGATTTCTTGTATCAGGCGCCCGAGTCAATCAAGGACGCCATCAGCATCTATCAGCAGTTCCAAAGCTCTGCGGTTATTATGGCAGGCGCCACCGATATCATAATACGCATGAGGGACAAATTGATAAGCCCTGAATGCGTCATCGATATCAAACGCATCAAAGCGTTATATGGCATAGAGTTTTCCGAATCAAAAGGATTGCTTATCGGCGCATGCTCAACGCTTAACGAGATCGCGGAAAATGAATACGTAAAGCGTTTTTATCCTTTCCTCGCACAAGCGGCCGAATCTGTCGGTTCAAAACAGCTTCGAAACCGCGCGACATGCGCGGGAAACATCGTCAATGCATCGCCTCTTGCCGATACCGCCACTCCTCTATATGTATGCGGCGCCGTTATCGAGGCGGAAGGCTCCGAAGGCAAACGAGAAATTCCCATAGACAAATTCATAACCTTTGTGCGTAAAGTGGATCTTAAACCCTGCGAGATCGTAACCGGGATCCGCGTTCCGCACATCCCGGGAATCGAAGGAGAATTTTTCAAGATATCGCGCCGCCATGAAGTCGATCTATCGACCGTCTGCGGAACCGTCGCGAAAACAGGCGGCGAATACCGCATCGCGCTCGGAGCCGTCGCTCCCACACCCGTGCGTCTTAAAAAGACCGAAGCGCTGCTGTCGGGCAGGAAACTCACGGCTTCACTGATAGCAGAGGCTGCGGAACTCGCAAAAAGCGAGATATCGCCCATCGACGACGTGCGCGCTTCAAGGCAATACCGCTTAGATATGTCGGCGCTTATCGTCCGCCGCGGCCTTGAGCGGTTTGCTTCATAAGGAGGGATCGATTTGAAGTACAAAGTCAGTTTTTTTGTGAATGAAGAGCCCGTTGAACTTTATGTTCCCGCGAATATGACTCTTTTGTATGTCCTGAGAGATATGCTGAATCTTACTGGCGCAAAAGACGGATGCTCGGCAGGCGAATGCGGAGCATGTACTGTCATAATGGACGGAAAACCTGTCAACGGCTGTCTGGTTCTGGCTCCGGAGCTTGACGGAAAGCATATCACAACCGTTGAAGGGTTATCTAAAAACGGGAAACTCTCCCCGCTTCAGGAAGCTTTTATCGCTCATGCGGCGCTTCAATGCGGATTTTGTACGCCCGGATTTTTGATGACGGCAACCGCGCTGCTTGATGAAGATCCTCATCCGACACGTGAACAGATCATGAAGGGCATCAGCGGAAACTTGTGCCGCTGCACGGGGTACAAGAGCATCATAGAAGCCATTGAGGATGTTGCTTCTCATTATGAAGGAGGCAAACGCATATGAAGTATGTAGGCGAATCGTTACAAAGGGTAGATTCCTATAAGAAAGTTACGGGTTCAGCGACATTCGTAAGCGACGTAAAGCTTGCGCGCATGCTCTATGCACAAGTAAAACGCAGCCCTTATCCCCATGCGAAAATCCTCAATATCGATATCAGTGAAGCCGTAAAGCTGCCGGGCGTAAAATGCGTCATAACCGGCGAAGATTATAAAAAGCGCGGCGGCCTGTACCTTGAGGACAGAAATTTCCTGGCGGTCGGAACGGCGAAATACTGCGGAGAAGCCGTTGCCGCAGTCGCCGCAGAAACTTTGGATATAGCGGAAGCGGCAGTCGAGCTTATCAAAGTCGATTACGAAGAGCTTCCTGCGGTCACCAACGCAATAGACGGAATGAAGCCAGATGCTCCGCTGATTCACCCTGACCTCGGAAGTTACAAAGTTATTCCGATCTTTTTCCCTCAGCCGGGCACAAATATTTCGCATCATTATAAACTCAGAAAGGGCGATGTCGACAGCGCGTTTTCGACGGCCGATTTTGTAACCGAACACAGCTTCTTTATACCTCATATCCAGCACGTTCCCATAGAACCCCATGCGGCGATCGCTCTGTATGAATCCGACGGGAGAATGACTGTTTGGGCGAGCTGCCAGTCACCTTATGCAGTGCGCCAGGCCCTCTCCGCCTCTTTTGATATCCCGCTGAATAAAATCAGAGTAATATCGCAGGCCGTCGGCGGAGGTTTCGGCTCTAAAGCCGGCACGACCCTTGAAGGCATTGTCATTCCCCTTGCAAAACGCTGTCAGGGAAGGCCTGTCAAACTGGTCTACACCCGCGAGGATGAGTTTGAAAACGCTTACGTTCGCCAGGGGCTGCATGCGACCATCAAGACCGGAATAAGAAAGGACGGGAAGATAGTAGCCCTCAAAAACAGATTCATATGGGACGGCGGAGCCTATACGGAATACGGGGTGAACATAGTCAAGGCAGCGGGTTACGCTTCGCCCGGGCCCTATGACGTTGACAATATCTGGACCGACAGCTACTGTGTTTACACAAATCATCCTGTGGGCGGTCCGTACCGAGGATTCGGCATGTGCGAGATCCATTTTGCTATCGAACAAAACATCGATATAGTAGCAAAAGAAACGAGCATCAGTGAAGTCGAGATAAGGCGCATCAACGGACTGCGCAAAGGCGGCATTACGGGCCAAGGCGAAAAAATGATAGTATCGGGGTATCATGATTGCCTTGAAACGGTTTTGAAAGAAATCGAGTATGATAAACCCTGCGTCAATACCTCCCCTGTTAAGCTGAGAGGGAAAGGCATCGCCGCGTGCTGGAAAGCGCCGTCCATGCCAACCGACGTCGCAAGCTCCGCAATCATCCGCATGAACGAGGACGGTACGTTCTTCCTTATGGTGAGCGCGATGGACATAGGCCAGGGTTCGGATACCGTGCTTACTCAAATAGCCGCGGAAGTGCTGGACGTACCGCCCGAGAATATCACGATCCGAACCGGCGATACGGATCATACGCCTTATGAATGGCAGACTGTCGCAAGCCGCACGACATACTGCGCGGGCAATGCCGTCAAGCTTGCCGCCGAAGATTTGAAATCAAAGGTCATCGAACTTGCGCAGATCAAAATGTGCGCTTATAAACGCGAGCTCGAATTCCAAAACGGTTTTGTAGTAAACAAGATGCACCCCGAGAACAGAGTGCCGATACAAACTTTCGCTCTCGGGCTTACGCTGCCCGACGGGAGCGGAGTCGGCGGTCCGGCCATAGGCGTCGGCACTTTTGTGGTTCCCAACAACATGAACGCGGATAAGTACACGGGAATGGGCGAGCACCCCGTCGCATTCTGGACGATCGGATTTAACGGTGCGGAGGTCGAAGTCGATACCGAGACAGGGCTCATAAAGGTGCTGAAAATGGTCAGCTGCTTTGATCCCGGGAAAGTTATCAACCCATTGACATATCAAGGCCAGGTTGAAGGAGCTATGGTCCAGGCTATGGGCACTGTGCTGTGGGAAGAACTGAAGCTGAAGGACGGTCATATTCTCAACAAGAATTTTGTTGATTATAAAATCGCTACGGCTTACGATATACCCGAGTTGATAGTCAAGGTTGCGGAGAATGCCGAGCTGACCGGACCGTACGGAGCACGCGGTATCGGAGAGCCTGTTATGGTGCCCGGAGCGCCCGCTATCGCCAACGCGGTTGCCAATGCAATAGGATGCAGATTCACAAGGATGCCCATTACCCCGGATGATGTGCTGAATGCATTGAAGGGAAAAAACAAAAAATAATTATCCTCATACAATCCCCATACAGTAAAGGAGGGTATCTACCTACCCTCCTTTTTGTCAGAAGCCATAGTAAAATACCCGGGATCTGCTCTAACGCATTCATATCATCAGCTTGCATATTTCATTGGAGAATTCCAGCGGATCCGCCACCGAAAGTCCCTCCATCAGCAATGCCTGATTGTAGAGCAGATTCGTATACCGAGTCAATTTATCCTTGTCATTCAAAAACGCGTCCTTTAAAGTCGCATAAATATCATGATTTTTGTTGATTTCCAATATCTTTTGCGCTGCAACGCCCTGATTGTTGGGCATGGTATTGAGCACCTTCTCCATTTCAATCGATAAGACGCCTTCGCTTACCAAGCAGACCGGATGGCTCTTCAGCCGTTTGGAAAGCCTTACGGCATGAACTTTGTCTTTCAGAGCGTCCTTCATGAAATCAAACATTTCCTTGTCGACCGGGTCGGTTTCGGCTTCCTTATTATCCTCATCCGGCTCAAGCCCCAGATCGTTGTCCGAAACCGATTTAAACTCCTTATCCTTATAGCTTCTCAGCATACGGATGGCGAATTCGTCGACGTCATCGGTAAAGTAGAGTATTTCATATCCCTTGTCCTTTACAAGCTCCGTTTGAGGAAGGTTGTCTATCCGCTCCGTCGTTTCGCCCGATGCATAATAAATGTACTTTTGATTTTCCTTCATCCTGCCGACATATTCGTTGAGCGTTGCCATCTTCTTTTCCGTGGATGAATAGAACATCAAAAGGTCCTCAAGGTCCTCCCTGTTCATTCCGTATTCGCTGTAGATTCCGTATTTAAGCTGCCTTCCGAAGGATTTGAAGAAAGCCTCATATTTCTCGCGCTCGCTGCTTAAAAGCCCCAGCAGCTCCGCTTTGATTTTGTTTTTTATGTTTTTGGCGATCAGCTTAAGCTGCCTGTTATGCTGTAAGAGCTCCCTTGAGATATTGAGGGACAGATCCTCGGAATCCACCATTCCCTGAACAAAACTGAAATAATCGGGCAGCAGGTCGGGGCATTTGTTCATTATTAAAATTCCGCTCGAATAGAGTTCAAGGCCCTTTTCGAATTCCTTCGTATAGAAATCGAAAGGCATCTTTTCCGGAATATATAAAATCGAATTATACCGAACGGCTCCGTCCGCGGAGATATGGATGTACTTAACGGGCTTATCGAAACCGTAATGCTTTTCGGAATAGAACTTTTCATAATCCTCGCCGGTCAGCTCGTTTTTATTCCTGCGCCATATGGGAACCATCGAGTTAACTACTTGCTCCTCGATATGCTCCTCATATTCGTCCCCTGTGCCTTCCTTTTTGTTCCTGACCGTCTTGTCCATTTTTATGGGATAGCGGACAAAATCCGAGTACTTCTTTATCAAGGCTCTAAGGCGGTATTCCTCAAGAAATTCGTCATACTCCTCGTCCTCGGTATTTTGTTTTATTTGAAGTATTACCTCCGTTCCTATATTTTCTTTTTCGCAAGGCTCAATGGTATATCCGTCCGCGCCGCTCGACTCCCATTTATAAGCCGTTTCGCTGCCGAAAGCGCGGCTGATTACGGTTACTTTATCGCTTACCATAAAAGCCGAATAAAAACCGACTCCGAACTGCCCGATAATATCATACCCGTCTTTGATTTCATTTTCTTTCTTAAAGTCAAGCGAACCGCTTTTTGCAATTACGCCGAGATTGCCTTCAAGTTCCTCTTTGGTCATACCTATTCCTGTATCCGTGATTTTCAGAATCCTGTTCTTTTTATCCGCCTCGACCTTGATATGGTAATCGGACGGATTAAAGCTTATATTCTCATCCGTCAACGCTTTATAGTATATTTTGTCTATCGCGTCGCTCGCGTTGGAAATCAACTCCCTCAGGAAAATTTCCTTGTGTGTATAGATAGAATTGATCATCAGATCAAGCAGACGCTTGGATTCCGCCTTAAACTGTTTTTTTGCCATCACTTACCACCCCATATAACATGATGTAATATTAGCACTCCGTCGTCTGGAGTGCTAATATTAGTTTAGGCATCCGTTCTGGTTTTGTCAAGCGACAATACGAGTTTTTACGGGAGCCGCTGTTAAAGCGTCAAACATAGGTAACACATTTACTCAAGGAAAGTGTCAAGGGACGGATGGAGATTTATTTCAGTC
>MWCU01000034.1 GCA_002070205.1 Firmicutes bacterium ADurb.Bin182 | reverse complement strand
GCTTTTTAAATACGCAGCCGAGAAGATAGTAGGCTGCGATATATCCCATCTGTTCAAAACCATGGATATAGCGGGCAAAGCTCCGCAAGGCGGTGCCTTCCGGCATAAAGTAAAGGCCGTAAGTGCAGATCATGGCAATAAAAAATAGGTTGCACATGGTCCAGACGCTGCGCCTGGTGATAAGCTGCAACGCCACTGCAAGGCAGATGGCGAGAATGCCCACAGCTCCGTTCGCGGCCATAGCGGCTGGCGATGAGGACCCCGGCAAATAGGTATAAAATATCTCCACAAAGTAGTGGGCAATAAAGAAATATAAGGTCAGCTTAAGGGCCGGATTCAGACTTGCTTTCGGTCTGCTCTCCGTGGCTGAAAAATCCTCCGCCTTATAAAAAGACAGGCAAACGCAGGTGCCAAGAATAAGCGCGGCTAAATACGTTTTATCAAAAACACCCGATAATAAAGAAAGTCCCGAAATGAGTTGGTTGAGCGCAAAGAATAATGAGATGGCCGCGGCGCCTAACAGGCGCTCTGTGTTGTTGAGCGTAAATGTATAGGCAAACGACGCGCAGGCCGCGCATCCCCCCAGGCCAAACATAAAGAATATAGCCGTCAGCAGGCTCGGCAGACTTTCGGGAAGTAGAAGCCATACGATAAAGGCGGCGGCGGTAACGAGGGCAGACGCCTTTGAAACCAGCGCCATATTTTTTGTACTTGTAAACGCGAACAAAACTCCGGCTCCAACGCAGTAAGCGCTTCCCATAAGTGTCATGGCGTCCAGGTTAAAAAGCTGTATTGAGTCGCTGAACAACACCCCCTGCATATTCGCAAAAACAGGTGCCAGAGGAAAGATCAGCATATATTTCAAGTGGCTCACGCGCACATTGCGAACGTTGATATTATCTTTAGAGCGGAGCAGCGCAAGAAAGGAAGCCGCGAAGCCTCTTTTCATGTCCTGTTTCGCTTTTGCCATGTCGTCACCTCCTTGACCCGTTTCCATGCGTCCCCTTTTTTTGCCGGGCATCGGGGGGCTTTTCAGCGGTTTTTGGAACAAGCCATAAATTGCCCTTTTTCAAAGCTCCGTCTATACGCCCCTCGACACAGTACATCGTAACCCTTCTGCCGCTGACGCCCCATTTTTCACCGGCCTCTTTTACCGTTAGATAATTTATCATGGCATCACCCGATCTTTTTTTTCATTATACCGTATGGCTTTATAAACTTCAAGAACTTGAAGGATAAGACGATAAAAAACTATGCGCTACCGAGTATCTTTTATTGTTCTGCAAGTGACATGAAGGTTAATGGCTAAAGCATTCAATGTGAAAGAAAATGCAGAGCCTGCGATTATCCTACACCAGATGTCATTGAAGTCTATAGCCTATTTTTCGATTGTTAAGGTGACCGCATCAACCATGCTGGGAGAATAGAGTTTTGATATTGCTCTGAATCCTTGAAGCTAATAACTGCTGACATCACGCCATCTTTAATCGTTATCGCAATTTGAACTGCGTCGGGATGACCGGCCTTATCGATATAAGCATGCTCCTCTAAAATCTCTTGCTCCACAGCGGTTTGGCTTATATCAAACCGCTTTCTCTTTTCCTCGAATGTGCTGCGGGTGATTGGCTTTGGCTTCCCTCTCCCATAGGTTTTTCTCGCCATGAACTGCTCATTTCCCAACGCAACTCTGCCGCCCTTAAATTGATACTGTATCAAATTGTTCAAACGGATGCCGAAATTCTTGCCCATCTGCAGATGCACAAGGATATCATTCCCGCAGATGTATTCTGTCGTGATTAAGGAAACGTCGTGTTTTGTATTCGAATTATGGTAAATATCTATATCAACTTGGTAAGTTGCAACAACCGTCATGAGCACTCTCTTTTCTTCGATATAGTCCATTGTAGAATTCGTCACAGACGAATATAGGCACTTTCGATTATACCGAACTATTCAATATTCGTCAATGACGAATACACTAACCTTCGTCTGCTAACTATAATAAATGGTGGACGGAGGTGAAGCGTTTGACAGAGGTTCAAATAAAGGAAATGACCGCTCGCATTAAGGCCCGCCGTGTAGCACTGGGGTTTACGCAGGAAAGCTTTTGCGAAGCGATAGATTTATCGGCAAGCTCCTATACAAAAATTGAAAACGCATTTCAAAAGCCAGCGCTTGATACCTTGATTAGGATTGCCAAGCGCCTTGATTTATCGTTAGACTATATTGTTTTCGGTTCAGAGGAACGCAAGCCCAGTAAAGCTCTTGACACAGATGTTCTAAAAGTGTTATTAGAATCCACGGATGCCGATGCATTGCTGAGCGCGAGTACATTTCTCGCAAAAGCCGCGAAGATTAAGAAATCGTAGATGTGCAGCTTGATTGCTCCTTAGCCCGACTTTATCAGGCTCCCCCAAAATGGTGAATGCAGTTGGCAAGCAAGGCAGACCAGCGCGCGCTGCGCACTTGGCCTGCTTTGCTTGCTGGGAGCTTTCGCCCCCAGACCCCCATTGATCGCCCCGCGTTGCGGAGCGGCTGCGCACCCCTTTCGGGGCGCTAATCGAGTCACCGTCACCTGTGCTGGGAGTCGGGTTCGCGCTTTTGCGCGTGGGAATCCGTTCCCAAGAACCTGTCTACATTGGATTTTGCAACAAGGATTTCTTTCATATCCGAGCGCGCCTGAGTGTATTCCAGGCGGGCTTTTTTCTTTTCCTCCAGCAGCGATGCGTACTCGGCCCGCAGGCTTTTGACGGAGGGAATCTTCGTCAGCCCCAGTTCGTCAAAGGCTTTCTTCGCTGCCTGATGAAGCAGGATGCCCGCCTCGTGCTCGGACCGGAATTTCTTACTGTACCCGGCTTTGCGGTAGTCAATATAGGTCTGTCGGGTCTTGCTGTAATCAACAATATGCTTCTGCAAGGCGGCGTTGGCGTTCAGCTTCGCCTCCAAATCCTTCATCCGATCCGAGCCCGAGTTGAATCGTGCGGTGGCCGCAGCGGATTTTTCGGTGAGGATATCGTAGCGGTCAAGCCCCTGCTCTTGAAGATAAATGAGCGTCCGCGCCATCGCTTTGAGGTTGTGAACCTTTGCCCAGCGTTCAAAGCCAGGCCCCTTGCCTGACTGAATCTTTTCCTGAATGTCGATGAGCAGGCTGACCGATTGCACCGGTGCCTTGGAAATACCGCCACGGCGAACAGGCGCGCTCCTGCGCCCAGCGATGCGCTCGCGAATGGCTGCCTCGGTGTAGTCGGCGCCGAGGGTTTTCTCCCGGCATCGGGTGAACTTTTCCTGACCCAAAGTGCGAAAAGAGAGGTGCTTGCCGCGTTTGATCTCATAGCCCCTCGCCTGCATTTCTATGAGGAACACTTCAAAATCAGCGGGGCGCTTTTCCAGCACAGCATCGATGGTCTGACGAAGCCGCTCCTGAAAAGAAAGCGGACGGTCGCCGCCCATCGCGTCCAGCCACT
>MWCU01000033.1 GCA_002070205.1 Firmicutes bacterium ADurb.Bin182 | reverse complement strand
CCAAAAATGATTTTATGGAGGAAAACGATTATGAATAACAACACAAACAAGGTAAACAACCCGATGAAGGTCATCACTGGTCCCAACACCCGCTGGTCTTATGCCAACGTCTGGGAGGCAAAAAGCATCAACGGCGGTACGCCGAAATTCTCCGTCAGTCTCATCGTTCCGAAGTCCGACACCAAAACGGTCGCCAAGATCAATGCGGCTATTGAGGCGGCTTACCACGAGGGCGAATCGAAGCTCAAGGGTAACGGCAAAAGCGTGCCTCCGCTGGCAGCGCTCAAGACTCCGCTCCGCGACGGCGATACGGAACGCCCCGATGATGAAGCTTATGCCAACGCCTACTTCATCAACGCTAATGCAACTACTGCCCCCGGCATCGTGGATGCCGACCGCAATCCGATTCTGACCCGCTCCGAGGTATATTCCGGCGTGTACGGTAGAGCCAGCATCAGCTTCTACGCATTTAACAGCAACGGCAACAAGGGCATCGCCTGCGGTCTTAACAACCTGCAGAAGGTGCGCGACGGTGAGCCTCTCGGCGGTAAGGTAAGTGCTGAGTCTGACTTCGCCACTGACGATGACGAGGACTTTCTTGCCTAAGACTCAGAACCTCAAGGGTGGCGGAGTAAATCTGCCACCCTTTATGGGGTGAAAGGATGATTATATGAAAAATGTAGTATGGAGAGACATTCCCGACTATGAGGGGCTTTATCAAATAAATAACGTTGGACAAATAATGAGCCTTCGCACTGGCCAGCTCCGACAAGATGTTCAGAGTGGGCACGGTTATCGAGCTGTGCAACTCTCAGACCAGAATCACACTAAAAAGCGATTCTATGTTCACAGACTTGTAGCAATAACTTTCCTTGGTGCTCCATCGGCAAAAGAATACGTCGTCAACCACAAAAATCTCAACAAGAAGGACAATCGAGTTGAAAACTTGGAGTGGACTACTAATGAAGGTAACATGCACCATGCATATATAAATGGAAAAACCGATTTTCGAAGACAAATAAGAATAGACAATAAAACCGGTATCAAGGGTGTATCCCAGCAGTCAGGTGGTTATCAAGTGTCTCTCAACGGAAGATATATTGGTTGGTATAAAACCCTCGAATCTGCGGCAAAAGCAAGGGCAAATGCAGAAATGGAGGCGTTGAAATGCGTAATTTGAGCATCGACATTGAGTCTTTCTCATCGATCAACCTTTCCAAATCAGGTTGTTACCGATATGTGGAGTCTCCTGATTTCGAGATTCTGCTTTTCGGCTATAGCTTGGACGGCGGTGCTGCACAAGTCGTTGACCTTGCCTGCGGCGAAAAAATCCCTGCCGATGTTATTGCCGCTCTCACCGATGAGGCTGTGACAAAGTGGGCGTTCAACGCCAGCTTCGAGAGGGTCTGCCTCTCTCGCTTTATTGGGCTGCCGACTGGCGAGTACATTGATCCGGCCTCCTGGCATTGCTCTATGGTTTGGGCGGCGACGATGGGCTTGCCACTTTCGCTGGAGGGCGTAGGCGCGGTGCTTAAGCTGGATAAGCAGAAGCTTACCGAGGGCAAAGACCTCATCAAATACTTCTGTCAGCCATGTGCGCCCACAAAAGCTAACGGTGAAAGAACCAGAAATTATCCGTATCACGCTCCGGACAAGTGGTCAGCGTTCAAAAAATATAACATTCGCGATGTTGAGTCAGAAATGTCGATACAGGCGCGGCTTGCCAAGTTTCCAGTGTCGGAGTCCATATGGGACGAATATCACCTCGACCAAGAGATAAACGACCGAGGTGTTGCGTTGGATATGGCGCTGGTACAGGAAGCTATCGAAATAGACGGTCGCTCCCGCTCCGAGCTCACTGCCGCTATGAAGCACATTACCGAGCTCGATAATCCTAACTCAGTACAGCAGATGAAGCAGTGGCTTGCCGACAACGGCATGGAGACCGACACACTTGGCAAAAAAGCGGTCGTGGATCTGCTCAAGACCGCGCCGCCGGTACTCGCCGATGTACTTATGCTCAGGCAGCAGCTTGCAAAATCGTCGGTAAAAAAGTATCAGACGATGGAAAACGCAGTATGTGTCGACGGTCGTGCTCGTGGGATGTTTCAATTCTACGGCGCGAATCGCACAGGCCGCTGGGCAGGTCGGCTCATCCAGATGCAAAACCTACCGCAAAACCATCTGGAGGATTTAGCTGAAGCCCGCAGTCTTGTTCGTGTCGGCGACTTTGATGCTCTTAAAATGCTCTACGAGGATGTGCCGGATACCCTCTCTCAGCTAATACGCACTGCTTTTATTCCGAGAGATGGTGCAAAGTTCATCGTTTCCGACTTCAGTGCCATCGAAGCCCGAGTGATTGCGTGGCTTGCCGGAGAAAAATGGCGACAGGATGTGTTTGAGGGCGGCGGTGACATTTACTGTGCGTCCGCGTCGCAGATGTTCAAGGTGCCGGTCGAGAAGCATGGCATCAACGGTCACTTGCGGCAGAAAGGCAAAATTGCAGAACTTGCGCTGGGTTATGGCGGCTCAGTTGGTGCGCTCAAGGCAATGGGGGCTCTCGATATGGGCTTGACTGAAGATGAGCTTCAGCCGCTGGTAACAGCGTGGCGACAGGCAAATCCACACATTGTGCAGTTCTGGTGGGATATTGACCGTGCCGCTACGGAGGCAGTTCGGGATAAACGCATCTGTGTCACTCACGGTATCAAGTTCTACTGCCAGAGTGCGATGCTGTTCATCGTGCTCCCGTCCGGCAGGCAGCTCGCCTATGTAAAGCCGCGCATCGGCGAAAACCAGTTCGGCGGGCATTGCATTACCTACGAAGGCGTCGGCGGCACAAAGAAATGGGAGCGGCTTGACTCCTACGGTCCGAAGCTCGTTGAAAACATCGTTCAGGCGACTTCCCGCGACGTTCTCTGCTATGCCATGAAGACGCTACGCTGTTGTTCCATCGTCATGCATATACACGACGAGCTTGTCATCGAAGCTGATCCACATATGTCTTTAGCAGCGGTTTGCGAGCAAATGGGCAGAACTCCGCCGTGGGCAAAGGGCTTACTGCTCCGCGCCGATGGCTACGAGACGGATTTTTATAAAAAAGATTAGAGGATTTTTGTACGACGGGGCTTCTTTTTTCCAGTGGGTAGTAGAGACGGACAAGAAGCCCGTCGTGAAAGGAGTGTTCCCATTGAGTATAAACAAATTCAACAGCGAGGGCTATTTCGACCCTACCGCCTTTGAAGCTATGACAATGATTGAAAAAGAGGAACGTGCGCTTCGTGCCTTCCGACCTATCGTGTATATCTGTTCGCCATTTTCGGGTGACGTGGAAGGTAACGTGAAAGCCGCACAAGGCTACAGCCGGTATGCTGTGGACAAGGGCTATATCCCTATCGCACCTCATCTGCTCTTTCCGCAGTTCTTGGACGATGGCAACCCAAAGGAGCGTGAGCTTGGGCTGTTCTTCGGAAACGCCCTGATGAGCAAGTGCTCGGAGGTATGGGTGTTCGGCGGTGTTATCTCAGCCGGTATGGAGTCTGAAATCAAACGGGCGAAGTGGAAAAACTATCGCCTGCGATATTTTAACGAAAGCTGCGAGGAGGTCAGCGATTATGCGCGAGTTAAAAATAGCCCTCGGTAATTCCCGTCAGGCTAAATTCTGGTCAAACAAGACCATGTCATTTGATGCTATATGCGAACGGCTGAAAACGCCGATACGCACTACTGAAACGGCGGAGGAATACGCAAAGCTGCCAAAGCCCAAGCGCGATGAAATCAAAGACAAAGGTGGCTTCGTCGGTGGGCACCTGCAAGACAATCTCCGTAAGGTAGGAAATGTGTCCTGCCGCTCTCTTTGGACGCCTGACATCGATAACGCTACACCGGATTTCGTCGCAGCGTTGGAGAAAAAGCTGAATTTCAAATGTGCTGTTTATTCAACCCATAGTCACACGCCGGAAGCACCTCGTCTCCGCATCGTCGCTCCATTCACAAGAGATGTATCTGCAGACGAGTTTGTGGCAGTTTCACGCTATATGGCTGCGGAACTCGGAATTGATATGTTCGACGAGTGCTCGTTTATCCCAAACCAGCTTATGTACTGGCCTACCTGCCCGGCTAATGGTGAATACATCAGCGAATGCTTTGACGGTGAGCTTCTTGACCCAGATAAGGTTTTAGCAGCACATCCAAATTGGCAGGACTGCTCTTTGCTACCTACCACCTCACGGGAAAGCAAGGTCAATAAGCCAAGCCAGAAGCCACAGGAGGACCCTCTCTCAAAGTCCGGCGTTGTCGGAGCTTTCTGCCGTACCTACTCAATTACGGCAGCAATCGACAGGTTTCTCTCCGATATTTATGCTCCGTCAGTCATGGAAGGCCGCTACGATTATATCTCCGGCGAAAGCACCGCCGGTGTCGTTATTTATGATGATAAGTTTGCGTACAGCCATCATGCGACAGACCCTGCTTGCGGAAAGTTGCTCAACGCTTTTGACCTCGTGCGTATACACAAATATGGCGGCGACGATGAGAAAAAGTCCTTTGCTGCTATGACGGATTTTGCAATAAAGGATGATGCCGTGAAGTCGCAGCTTGCGACGGAGCGCATGGAACAGGCAAATGCCGACTTCTCCGATGCCGATTGGCAGAAGGCGCTGGTGCTGGACAAACAGGGGCACGTCAAGGATACGCTCGATAATCTGGTAATTATCCTGCGCCATGATGAGGCTCTGCAGCACATCGCGTTCAACTGTCACCGTGACGGCATCGACGCAAAGGGCGGTCTGCCGTGGGAACAACTCAAAGATGGCTGGAACGACTCCGACAACGCTGCCCTCAAGGTGTATCTGTCAAACACCTACGGCCTCTATTCACCTACCAAGACGAAGGATGCTGTGTTGGCAGTCGCCGCTGAAAAGGCCTACCACCCCATAAAGGAGTATCTGGAGGAACTGCCAGCTTGGGATGGCACTCCCCGTGTGGAGACGTTGTTCATTGATTACTTCGGCGCGGCGGACACTACTTACACAAGAGCAGTCAGTCGCAAATCAATGGTGGCGGCGGTCGCTCGAATCTATCACCCCGGCACAAAGTTCGACAGTGTTCCAATATTGAACGGACCTCAGGGCATCGGAAAATCGACCTTCTTTGCAAAGCTGGCTGGCGAGTGGTTTTCGGACAGCTTGACTCTTACGGATATGCGCGACAAGGCAGGACCCGAAAAACTGCAGGGCTATTGGATACTGGAGCTTGGCGAACTTGCCGGAATGCGCAAGGCAGATGTCGAAACGGTGAAGTCCTTCATCTCCCGTGTGGACGATAAGTATCGCGCCAGCTACGGCGTAAGCGTGGAAAGCCATCCGAGGCAGTGCGTCATTGTCGGATCGACAAATGCGGAGTCCGGCTTTCTTCGAGATATCACCGGCAACCGGCGCTTCTGGCCTATTCCTGTCAGCGGTGAGTCTACAAAAAAGGCATGGCAGATTACAAAGGATGAAGTTGCTCAGATATGGGCTGAGACGCTGGTGCTCTATCGCCGAGGCGAAAAGCTCTACCTTGAAGGCGAAGATGCTGTGCTGGCAGTCGCGGAACAGGCGGATGCTATGGAGACAGATGAGCGCGAAGGGCTGGTGCGAAAGTACCTTGATACCTTGCTGCCGGATAACTGGGATGAGCTCGACATTTTTGAGCGCCGCAACTTTTTGAGCGGCACTGGTGTTGCTGACATCGGCAAACAAGGCACAGTGCAGCGCAAGCTGGTATGCAATCTGGAAATCTGGTGCGAGTGCTTCGGTAAAGACCCGTCAGCCCTAAAGAAGGTG
>MWCU01000032.1 GCA_002070205.1 Firmicutes bacterium ADurb.Bin182 | reverse complement strand
CTGTTTTTATTTTTACTCTGCCGCCTCAGATAGCTTTGGCGAATTCCGCGGAACCGCCTGCGGTCATAGTCATCGCCAACAACGCCCCGAACGATTTAACGATGGAAGTCCAAACCGAAAGCGGACTGATTAGCCCGGACGTAAATAAAGCCGCCTGGGAAACGTATTACGTGTTTTATTATTACGGCCGCAAATATGAACCGTCTGCGCTTATTGTGAGCATGGGCTCGAATAGCAAAACATATGAGCTCGGCGCGCTGAAGCAGACTTACAATAATGTTTTCACGCTTGACGTTGCCAAAGGCACTCTTAAGGAAGGCACTCTGCCCTACCGCTCCGCGGTTCTTGTCGCGCTGCGCTTGACGCTGACTCTGCTCATCGAGGGCTCTCTGTTCTACCTGTTCGGATTCAGAAAAAAAGCAAGCTGGCTCGCCTTCTTGATAATCAACCTCATAACGCAGGGAGTCCTCAACTGGGCGCTTTCAACGGGCTCAATAATCGGCGGTTACCGGATATTCGGCTTGATATTGATGGAGATCCTCGTGCTCGCAATCGAGATACCCGCCGTAATCATGGCTGTTAAAGAGCATAAAAAAGGACGCCGCGCTCTGTTCGCGATCGCGGCGAATATTCTGAGCTTTATTGCCGGCGGATTTATGATAACGCTGCTTCCGGTGTAACAAGACATGTGGAGAGCACTTCGTGCGTTTAGAGGCGGCTTCGCTGCCGTGGAGCGTACTGTGTACGCAGAGCAGTCGCAGAACGGAAGAAGCTCCGATTTTCGGAGCTTCTTTTGTTGTGAGAACATCCGTCGCAGGCCGAAAAAATCGGACTCACGGGAAAAACCGTGAGTCCGAAAAACAGAGCCTTATAACTTTTTGAAACTTAACCTTGACGAATCTCTTTGCACCCCATATACGGTATAAGCGCTTCCGGCACCTTCACGCTGCCGTCAGGCTGCTGATAATTTTCCAATATAGCCGCCACAGTGCGCCCGACTGCCACGCCCGAGCCGTTGAGCGTATGCACAAGCTCCGGCTTCGCGCCCTTTTCCCTGCGGAAGCGTATCTGCGCCCGCCTTGCCTGGAAATCCTCAAAATTCGAGCAGGAACTGATCTCAACGAACCGCCCGTAGCTCGGCATCCATACCTCAATGTCGTAAGTCTTGGCTGATGAAAAGCCGAGATCCCCCGTCGAGAGAACGACGACCCTGTACGGCAGGCCGAGGCCCTCCAGCACCTTTTCGGCGTCCCTAGTCAAACTTTCAAGCTCCTCATAAGAATCCTCCGGCTTTGTGAACTTCACAAGCTCGACCTTGTTGAACTGATGCTGGCGTATAAGGCCGCGGGTATCGCGGCCCGCGCTGCCCGCCTCGGCGCGGAAGCAAGCGCTGTACGCGCAGTATTTTATTGGAAGCTGCGCTGCGCCTAGAATCTGCTCCCTGTGAAGGTTTGTTACGGGGACCTCCGCGGTCGGGATCAAGAAATAATCCGTATCCGAAACCTTGAAAGCGTCCTCCTCAAACTTCGGAAGCTGGCCCGTTCCGGTCATGGACGCCCTGTTCACCATGAAGGGCGGGAATATCTCAAGATAACCGCTTTGTATGTGCGTATCCAGAAAATAGTTGATGACCGCTCGCTCAAGCCTTGCGCCGGGGCCCCTGTATACTGTGAACCTTGCTCCGGTTATCCTTCCGGCGGATTCAAAATCCAAAATACCCAGGTCGGTGCCTATGTCCCAGTGAGCTTTGGGCTCAAAATCAAAGCGCGGGATTTCTCCGAAGCGGCGAAGCTCGACATTGTCCTCGTCGCTCGCACCTTCGGGGACGCTCTCATGCGGGATGTTGGGAATGCCGAGCAGCATTGCGGCAAGCGTTTCATCCATGCCCGCGATCTCTTCGTCCAGCGCCTTTATCCTGTCGGCTACGCCCTTCATTTCCTCGAGAAGAGCGGAAACGTCGCCGCCGGATTTTTTTAAAACGGGCACCTGAGAGGATACCTCGTTTCTTCGCGCTTTGAGCGATTCCGCTTCCTGAAGCCTCTGCCGCCTTTTAGAGTCGAGTTCCAAAAGAGCTGTCACGTCCGCGCCTTTGTTCCTGCGCTTTGCCATCGCTCTTGTGAGCTTATCGGGATTTTGGCGTATCCTTTTTATGTCCAGCATTGACTTTCTCCTTTGTCACATCTGCTCGGGCGCTTCGAGCCCCACAAGGTACAATCCGGTTTTAACCGCCGTGCGCACGGCGTCCGTCAGCGCGAGCCTGGCGTTGCGGACGGACGGGTCTTCGTCCATTATCCTGTTTTCATAATAGAATTTATTGAACGCCGAACAAATCGCTATTACCGCGCGGGAAACAAGATACGGCTCATTCCTCGACGCGGCTTCCCTGACGGTATCCGGCAGCGCGCCGATTGCCTTCAAAAGAGCCTGCGATTCCGTATCGGTCAGCGCGGAATAATCGATGCTGCCCGCATCGAATTCCCCCGCTTTGCGAAGGACCGAACAACATCTTGCGTAAGTATACTGCGCGTAAGGCCCCGTCTCCCCGTCAAAGTTCAAAACTTTGTCCCAGGAGAAAACGATGTCCTTTATCCTGCTGTTGTAAAGCGCGCCCCAAATGACCGCCCCGACGCCCACTTGTCTTGCAGCGGTCAGTTTATCTTCAAGGTCGGGGCTTTTTTCCTTCATGATCTCCAGCGTTTTTTCAACCGAGGCGTTTAAAACCTCCTCCAAAAAAACCACCTTTCCCTCGCGCGAGGAAAGCGTGCCCTCCTCCATGGATACCATGCCGAAATTCACATGCTCGCAATCCTTAACCCATTCATGGCCCATGAGCTCCAGAACTTTGAAAAATTGCCTGAAATGAAGATTTTGCTGGTACGCAACAACATATAGCGATTTATAAAAATCGTACGTCTTTTTGCGGTATATTGCGGCTGCGAGGTCGCGCGTCGCATAAAGCGTCGCTCCGTCCGAGCGCAATATGATGCAGGGAGGCATATCATATGGCGCAAGGTCAACTATTTGCGCGCCCTTATCCTGTATCAAAAGGTTTTTCTCCCTCAGTTCGTCCACGACCGCTCCCATTTTATCCGAATAGAAGCTCTCGCCCGCGTAGCTGTCAAACTCGACGCCGAGCATTTCGTAAACCCTGCCGTCCTCCTTAAGAGTAAGCTCTTTGAACCAGTTGAAAAGCTCCATCGCGGCCGGGTCGTTATCCTCGATTTTGCGAAACCACGCGCGCGCTTCGTCATTGAGCGATTCATTTTCCTCCGCTTCCTTGTGGAAACGGACATACAGATCCAAAAGCGCCCTGATAGAGCCTTTTTCAACGGTTTCCTTATCGCCCCACTTTTGATAAGCGACGATAAGTTTGCCGAATTGTGTGCCCCAGTCGCCCAGGTGATTTATCCTGACGGTATTATAGCCAAGATGCTTATATATGCGGCTGAGTGAATTGCCGATGACCGTCGAACTTAAATGGCCGATATGGAAAGGCTTTGCGATATTGATGGATGAAAACTCCACGCAAACGGTCTTCCCCCTGCCTTCACCTGAGGAGGCAAATGATTCGCCTTCGGAAAAGACCCGGGCAAGAACGTCCCTCGCCAAAGCCGAAGGCTCAACAAAGAAGTTCAGATATCCGCCGGCAGTCTGCATTTTCGAAAAACAATCGGGCAATTTGACGGTCGAATACAGCTCGTTGGCTATAAGAGGCGGGGCTTTCTTCAAAGTTTTCGCAAGCCGGAAGCAGGGGAAAGCGTAATCTCCCATTTTCGGATCGGGAGGCGTTTCGATCCACCCCTCGATCTCGGTGCTGCTTGACCCCGTCTTTTCGCCGATCGCGCGGGCTAACAATTTTTTATAATCCATCGGCAAATCTCCTGAATTTATTAAACAATAATTATAACACAAGAAGCGCAAAGCGCAAGCCGAAGTATGGCTTTGAAGGTAGTTTTAGGAAAAACGAGACGGAGTATTCCTTGATCATTGTTTAATTTATGCCGTATCGTTCGCAATAAGCCGGGAAAGTGTTTTGTGTTGCCGCTTTTACAGCTGTGTGTTATACTTTTTTTACTATGAAAGCATCGACTCGAATTTTTAATATAGTAATGTATATCGCGATTGCGGCGCTTTTGATAACGGGGACCGTGCTCACAATAAGGGAGTATGTTCTTATCAAAAAGCCGTATACGCCTCCGCCGACCCCGAGACCCGAGCAGCCCCGAACGCCCGCGCCTTCGCCCTCCCCGGGGGCGACGCCTGCGCCTTCGCCTTCGCCGACTCCGTATATAAAACCTATCCCCGTAAAGATCTACTTCACGGAGCGCGAGATCGAAACGGATATTGTAAAGGTCGGCATCCTTGAAAACGGCGAAATGGGAACCGTGGACGACGCTAAGCTTGCCGCCTGGCTGGAGGAGGGACCTGCGCCCGGCGAGTCCGGCAACGCCCTCATAAACGGCCATGTCCGCTGGAAGGGCACAAAGGGATACTTTTCGATTTTAAAGGAAATGAAAATCGGCGAGGAAGTGGTTATCGAATTCGAGGACGGCTCCGCAAAAGCGTTTGAAGCGGTCAGCATAGATATCTATAAGCTCGACGATATACCCGATGAGGTGCTCAACCTCGGCGGGGAAACCAGAATGACGCTTATCACCTGCCTCGGCGACTATAACCCCGATATCGGCACGTCGGAATCGCGCGTGGTCGTCGTTTGCAAGCCGAAATAAGAGAAAACAGATATACCATCCTTATTTGTTGTTTGCAAATCGTATCAAACGATCTTTAACCGTGTTCAGGAGGTAAAATGAAAAAGATAAGCGCAGTCAGCATCATTGCATTGATTGCTATGACCGCCGTTTCATTCGCGAATTTATTCGGCATGCCTGCGGCAGGGATCGGGGTCATTATAGGAGTCGTATTTTTCTTTATTAATAAGGCGGTCGAAAAACAGCCTTTCAGTGAAAGCGGTTTGGACATAAAGACCGTTGGATCGGGTCTTAAAAGAAAGGCTGTTTGGTTCTGGATGCTGACACCCATTCTTGCGAACGCAGCATGCATAATGATAGCGATGCTTTTTATCCCCGAATTCATACCGCATGTTATATCAAGGGTGACAAGTCTCGTTTCGTTCGATAAGGTCTCTTCGCTTTTCGTGCAATTCATAGTACTGGCTTTAGGCGAAGAAATCGCATGGCGCGCTTTTTTCCAAAAGCAGCTTTTAAAGGTAATGCCGTTAGCCCCCGCTCTCATCATCGCCGCATTCCTGTTCGGAATCGGCCATTTTGAACAGGGCGATCCCGTTATCGCCGCATTTGATGTTTTCTTCGTTGCGGTCAACGGCGTGCTTTACGGGATAATATTCCACAAGACCGATAATGCATGGGTCAGCGCAATAGCTCACTTTGCAGCCAATGTTTTCGGCTTTCTCGTTTTGATCCCGTTCATGTGACGCTTAAAAGATATGATGGCAGTCGGCTCTGTTTCTCCAAAACCTCTATCCGTCCCCGGGGTCTGAAATCGCGCAGGATGTTCCGAACTCGCATTTTTCGACTTCCCGAACGAGAGGGAAACCTCAGCAATCAGTCCGGATCGATCTCATATCCCATGCAAAGATTATCGTAAAATACGCCGTTTACTTGCATTTCCCTTGAAATGATCCCCGACTCCGTAAAGCCGAGCTTTTTATACAGCCGGATCGCTCTTTCGTTATCCTTCCTGACACGAAGGTTTATTTTGCGGATAATGCCCGTCCCCTTCGCCCACTCAATAAGCTCTTCCATAAGACGGCGGCCTATACCCATCCCCCAATATTCCTTCAGCACGCTCACGCTCAATTCGCCGGTATGTTCCGTTCTCGGCCTTGTTCCGCCCGCAAAAGAAACGAGCCCCGCAATTTTTCCGTTTATTTCGGCGACAAAATAAACGGAATTGCTCTGCTTGGATACTGCTTCAAGATAAGCTTCTTCCTGCTCGACCGTCATTTTGAATTCGCCGCGCCCGAACGTCAAGAATTCCGATTCTTCGCCGATCCGGTTCACGACCCCGATAAGTTCCTTCGCATCCGATTTTTCTGCGACCCTTATTGTGACGATTTCCCCCGTTTTTAAACAAAACCGCTTCATGATTGGCACTCCTTTTATTCAGCGTCCTTTATGTATACCGCGGGATCGACCGCGCCGCCGTCTGCGCGCAATTCGAAATGAAGGATCCGTTCCCCCCCGCTTTCACCCGCTTTGGCAATAAGCTCACCCTTGCTGACAAACGATCCCACCTGCACGGCCGATTCCTGCAAGTTCGCGTAGCGGGTAACGAAACCGTTGCCGTGATCGATGTCGATCAAAAGTCCGTATCCGCTCCGCTCCATAACGGCAACTACCTTACCGGATTCGGCTGCGAAAACATCGGGACTTGCGGGCTTATAGTCGATCCCTAAGTGCATGGAGCCCTCGCGCAGCCCGTACGCCGTTGTCACCTTGCCCCGGACAGGCTCGGAAAATTTCAGGTCTCCCCCGTCTTTAAATGTTTTCTCGTCAAACTTTTCGCCCGGTTTTGCGGTCCCGACTCGAATCGAGTGACTTACCGGCTCTATCAAAACGGTTTCAGCGCGATCCTTCTTGATGATCTCCTCTCCGTTTAGAAATACGGTCTTGCATGTGACGCTTTTTACGCCGCTTCGTTCCAAAGAGCTTATAACGCGCGTGTTTTCGGGCAAAGAGCCGTCATTTACGATCACTGGCCCGGGATTCGGTTCGATAGGCTCATACATTGTTTCGGATACTACTAGTTTAACGGAAGGAACAGAATCCCCGCGCGTAAGCGCAACATACGCCTCACCTTCGCTCAGTATACGGGTCGAATTATCGATTACGACGGGAACTATCGATACATGTTCCAAAAACCCGGCATATTCGATGACGCCCGGAGAAGATTTTTCAATCTTCCCCGTTTGTTCGCGAAGTATCCGCTCCAACACATTCTGAGCGGCCTCGCGGCTCGCCAGGACGGCGCGCTCCTCATTGTTCACGGTAACGGCGAAAGCCCCGCGCGCAACGGACGGCTGCTCCTGCTCATCTGTTTGAACGGCCTGCATATGAGGGGTCTCTATCTCGACGACTGTATCGGGCCCGCCTTCCGGTACCCCGGCCGCCGGAAAGACGGACCGGTAAGCAAAACGCACAAAAGCGATTGCCGTCAGCACAAGCGCAAATAAGATCAGCGCTCGTTTTTTAAACGCAGCATAGCCCGAATCATTTTCCTTTTCCTCGAACCCGATCAACTAAAGATTTCCCCGAGCGCCGAATACAGCCTTTCCATTTCTTCGTCCGTGCCGACGGTGATTCGAAGGTGGTTATCTATCCTCTCCGCCGGGAAGTGCCTTACGAGTATCCTTCGCCTTTTCAGCTCCGCAGCCAAATCAAGCGCGTTCATTTTCGGGTGCGTCACGAACAGAAAATTGTTCGAGCTGTCCGGGCAGGCAAACCCGAATTCCCGAAGCTTCAATACGGCCCGGTCGCGTGTGCGCTTTATCTTTTCCAATACTGCGGCGGTATACTCGTCGTCATACATCGAGGCCTCGGCTCCCGCCTGCGCGACCCTGTCGACAGGATAGGAATTAAAGCAATTTTTGACGCAGTCAAGACTTTTGATGAGGGCGGGGCTGCCTATTGCGTAGCCTACCCGTATTCCCGCGAGAGCGTGCGATTTGCTCGCCGTCCTTACGACAAGAAGATTCTCAAACTCCGGGAGAAGAGCTATTGCGGTATCGCTTCCGAATTCGGAGTATGCTTCATCCACTATGACGACGCAGTCCCTGTTATTTTCCAGAATAAACCTGACCTCGTCCGATGACAGCGCAATCGTCGTCGGCGCGTTGGGGTTCGGGAATATGAGCGTTCCGGAATTCTGCAGGCATTTATCGAGCGGAACCGTAAAATCATCGTTGAGCTTAATGATGTTTGCGGGGAGGCGGAAAAGAGAAGCGTAGACTTTATAGAAGCTGTATGTGATGTCGAAAAACCTGACGGGCGCGTCCGGATCGCAGAAGGCAAGGAACGACAGCGCCAGGACCTCGTCCGACCCGTTTCCCGCAAATACCCGATCGTCGTCTACTCCGTGCCTTTTGGCAATCGCGTGTTTCAAGGCTCTGCTTTCGGGATCGGGATACAGCCTGAGGTCGTCATTTATTGCCCTTCTCATCGCCTCTATCGCCTTCGGCGACGGTGGGTAGGGATTCTCATTGGTATTGAGCTTGATTATATCCGGGCTTTCCGGAAGTTCGCCGGGAATATAGGGCTTGAGCGTAGTTACCAGTTTACTGCAATAAGACATGACAAATCCTCCCGAACGGTTATTCCAAACAGAATGTAAATGATTCGCCGTGATTTGATTTTATCATAAAGTAGCCGTGATTTACATATTTTTGAAGTTTCTTTTTATGCCGTTTATGCCGTCTTTTATTTGACACATATTGGCTTGGCGAATATAATGTTGACAGTGCATCCATCCTGTAAATTTGAAGGATTTAATGCAAAATCATACGGATTAATTTATTCCGGGAGGTAATTATACAATGGCTAAAACCATCACTATCGATGGGAACACCGCCGCCGCGCACGTCGCATACGCGTTTTCGGATACGGCAGCGATTTACCCAATCACGCCGTCATCACCGATGGCTGAGGTTGCCGACGAATGGGCTGCCGCCGGACGCAAAAATCTGTTCGGTCAGCAGGTCAGAATATCGGAAATGCAGTCGGAGGGCGGAGCCGCCGGCGCCGTGCACGGAGCGCTTGCTGCGGGCGCTCTCACTACCACATTTACGGCCTCGCAAGGTCTTTTGCTGATGATACCGAACATGTACAAGATATCCGGCGAGCTTTTGCCGGGAGTTTTTCATGTTACAGCAAGAGCGCTTGCGGCGCACGCGCTTTCCATATTCGGCGATCACAGCGACGTAATGAGCACAAGGCATACCGGTTTTACCATGCTGGCCTCCGCATCAGTACAGGAAGTCATGGACCTCGCTCTGGTTTCCCATCTGTCCGCGATCAAATCCAGCCTGCCCGTGCTTCATTTCTTTGACGGTTTCAGGACTTCGCACGAGGTCCAAAAAATCGAAGCAATCGATTATGAGGATATGGCGAAGCTCGCGGATTTCGACGCCATCGCGAGATTCAGGGCAAACGCCCTCAACCCGGAGCATCCCGTAATGAAGGGTACGAATCAAAACCCTGATATTTATTTCCAGAACCGCGAGGCGGCCAATAAGTATTACGAAGCGGTACCCGGAATAGTCCAGGATTATATGGATAAGGTCGGAAAGCTTACGGGAAGAAGCTACCACCTCTTCGATTATGCGGGCGCTCCGGACGCGGACAGAGTCATCATAATAATGGGCTCGGGCGCCGAGGTTTGCGAAGAAGCGGCCAACTACCTTAATTCAAAAGGCGAAAAGCTGGGGGTCATAAAAGTGCGCCTTTACCGTCCGTTCGCAGCGGACAAGCTTATTGCGGCACTTCCGAAAACAGCGAAAAGGATCGCCGTTCTCGACCGCACAAAGGAGCCGGGCTCCGTGGGCGAACCTTTGTATACCGACGTTCTGGCCGCTTTCTCCGAACATGGGATAAGCGGCGTTAAGGTCGTCGGAGGCAGGTACGGCCTCGGCTCAAAAGAGTTTACTCCGTCCATGGCCAAGGCGATTTACGATAACCTAAAGCTCGATGAGCCTAAAAACCATTTCACCGTGGGCATCACGGACGACGTCACGTTTACTTCCCTCGAAGTCAAAGAACAGATCAACGCCGTTCCGGCCGGAACCATTTCCTGCAAGTTTTACGGGCTGGGTTCAGACGGCACCGTCGGCGCCAACAAGAATTCCATCAAGATAATCGGCGACCATACCGATATGTATGCTCAAGGATATTTTGCATACGATTCAAAGAAGTCCGGCGGCTTGACGGTCTCCCACCTCAGGTTCGGCAAAAAGCCGATACAATCGCCATACCTTATCGATCAGGCGGATTTTGTCGCCTGCCATAACCCCTCGTATGTGACCCGCTACGCGGTTGCCGAAGGAATCAAAGAAGGCGGGGTATTCCTTTTAAACTCTCCCTGGTCTTTACAGGACATGGAAAAGGAGCTTCCCGCATCCATGAAGCGCGCTATCGCAAAGAAGAAGCTCCGCTTCTATAATATCGACGCGATCAAGCTCGCAAAAGAAGTCGGTATGGGCGGGCGTATCAACACAATCATGCAGAGCGCTTTCTTTAAGCTTGCGAATGTGATCCCCGTTGATGACGCGATCGGTTTCATGAAAAAAGCTGCCGAAAAGTCATACGGGCGCAAGGGCGAAAAGGTAGTTAAGATGAATTTCGACGCTATCGACGCGGGGGTAAACGCAGTCGAACAAATAAATTACCCCGCATCCTGGGAAAACGCCACGGAAGGCGCGGACTATGTTTCCGTAACGAGCGACTCTTATTATCAGGGCTTCATTAAGCCCATACTTGCCCAGGAAGGCGACTCGGTGCCAGTTTCCGCTTTTGCTCCCGACGGTTCCATACCGACGGGCACCACGAAATTCGAAAAGCGAGGCATCGCGGTCGATCTGCCGAGATGGATACCGGAAAACTGCATCCAATGCAACCAGTGCTCGCTGGTTTGTCCTCACGCCGTCATCCGCCCGATAGCTGCGCCGAAAGAAGCGCTTAAAGACGCTCCCGATACGTTTGTCACAGTCGAAGGGAAGGGCAAAGAGCTCGGCGGACTTCAGTTCCGTATTCAGATAACGCCTTTGGACTGCACGGGCTGCGGCAACTGCGCCGACGTATGCCCCGCCAAGGAAAAAGCGCTGGTCATGGTGCCCGCGCAGGAGGATTTGGAAAAAGAAAAACAAAACTGGGACTTTGCGCTCACCCTGCCCGAAACGGAGCTCAATATCAATCGCGCGACCGTAAAGGGAAGTCAGTTCCTCCAGCCGCTGTTCGAATACTCGGGCGCATGCGCAGGCTGCGGCGAGACCCCGTATATAAAGCTTATTACCCAGCTCTTCGGGGACAGAATGATAATAGCGAACGCTACCGGCTGCTCCTCGATCTACGGGGGAAGCGCTCCCACCTGCCCCTATACGACCAACGCCAAAGGGCACGGCCCCGCATGGGCGAACTCCCTGTTCGAGGATAACGCGGAGTTCGGGTTCGGGATAAACCTTGCCGTCACTCAGCGCCGCGAAAAGCTTGCGGGCGTCGTTGCGGAGCTCGCTCAGAAGCTTAACGAATGGCCGGAACAAAAAGCGCTTTGCGACGAATGGCTTCTAAATAAAGACGACGCCGAAGGATCAAAAGCCGCTTCGGCCAAGCTGCTGAAACTTGTAACGGAGTGCAAAGACTGCGGCTGCGACTGCGACGCTCTCTGCAGACAGGTTTATGATATGGCCGACCTTCTGGTCAAAAAATCCGTATGGGTTTTCGGCGGCGACGGATGGGCATACGATATAGGCTACGGCGGTCTCGACCACGTATTGGCAATGGGCGAGGACGTCAACGTGCTTGTCCTCGACACCGAGGTATACTCAAATACGGGCGGTCAGTCCAGCAAAGCGACGCCGACTGGCTCCGTCGCGAAGTTTGCGGCCGCCGGCAAACGCACTCAGAAAAAGGACCTCGGCCTTATGGCGATGAGCTACGGATACGTATATGTCGCGAAGGTTTCCATGGGCGCCAACGCGAACCAGCTCATCAAGGCTGTTACCGAGGCCGAAAAATACAAGGGCCCCTCCCTGATTATCGCTTATGCGCCCTGCATAAACCACGGAATCAATATGGGGAGAAGCCAGGCGGAAGCAAAAGCCGCGGTAGAATCCGGCTATTGGCCGCTGTACCGCTACAATCCCGAGCTTGCCCAAAACGGACAAAACCCCTTCATTTTGGACAGCAAGCCCGCGAAAAAGGATTATAAGGAGTTCATAATGGGAGAGGTGCGCTATTCCTCGCTCAAGCAGGCATTCCCTCAGGAGGCCGATAAACTGTTTGAAAAGGCAGAGAACGAGGCCAGAGAAAAATTCGAGTATTACAAAAAGCTCAGCGAAATGTAGACTGAATAAAAAAGAGCCGGAAACGGCTCTTTTTTTGTTATTAGTGTTTAGTGGTTAGTGATTAGTGGTTAGTTTATGTAAAATCTGCCGACGGCAGATTTTTCGTTCACTGTTCACTCGCCACTAACCACTTACCACTTTAACTTTTCATTCCCCCACCGCCGGTATGAATTCCATAACGGACGTGATCAGCTTTTCAGGTTTTTCCTCATGGACGAGATGCCCGGCGTTTCTGATTACGGCAAGCTGCGAACTGGGGAGCGCCGCATGGAAGAAATCACCGATTTCTATATGATGCCATTTATCATCCGCGGCCCACAGTATCAAAACGCCGTTCATAACTTCTCTCAGCCTCGATATGACGTCATCCTGATAAAAACGGTTGAGGGAGCGCCTGATGGAGCGCCTTGCTTCGCCGTCGGACGCGGGCACGTAGTATTCTTGAACGACTTCGGGCGTTATTGAAGTCAAGTCAAAGAAGCACTCCTCCAATATATTCTCAACGGTCCTCAATGAATAAAGCACGCTGGCGAGGCCTCCGAACAAAGAACTGTCCAGCATTCGCACAGCAAGCGGCATTTGAGGAGTCAATCCTCCGGGGGAAATCAGAATTACCTTGCCGGCCCTTTCCGGATGCTTCTCTACGAGATCCAGCACATACATAGAGCCCATAGAAAAACCGATGAAGTGCGCGCTTTCGATCCCCATCGCATCCATAAAATTGATAAGCGAAGCCGAATGCGCAGAAATGGTATAATCAAAATTCCTCGGTCTGTCGGAATAGCCGTGCCCCAAAAGATCTACGGCGATTACCCTGTAATGTTCGCTGAGCCGGAAAAATACATTTCTCCATGTATAAAGGGACTGCCCTATAGTATGCACAAGAATCAGAGGCTCGCCGCTTCCAGCCTCCATATAATGGAACCTGACGGTTTCAGCGTCCCCCTTTATGGCAGGCGCCTCTTCGGTTTGGCCCTCGCTTTGAAAAGCGCCCTCGGCGGGTTCGGCATCACCGGGAACAGACTCGATGTCTTCCCGGCGCGCATCTTCTTTGACAACCGTTTTCTTGACCCTTTCACGGGGGATGTCGATATCTTTCGGCAGCTCGATTTCAATAAAAGCGCCTGTATGCTCCGAGTTAATGAATTTTTTGACTTGCAGGGCGAGACTCACGAATATCCTCCTAAGGCCTTTGCCGGTGATACTTGGAATTATTGATTAAGGAACGGAACCGGTTCCCGGCCGCCCGCCCGAAACGCCGAAATTGAGGCGATGCCGCAAAAAGCCGGGCGGAAAACCTAAGGTGCGGCAGTAAAGGCTTAATCAATACTTCCGCTGTTCATAGTTATTTCATATTAAACCATTTCGGGCTCATTTGCAAGGTTGCGCAAAATTAATAGATGTTAACAGTATATGAATTAACCCCCGATAAGCCACGCAAACAGTCCGCCCATATCCATCCTTTCTGGATGCCACTGGACGCCTAATATATTTTCCTCTTTGTTCTCGATTGCTTCGACGATTCCTTCGGGAGAAAGGGCGCTTACAGTAAATCCGGGCGCCGCGTCGCGCACGGCCTGGTGGTGATAGCTGTTGACCTTGACATTGCCGCCGAGCAGCCTGTGGAGCAGCGTATCCTTTTTTACCGAAATCTCATGATATATGACCTCTCCGCGGTATTTATGACCTTCATTTACCCGCAGGCATTCCTCGATATCATAATAAAGCGATCCGCCCATCGCGCAGTTTATCACCTGCGCGCCGCGGCAAATACCCAAAACGCGCATTCCGAGCTTTCCGGCGCTTCTGCACAGCTTGAACTCGAGTTCATCGCGTTCATGATCGATGCCGTTT
The DNA here is from genome assembly GCA_002070205.1 of Firmicutes bacterium ADurb.Bin182. Lineage (GTDB taxonomy): Bacteria > Bacillota > Clostridia > Christensenellales > CAG-138 > MWCU01. The sequence goes on along the minus strand of MWCU01000032.1, from coordinate 75,214 downwards.
ACAAGCGGCGACTCAGGCGTTCCCGCAAGCCCCGGCGCAACGTCCCCACCGCCGGTCAGAAGGAGTCCGTCAAGCATTTCAAGCGAGTCAAATCCCCGGCACAGTATTACGGGCTCACCTCCCGCCTCAGCGATCTGTTCGACATACTTTTTGTTGAGTTCATAACAGTCTTCCTTCAGCCCGCAAGTGATCCCTATTATAGGTCTTTTCATACGCGCTCTCCTCTTCTTTGGTTTGTTGATCGAACTTCTTGTCGTGTATCAATGACCGATTGCCTGTGAACAGCGGCCCACGATAAAACCGCCTTTTGGCGGATTTTAAAAATCATCGCATTGCAAAGGGGGCTCTCAAAACGATTCATATCATTTTGGGCAACGACACTATGATCACGAATATAACGAAACAATGCCTTTCAACGGTTCACAAACCGGCAATTTTCATAAACGGGCTGCCCTCACCGCCCGCCGGCCTCAGCCATTCCCTTAACTATCCGCTTCAGACGCTCGCAAGTATTGTCTTTGGGAAACTTTGCGCAGTGGCGCAGGAGCTTTTTTTTGATCTCGCCCACCGCGGCGGACGGGCCTATCCCCAGCCACTCCATAATGTCATTTCCGTCGCATTGAAGCTCATTCACCGAAAAAGGCGCGTTTTGCTCTTTCATGCCCTTAAGTATCCGCTTCCACCGCTCGGCGCTCGCAACCGGACCCGTCGTGAGACCGGACCCTCGCACGTCCGCTTCGCGAAGGCATATCAGCTTCTTTGTAAACTCTTCCCCCCATTGCGCAAAACGGACCCTGAGGGTGCTCTCTTTGGCCTTTGCGTTTATATCGTACATGTGCCACAGCACAAGCGACGAAACCGTATCGATGAGTTCATTTTGGCAGCAAAGCCTCGAGAGAATTTCCCGGGAAATCGATGCGCCTATTTTTTCGTGATACAGCATGGGAGAGTGCCGTACGCCGTCCGGTACGGTCACAGCCGATAAGCCGTTCCGCTCGATCGCGTACGGCTTCCCGATATCATGAAGAAGCGCCGAGAGACGAAGATCGAGAACCGGCGGAGCCTCAGAGCAGGCGTGAAGCGCGTGCGTAAGTACGTCGAACGCGTGATATACGGGATTCTGCGCTATCCCCCTGCCCTTTGCGAGTTCCGGCAGAATCACGTCGAGAGCTTTGATCTCGTTAAGCGTCACAAGCGCATCCAGCACCGGATTGCCTTCCGTATCGGCTTTCGGGTATCGCGCATCCGAAAGAAGTATTTTGAAAAGCTCGTCCCGTATGCGCTCAAATGCTATATCCTTAAGCCCTGTTATGCATTCCTTCGCCGCCGCAAGCGTTTTTTCCTCGACCGAAAAACTAAGCTCCGCGGCGAACCGGACCATGCGAAGCAGCCTCAGTCCGTCGGATCGCATGATCTCGCGCGGGTCCTTCGAAGTAGCCCTTATCTGCCTTTTTCTGATGTCCTCCATTCCGCCGGTCGGGTCGATGAGCTCGCCGCGCAGAATATCCAGGTAAAGCGCATTGACTGTAAAATCCCGCCTGAACGCGTCCTCCTCCGGCGAATCCGAAAATGAAACGGCGGAAGGCCTGTGCGAGCCGCCGGGTGCGTATGTATCGCCGCGGAAAGTCGTATGCTCAACGCCGATAGTCCCCTTACCATCCCCCACCATGATCTCAACCGTACCGTAGTCGATCCCCTTGGGCACCATCCGGAGTCCGTTATTTTCGCAAAGCGACCGCACGGAGTCCGGGCGAAGCGACGAGCATACGTCAACGTCGCTGACGGGCAAACCGAGCAACGGATTGCGCACCATGCCGCCCACCGCGTACAGCCGGGCGCCGGCATTTTGAAAAAGGCGGGCAAGCTCCTTTATAGCCGCGGGAACGGTATGCTCCGTCAATCTGTCCATAACTTTGATTTTCAGTTGCTTTCTTTGATTTCTTCCGTTTCTTCGCTGTGTTCGACCAGCGCTATTCCGACAACGCGGGTGCCTTCGTCCACGCGCATCAGCCTTACGCCCTGAGTCGCCCTTGAGATGCGGCTGATCTGCTCCGCCGGCATCCGGATTACCGTCCCGTCATCCCTCACAAGCATTATGTCCTCGTCTCCTTTGCACATCTTCATGCACGCAAGGTCGCCGGTTTTTTCGGTAACGTTCATGGCAATTATACCTTTCCCGGCTCTTCTTTGAGCCCTGTACGCTTCTTCGGGAGTGCGCTTGCCCATACCGTTTTCGCTGATGGTCAAAACGTCTGCGCCGGGAATGACCTTCTCCATATCCACTACGCTGTCGCCTTCGGAAAGGTGAATGGACCTTACGCCGGTCGCGGTCCTCCCCATAGGACGAACATCTTCCTCGCGGAATCTGATGCATAAGCCTTTTCGCGTGCCGACCAAAATTTCATCCTCTCCCGAGGAGAGCAGCACGCTTATAAGCTCGTCGTCTTCCCTGAGCGACTGGGCAATTATTCCGCCTTTTCTGATATTGTCAAATTCGCTCATCGGCGTCTTTTTGATGACGCCGTTCCTCGTCGCCATAACGAGATATCCCCCCTCCGCCTCCTTTGTAACGGGGAACATGGCGGTTACCTTCTCGCCGCCCTGAAGGGAGAGAAGGTTGACAATAGCGGTGCCTTTCGCGATGCGGCCGGCTTCGGGGATCGTGTAGCACTTGATTCTGAACGCGCGCCCCTTATTCGTAAAGAACATTATATGGCTGTGCGTGGACGTAACGAAAATATTTTTAACAAAATCCTCCTCGCGCGTCGCCTGGCCGATTACGCCCAGTCCGCCGCGGTTCTGGCTGCGGTAGCTGTCCGAAGAGATGCGTTTTATGTAGCCGAGATGGGTCAGCGTAACCGCCATTTCCTCTTCCTGAATGATATCGTCCATGTCGATATCATCGACGATCTCGGTAATCTCCGTACGCCTGCCGTCCGAAAAGCGCTGCCTGATGCTCAAAATTTCATCCTTGATGATTTGGTGCAGCAATCCCTCGTCATTCAAAACCCTTTCAAGGTAAGCGACGGTCTTGATCAGCTCATCGTGCTCCGAAAGTATCTTTTCCCGTTCAAGACCCGTAAGCCTCTGGAGGCGAAGATCCAGTATCGCTTGCGCCTGTTTTTCTGAAAGGCCGAACCTCGTCATCAGGCGCGTCCGCGCTTCGGGCCCGTTGGGGGATTTCTTTATGATTTCAACCACTTCGTCGATATTGTCAAGGGCGATTATCAGCCCTTCCAATATGTGAAGACGCTCCCTTGCGCGCTCAAGGTCGAATCTGGTCCTGCGGGTAACGACCTCTTCCTGGAATTTGAGGTAATGGTACAGTATCTCTTTAAGGTTGAGTACCTTCGGTTCCCCGTTTACAAGAGCTAGATTGATGACTCCGAACGTGTCCTGCATCGCCGTATGTTTGTAAAGCTGATTCAAAACGACATTGGCGTTTACGTCCTTTTTAAGTTCAATGACTATGCGCATACCGGTTCTGTCGGTCTCGTCCCGAAGATCCGAGATGCCTTCGATCTTCTTCTCGTGCGTCATCTGCGCGATGCGCTCCACAAGCCTTGCCTTATTGACCTGATAGGGCAGTTCGGTTACTATAATCCGCGATTTGCTCGAGGTGACCTGCTCGATTTCGGCTTTCGCGCGCACGACTATTCTGCCTCTTCCGGTCCTGTATGCCTGGCGGATTCCGGAAGTGCCCATAATGATGCCGCCGGTCGGGAAATCCGGTCCCGGAAGATAGGCCATAAGCTCCTCCGTTGTGATATCGGGGCTATCGATATATGCAACGAACGTATCGATGGTCTCGCCGAGATTATGCGGCGGCATATTCGTAGCCATGCCGACGGCTATTCCGCCCGAACCGTTCACAAGCAAATTGGGAAAACGCGACGGAAGGACCGCGGGCTGCATCAGAGTCTCGTCGAAGTTCGGATAGAAATCGACCGTATTCTTGTCGATATCCCTCATCATCTCCACGGCCATTTTTGAAAAGCGCGCTTCGGTATAACGCATCGCCGCCGCTTCGTCCCCGTCCACGGAGCCGAAGTTCCCGTGCCCTTCAACGAGGGGGGCGCGCATATTGAAATCCTGAGCCATGCGGACCATAGCGTCATATACGGAAGAGTCGCCGTGCGGGTGGTATTTTCCCAAAACGTCGCCCACTATCCTTGCGCTTTTGCGAAACGGTTTGTCGGGATGCAGGCCCAACTCGTCCATTGAATATAAAATACGCCTGTGCACCGGCTTCAAGCCATCCCGCACATCGGGCAGCGCACGATTGATTATGACCGCCATGGCGTAGGAAATAAAGGATTTTTTCATTTCATCCTCTATATCCAAAGGGATTATGCGGGAAATTTCGTCGTTCATATAAGTCAGCTCCTATCGGCCGCAAAAAGCGTGCGTTAAATATCCAGATTCTCTACAAGCTTGGAATTGTTTTCTATAAATTCTCTTCTCGGGTCCACCTTATCGCCCATCAATATCGTAAATATCTCATCGGCCTGCATTGCGTCGCTCAGCGTCACCCGCATCATAATGCGCGTTTCGGGGTTCATTGTGGTCTCCCAAAGCTGTTCGGGATTCATTTCGCCGAGGCCTTTGTACCTCTGTATGGCGGGTTTCGGCTCGCGCCCTATTTCGTCGAGCACCTCTTCCAGCTCGCTGTCGGAATAGGCGTACCGCTCCGCCTTATTTTTGCTTATTTTATAAAGCGGAGGCTGAGCTATATATACATAGCCCTTCTCTATCATGGGACGCATATGTCTGTAAAAGAATGTGAGCATCAAAGCCCTTATATGGCTTCCGTCCACGTCCGCATCGGTCATGCAGATTATTTTATGATAGCGAAGCTTCGACTCGTCAAAATCGTCATCGATGCCCGCGCCGAACGCGGTTATCATCGCTTTGATCTCGGCGTTTGCAAGTATCCTGTCCAGCCTCGTTTTTTCCACGTTCAATATTTTTCCCCTTAGGGGCAGAATGGCCTGATACATCGGGTTTCTTCCCTGCTTGGCGCTGCCGCCCGCGGAATTGCCCTCAACTATGAACAATTCGCAAAGCGAGGGATCCTTTTCGCGGCAATCGGCAAGCTTGCCGGGCAGCGCGGTCGATTCAAGAGCTGTTTTCCTCCTTGTAAGCTCCCTCGCTTTCCTTGCAGCCTCCCTGGCCCTTGAAGCTGTAATGCACTTATCGATAACGGTGCGCGCAATCGAAGGGTGCTCCTCCAGATAATTCGAGAGGCCGTCCGCGACAGCCGTTTCGACCAGCGGTCTTATATCGGCGTTGCCGAGCTTGGTTTTGGTCTGACCCTCAAACTGGGGCTCAATAAGCTTTACGCTGATAATAGCGGTAAGGCCTTCGCGGATATCCTCCCCGGACAAATTGCTGTCCGCCGCTTTGAGGAAATTATATTTGCGCGCGTAATCGTTCACTATGCGGGTCAGCGCGTTTTTAAATCCAATAAGGTGGCTTCCGCCTTCTATGGTTGAGATGTTGTTTGCGAACGTAAATATGTTTTCGTTATAGCCGTCGTTATATTGCATGGCTATCTCAACGCTTGCCGTCTCACTCCCTTCCTCTTCCCTGTTCAAAGTAAGATATATGGGGTCGTCGAACAGAACTTCCTTGTTTTTGTTGAGATACTGAACAAAGGATACTATGCCGCCCTCGTAATAGAAAGACTTGAAGTTTTCCCTGCCTTCGCGCTCATCCTGCGCGGTTATGGTGATGCCGCGGTTTAAAAACGCGAGCTCGCGTATGCGCTGGGCAAGCGTTTCGAAATTGAAGTTTATTTCATCGAATATCTGCGCATCTGCAAGGAACGTGACGGTCGTGCCGGTTTCATCCTCGGGGCATTCGCCGATAACCTCTACCTCTGTCAGCTTCTTGCCGCGGGAATATTCCTGACGGTATATTTTGCCTTCGCGCCTGACCTCGGCGACTGTCTTTTCGGAAAGCGCATTGACTACGCTCAGGCCGACGCCGTGGAGCCCTCCGGAAACCTTATAGCCGGAGCCGCCGAATTTGCCTCCCGCGTGCAGTTTTGTCATCGCTACTTCAAGCGCGCTGAGGCCCGTATTTTCATGTATATCGACAGGTATGCCCCTCCCGTTATCCCGGACCGTTACGAAATTATCCGAATGGATGATGACTTCTATATGCGTGCAAAACCCTCCGAGCGCTTCGTCTATGGAATTATCGATAAGCTCGGTAATCAGGTGGTGAAGCCCCTTGATGTCCGTGGAGCCTATATACATACCCGGTCTGCGCCTTACAGCCTCCAGCCCTTCAAGCACCTGGATCTGTGACGCGTCGTAATCGGTTATATGGTTCATTTTTTATGACCTCTTTTCATCAGCGTTTCGCAGCGGCAAATACGCATATATAGTTTGTTTATTCCCTTTTAAAACAGGGCACATACGACAAGCGCTTTCGCATGCGGCCCGCAGATTATCGTTATTTTATTTAGCCTGCCGCTTGCGGCGCTTCGGCCCGTGAAATGCCGGCTCCGATCAGTGCCTTAAAACCCGCCGCTATGTCTCCCGAAGCGTACCGCATTTGCACTCGTATACTTTCGCATCTTTAAGCCCCGCGTTTTTTAAGCCGGCGAGCGCAGTGCACGTCAAGAGCACCTGAACACCTTCGATGCTCTTTACGAGCATCCTTTGCCGTATTTCGTCAAGTTCGGACAGCACGTCATCCAGAAGCAGCACAGGGGGTTCGCTTTTATGCCTTTTCATTATCTCGATCTCTGACAATTTGAGCGACAGCGCGGCCGTGCGCTGCTGGCCCTGAGACCCGAAAATCCTCGCGTCCGATTCATTGACCGATATGCTTATATCGTCCCTGTGCGGTCCCGCCGTCGTAAAGCCCCGCCTTATATCCTCAAGGGCCGATGATGAGAGCGCTTCGATTATAGCGTCGTGCAGCGAAATGCCGCATGAAGCGCGTATATCGGGTTCATAAGCGATACCTAAAGTTTCGCGCCCGTCCGAAATCATCCGGTGAAGTTCTCCCGCAATTCCGGAAAGCTCCTCAATGAAAGCCTTTCGGGCGTTGATAACCGATTCCCCCAAGTTTGCAAGCTGTTCGTCCCACATGGCCAAAAGCCCCGGGGACGACGGCGCAAAATTATCCTTAAGCAGCGCGTTGCGCTGCTTGAGCGCGTGATTGTATTGCTGCAGCCTGTAATAATAGGACGGATTGAGCTGGCTCAATTCCATATCCATGAACCTTCGGCGCATAGCGGGGCCGTCCTTTACAAGCGAAAGGTCTTCCGGCGAAAACATTACCGCGTTCAACACGCCGAGCAGTTCTCCGGACCTGCCTATGGGACATGAGTCCAGCAAGATCTTTTTACCTTCTCCGCGTGAAAGCTTGACCTCGATTTGGCGGCTTCCCGTATACCCCGTAACGGAAAGACCGATGTAACTCATATTTTGGTCGTTTTTGATAAGCTCGATATCGCGGGACATTCTGTGGGAACGCCCGAACGCGCAAAGAAAAACCGCTTCCAGCAGGTTGGTTTTACCCTGTGCGTTCTCACCGACGAGCGCATTGAGTCCTTCGCAGGGATTAAACTCCAAGTGCGAATAATTACGGTAATTGATAAGTTTGATCGCTTTTATCCGCATCCGGAATTCCTTTTACATAAAAAAAGCGCCGCTAAGGATCATAGAAAAGTATATCACAAAAACAAGTTTCACACAAGTTTTGTCTATATAATTAAGAAGAAAATCCGCAATATCGCAGAAAACGTTCATGAAAAAAGAGCGAATCCGATCGCTCTTTTCGTTTCATGCCGGAATAAAATTCTGTTTCAATTAACAAACAGCCTGACCGGAAGTATCAGGTAATAAAATTTGTCGCCCTGCACCGGCCTTACGACGCAAGGGCTGATGTTGCTGTTCATATCAAGATATATTTCTTCGTCATCCAGAGCTTTTAAAACGTCTATAAAGTATCTTCCGTTAAACGCGATATCAAGCTCGCTGCCGATGAGCTCAATGCTAATCTCTTCATTGATTTTACCCAATTCGTTGTTCGCTGTAATGGTCAGAGTATCCATGGAAAATGACATCTTTACAAGATTGCTCTTCCCTTCCCTTGCCATCAACGAAGCGCGCTCGATGCTGTCCGAGAGTTCCTGCCTGTTCAGGCGCACCCTTGTTTTATGCTCCGTAGGCAGTATTTGCTTATATTTAATAAACTCGCCCTCAAGCAGCCTTGTGATTATGCGGGTTTGACCCATATCCAAAACAACGTGGGTCTTGGTGATCTCAATATCAGTCGATTCCTCCGAATCAAGCAGCGTCCTGCTTATTTCCGCGAGGGATCTTGCCGGAACAACAACGCTTCCGGGATCGAGGGGCTTAGAAATCTCCTCCTTGCGGAGGGCAAGCCTGTAGCCGTCCAGCGCGACCATTGTCAATTCCTCATTATCGATTTCGAACAGAACGCCCGTGAGTATCGGTTTTGATTCATCAGATGCGGTCGCGAATATGCTCTGTTTTATCATATCCTTCAATACGCATTGCTTTAAAGAAAACCGGATATCTCCCGTTAAAACGGACATGCTCGAGAACTCGTCGGCGGGCGTCCCCTGAATGGTCGTTTGGACCCGGCCGTTTTTAATTACCGCAGTTTCATTCTCGCAGTTGATTTCGGTCATTTCCCCCTGAAGCTTTCTCACAAGCTCGGAAAAAATACGCCCCGGCAAAACGACGCTTCCCTCTTCCTCCACGGTCGCAGGCACGACGGTTTCTATCTGCAGGGACAGATCCGAACATTTAAGCCTTATTCCGTCCTTTGAAGCCTCGATATAAATTCCCTCTCTGGCGGCATTTGTCGATCGCGGAGGCAGCGCTTTGATTACGGTTGTTATACCCGCATTCAGGTCCTGGTTGTTTAAGTAGAATCGCATATATACCTCCTGATTCATTTTGTTATTTATTATTTAAAGTAGTTGTAATAATAGTACGGCTGAAAATGTTGATAAACTCCGCGAACACAGTTCAGCCCTTGATTATAGCTTTTGACAACACTGTGGACAAATATCAGCCGGAACCCGGTTTATTCCGCTTTGGCAACATGTTCCACATTATCAAAAACTTATACCATAAAACTTATTCACAATCCTTTTTATAATGTTGAAAGAAATACTTTTCAGGCACTTGCCGTCAGTCATTTTTTATCCGCTTTATCATGTCGTCGATGCTTACCGCCAGCTCTCTGTCGCTTTCAATATCTGAAGCGATTTTATCGCATGCGTATTTGACGGTCGCGTGATCTCTGCCGCCGAACAGGGAACCGATTTGCTTTAATGGGATATCCGTCATAGTCCGGCAGAGATACATGGCTATCTGCCTCGGATAGGCCATATTGCGGTCCTTTCTCTTTGATGACATGTCCGAATAAGCTATTGAGTAATAATCCGCCACGACTTCCTTGATCAATTCGGGAGTAATTTTCCTCGGAGCGAATTCGGGAAGTATATCCTTTAATGCAGTGTCCGCAAGATTTATATCCACGGGACGCTTTTCCAGTATCGCATATGCCATTACCCTCGTAAGCGAACCTTCAAGCTCCCTTATGTTGGACTGAACTTTCCCCGCGATATACTGAAGCACCGAATCGCTGACGTCAAGATTATCGATCATTGCTTTTTTTCTCAATATGGCTATGCGCGTTTCGAGGTCCGGAGGCTGTATATCCACAATAAGCCCCCATTCGAACCTGGACCTGAGCCTTTCCTCAAGGGTCGGTATTTCCTTCGGAGGCCTGTCGGAACTTATAACGATTTGTTTACCGGCTACATGGAGCGCGTTGAATGTGTGGAAAAATTCCTCCTGCATGCTTTCTTTGCCGACTATGAACTGAATATCGTCGACCAGAAGGACATCCACATTGCGGTAACGCGCCCTGAAAAGAGCGTTTTTGTTCTCCCTGATTGACTCTATCAGTTCGTTGAGAAAAGTTTCGCTCGTTACGTAAAGAATATTCGAATGAGCGTTGTTTTCCAAAATGCTGTGGCCTATGGCATGCATGAGATGCGTTTTTCCGAGTCCGACTCCTCCGTATATAAAAAGCGGATTGTACGCTTTTGCGGGATTCTTGGCGACCGCGAGCGATGCCGCGTGGGCGAAATTATTTGAGCTGCCTATAACAAATGTCTCGAATGTGTATCTCGGGTTAAGAAAGAATCCCGGCTCGATTTTTTTTGGTTTTGGCGCGATATAATGGATCCTTTCCTCCGGCGAAATAATTTTTATGCTGTAATTTGTTCCGTTAGAGGCATTTACGGCGTCCACAATAGACTTTAAGTACAGGTTATTGAGAGTGCTGCAGTAAAACTCGCTTTGTGCCTGCAGGACCAAAACTTCGTCCCTGATGACCACCGGAACGATATCCTTGATCCATGAATTGAAGCTCAATTGAGTCATTTCCTGTTTGAGAGTGTCCAGCGAGCGCTCCCAGACCGCTTGCGCGTTTGCCATTTTTTGACCCCCGGCGAAATATTGAATAGTTTATACACATCATATCAAAATATGTAGTTTAATACAATTGAAAATAATATAAAACTAAATCGCACGGGTGCATCCGGGAGCTGTAAAAAGCCCGTATTTCTTGACATTTGATTTGAGATTCAATTATAATAAACAATTGACAGCACAAAAGTGCTCTGGGGAAAACCCCCGGGTGAAGTCAATAAGAGAAGAGGTGAAAAACAATGCTCAATACGTATCAGCCGAAGAAAAGACAAAGAAAAAAGGTGCACGGCTTCAGAAAACGCATGAAGACTCTGAGCGGCAAGCACGTCCTCGCGCGCAGGCGCTTGAAAGGCCGCAAGAAACTGAGCGCTTAGTCGTCACGGCATAATCGGTATGTGCCGCCCCGCCTGTGTCCGCGCGGGAAAAAAATAAGGTTTTCGCTGGAAAAACGAAGTGAAACGCTGTTATTCGTTAAAACGAAACAAAGAATTCAGGTACGTATACCGTGCCGGAAAGTCGGAAAGCAGCAGGCTGATGGTGCTGCTGTTCACGAGAAACAACACGAACAAGCTTCATGTAGGTATTACGGTCAGCAAAAAAATCGGAAACAGCGTTGTGCGCAACCGCGTCAAACGTCGGCTGAGGGAATCTTTCCGCCCGATGATTCCGATCGTGAAAAGCGGATACAATATTATACTTATAGCTCGAGAGCCGGTTGTGCATGAAGAATTCGAAAATATCAAAAATTCTGTGCGCGAGCTTTTGCGCAAAGCGAACCTTTTGAAGAAGGAAGATTGAGCCGTGAAGCACCTTTTGACGGGTATCATTCATGGATACCAAAGATACATCTCTCCTTTGCTGCCGCCAAGCTGCATATATCAGCCGACCTGTTCGCAGTATGCCGCGGAAGCAATTGAAAAGTATGGCGCAGCAAAGGGCTCCTGGTTGGCTTTCAAGCGTATCTTGAGGTGCAATCCCTTCTTCAGGGGAGGTTTTGATCCTGTTCCTTAACCGGGAAATCGCCGGTTTTACTTTGACGCCGCCCCCGCAGTTTTTTCAGGGAGCGAAGCATGACGGTGCCCGATATGCGGGCGGTTTGTTTTTAAACCGAATAAATCCCGGGACGGCCGACCGCTTATATTGACTGTTCTTAAATATCCGGGACCGGGCATTGACCTCGTAATATAATAGATAGGCCGTCATTCAGGTTTTGCCAAAATATAAGCTGTGAAAGCGAGGTAATTGTTTTGCAGGGTGATTTTTTTCTGACCACATGGTTTTTCGAGGGCATGAAATGGATATATGAAAACGTCACGGCGCATAACGCCGTCCTCACAATACTGATATCGACCCTGTTTATAAAAGGTATAACAATATTCTCAGATATTGCGTCAAGAAAATCCAGCATGAAGATGTCGGCAATTCAGCCCGAAATATCTAAGATACAGAAAAAATATAAAGATGATCCCAGGCGTGCTCAGCAAGAACAGCAAAAGCTCATGAAGGAGCGCGGAATTTCCATGTGGGGCGGATGCCTTCCCATGCTCATAATGATGCCGCTGTTTTTCTGCTTTATCGCCGCATTCCGTTTCTGGGGGTATGAACAGATGGTAAAGCTGTTGATCTCCATGAACGAAAATCCGAACAACACCGAGATATTTGAGTCCTTCAGGTTTTTATGGGTGCACAACATATGGCAGCCCGACAACGGAATGGTACCGGTAATAATGAAGGCGGAAAATTTCCTCGCGATCAAAGAGCTTCCGAAACTTCTTTATTTTCAGCAGAACCCCGAAGCGCTTCAGATATTCCGAAACCTCGGGTTTATAATAGAGGATGTCAAAAACATACCGCAGGCCTCCATAGATAAATACAATGAGCTTGTAAAGCCTCTTCTTGATTTGTATCCCGGCAAGAACAACGGCTGGTTCATCTGGCCGCTGCTCGCGGGCGCGACCATGTTCCTTTCCTCCTGGATAATGCAGAAAGGGCAGCCGAAGAACGATGCCGCCGGCGGTACCGGAAAATTCATGGTTTATGTTTTTCCCATAATGAGCTTTGTTTTCTGCCTTAATTACAATACGTCGTTTGCGATATACTGGACTATCAGCAGTATTGTTACCCTCGGGATCAACTTATTGCTCAACAAGAAATACCCGCGTTCTTTACCCGCGGAGGGAGTAAAAAAATGAGAACGATTGAAGCTACCGGCAAGTCCATAGATGAAGCGATCTTCAAAGGCTTGCAGCAGATGGAAATATCTATCGATCAGGTAGAGATAGAAATTCTTCAGCACGAGTCCAAAGGCGTATTCGGAATCGGTTCAAAGCCCGCCGTGGTGCGCCTTACCGAGCGTGAAGAGGAACGGATTTTATTCGATGATATCAAACCGGATATACAGGATGAACAAAACGATTTAAGGCGCGGCGCGGCCCGCAAAAGCGATGAGCGGGCAGGTCAGCGTCAAAGGGAAAGATACGGCAAAAGCAGAGGCGGCAAGACCCGCGGCGAAAAGCAGCATGCGGATCGCACCCCCCGCCCGTCTTTCGATTACAGCCTTGACGCCGCAAAAGATAACCCGGCTGCGCTTTTTCTTAAAGAGCTGCTTGATAAAATGCAGATAAAATGCAGCGTGCTCGCTTTCGTGCAGGATAACGATATAAGGCTGCGCATCGACAGCGATACAATGGGCATACTGATAGGACATAGGGGCGAAACGCTGGATGCCCTGCAATATCTCACTTCCCTTGCGGTCAACCGCGGCCGCAAGGACGACGGCTTTATACGCGTGACTTTGGATACCGAAAATTACAGGTTAAAGCGGGAAGAAACCCTGCAGCGGCTTGCGAGAAAAATCGCTTCGCAGGTAAAAGCGACGGGCAGGCCGCGCGCTCTCGAGCCGATGAATCCTTATGAGCGCAGGGTTCTGCACGCGACGCTGCAAAACAATCCCTATGTATCCACCTGCTCGGAAGGGACCGAGCCTAACCGCAGGGTGGTCATTTCCCCCAAACAGAACGGCGTCTAAGCAACGCGATATTAGGCTTGACCGTGATCCTTAGGGCGCAGGTTCAAAAAGCAACGCTTTCGGTATTAAACCGGAAGCGTTTTTCGATTATAGTTATGACGGCACCGGGTTTTCCGGAGCTTTATGAGAATCCTGATTTGATCTCTTTTGTGGTATAATAACTTTAAAATCTAAAAGGTGCGGATTATGAACGATACGATTTTCGCGCTCTCCTCACCCGCCGGAGGAGCGATTGCCGTTATAAGGATAAGCGGAAACGAAGCTCTTGAGACTTTGACGAGCGTTTTTTCGGGCGATGTCAAGCCGAGGACCGTATCGCACGGAAAGCTTCTGGACGGCGGCGAAACCGTTGACGATATAATGGCGGTCTACATCCCCTCGCCCAAAACCTATACCGGCGAAGACATGGCGGAATTATATACTCACGGCGGTGCTGCCGTGGTATCAAGAGCCCTTGACCTTCTGCAGAGCAAGGGCCTTCGTCCGGCGGAACCGGGCGAGTTCACCCGCAGAGCATACATTAACGGAAAAATGGACCTTGCGCAGGCGGAAGCCGTTATGGACGTCATAAGCGCTTCTGCCGAAAGAAGCGCGAAAGCGGCGGTTATGCAACTGGAAGGTTCCCTTTCAAGAGAACTTTCACGCATTGAGGATATTCTTGTAGATGCGCTGTCGGGGATAGACGCGGCAATAGACTATCCCGATGAGCTCGAGGAAGATGTGTTCTCTGGATTGCCCGCAGCTTTAAACGAAGCCGCCCTCGGAATCTCAAAGCTGCTCGAAGGCGCAAAGCACGCGGCGGTTCTTCGCGAGGGAGCGAGTATTGTAATACTCGGCCGTCCCAATACGGGCAAATCGTCCCTTATGAACGCGCTCATCGGGCATTCGCGCGCTATTGTCACCCCTGTGCCCGGAACGACGCGCGATATTATTGAAGAACAGACGAGCTTTAACGGAGTTCCAGTTCGGATCGCGGATACGGCGGGACTTCGCGAAACGGATGATCTTGTGGAAAACATCGGCATACAGCGCGCGAAAGAGGCGAAGGAAAACGCCGACCTGCTGCTGCTCGCGTTCGATTCGGCCGGCGAGTGGTCTACTGAAGATGAGTCGCTCCTGAATGAAACAAGGGGCAAAGAAAGGATCGCGGTGCTGTGCAAAAGCGATCTTGAGCCGAAAATCAGCGAGAATGAATTGCGTGTTCTAACGGGGCTAGAAGTCTGCACCGTAAGTTCGTTAACGGGCGAAGGGATCGAGGAGCTTAAAGGGAATATCCTGAAAAAGGTTGCACCCTCTGAGGAGAGTCCGCTGGTAACGAACAAAAGGCATATAGCGTTACTTAAGACCGCTCATGAATCGCTCGAGAGCGCTCTTTTAACGAACGAACCGGACTGCGCAGCGACGGATATCAAGACTGCGCTTGATCATATAGGGCAGATCACGGGGAAAACCGTCGACGAAAAGGTTTTGGACAGGATATTTGAAAGGTTCTGCGTCGGCAAATAGGCGCTCCGCTGTCGCTCACATGACTGCGGTCATGTAAGCGAATTTTGGACGAGTTTTTACGCCAACATCTAAAATCACTGCGGTGATTTTCGGGAGATGTTGGCGCAAGGTATAAAACGCGGCGCGCATGTCGCCACGTTTTTTGAATTTTATTGGTACGTCCGCCTCGTCGACAACTCGGCGGGGAACGGCTTTGCTTTTTGTGAACAATGCTGTGGCATTGTTCACGAGTTTAGTTAATTGACGTTTACGTCGTAAAAAATAATTGAAAGCGTTTATTAACAAAGGATGTTACACGGTCACTTAAAATTACTGCGGTAATTTTCGGGCAGTGACCGCGCAAGGTATGATTACTGACGCGCATGTCGTCAGTAATCATCGGTTTCAATCAAAGAACAGCTTACTCATTGCTGATTTTGAAGATATTGAACGCATATCGGAAACACGCTGATACAGGCAGCCGATTACTGCGACAGCGAAAATTTCCCGGAAAATAAAATCAAGGACATTCCTGATTGCCGAAATGTCCTTTCGCCATCGCGATTTATTATTTCATTATGTTATCCATAAGCTTCTTTACGGGCGGCAGAACTGCGATGAACGCGCATAAAAGCACGTCGGGACCCAGCACGACGGTATTATATGCCACCGAATATATCCACGGGTTCATTCCTTCCGGCGCGTACATATAGAAGAAAAGTCCGCCGGAAAGCGTTGAAAAAAGGATCCTTCCTATGCCGCCCACAATAAGCCCCAAAGGCAGGCTTCTTCTGAAATATCCGGCAAGGCCGAAGCATCCGAAGGCAAGGACATAATCGAGAAACGGCTGAACGGGATGATACACTTCGGGCTGCTGTATGAATTGAAGCACGCCCGCCGCCATGCCCGCTATTATTCCGTATTTCGGCCCGAACCGGTATGCGTAAAGTGCCAGAGGCAGTACGCTTGCGAGGGTAATGGAACCGCCCTGAGGCATCGAAAACAGTTTGATATAGGATAACAGGAAGGAAAGCGCGACGCACAACGCGCCGTATACGAGTGCGCGCGTCGCGCTTTTTTTGATTTCATCGGGCGGCTCCCCCGCCTTCTTGCTCCGGGCGAGCACGGATATGAGCACGGCCGTCATTATCAGCGCCGTACCGAGGCAGATCCATGTAAGGAGTCCGAGATCTTTAAATTCGGAAATCAGCGTAAATTCCATTTTTTTCTCCTTTTATTTTTAATTTAAAAGCTCAGATAAAGCCGGCTTCGCGCGGCATTCCCGCATCGGAGCGCTGTTTCTTCGATTTCGGCCCCTCTTAAGCTTTTGGTTTTTGTTTTCCCGCAGGACCCCGGTCATCGGGCTTACACCTTTAGAGCGCCTTTGCAAAAGAAAACCCGCACCCCTTCGGGGTACGGGAAAACGAAAACATGTGCTGATTACATTGGTCCTTCATGCTTCCGCTTCCCTACGCAAGTACTAACTTCACAGGTTCCAAGGGTGTATTTCTCAGCCTTTCGGCACCCCCAGCGGGTTGTCTTTCCGATGAAAATTATACTCCATCTGCAATCGGAGAGTCAAGTTCAAAATGTCTGGAACGTTCTTGTCGCCCGCTTCCTTGAATTTTTACTTGTGCAATGACGATGATAAGCATATAATAGCTTGTTGTGAAATTTTACGTTCAGGACGGTCAGAATGCAGAATAAGAATATCAGAAACATAGCAATAATAGCGCATGTCGATCACGGAAAAACCACGCTGGTGGATCAGCTGCTGCGGCAAAGCGGCGTATTCAGATCCAATGAGCAGGTCGTTGAAAGGGTAATGGATTCAAACGAGCTGGAACGCGAGCGCGGAATCACAATACTTTCAAAAAATACAGCGGTAAACTATAACGGAGTTCGTATAAATATCGTCGATACGCCGGGTCACGCTGATTTCGGCGGCGAAGTTGAGCGCATACTTCAAATGGTGGACGGAGTTCTTTTGCTTGTCGACGCATTTGAGGGTTGTATGCCCCAGACGCGTTTTGTTTTGAGGAAGGCCCTTGAACTCCGCAAGGTCCCTGTCGTCGTGGTCAATAAGGTGGACAGGCCGGGAGCAAGGCCTTTTGAGGTCGTCAGCGAAACGCTGGATCTTTTTATCGAGCTTGGCGCGTCAGAGGACCAGCTTGATTTTCCCGTCGTTTACGCATCCGGCCGCGAAGGATATGCGGGCATGGAGCCGGATGAGCTGGAAAGCAGCATGCGGCCGCTGTTTCAAACCATAATAAACGCCATACCCGCTCCGGCCGGGGACGAGTCGGCGCCGCTTCAGATTCTTTTTTCAACAATCGATTATGATGAATACGTGGGCAGGATTGGTATCGGACGGATCGAGCGCGGAAAGGCTGAGCGCGGCATGGCCGTGACTTTATGCGGAGGAGGAGCACAGCCGCATGACGTCAAGCTCACCCGCATTTACCGCTTCGAAGGGCTTAAGCGCATTGAGATCGAGTCCGCTTCGGCCGGAGAGATCGTAGCGGTAGCCGGAGTGGAAGGTCTGAGCGTAGGCCAGACCGCGTGCGATACCTGCTGCATCGAGCCGCTGCCGTTCGTTCATATCGACGAGCCCACTGTCAGTATGCTTTTTATCGTTAACGACAGCCCTTTTGCCGGACGCGAAGGGAAATATGTCACCTCTCGCAATTTGCGCGTACGGCTTTTCAGGGAGGTGTTGACCAATATCTCCATGCGGGTCAAGGAAACGGATTCAACGGACGCCTTTGAGGTCAACGGGCGCGGAGAGCTCCACCTGTCCATTTTGATTGAAACCATGAGAAGACAGGGGTATGAATTCGCCGTATCAAGACCGAAGGTCATTATGAGAAGCGGCGAAAACGGAGAGCTGCTGGAACCTGTCGAGGAGCTTACCGTCGACGTTCCGCAGGAATATGTGGGAACCGTAATCGAAAAACTCGGAAACCGCAAGGCGGAGCTTATCGATATGCACAACGACGTAAGCGGCGGCGTAAGGCTTCGGTTCCTCATCCCCGCCCGCTCGCTTTTGGGTTACCGTTCCGAGCTTCTGACGGATACCCGCGGCAATGGAGTGATGAGCCATGTATTTCATGGTTATGAGCCTTATAAAGGCGATATCGGCGAGCGTACCCGCGGAAGCCTTGTGGCGCACGAAACAGGCGAAACGACGGGATACGGCCTGTTCAACACGCAGGAACGCGGCAGGCTGTTCGTAGGTCCCGGCATCCCCGTTTACGAGGGACAGATCGTGGGCGAATGCTCGAGAGCGGAGGACATCACTGTCAACGTGTGCAAAAAGAAGCATGTCACAAACATGCGCGCTGCGGGATCCGACGAAGCGCTGAGGCTGACGCCGCCGGCGCAGCTGAGCCTCGAGCAGTGCCTAGAGTTCATCGCGGACGACGAACTCGTCGAGGTCACGCCCAAGAGCATTCGCATGCGAAAAAAGATCTTATCCAAGGAGCAGAGATTGAAAAAGGCTTCCAGAACGGAAGGCTGATCATTCATTGCTCATATATATTGTTTCACGTGAAACAATAGCGGCAGTATTGAGTTATGAGTAATAAGTTGACAGTTTATGTAAAATCTGCTGATGCGGATTTGCTGATTTAAGAATGGACTTACAACTAATTACCGGCCTTGCGATATGTTTCACGTGAAACATTATATAGAGTAATATTATTGCGTATTGTTTAATCAGTAAATCCGCTTCAAGCGGATTTTCCTTAACTTATTACTCACAACTTATTGCTGATTACTTATTTTCCATTGTTAAAACTTTGAATTTACCGTATAATTGAAAAAGATAAAGTTGTTGGAGGAAGTATCCGTGGCTAAAATCATCGCGATCGCAAACCAGAAGGGCGGTGTAGGAAAAACGACCACAACCGTTAACCTCAGCGCCTGTGCGGCACAGGCCGGGAAAAAGGTTCTTACCGTTGATTTTGATCCGCAGGGAAACTGCACCAGCGGACTCGGTTTGGATAAGGAAACCGCCGAATACTCGGTTTATGACGTATTGATAAATCATATCGACGCAAAAGATGCGGTGCTGAAAACGAAAGTGCCGGGATTATACTGTATATGCTCCAAAATCGATTTGGCGGGCGCGGAAGTGGAGCTTGTATCTGAGATTGCCCGCGAGCATGTCTTAAAAAACGCTTTAAGCTCAATAAAAAGCGAATATGATTATATTTTTATAGATTGTCCTCCGTCCCTCGGCCTTTTGACCATCAACGCGCTCACCTGCGCGGATACGCTGCTTGTTCCCATTCAATGCGAATATTACGCTCTGGAGGGGCTCAGCCAGCTGATGGATACCGTTCATCTGGTGCAAAGGCGGCTTAATACTCAGCTGAGCGTGGAGGGCGTGGTTCTGACTATGTTCGATGCAAGGACAAACCTCTCGACGCAGGTCGTTGCGGAGGTCAAGAAGTATTTTAAGCATAAGGTTTATAACACGATCATTCCGAGGAGCGTCCGTTTGGGTGAAGCGCCCAGCTTCGGGCTTCCAATCACGCTATACGATGCAAAATCGGCGGGGGCTCTTGCATATGTCGAGCTTGCCGGGGAACTGATCAGGAAGGAAGAAACAAATGCAAGTTAAAAAGGGTCTGGGGAAAGGGCTGGACGCCTTGATAGGAGATTATTCCGCCTCACCTGAAACGCAAGCCGGCGTATACGAAGCGGATATACTGCTTTTGGATACGAATCTGAATCAGCCGAGATTGGATTTTGACGAAGAAAAACTCCAGGAGCTTGCGGAATCGATCAAGCAGCACGGAATCATTCAGCCCATAGTCGTAAGGCAAAACGGCGCGAGATACTCGATAATTGCCGGGGAGCGCCGCTACCGCGCGGCCCGGATGGCGGGATTGAGCAAGGTCCCGGTGGTATTGAAGGACATCGATGAAGAGCGCATCAACGAGGTCGCTTTGATTGAGAACATACAGCGCGAGGATTTGAACCCGATGGAAGAAGCATTGGCTATCCGGGCGCTTATAAAGGAATACGACATAACGCAGGAGGAGATGTCGGACAGGCTCGGCAAAAGCCGGCCCGCTATTGCAAACGCGCTGCGTCTTTTATCTCTTGCGGGTCCCGTTCAGAAGATGGTCCGCGAAGGCAAGCTTTCCGCGGGTCAGGCGAGAGCTATAGTTTCAGTCAAGGATGAGGAATCTCAATTAAAGCTTGCTTCGGAGGCGATAAAAAAGTCTTTATCGGTCAGGGAGCTGGAGGCATTGGTCCGGCGGATAAACGAGCGGCAGACGGAAAAAAAAGAGAAGCTCAAACCCGGCCTGCAGCCCGAGCTGCTTGACGTGCAGGAGCATTTTCGGGAAAGGTTCGGCACCCGCGTAAGCATTCAGGGCAATGAGAAAAAAGGCAAGATCGTGATAGAATACTATTCCGGTGAAGATTTACTCAGGATTTATGATGTCATAAGCGGCAGTTGATTTAAAAAAAGAGTTGAATAAATCCGGCGGTGACGCCGGATTTTACGCGCGGAGAAACTCCGCAGCAGGAAGCCGAACCCCGCGGCATTTTGTCGATCGCGCTCACCTTCCGCGATTGACATTGCGCCTGAGCTCAAATATGATAGTTTAGCGGGAAAATAAATCCTCTAATACCAATCCAATAAAGAAACGGAGAGAAGTCATGAAAAAGGTTATAATTTCGGTCATTTTGTGCGTGATGCTTTTGCTTGGCGCCTGCAGCGGAGCGCCTGCGGAGAATACTTTAATTGGCGCTTCCCCTACCCCGACTGCCGAGCCCGTGATTTTGCCGGGCGGATTTAACGGCGGTGAAGAGTCCGGGGATAACGAGACGCAACCTCCCGAACCCACGCCCTATAAAAGCAACCTGTACGATCCGAGCATTTTTGTAATAGAAGCGTCCGGAACGTATAAGCAAGAGCTTGCGCCGGGATATTATAGAAACTATGAGTGCGAAATTTATCTTCATAAAATCGATCAAAACGATAACAGGGTAACGGCGGGAGATTACCAGGGCGTTTTCTGGATGAACGTTACAATGGATGCGGATGATTTCATTCAGCAGATGATAGGCGACGCTCCGGCCTCCGTCGACTTCGGGGCAGGCGGCGAGGTGCTTTGCGATACGCTCGGAATTTACCTGAATACGACGGATGACAAAGCCTGGGTGGACTATACCATCAAAGATGAAAACGGAGAGCCGCTGCCTCTTGCGCAGGATTATCCGGTTGCCAAAGGCAGTTTTGTCGCGGTTTCAAAAAACGTATACCTTGAAGCCCATGCTCAAGGAGCGCAGGGCGAACGGCTCGATTATTCGGACGCCTCGGCCGGAGACCTGCTGGACGTGAACTATGTCATCAACGTTGAGCCCGATTCCGCGGAATCGAACGCGCAGCGCAAAGTCATAATCAACATAAGCGGAGAAGAATTCAACATCAATTTGGAAGGCGTATTGAAGCGCCTGCCCGGTTACCGTGACGATGTGGAGGATTATTATAATTCCGACGGGTATAAAAATTCCACGTGGAGAAAGACGCGGTAGAAGCGGACCTCATGTCCTTTGTACCGAAATAACGCGAAAAGGATAAAACACGCTCTCGATGCGGATGCGCCGAGAGCGTGTTTTTAATCTGTTGAAGTTTTCATTTCCGGCATACATACGGCCTAAGCCTATTCGTTATATCCGGGTTTTCGGATCGTAAAGCCGCCTCCGCTCTTTTCAGCTTTGATCATTCGGCCGCTTTCGTCGCTTTTGCCGTGAACCGGTTAAGAGAATCCCGTATTGCGGCCGCTGCTTTTTTGACAGCCTTTTTCACGGTTCCGCTCCCGCCGCAACAGCTTCTTGCCATCCCGTCCGCAATCATAATGGCCGCCGGGACGGTTCCGTCGGTAAAATTCGGATAATTGGCCAAGTAGTATCTCAGCGCCGTGTTCTCAAAAGTTTCCATAATTCTCACTCCTTAAATATTTAAAATTATTTTTGACGTCGTTATCCGGGCATGCGCTTTCGTTATCCTGTAAGGCGGGTCCCGGGCATAAAAAATCCGCAGAACGATTAGCTGCGGAACCGGAAGAAACGTTTCTTCCCCCTGTGCAAAAGCATGAAAAAACACGCTGCCGCGTGTTATGTTTGCACATATTCAAGCTGCTTCGTCATTGTGGATCATCCCTGATCCGGTAAAGTATTCAGTTGAGGATATCCAATTTTTTGTTCTGCATTGCAGCACTTCCTTCAGCTCCGAATTTTGCCTCATAGAATATATGACAAACAATTAACAAAGTCAACAGTTTTTTTCACAATATAGAATATATTATCCGCGGCGAATTGCAGGCATTGCCGCCGGAGTACGCTGTCATTCCCCCGCCCTTTATCCCGGATGGACCGTCCGCGGCGCAAGCCCCTGATTACACGCCCGGTATCAGGCTCAAAAGGAAATTGGAATGATAGAAAAAGGGTCCGAAAAGAGAATCTTCTATGAGCGTATGAATAAACTCAAAAGGCAATACGGTCAGAATAAGGGGCACTGTCATAAACGCCAAAAACAGGCTTAAAACGCCCCGGATCAGCCCGCAGTTGACGGCGATAAGCGCATCGCTGTGCCTGAGAACCGGCAAAGAAAACACATAGTCCACTCCGTTCAGAATAAAAGCGAGCAAAAGTCTTACGGCCATAAATATCGCAATAAACACTATTATATTGATAGCTACCAATACGATGGTCTGGTTGAAGTATTCTCCCAGCGTTGTGATCCCCTCCCCGCTGAAGGCTTCCTTCGCTATATTTTCCCTGATCCTCTCGCCCATGGGGAAAGGGACCTTAGGCTGGGCGGCGCCGAGTATTTCGTTGAGCTGATCGGAGCTTACCAAAGAAATATTCATTCTGGACAGTTCGACGTCGTTTATTGCTTCCGAGCCTTCCGTGTAGTAGAGCATCATGTTCATCAAATCGTGATCGTTTTTAACGTAATCTGCAGCGACCGGCATAAGGAGCATCCCCAGTATCCACGAAATGATATAAGCGCCTATGCAAAATGCGTTGTAGAGAAAGCCCCGGTACAGGCCCGCCAATACGAACAACAAGAATACGGCAAGTATGGCTAAATCAAGCAAATTCATAGCGCTCTCCTATTTTATCGTTACGATGAACAGTTTGCTGCCGCTTTGCAGCAATATATGCGCAGAGTCCAGTTTTTCCGCCCGGTCAACGGTTGTTTCAAGTGCGGCCTTACCCTCAGCATTCCCTGTTGTGCTATGCGTCAATATTTCATTCGGCGTTACGGCAATAAGCTTATCGGAGCAGAGATAAGCTCCGACGGTATTTACGGGAAGGTGTATCACCGACTCGGTTTCGTCCGGTATATCCCCCTCTTTTACGGATAACAGCTTAACCGTGCTGAGCGAGGTTGCTCCGCGCGGTATCAGCAAAAAATACGGTTTATCCGCAATTATGCTGTCGGCGAGCCGCCAGCCGTAAATCATTATTCGCCAGCTTTCGTTGTTTCTTACCGGATTAAACCTTGTCAGGTGGTTCGTATCGGCTACAAACAGGCTGTTGCGGCTGTATTTTATCTCTTCGATCAAATGGCTTTGGATGTTGATAACTCCGGTGGTGGCGGATTTGGTCAAATCATAGGTCGTGATCGTTGAAATCGGTTCCGAGCCCGAAGTTTCCATCGATAAAGTCCATAAAATTTCGCTTTCGGATGTATAAAAGCCGAAATCTATCAAAAACGAGCTTTCGAACGATATCTGGTCGACCTGCGTACCGCTGCCGTTGAATATCTGAAGCGTTTCTGCTCCGTTTTCGGATTTGAGCACCGCGACAAACTCCCCGCCGCACCTTACTTTTCTCACCTGTCCCGAAAATTCGATAGGATACTCTGCTCCGACTATTTGCATAGCGTAGCCGTTGTATACGGCCGTTATGGACGGCGACCCCGCAAGCATAACATCGGGTGCGGAAAGTTCGACCGAATAATTCTTTTTTTCGTCGTTGTTATCGCAATAAAATAATTTTTTATTCTCGACATACAAAAACCCGGTTCCGGTATATTCGTATACCGATTCGGCCGTAAACGGCAACTCCTTTAACGAAGAAAACGTTCCGGCCGATCTCAGCAGCAATACGGCCGCGGTAACGGCGCCGGCTGCAAGAACAAGCGCCAGCACGAGCAGTCCTATTCGGCGTACGGCCCTTGTTTTGTTCTTAACTTTCAGCTTTCTTCTTATCATTGTTCCCCCGGAACCATAACTTCCAGCGCGTCCTTCAAAATTTTGAAGGATGCGGGCGTCTTGGAACCGAGACTTCCGTCCAGATTGATGAGTGAATGCTGCTTGCAGTCGACGGAAACCTCGGAAGCCCTAAAATAGATTATTTGGCGGAGCTTCGTATGCTTTCCCCGGATGAATTTCGGAAGCAGAGCTAAGAAAGTAAGTTTCGATACGGCTTTAACGATATATATATCCAGCATTCCGTCGGAAGGGTCGGCGAAAGGAGCAACATTCATGCCGCCGCCGTAATGCGTGCCGTTTGCAACGGCGATCATAATAGCTTTTTGGCTCATCGTTTGCCCGTTCGCGGTTATCGTGAGGTCAAGCGTGCGCAGTTTGATGAGGGATTGTATAATGCCCATCATGTAAGGAAGCATTCCGTTGAGCTTCTTTTTGAATTTTTCGGTATTTGCGATCACGTCGGCGTCAAAGCCGAATCCGGATACGTTTATAAAAAATTCTTCGTTTGCCATTCCGGCATCCACCCGTTTCGGCCGGCCCGAAAGAAGCGTTTTAAGGGCGAACGACGCGTCGTTGGGGCGAATGCCCAGAGCTTTAGCAAAGTCATTGCCTGTTCCGCAGGGCACTATGCCGAGCGTTGCCCCCGACCCTGCCATCGCTCCGGCAATCTCTCGAAGAGTACCGTCACCTCCCACGGATACGATGCACTTCTCACCGTTTTCAAGCGCGGTTTTTGTAAGTTCTACGGTGTGACCCGCATAAAGGGAAACGGCGTAATCGTAGTCGATGTTTCTTTCCTTAAGCTCGCTTTCGATAAGGTCAAAGGCCTTGGAAGCTTTGCCGGTGCCCGCTACCGGGTTGATTATAAAAAAGTATCTGTCCATGCGACTCCCATTTCATCCGTAAAATACCGCGGTCTGAGCTCCGGACCGTTCCGGGGCTTTAACCGCATGCTTAATATTTATAATAATAGCCTAAATTAAGGAATTTGTACAGAAAGACATAGTTTATTAACGTGACGGCGGCCGCTTTACCCGGTTTCGTTGCGCCGATCCCGGCACAGGTGTATAATGGGAAAAAAGGGCGGTGACGGGTTATGAGGTTCACGAAGATGCATGGGCTTGGCAACGATTTTATCGTTTTTGACGCCCGGCGGGATGAAAGGAATGATTATTCGCGGACAGCGAAACTCTTGTGCGGCAGGCGGACGGGAATAGGCGCCGACGGACTTATCGCCGTATGCAATTCAAACATATGCGATACGCGGATGCGGATCATCAATTCGGACGGATCCGAAGCCGAGATGTGCGGAAACGGAATAAGGGTTTTTTCAAAGTACGTTTATGAGCGCGGTATCGTTAACAAACCGGAATTTGAAGTTGAAACGCTTGCGGGCGTGATGCGGCCGAAGCTCACGATAAGCGCGGGTACGGTAACCGGAATAACGGTCGACATGGGAAAACCTTCGTTCGACAGAGCGGATATTCCCATGACGGGAAGAGGGACGTTCATCATGCAGGAATTAAAGGTTCTTAATAAAACGTTCAAAGCGACTTCGATGCTCCTCGGCGTTCCGCATACCGTCGTGTTCGTTCAGGACGTCCGGAATGAGGATATCGTCCGTTACGGGCGGGATATCGAGCAGAACGAACTTTTCCCCAAAGGCACCAACGTCAATTTTGTGCATGTAACGGACGAACACAGCATTGAGGTCCGAACATTCGAAAGAGGATGCGGAGCGACGCTTGCCTGCGGAACCGGCACGTCGGCGTCCGCGGTAGCGTGCGCTCTGTCGGGGCTGACGGGACGAAAAGTCGATGCTCATCTTAAACTCGGCATTCTTAATATCGAATGGCTTGACGACGGCAGGGTTACTATGTCCGGGCCTGCCGAAGCCGTATTTGACGGAGAGATAGATCCGTCGCTTTTGGAGGGAAGAAGCTATGAACCCGGTTCTTGAAAACATCAGACAAAGACGAAGCTTCAAGCAGTTCAAAAAGGAGCAGATATCGGAAGAGCAGCTTCAGCTGATACTTGAAGCGGGACTTTACGCGCCTACCGGAAACAACAGGCAGGGTTGCATTTTCACGGTCCTTCAGGGCGAGAACTTAAAAAGGCTCGGCGATGCCGTCCGGGAAGCCTTTCGCCGCGGTGAGTGCTGCGAAAAGCGGGACGTTCCGGACGATTATGTATGCTTTTACAATGCGCCCACGCTTATACTTGTAAGCGAGGACAGGAATAACTTCAACGGCAATTCGGACTGCGCGTGCGCTCTTCAAAATATTTTTCTGGCAGCGGCTTCGCTCGGCGTAGCGTCCTGCTGGATTAATCAGCCTCGGAATACGTCGGACGCCCCTTTGGTCCGTGCCCTTTTTGACGAGTTCAAAATACCGAAGGACCACATAGTTTACGGCTCGGCGGCGCTCGGTTTTGCCGACGGCGAGCCGCGCAATATCGAAAGAAGGCCGGGAAGGGTCCTCCGGCCATAGAGTAAGGAGAATAAAATGGGTTTTTTCGATCAATTCAAACGTAAAAAAAGAGCGCCGACTCGAATACCCATCGCTGTCCCAATCGTTCTTTTCGCTCTCGGGAGCCTGATTTTGCTGACGGGGATAATATTCCCCGATGAAACGAGCCGGTTTATTGCGCAGGCTAAGCCCGTAAAAGGCAAGGTTATCGGCATAGATAAAGGCGGCGGCGAAACGACGGAGCCGTCAATCGTTGTGGAATATGAGGCGGGCGGCCGAAAATACACGGTATCAGCCGATTATTATTCTCAAAATCTGTCCGAAGGGTCGGTCTTGACCGTTTATTATGACCCGGAAGAACCTTCCCGTGCCGTCGTTCAAACGCCGGACAGCATGTATATGCTTGTTAATATATCCGGATGGACTTTGCTTCTGCTTGGCGGCGCGCTTTTGGTCCAGTATTATCGCGCGAGGGATTACTACAGAAAAACATGAGGCCGTCCTCTCGCGTTGAGTGTCGTGCGCCCGTGTTTCAAACGGATTTATTAATGTTAAAACGTAAAATGAAGCAAATCCTTCATTGCGCCCCGCGGCGAAAAAGCATAAATAATAATATTTTTTAATAAGGAAGCGGGGTTCTTTTTTCCGTTTTGTATATTTGGCAATATTCTATTGACATCCTAATTTTTCAATACTATCATAAGCATTGCAGGGTTTCCGTCATTTCAAATATTACTTTTCGGAGGAATTTATCATGAATGCCTATTTGCAGGATGTATTGAACAACGTCAAAAAGCGCGACGCGAATGAACCGGAATTTTTACAGACCGTCGAAGAAGTGTTCAAATCGCTCGATCTTGTCGTGGACAAACATCCGGAATATCAGAAAATTTCTTTGTTCGAGCGTTTGGTCGAGCCGGAACGCGTCATAGAGTTTCGCGTATGCTGGACGGATGACGCCGGAAAGGTGAACGTCAACCGCGGATACAGGGTCCAGTTCAACAGCGCGATCGGTCCTTACAAGGGAGGTCTCAGGTTTCATCCGTCCGTAAATCTCAGTATTATGAAGTTCCTCGGCTTTGAGCAGACATTCAAAAACAGCCTCACGGGCCTTCCGATAGGAGGCGGCAAGGGCGGAAGCGACTTTGACCCGAGGGGCAGGAGCGACAGCGAAATCATGCGTTTCTGCCAGGCGTTTATGACCGAATTATATCGCCACATCGGTCCTGATGTGGACGTTCCCGCAGGCGATATAGGCGTCGGCGGCAGAGAGATCGGCTACCTTTTCGGCCAGTATAAAAGGATCGTCGGCGCATATGAAAACGGCGTGCTGACGGGTAAAGGCCTGAGCTACGGCGGAAGCCTTATCAGGCCGGAAGCTACCGGCTTCGGCGCGACATATTACGTCGGAGAAGTATTTAAGCATGAAAACGATTCCTTCTCCGGGAAGACGTTCGCGCTTTCCGGCTTCGGCAACGTTGCCTGGGGCGCGGTGACGAAGATTACGGAGCTCGGCGGCAAGGTCGTAACTTTGTCCGGGCCCGACGGCTATATTTACGATCCCGACGGGATCAATACGCAGGATAAGATCGATTATTTGCTCGTAATGCGCAACTCCGGCCGTGACAGGGTGCAGGACTATTCGGATAAATTCGGGTGCAAGTTCGTTCCCAAAGCCAAGCCCTGGGAAGTCAAAGTCGACGTCGCGATGCCGTGCGCTACACAGAATGAAGTCGATATGGAAGAAGCGAAAAAGATCGTGGCAAACGGAACGAAGTATTATATCGAAGTTTCAAATATGCCCACGACCAACGAAGCGCTTTCCTATCTGCAGCAGAGCGGCCTTGTCGTAGCTCCCTCAAAGGCTGTAAACGCAGGAGGCGTTGCGACATCCGCGCTTGAGATGAGCCAAAACTCGATGCGTTATTCCTGGACCGCGGAGGAGGTTGACTCCAAGCTGAAAGCCATAATGAAGAATATCCACGACGCTTCCGAGCAGGCGGCCGCCGAGTATGGCCTTGGTTATGACCTTGTTGCAGGAGCCAATCTTGCGGGATTCAAGAAAGTCGCGGACGCGATGATAGCGCAGGGCATAGTGTAAGCAAATGAGATAAACCTTGTATTTTCGAAGCGGCGCCGCATCGTATGCGGCGCCGCCGGCTTTTGAATGTTTACATGCATATATGATTCATGCCCGGCAATCTTCATCGCCTTTATAATCTTGATTTGTAAAATTTATATTACTTGCTTTTTTTAGCATGAGCGTTATGATAGACTAAAACAGAATGCAAAGGAGGAACCGCATGAAAAGAGGCTCGTTCATATCGGTACTGCTGCTTGCCGTCTGCCTGACTGCTGCGCTGATATATATATTTACTTCTTCAAATGTGCCTTTGCCCGAATCCACGGAGTCGGGCGTGGTAATCAACGAGATCATGACCTCGAACAAGGGCGCGGTTCCCGACGGCAACGGCAATTATCCGGACTGGGTCGAATTCTACAATACCACATCCAAAGAAGTTGATATATCCGCATACGGTTTATCCGACGACATACTCAAAGGCGTCAAGTGGGTATTCCCCGAGGGCAGCATAATAAAGCCGCACGGTTACCTTATCGTATACTGCTCGGGGAATGCTAACGACGGCCCGATGCATACGGGGTTCAAGCTATCCGCCGCTGACGATTTGATTTTTTCCGACACAATGGGCAATCCCATCAGCACCATCGGTCTCAAAGCAGTCGCGTCCGGAAAGTCCCTGTCATTGGTGAACGGCTCATGGGAAGAAATGTCACCTTCCCCGGGCTTTGAAAATACGGCCGAGGGAGCCGCCGCGTTTGAGGCAACGCTTCTTTCCGGTGCTGATGTCGGCGTTTTCATAAACGAGGTAATGGCGTCAAACAGCACCACCATAATGGACGAATACGGAGTATATTCGGATTGGATCGAGCTTTACAACTCGAACGGGGCTGAATTCGACCTCTCCGGTTTCGGCCTTTCGGATGATACCGGCCGCCCCATGCGCTGGACTTTTCCCGAAGGAACAAAAATACCCGGAAAAGGCTTCCTTTTGGTGTTCTGCTCCGGCCAGACTACGGTCGATGACCAGCTCCACGCTTCGTTTTCGCTCAGGGCGTATGAGGAATCGGCGGTGCTGTGCGCGCCGAACGGCAGAATCGTGAACAGCGTTGATTTTTTAAGGCAGCAAAACGACAGGTCGATTGCGCGTCAGCCCGACGGCACGGGCGATTTTGAGGAATCCGCCCGCCCGACCCCCGGCTATCCGAATACCGAGGAGGGCTTTAACCTGTTTCAGGCAACCAATATGAGCGCGCTTGGAGACGTATACATAAGCGAGGTCCTTACCGCGAACTATACTTATCTGAAAGCCGAAAACGGCGAATTTTATGATTTTATAGAGTTGCACAACAAGGGAGCCGAAGCAGTTTCGCTTGAGGGATTCGCCCTCACCGACAATCCGAACAACCCCGCCAAATGGGTGTTCCCCGCAAAGGAAATCGGACCGGGCGAATACCTGATTGTCCTCGCCTCCGGCAACGATGTAAAGGATACAAAAAAAAAATATTTGGAGACCAATTTTAAGCTGTCCGCGGACGGAGATATATTGCTTCTGTTCGACAAAGACGGAAAGTGTCTGGACAAGCTGCAGCTCGGACAATCGCGCGCCGACGTGTCCTACGGGAGGACGGACGGGATACCCCTTTACTACTCCGCCCCTACCCCGGGAGAACCTAACAGCAACGGTTTGCCGGGCTACGCTCCGAAACCGCTGATAAACCTCGAGGCCGGAGCATATTCGGGCCCGCAGGAGGTTTTTGTGGATGTGCCGGACGGCTGCCTTGCAACGTTCACCCTGGACGGAAGCGTTCCTCAGAAGGACGACCCGGCTGTCAGCGGACCGATCACAATCGACAAAACTTCCGTTTTAAGGGTAAGGACATTTAAAGACGGGCTGTACGCGGGCGATATAGCGACCGCAACTTATCTTATAGACAGTCCCCATACGCTTCCCGTTGTCAGTTTGGTTACGGATCCGCCGAATTTATGGGACGAACACACCGGCATATATACGCTCGGGCCGCAGGTGCCTGCGGACGCCGAATATCCGTATAAAACGAACGAATATAAAGCCAACTTTTTTATGGAATGGGAAAGGCCTGTTTATTTTGACGTGATCGGCGAGGACGGCAATTTGGAGATAGGCCGGGACGCGATTTTCAGGATATTCGGCGACTATTCGCGGGGCAAAGAGCAAAAAGCGTTTGCGATCGTGGCGAGAGCCGGCTACGGCGGATCTGCCATCGATTATCCTCTGTTTGACGACAGGGAGTTTGATTCATATAAATCCGTTGTGCTTCGGGCTTCCGGTCAGGACAGCACAATAACGCGCATGCGGGATATCGTGATTACGAGCCTCGTCGGCGATTCGACCGACCTTGTCGTTCAGGCTTACCGCCAGTGTGTGGTTTATCTCAACGGCAAGTACTGGGGCGTTTATAATCTTCGCGAGAAGATCAACAAGTATTTTCTTGCCCAGCATTACGGGATATCCGATC
This sequence comes from Firmicutes bacterium ADurb.Bin182, assembly GCA_002070205.1. Lineage (GTDB taxonomy): Bacteria > Bacillota > Clostridia > Christensenellales > CAG-138 > MWCU01. The sequence continues at coordinate 43,914 of MWCU01000032.1, read as the reverse complement.
CCGATACCATCGACCTTCTTGTCGGAAACGGCACCGCTTTGAGCGGCGCCAACACGGCTTATAAGGAAATGCTCGAATACGCGACTTCGCACGATCTTTCACAAAAGGAGCATTATGATTATATAAGCTCGCTTGTGGATGTAAAAAATCTTGCCGAGTATACCGCCATGGAAATATACGTCGGCAATACCGATTCCGGCAACATCAAATATTGGCGTGCTCCCGGCCGCAAATGGCAATGGATCACATACGACTTTTGCTGGGCGATGAATTCGAGCAGTACAGTCGGCTATCAATGGAACGCAATGGAGAAATATTTTTCGGAGAAAGGCCACGGAGTCGGAGGCGGGTTCTCCAACAAGCTCATTAAGGCGCTTCTTAAAAATCCTGAGTTTGAAAAGATATTCCTTAAGGCTTGCTCCGATATGGTCAACAAAGTGTTCGCGCCGGAGAAAGTGATCGCGAGAGTTAACGAGTGCGAGGCCGCAATCGATGAGGAAATGAAGCGCGATACCGAGAAGTGGGAAGGGATGTCCTATGCGGGCTGGAAAAAAAGCGTGGACAGGCTGCGCGAATTTGCGCTAAACCGCCCCTCGTATTTCATTGCGCACACAAAAGCATACTTCAATCTGACGGACTCCGAATGCAACGAGCTGTTCGGCGCGTCCTATTGAGTCCGGCGGCGGAGGAAAAATGAAACAACCCGGCTACAGACATGAATTGAAATATTACATCAATCAGGGCAATTATACGCTGCTGTCCAATCGGCTCAGGCTTACTATGGAGCTCGATAAGTATTGCAGGAAAAACGGAGAGTACTTTATTCGAAGCCTTTATTTTGACGACTGGGACAACAACGCTTTCCGCACAAAGCTCGAAGGCGTGGACGACAGGGATAAATACCGCATAAGGATATATAACTTTACGGACAGCGCAATAAAGCTCGAGTGCAAGCACAAAGAGAATTCTTATATATTGAAAAATTCCCTCATGATAACCCGCGAAGAGGCGGAATCATTGATTGCGGGCGACTTCGATTTTCTGCTGCAAAGGCCGGAACCTTTTGCGAAAATTATGTATTTTAACTTCCGTACTAAGCTTCTGAAGCCGCGGGTCATAGTGGATTATTCGCGCGAGGCTTATGTTTTTCCGCTTGAGGACATAAGGGTTACGTTTGACAAAAACGTGCGCACCGCTTTCCGTACCACCGATCTTTTTGAACGCGCGATTCCCACCTACCCCGTTGTGCAGGATTATGATATGATTATGGAGGTTAAATTCAATCGATATCTTTCGACATATATTCGGGATCTTATACAGATCTCGTCGGCACAGCACAGCGCGATAAGCAAGTACTGTCTGTGCAGAAAATTTGAGCTGTAATATTTTTATGCAGGAGGCGATATTCCATGACCGACCCTATAACCGTACCCGATCCCATCGGCGAAGCAGTTTCCTTGACATCTTTGTTTTCAAGCAAGCTTAATCCTTTACAGGTGCTGCTGACGCTCGGGCTTTCGCTGATCGCGGGGTTGTATATATTTTTTATCTATAAAAAGTCTTTCGGCGGCGTAATGTATTCGCGTTCCTTTAATCTGAGCCTTGTGATGCTTACGCTTGTAACCTCCCTCGTAATGATGGTCATTACGCATAACGTGACATTGAGCCTCGGCATGGTGGGCGCGCTGTCCATAATCCGTTTCAGAACGGCGGTAAAGGATCCTATCGATACCGTATTCATGTTTTGGGCCGTTACGGAAGGTATTGCGCTCGGCGCGCATTTCTACGACGTGGCGGTAATAGGCGGCCTTGTGATCGGGCTTATTATGGTTCTGGTAAGCGGTTTCAAAGGGAGGTCGTCAATGCCTTATCTTCTTGTTCTGCATTTCCATGAAGCCGCGTCTCAGACAGTTTCGCAAATGGTCAGAAAGCTGCCGAAGGCAAGGCTTAAAAGCAAAACCGTTCAGCGCGACGGCATAGAGCTCACCGTTGAAATCAGGATAAGGGAAGATGAAACAGGATTCGTTGAAAAGTTTTTGAGGGTGGAAGGCGTCTTCGACGCTACCCTCATAAGCCACCAGGGAGATCTGGTATCGTAAACTACGTTTTAAGTTAAAATTTAAAAGCTTATGAAAAATCTGTCTCAGGGCAGATTTTTTTAAATCGGGGAACACTAAGCTTCGCGCGGCTTGGCTGCCGTCAGGTTATTGACGGGTTATTTATCGGCTGCCCGCGAACACCGGGTCCGGTAATTTCATATGATACTTCATATAAAAAGCGGGAGGCTTAACGATGAGGGAAGCGCATTTTTTCGCCGGCGGCAATACTTCGAGCGGCTTTGTAAGCTATTTCAAAACGTTTGTCGATCCGAAACAAGCCGAAAGGATCTACATTCTCAAAGGAGGACCGGGAGTCGGTAAAAGCACATTTATGAGAAAATTCGCGTCCGTTTTTAAAGGCCGCGGACTGGATATCGAATACATCCATTGTTCAAGCGATCCGGCCAGCTTGGATGGAGTTATGATACCCAAGCTTCGGGTCTTGCTCGTGGACGGCACTGCGCCGCACACTTTGGATCCCCTGCTTCCGGGCGCCGCGGATGAGATATTAAATTTGGGAGCTTTTTTAGACAGCTCGAATTTAAGGGAGCATAAGCGGCAGATCGTTGAAATCAATAACGAAAAAGCATACCTTTATCAAAGCGCGTACCGTTATCTTCAGTGCGCGGGCGCGCTGGGAACGGAGATAAGCGAAGCATACAATAAAATAACCGATGAATCAAAGCTTGCGCTGCTTAAGGAAGAAGCCGCGGCGGAAGTTTTTCCCGACGCGATACTACGAAGTTTTAAAAAAGAAAACGGAAGAAGGATGTTGTTTACGGAAGCTTATACCGCGGACGGCTATTGCAATTTCACTGATTCGTTCTCCGACGGCAAAAAGGTGATCGGCGTTATCGGCGAAAACATCCGTTCGGTTTCAAGCCTGCTTATCGCGCTTGCCGCGTTTGCCGAAAGCATCGGCCTTGAGGTCGTTTGCTGCTGTATGCCTTTGTACCCTGATATGCTCCAGCATTTGATAATTCCGAAGCTTAATGTTCTGATAAGGAGCGCAGTAAGCGCTTCAAGCAGGGATTTTGACGAGATCATAGATATGCGCCGGCTTCTCGATATTGAAAAGCTTAACGCCTGTTCTTCGGAAATTGAGGATAACGGAAATATTTTTGACGCAATGATCGATAAAGCTATCAAAAAGCTTTCTGAAGCACGCGAGCTGCACCGGCAGCTTGAAACCTATTATGTGAGCAGCATGGATTTCGGCGCGGCGGACCGCTGCTTCGAAGACGTGATATCCCGCTGTTCATAAGCCGGGCATCAAAGGCTTTTAAAACGCACGTGTCTGTTGCCGCAGGGTTTTTAAGGATGGATGATAATCGGCGTACCCAGCGGACAGCTCCGCCAGAGGATATCCATTACGTCGTTTTTTACGGCGATGCATCCTGCGGTCCAATCCTCCCCCGTGCCCATGCCGTGTATCATTATTTCTCCGCCCATGGGCGTATCCCACGGCGGTTTTGATAAATTATCCTCCGCGGCTTTGATCCTCTCATAGGTTTCTTCTTCTATAATGCCGTTTTCCAGGGCTTTCTTTGCATCCTCTTCATTGGGGTAAGAAACGCCCAGCGATAAGTAGTAGCGGCTTTGCTCATTGCGCGTGCAAACGTAATAGGTTCCTTCGGGAGTTCGCCCGTCTCCCTCTTTTTGTTTGTCCCCCGAGGGATCCCGCCCGAGGTCTATAGGATAGCGGCCGACGAGGCTGTCGCCGCTGTAGAGTTCAAGTATGCGCTCTCTTTTGAAAACGACTATCATAGGTTCCCCGGCCCGCTCATTCGGACCCGGATTGATCGCTTCTTCATGCGTCTGCTGAGAAACGGGGTTTTTTGAATCCTTATCGTCCGGAGTCGCCTCCAGCCGTTTTTCGGCTTTGCCGCATCCGGTGCCCGCAAGCAATACGCAAATCACCGCCATGATTTTAAAAAATCCTTTGTTCATGTTATTGACCTTTTGCTTGATATAGCGTTAGTCTGTGCCGAAAGATACGGTTTCAACGTTTTTTTATCAACGCGCTTCCTATCAAGCCCGGTCAATCATTCAAATCGATTCCCCAGTCCGCAAAAAAGCCGGTCAAATCTTCGCCCGAAGCCTCCATGAACGCGCCCGCGAGGTCCCGTTCCGAAGCGGTTTTGCCGAAATTCCGTTCGTAATATTTTTTCAGCGCCATAAAAAAGACTTTGTCGCCTATTTTCTCGTTCAAGGCGCGCAGCATCCTCGCTCCCTGGCGGTATACCGATTCGGCGTAATCGGACACGCTTGAAAATTCAAAAAGAGGCGCGTCTATCGGATGATTCAGATGATCGGGCTTCGGACCGATATACCTTGCCCACAACCGCTCAAATTCTTTCTCCCCGTATTTTTCACGCCAATATACGAAACCCATGTATTCGGCCAGCGCCTCGTCAACCCACGGGGTGTTGATTTGGTCGCTGCCTACCGCCGCATACCACCATTGATGCGCCGTTTCGTGGGCGATGCAAAACTCTCCGAATTCTTTGTTATATTTGCCGTAGCATTCCTCGCCTATCATGATAAGCCCGGGGTATTCCATTCCTCCTCCGATATCCGATTGTACAACGGAAAGGCTTTCATACGGATAAGGACCTATGAGCCCGGAAAAAACGCTTAGAGCTTCGCATGCGGCCTCCGCCGCAAATAATGCCCGGGATTCCGTTTTTGCTGAGGAATTGACGGTTACGGTTCCGGACTGTCTGGAAACAAAAGCATAGTCCGCCGCGAACGCGAGGGCCGCTTCCCGCACTCCGGGCGCCGCGATGTAATACGTTACCGTTTCATCCGAAGCGGAAGTTGATACTATGCTGCCTGTCGACAAAAGCATATATTCCTTCGGAAGCTGCACGGCAAGTTTGTAATCCGAGGTTTCGCTGAAAAACGGATCGCCGATAGGAATATAATCGTCCAATCGCCACCCGTTCTCATATACCGCCGCTATAGGGAATACGTTGCCGAGCATAGTCGCGTTTTTTCCCGCTCCGAAACGGTTGTTCGCTTTGGGTATTGTCAGCTTGAATTCCAGTATAATCTCTGCCCGGTCGCCGGGCTCAAGCTCAAGAAAGAGCGGAACGCCAAGCTGAGTTTTGTCCGGGTTTTTATATTTATAAAAGCAGGGAAAACCGTTCAGAGACATTCTTTCTATTTCAATTCCGCCTATGGAGAACTCTTTGCCGTAAACGTTCTTGAATTCTTTTTCGCTGACTGCCTTTTCGCTTAAAAACGCGTTCGCGTATGTGTTGAGCACTATCTCATAAAGAGTATCATTCGATGTATTTACATATGTAATTCGCTCTATACAGCTTAGCGTGCTTCCGTCTTTCGAAAGCTTCGCCGCGATCTCGTATAATGAACGTTCGGGGCCTTTCTTTTTAGGCTCGGCGGGCGTCGAGCGGGGCGCTTCCAAAGCCGTTGCCGGCGTTTTTACGGGATCTTCCGTAGTCTCCTTTAATGCAAACAAGCTGTTTTGGCGGAACAAAAATAAAAGGATAACGCCGATCAAAAGCGTGCCTGCAGCGCAAATAAAAAGGATAAGCCGGTGTTTTTTTATTTTTCGCGAATGGTAAGTCATGCCGCACCCCCTTCCATATTATAACAATACATTCCGCCGCTTAGCAATTTATGATATTATAATATAATAATGAATTCGGGGGCCGGTTTATGCCTGATTGCACTTTTTCAAAAGATTCGGCAATGATGGACATCACGCCTGTGGAAAACATGTTCATACTCGAATATATGCGGGGTGCGCCCGGCGAATACGTAAAGGTGTATCTGTGCGGGCTCATGCAGTGTTATTCCCCCGCTCTGAGCTCACACGATATCGAAAAGGCAACCGGGTTATGCGCTGAAGATATATATGACGCTTTTTGCTATTGGCAAAATCTCGGGCTTGTCCGCATAACGAATAATGATCCTCTTAAAGTCGAATACCGTAACTGCAAGCGCATACAGCTGAGCGCCGAACCTTCATTACAGCCCTGCCGCTATACGGAGCTTATTGAAAGATTGTCCGCCGTCATGAGCGGGCGCGTGCTCAGCATGAATGAGCTTCGAAAAGTCTATGACTGGGCGGAGGTCTTCGGGTTTGAGCAGGATACCATTGTTCTGCTCGCGGATTATTGCGTGAACAACAGGAAAAAGGGCGCCAAAGTAAGCATTAATTATATGGATACCGTTGCCAAAGCCTGGGCGGATTCGGGCGTGAATACCGTAGAGCAGGCAATGCGGCAGATCGAAGAATATGAGGAATTGAACAGCGGCGCCGCAAAGCTTTTGAAACGCTGGCGCGCCGGGCGCCGCCCGACCGAGGATGAGCTGAAAATGTACGCCGTGTGGACGCGTGAATGGGGATTTGACGATAACGCGATATTTGCCGCGGCGGCGGTTACAACGGGCGCTTCCCGTCCCTCTTTCGACTATCTTAACGCCGTGCTGCTCTCCTATAAGGAGGAGGGCATAACGGACGAAGAGTCGATTGCCGAACACAGAAGGGACAAGGATATGCGCGCCGAAATGGCGAGGCTCACATTCAAGCGCGCTCACATCAAGCGCTCACCGACTTTCGACGAACGGGAACTTATCGGCTCATGGGTCGATGAAATGAATATTCCCCGGGAAATGGTCCTGCTCGCAGCCGAGTATTCGATCGGAGCCGCGAAGCCTTTCCTTATGATCAAAAAGCTGATAGAGGAATGGCACAAGGCGGGAGTGAAAACCGTAAAGGCGGCAAGGGCGCACCATGAAGAGGCGCAATCACAGCAGCGTCCTCCCGTAAAGACATCGCATGCCAAATATAATTATCCTCAGCGAAAATACACAGCCGAGGAACTGGCGCATATTGCCGTCAGTCTTGCCGATGAGGAAACCGATGAAGAACGAATTTAAGCAGGAATACGAAAAGCTTCGCAAAATTGCCGAAGATGAGGCCGCAGAGCGCAGAGAGGCGGCTTATCAAGCTGAGCCCGAACTTAAGAGAATCGCCGAGGAGCGCAGGAGCGTCATTTTTCAAATGGGATTGATATCGGCAGCGTCCGGCGACCCGGCTGCTGCCAGAGAGAAGGCTCTTAGCGAAATTCAAAGGCTGAACAAACTGGAAGAGGATATCCTCTTGAAGCTTGGCTATGAAAAAGATCATCTTGAGCCGCGATACCGGTGCAGTATGTGCTCCGACACGGGTTTTTTGGGAAACGTCATACAAAAACCCTGCAGCTGTTATCTTAAGAGATTGTCCGCGCGGGACTTTGCGTCGAGCAATTTGAACTCTGGAGAGAGCTTCGAAAATTTCGATCTGAATATCTTTAAAGATCTTCGTCAGCGCAGCCTTATGAAAAACGCGAAGGCGCTCTGCGAACAATACGCAAACGGGCTGCCGGACTCTACGGAAACAAAGAACCTCCTTTTAATGGGCAAGACCGGGCTCGGAAAGACGTACCTTGTTAATTGCATCGCGCATCGTGCCTTTCAGCGAAATGTGCACGTAATAAAGCTGACGGGATATAATCTGATCGGCAGGGTTTTAAAAAGCATCCGTGAAGGAACGAATATCGAGGACGTCATGAACGTTCCGGTCCTCTGCATCGACGACCTCGGTACGGAACCCATGATGACGAATATAACCCGCGAATACATATTCTCCATTCTCAATGAGCGCTTGAACGCCGGGCTCAATACGGTGGTCGCCACGAATCTTTCATATGATGATATTTTGGACAGATACGAGGAGAGGGTTTTTTCACGCCTCATTTCTTTAAGATACTGCAAGGTGCTGATGCTCGAGGGCGAGGACGTTCGATTGTCCGTAAAATAACAAGTTCGGATATCAAGAATTATATATCGCATAACGCTTTTGCTCAGGTCTTTTATACAGGGGTCTTTGCTGTCGGCCCTCCGGTTTGCCGCAAACGGAATTGTTTTCACATTAATGCCGCTCCTTATGGTTACAATATACAATACAAAGAAAGGTTTTTTGGTATGGCGCAGGGTTTACAAACACAGGTAAATGGGCTACACTGTTAAGGAAAACGTCTGGAAATATAAAAATACTTTACCGGAGTGAACATCAAATGATTGATTTGACTGTAAATCGCGAAAAACTGCAGCGCACAATAAAAAGGGCGCGTGAAAACAAAATCGTTATTCCCACTTTCGCACAGATGAGCGATCCGAATCTGATACCGGATAAGATAAAGCAGGGCTTGAAGAAAACGGGCCTGTGGGATATCGATCCTTTGAATCTGTTCAGGATCACCTGGCGCAACGAGCCGAAAATGAACGGCGGCGGTTTCGGCGGTCCCAACTTCATCGAAATCCCGGGGCAGCTTTCCGGCGTTAAGGCGCGCATCATAGCGCTTACGGGCAAATGGTTCCCTACCGGCTGCCATAAAGTGGGGGCCTCTTTCGGCTGCCTTGCCCCGCGGCTTGTGACCGGTCAGTTCGATCCCACATATCATAAAGCGGTATGGCCGTCAACGGGCAATTACTGCAGGGGCGGAGCCTATAACTCCAAGCTCCTCTCATGCGATTCAATAGCCATCCTTCCCGCGGAAATGAGCCGCGAGCGCTTTGAATGGCTTTCAAAAATCGCGGGAGAAGTCATCGCGACGCCCGGCTGCGAGAGCAATGTGAAGGAGATATTCGATAAAACCTGGGAGCTTCGCAACACTCGTGAAGACGTGGTCATATTTAACCAGTTTGAAGAGATGGGCAACGTCGTTTGGCATTACCACGTGACCGGCAGGGCGATTTATGACGCCGTGAAGTCCGTAATGGGCGAAAACGGCAGATTCTTCGGCGCGTGCTTCACTTCGGGCTCCGCGGGCACAATGAGCTCCGGAGATTTCTTAAAGGAACAGTTCCCTTATTCAAAGCTTGCGGTCGGGGAAGCTCTGCAATGCCCCACCCTTTTGAACAACGGTTTCGGCGGGCACAGAATTGAAGGCATAGGCGACAAGCATGTGCCCTGGATCCACAACGTTAAAAATACGGATATGGTTATAGCAATCGATGATGACGACAGCCAAAACCTCCTGCGCCTGTTCAACGATCCCGTCGGTCAGGCATATTTGAGGGACGAAGTCGGCGTTCCGGCCGGTTTCATCGAAAAGCTGCCTTTGATGGGCATTTCGGGGATCGCGAACGTGCTTTGCTGCATCAAGATGGCCAAATACTACGAGCTTACCGAAAACGACATCGTTGCCACGGTATTTACGGACAGCGCGGAAATGTATCAAAGCCGCATCAGGGAGCTTGAGGAAAGGAACGGAGAGTATACGCCCGTTAAGGCCGCTGCGGATTACGCTGAGCATATGCACGGGATCCGGACCGATACCATGGAGGAGCTGACTTATACGGCGAGAAAGCGCATCCATAACCTCAAGTACTATACCTGGGTCGAGCAGCAGGGCAGAAGTGTCGAAGAGCTCAACGCGCAGTGGTATGACGATAATTACTGGAAGGATATTCACGATCAAGCGAAAGAGATCGATAAGCTTATTGAGGAATTCAACGAGGCAACGGGAGTATTGAAAAGCATGTGAGTAAAAAACCGGCTGTCCGAAATGGACAGCCGGTTTTTTACTCAGTGGATAGTGGTTAGTGGCGAGTGGTTAGTGAAGGAAAAATCTGCCCAAGGCAGATTTAAAATTTAATAGTGGTCAGTAACCAGTGGATAGTGGACAGTTCGGGAAAAACCCGTTGACGTAAATTAATTAAAGAAAATTTGCTTTAGCAAATTTCACATTCACTAGTCACTCGCCACTAATCACTCGCCACTAATGCGAAGCATCTCCCCCACATCCCTTAAAAACTCATTGACAGCCCATTCGGGCGTTGCCCAGGATGTTACGAGGCGGATGCAGGTGCGTCCGTCAGGCAGTTTCTTTTGTATTTCGTAATCATAGCTCAGCTTGATCTTTTCTGCGATATCATCCGCGAATATGGGGAATTGCTGATTCGTGGGCGAGTCCGTCAAAAACGGAACGCCAAGCTCAGTAAGGCCTGCCTTTAAAAGCTCCGCCATCCGGTTTTCGTGCGACGCGATTTTATAGAACAGCCCGTCGGTGAAAAGCGTTAAAAATTGCAGGCCCAACAGCCTTCCTTTTGCCAAAAGCGCTCCGCGCTGCTTCACGAAGAACAAAAAGTCGGCCTTCAGGCAGTCGTTGACGAGAACCAGCGCTTCGCCCATCATCAATCCGTTTTTGGTGCCGCCGATATAGAACGCGTCCGTAAGCTTGGCAATCTCCTCCATAGTCAAGTCGTTTTGCTTCGAGCACAGGGCGGAGCCGATTCTTGCGCCGTCCATATAGAGCATAAGGCCGTTCTCTTTGCAAAACCGGCTGAGTGCCGAAAGCTCGCCGCGATTATAAACGGTGCCGACCTCCGAGGAATTTGAAATATAAACAAGGCGCGGCTTGACCATATGCTCGTCGCAATGAAAATCGAGTATGGGCTTTATAAGCTCCGGAGTCAGCTTCCCGTTTTCAACTTGCGCCGTGAGCACTTTGTGACCCGTCGCCTCTATGGCGCCCGTTTCGTGCACGTTGATATGCCCGGAGCTTGTCGCTATAACTGCTTCATGCGGCCTTAAAAAGGAGGATATGGCAATGAGATTGGTCTGAGTGCCGCCGGAAATGAAATACACCGCCGCGTTCTCGTTATTGATCTCGCGCCGTATGGCGTCCTTTGCCCTTTCGCAGTACTCATCGCATCCGTAACCTACGGTCTGTTCAAGATTGGTTCTCACAAGCTCAGCCAGAATGTCCGGATGAGCCCCTTCGCTGTAATCGTTTCTGAAACTGTACATACAATCCCCCGTAATTTGCAGATTTTGGAACCGGTCAAAGAATTCGCGCTGCGCCTGAGCCCCGGATGTTCAGCGATTTGCAGCTTCCGGGCCCGAATGCTTTTCCCATTTCCGACTGATAAGCTTCCAGCAGATTCAAAGGAACCAATGCGATTATCGTGCCCGCGAACCCGCCTCCGTGAACGCGCCATGCGCCCCTGCCCTCCAAAATCTTGCGGCTGAGCGCCAGGGCAAGCGGTATTCCTTCGTTTTCCGGCGTGCCCGGTATATGCGTGTTTTGCAGAAGTTCCTCCGATGAGCTTCCGCTTTCGCGCATCAAGCGGATAAACAGCTCAAAATCGTCTTTTTCAAGCGCTTCCGCCGCAGCCTGCGCCCGCCTGTTCTCGGCAAAAAAATGCGCTGCCCTTCCAACCGCGCGTCTGCCGCAGCATTTTTCGATTTCGTCCGCTTTTTCCCGAAATGCTTTTTCGGATGCGAACCTCAGCGCTTCTTTGCCCAAAAACGCCGCAACGCACCGCATTTCATTCGCGATAGCCGCGTATTCGTCCGTCAGGCCGGAGTGGCAGCCTCCCGTATCCGTTACGCAAAGCGCAAAGCTTTTTGATCGCGCGTCGAAGGGCACTTTGCAAACGACCGGATTCTCGGTATCCAAAAAATCAATTGCCGCGGCTCCGCCGATAGCGCACGCGAGCTGGTCCATAAGGCCGCAGGGTTTGTTAAAATAAACGTTCTCGGCATATTGCGCCGTTTTTGCAAGAGTTATAGGGTCGACGGAGCCTTCGTTGTATAAATGATTCAATACGGAGCAAATCGCGAGCTCGAATGCGGCTGAGGATGAAAGGCCGCTGCCTGGAGGGACTTCCGTCGTTATGAAAGCGTCAAATCCTCCGATTTTAAAGCCCCGCTCCTTAAGCTTAGCCCCGATGCCTCTGACAAGCGACGCCGGGCTGCCCTCTTCGCCGGGCTGCCGGGAAAGGCAGTTAAATTCGACCCGAAAAGGCTTAAATCCCTCAGAGTGGATGACGGCAAGCATATCAAAACGCCTTGACGCCGCAGCAAGCGTTTCCTTTTCTATTGCTGCGGCCAATACGCATCCGTGCTGGTGGTCTGTGTGGTTCCCGATAAGCTCGACTCTGCCGGGTGAGGAAACGGCGATGTCCGGCTGTTTTTCAAACAAACGGCAGAAATTTTTCCGTAAATGCCGAATTTTTTCCGTATCGCTCATATTACGCCGCATACATCTTTCGCTTGATATTTTACATATTATAGCACGCGGGTCTCGTTCTATCAAACTTGACGCATATTTGGTCAACTGGTATACTTTAGTTGATCTTTATTTCGTTGATTCTCAAATCCCGATTTTTGGAGAAAAGAATGCAATATCTTATAGACGGTCTCATTGTTGTCATGATCATACTGATACCCCGCCTCATGATCCTTCTGTCCGGCAAGTACAAATTTTTTTCATTTCTTGGGCCGGTATTTTTATGCTACGCGAGCGGATTCCTTTTGAGTTTTGTTTTCGGCGATACGAAAATCGCTATGTCGGCAGCGGAAATACTCGTTCCGATAGCGATCCCGCTCATTCTCTTCAGCGCCAATTTAAAGTCGCTTAAATATCTTGCAAAAACAACCACGATATCATTCATGCTTGTGATAGTCGCGGTTTTGGCCGCGAGCTTCGCGGGATTTGCCCTGTTCCGCACAAGCGTCGATGAAGCGCCGAGCATAAGCGGCATGCTGGTCGGGCTGTATACGGGCGGAACGCCGAATTTAATGGCGATAGGAATGGCCCTCGGAGTTAAGGACACGAATATAGTTCTTGCGAACACGGCGGATATGGTAGCGGGCGGCATTTATTTTGCGATGCTACTGTCCGTCATGCCGCGGCTTGTCGGGCGGTTCTTTCTGCCGTTTAAAAGCGGCGGCTCCGGCGATGAATCGCTTGAGGAGAGTATCCGGCGCGAGTTCGTTCCGAAAAAACAATCGTTCAGCTTCAAAGAGATTTTAAGGAGAGCCCCCGTATTCGCTCTTTCCGTCCTCTCCCTGTTTATCGCGGCGGGTCTTGCGCTCCTGTTCACCGGCGAACTGAATGTCGCGGTGGTAATGCTTGTGGTAACGACATGCGGCATTGCATTCTCGTTTATTAAACGGGTCAGGGAAACGCCGGGATCGTATGCGGCGGGGCAATACTTTATCTATATGTTCTCGTTCGCGATAGGGCTTTCGTTTGATTTGTCGCTTATATCAAAAGGCTCGCTGATGCTGCTCGTGATGGTTTTGTTCGTGCAGTTCTGCTCCGTTTTTTTGCATTTGCTTCTTTCCAGACTGTTCGGAATTGACGGCCACACGAGCTTAATCACCTCAACGGCAGGCATATATGGGCCCGCTTTCATTCCGCCGGTTGCGAACGCGCTTAAAAACAGGGAGGTAATACTCCCCGGGCTTATTTGCGGCGTTTTCGGATACGCTGTGGGAAATTATCTCGGTATCGGCCTTGCGAGTATGCTCAAATTGCTTTCGCATTAGTGGATAGTGGACAGTGGTTAGTGATTAGTGAATGAAGCATCTGCTGACGCAGATGCCTTTAATTGTTTCGGTGTAAACGGTTTTTTATTAAGCGATCAGTGGTAAGTAATTTGCAAGTTGATGCCCTCGAGGTTGTCCGGAAATATAAATGCGGAACGACACTTTAAGCGTCCCTTTTCTTTGATTAATGCTTATAGGGAGAAAACAAGACGCCCCAGATAGTTCCTACAATATGTTGTGTTGACATGTCATATCTATATGTAGGGGCGATTCACGAATCGCCCGCCCATTTCCGGACAGTTTCTTCCTTCACTAGTCACTAGCTACTATCCACTATCCCGGCCATTATTTAATTTAAATCTGCCCTCAGGCAGATTTTTCCTCCACTAACCACTCGCCACTAGCCACTAACCACTGCTTCGCAATTAACCCATTCGCTAACGCGATTGGCTTAATTGCGAAGCCGCCTTCCTCTCCTGCCAGACATACCAGGCGGCAATTGTGGCGACAACGAGCAGTCCGCCCAGCAGCGCCCAGGGTCCCGGCGCTTCTCCCATAAAGATATAGACCAAAAGCGGATTCAAAAGGGGCTCAAGGGACGCGAGGAGCGAGATATAAAGCGGCGGGCAGTATTTTACCGCGAGTCCGTAAAGTATATAGGGGATTCCCAACTGAACGACGCCAAGCACGGCAAGGCTCATCAGCGCCGCGAAGGACGCCGGGGAGTCGAACGCGAATGTCAGCGGAACTCCGACTGCCGCCGTCAGGATCTGACCAATGAACAACGCGTTCATGCGCGTATTCTCGTCGATGCCGTTTGTGGTCATGAACATGGCGGCGAAGAATATACCGGATAAAATGCCTATGCCGTTGCCCGCGGCGTTCGCGGCGGTCAGCCCGTCGATAAAAAACATGGTGATTCCGATAACCGTCAGAAGCACGACGGCATAATCCGCCGGGCTGAATTTCTTCTTTAAAATCAGCGCGGAAAATAAGAGAATGAATATTGGCGCTGTATATTGAAGCACCACCGCGTTCGCCGGGGAAGTCATTTTATTCGTTGTTAAAAAGCACAAAAGCGTGAGCGCCAGAAATACTCCGCCCGGAAGGGACTTGCGATTTATAATAAGCGGTATCCGTTTTAAGCGCATGTAAATATAAATTACCGCTCCGCCGATTAAGCTTCTCCAGCCTGCTATCACAAGCGGATTCCACGGGATCATTTTAATAAATATTCCCGATATGCTCCACATCATGGCACATGCGAGCATTTGCAGCGTCGCGCGGTGACGGTTGCTCATTGAGGGTTTCCTTTCACTTAGCTTGATCAGCACTTTACCAGTTGTTCAAATTTCGCGCCGATAAATCCGGCGAGCCGCTTTGGCTCGAGCGACAGGTTGACTCCCGGTCTGCCCGCGCTCACATATATGAGCGGAAGCTTCAAAGCCGAGGAATCGATAAACGTTACGAATTTTTTCTTCATGCCGATAGGCGAACATCCTCCGTGGATATACCCCGTTTTTAAAAGAAGCTCCTTTTGCGCAAGCATTTCAAGGCGCTTCTTACCCGCCGCTTTTGCCGCAACCTTTAAATCGAGCTCATCCTTGCCGGGTATCACGAACACGAATATCTCATTGTTTTCCGCTTGCGTGACAAGCGTTTTAAAAACTATATCCGGACTTGCCCCGAGTTTTGACGAAACGCTGATCGCGTCCAAAACTCCGTCCGAAACATCGTATTCGTGAGCCGTATACGCTATCTTAGCCGAATCGAGCTCCCTCATCGCGTTCGTCTTCTGCTGCATATGCGTCACCCGCTTTCGCCTTAATATCCGGCCTTGACGACACCTTAATAAATCATGGTCCTTAATAAAAAAATTCCGTGAAAACAAATGTTTTTTACGGAATCTAAAAGGTTCCGCGAAATCATTTCGGGCAGTACATCAATCTGATCACGTCATTGGCAAACGAGGCCGGAAGAAATTTCATAAGGCACGCTAAGAACTTATATTGCGGACCGGCGACATACAGGGGTTTTAATCGCTTTTTCCTCGCGATTTTAAGGATGCAGGACGCGACGTACTCCGGCTCCATGCCGTTCTGCTCGTCCCTCTCCATTACTTCGATCGATTTTCTGATGAGCTCTCCGTATTTTTCTGCGCCGTTTCCGGTTTTTTCCCTTATGGGGTCCGTCTTCGTATCTCCCGGCATGACCGCGCAAACCTGTATGCCGAAAGGCGAAAGCTCATTCGCAAGGGTAAAAGAGAGCGAGTTGACGGCCGCTTTCGAAGCGGAATAAAATGCCTGGAACGGGATCGGGAATATCGCGGCAGCAGAGCTAATGTTGATTATTTTGCCGCCGCTTTTCATTGCCGGCAAAGCGTATTTTATGCAGCGGAAACCGCCGAAAAAATTCACGTCAAACTGTCTTTGCGCGTCTTTGGTGTCCGTAAACTCGATCGCGCCGGATGTGACGTAGCCCGCGTTGTTGATGAGGATATCGATATGTCCTTCCTTTTCCGCGATTTTCGCGAAAGCGGCTTTGACAGCTTCCTCGTCCGTAATATCGCAGGATATGTGCTCTGCGCCCTCATATCCTGTGCCCCTCCGGCTCAGGCCGTATACCGTATGTCCTTTTTGTGCGAACAGCTTTGCAGTAACGAAGCCGATCCCCTTTGACACACCGCTTATAACTACAACGCCCATTTACACCTCTTGAATAAGACCGAACTCGGAAATGACCGACGCTATGATATCCATTGCCTCATCCAAAAGCTCATTTGTATGGCTTGCCATATAGCTTGTCCTAATAAGGCAGTCGGTCGGCGGAGTCGCGGGGGGAAGAACGGGGTTTGCGTATACTCCGGCGTCATAAAGCGCTTTTGCGACCATGAGCGTCCTGTCAAACTCCTTTGTGTATATGGGAACTATGGGCGTGCGGTCGGAATGGCGGATGGGAACTCCTCTTTTGGTAAGCCCCGCGCGGACGTAATCGCCGATCTCCTCCAGCCTTCTCACCAATCCCGGATTCTTTTTGAGTACCCTAAGCGCAGCAAGCGTTGAAGCGCAGCTTGCGGGCGTAATGGACGCGCAGAATATGAACGGATTGGATTTATGGCGCACATACTCTATAACATATTCATCCGCGACCATGTAGCCGCCGAGGCTCGCGAGCGATTTGCTGAACGTGCCCATTATTATGTCCACTTCGTCCGTCAGGCCGAAATGCTCCGCGGTGCCCCTGCCGTGCTTTCCCAGTACGCCGAGGCCGTGCGCGTCGTCCACCATAGTGCGGGCGTTGTATTTTTTGGCGAGCGTCACTATTTCGGGCAGTTTGCATATGTCCCCGCCCATGCTGAACACGCCGTCCGTCACTATAAGCTTGCCCGCGTCAAGAGGCAGAGACTTCAATATGCGCTCAAGGTCCTCCATGTCGTTGTGCTCATAGCGAAGCATCTCCGCATAGCTCAGGCGCGCGGCGCAGTATATGCTCGCGTGGTCTTCCTTATCCAGTATCAAATAGTCATGCCTTCCCGCTACGGCGCTGATTATGCCGAGGTTGGACTGGAACCCGGTCGAAAACGTAACGCAGGCTTCCTTGCCGATGAATTCCGCAAGCTCTTTTTCAAGCAGCACATGCAGGTTGAGCGTTCCGTTTAAAAACCTTGATCCCGAGCACCCCGAGCCGTATTGGTCTATGGCGCTTTTGGCAGCGTCCGTTACTTCCTTGTTGATGGTGAGCCCCAAGTAATTGTTGGATCCCAGCATGATGCGGCGCTTCCCCTCCATAACGACCTCAACATCCTGGCGTGTTTCCAACTCGTGAAAATAGGGATAGATCCCCATTTCACGATACTCGCGGGCAAGTGTGAAATTCTTGCACTTGTCAAACAGATCCATCTAAAAATCCCCTTTAAAAAATAAAATATGAATACCGGCTAAAGTAGTATATCATACATACGCTTGAGTTCCAATATAAATGCTGTCACCAACAGCCAAAATAAGCGTTTTTGCGACAAAATTTACTTTTAGCTATTGCTGAAATGAAACTTATGGAATATAAATTGCAAAAATCGCGCAACAGGATATAAACGGCGGAGCAGCGAATACTATAAATCTACATATTAAATCGGGTATGATATCTGAAAACAAGACAGTAAAGGGGCGAATAACATGAGTGCGCTGCACAAAGAGCCGTATGTCTTTGTCAAACCATCGCTCGACGCCCATACGCTCGGCATCAACCAGGCCGCCGAACTGCTGCGCTCGTGCGGTTACGATGTCATAGTCGGCGACGAAACAGTCGAAAATGCGCTAAGCGGTTTGGAAAGCGAAACCAACCGGGAACTTTTATCTGAATGGCTCCGGCAAAAAGGCGCTGTCTGTGTCGGCATCAGCTACAGGCTTGATGCCGAAGAGGCCGTAAAGATCGTCGGCTATATGATGAACGAGCTTGAGAAGAAACGGATGCTGTCTTATCAGGGCGGGCCAATTAAAGCGGTCTTTTTTGCGGGACTGCCCAAGGCGTGTGAGAGAATAGAAAAAGAGCACAAAGGGTTTGTAAGAACGTTTCAAGGCGGCGAGACCGTCCGCGAAACGCTCGCGAAAATGGGCGTCCCGGATGAAAGGATCCCCGCGTTCGTGACGGAGGGGAGCCGCTACGATGACATGAGGCTCGAATTCGGCAGGGATCTCATTCGCTCTGGTCGGTACGAGGGATTTGTTTCGCCGGATCGCTCCGGTTATGCGGGATACGGAACGAGGCAGGACACGATCGAGAAAAGACTCGACTTCAGTATGCTGGATACGTTTGCGCCTCTTATCCGCGCCCACGTCGGGCCATATTCATCTTTAGCTAAAAGGGCGGACTCGGTAAGGGAATTCATAGGCTGGGCGCGCAGTCTATCAGAAACACGGTTTATCGACATACTCTCTATCGGTACCTCGCAGCTTACGCAGTCGCATTTCGGTGAAGACTGGGATGCGATGCCGAACGGGGGAGGCGTCCCGATAAACTCACCGGAGGAATACCAAAGTATATGGGAGGCGTCACGACCGCTTCTCGTCAGGACTTATGCCGGAACAAAAAATATCCCCGCCTTAGCGAAAATGCACGAGGAAACGATGAACATCTGCTGGCATGCTCTTTCCTTGTGGTGGTTCAATAAGCTTGATAACAGAGGACCCTACGATCTCATTACAAATTTGAAAGAGCATATCGAAACGATGAAATATATCGCGGCTTCAAAAAAGCCGTTCGAGCCGAACGTTCCGCATCATTTCGCGTTTCGGGGCGCGGACGACATAACTTATATCGTTTCCGCATATCTGGCGGCCAAACTCGCTAAACTGACCGGTATTAAAACACTCGTGCTCCAAAATATGCTCAATACGCCAAGACTGACCTGGGGCGTGCAAGACCTTGCCAAATCAAGGGCGCTGCTAAAACTTATCAAAGAGCTTGAAAACGAGGATTTCAGGGTAATATTCCAGCCGAGAGCGGGCCTTGATTATTTCAAACCCGATTTGGAGGAAGCAAAAGCGCAGCTTGCCGCTGTGACGGCTTTAATGGACGATATCGATCCCCACAACGAAAAAAGCCCGCCCGTCATCCATGTGGTCAGTTACAGCGAAGCGTCGCATTTGGCCACGCCCGCGATCATTGACGAAAGTGTAAAAATCACGCAGTACGCGCTGAAAAAATACAGGGAAATGCGCCGCAAAGGGCAAATCGAGGATATGCATTACAATCGCGACGTCTTTGAACGAACGGCTCGTCTGATTGCGCAAGCGAGAATAGTGATCGCCGGCATTGAAAGGTTTATAGGCGATCCTTATACGGCGGACGGATTGTACCTAATTTTCGCGGCCGGGTTTTTGCCTGTGCCGTATCTTTGGGGATGCGTTGACGAGTTCGAATATGCAACGGCCTATAAAACGTCACTGGAAAAAGGCGGCGTAAAGATCCTCGGCAAAGACGGGATTCCTATAACGGCTGAAAAGCTCGTTGAAATCGCGGCGGCTAATATTCCTGAGGTGAAATACCGCATGTCAAATAAAAGGTAATGCGCGCCGTTATAATTCCCCTTCCAGTATGTATCTTCTGATATTCTTCAAATTCATGTTTTCAAGACCCATGTCTTTGAGCGACCGCCCTGCTTTGGCATAATCGACTTTGTGCAGAATGGAGCCGAGCATTATTATCGCGTCGATCGTCGGTGTGGGAACATTTCCAAGCGATCCCAGTGCTGCGAGAGGAACGAGGCTCATCGGGATATCTTCGGTAATGTAGCGGTTAAAAATCGTCTTCGGAGCTTTGATATCGTCATAGCCTCTGTTGCTTCTGATGGCCTCAAACAACGTCCTCCCGGACGCGTCATAAGCCGTGTACAGCCATTCTCTGGCAGTCATGGCCCTGAAACCGAGCGATTCGGCTATCGTAACGCGCTCCCTGTCTATGCACTCCAGAATTGCGGCTACAGACGACGTGATCCCTTCCGTATAAAAGTCAAAATCACCGTTTGTGCTTTCGATCCTTGCGGCGTTTAATACCGTGATTACCGGATGAAAAACCGCGCCGATATTGTCGAGGCTTGTTTTCATGACGTTGTCGCCGGGTACAAACTGCGGGTATGCGGTCCTCAGTTTTTTGATTATTTCCGGAGTCAGGTGCGCCGGTATTGCGGCGACCGGGATGCTGTTCTTTATCCGGAATATTCTCGTTTGCGCCGGGTTTATCGCGCGGCTTGCGTATATCAGCGTTTGCGCCTCGCAAACGACGAAGCCCGCGCTTGCGTTTTTGTTCCGTAAAATGTTGAGAACTTCGAGCGCTCCGCCGGTGCGGCCGGGATTTAAAACTATGATCTGGCCGTCTTCGATATGAGGTGCTAATGCCTCGGCGATAAAACGGTGTCCCGATGCAGGCACAACTACCATCAGAATATCTCTGCCCTCTATCGCCTCGCGGATATCGGTCGTGACGATGCTGATATTCGCAAACCCTGTAGGTATGGTTTCCACATCGCTTAAAAGCTCGATTCCTCCCGTAAACTGTATTGCTTTGATACGCTCGGCGCTGCGGTTATACAAACTGACGTCCGCGCCCATTAAAGACAAATGCGCCGCCACAGCCGTTCCGCCGTGGCCGGCGCCCAAAACAGCGAACTTGTACGGGAAACATGAAGTATTCTCAGCCAATAAGTTCCCTCCGTTCCGATTTTATATTTCGCTTCAACACCCGGTTTTAGTGACCAAAGCCGCAGAACCGCGGCCGATTGCTGACAGATGAAGCATTGCCTGCGACCCGCTTTTTATTCATTGCCGCCGGCTTTATTGGATTATTATATATGAAGAAATCAAAAAGAAAAATAGAAACGAAGCGATTGTGTCCAACCAAAGCACGTTATATATTGATGATATTCCTGCACTTGGGGAAGGCGGAGCAGCCCCAGAATTCCTTTCCTGTGTTTTCACCCCTCGTTGCTTTCCTCTTTACCATTTCCGCCCCGCATCTTGAGCAAATCATTTTCCCGGAAGCGGTTATTTCAACTGCTATTTCTTCTTGTGTGGGTTTAGAATTGATAATCTGAGGTTCACTATGTGTCTCGTTTAGTACCCTGGAGTCCCCTTTCGACATTTCATCCATACTATTTTCGCTTTGTTCATGATTTCCTTTAAGCTTTGCTCTAATCGAAGCCACGTGTTCTTTGCGAGTTTCCATTGAGTCAATATTGTTGTGTTTTATGAGTTCATATATTTTAAGCGCAGTTTCTCTATCCATGGACTCACATTTGTACTGTTTAATGAGCTTTTTAACACCTGAAAAATATACAACATTTTCTTGTTTTAACTTTACTTTTAAATCACACTCACCTGAGAAAGCCACGATGGGGATAATCGGAATGTTTTTATATTCCGTTAATAAGCTATCCAAAGCCTTTACATGTCCGTAATTCTGTCTTATAGGATTATCAAACCTATTTTTTTTGCCATAAATATTTTGCGTCCAATATGGTTCATATTCATTGCCGAAAATCCACCCCTTATAGGTTTTTGTTTCTATAACAAAAATGCCATAAACAGATACAATGATATGATCAACCTGGGACGTACCTCTATCGGTTTTAAGCATGATATTGTTGAGCACGTAATATTTATCCTTCGGTAAAGAAGATAATACGGAATTAATGTATCTTTCGCCAAGTGATCCTTTTATTTTAGGGAAAAATACTTTAAATAAAACGCCGGCTATCATTAAAATAAAAACAGGCCAAACAGCTTTCAATATTGATCCATAATCAACTGAGCTTAAGATTTTACCGTAATCCATAGCGCTTCTCACCTAAAAATATAATGATAAAAGTCATTTCTAACTTAACCCACCACCAACTTATTTGTTTTCTTAATAAACTTAGCTGGAATTGGAATTTCCAATTTCCATGTAATGTTCATCGGGCATGAACCGTCATGTTTTACATAATTTGCTATGCCGAGGAAGGTAAATGGTGCCGTTCCAGCAATATCTTCATTATATTCGCGTACAAATAACAGCACCTTACTACCGCGAGTAGCATGATGGATGTAACGTTGACCTGTCGGCGAACTTTCCGAAGTTGTGCTTTGGCTCTGCCAATGAAATAACCATTCGTTTATGGAATAGTCGTTATACATCGTTGTCGGCGAATAGTCCTTTTCTGCTTTATTAAGAGTGTTAATAAATACATCCAGTTTTTTGTCTGGTAACCACTTTACACCTTGACGTATTGCGCCCGGCGTCAAATAATCCAATGCAACAAATATCTGATCTCTTGTATATTGACAGTGTACATCCAGCGGACAATCAAAACCGAGGTCAACATGTTGGTCAATAAAGTCTATATGGCTATAATTGTATTTCAATAATTCAATTAATTCCTTATATAGTACGGGACAATCCTTTATTATTTTCAGCCCGTTTTTTATATCAGTAAATCCACAAGCTTCAACAGAATTTTGCCAAACGGTGAATTGAAACATTTGTAGCATGCGCCTTTCACCGTCACTAAGCGCACCTACCTCCCAAGAATCAAGAGTATCAAATGCTTTTAGTAAAAAGGTAATCCATCTTCGAGAATCAATCGCACATATTCTTGAGAACGCCTTTGTCATAGTCTGCTCTATTGGTTCGAAAAAGTCATCTCTGACGCCGGCTAAAACACATAATCGTGAGAAATTATCACGAATATAAATACTGCGTGTGTCCAAATGGTAATAATCAATAAAGTTTTCAAGGCTTAAAGATAGTCCGCTATCCTCTTCAAAGGAAGCAATTCGAGTGATGAGACCAAATTTTGTATCAAAAGAATTGCTGATATTTTCAAGAACGTATTCCTTTGCTTTTCGTTCAAGCTGGATAAAGCAGCCTTTTGGAACAGAAACAAATCCTTCCGCAATTTCGCGACGAACACCACGTGTGGTGTTTGAAAGCAAAGCAGCGAACTTATTCTCAAAGTTATATTTTTTGTTTGCTTGGCCGATAAAATCTAATACCGTCAAACATTCTTTATTATCTGCTAAACGAAGTCCCCGGCCAAGCTGCTGTAGAAATATAGTTAGACTTTCTGTCGGTCGTAAAAACAGAACTGTATTCACATCGGGTATATCAACTCCTTCATTGTAAAGATCGACAACGAAGATAAAACGAACGTCACCGCTGATAAGTTTATTTTTTGCTTCGTGCCTTTCACTATCAGGCGAATCAGCAATTAAATACATTGAGGGGATGTTGTGTTGATTGAAGTAATTTGCCATGTATTCTGCATGTTCTTGCGATACGCAGAAACCTAACCCTTTAACTTCGTTAATATCTGTAACATACTTCAAGATTGAGGCTATAATCATATTGCATCGTTTGTCTGCGACCATTTGATCAAGCGTGTAAATTTTCGACAATTCAGCCTTATCGTAGCCACCACGTGTCCATTTTAAACTGTCAAGATCAATTGTGTCTGTTACACCGAAATACTGAAAGGGGCATAAAAGTTTTCGATCAATAGCCTCAGGCAAACGGATTTCTGCTGCAATTCGGTTATCAAAATATTCAAGAATGCTTTTTCCATCCATCCGCTCAGGTGTTGCTGTTAAACCAAGTAAAATTTGAGGTTGATAATAAGTTAATATTTCTTGATAAGAAGGTGCTGCTGCATGATGAAACTCGTCAATGATAATGTAATTATAAAAGTCCGGTGTTGTTTTCTTATGCCATTGTTGAGAATTGAAAGTCTGTATTGACATAAATAAATGGTCTATAGAATTCGGTTTATATCCACCTACAAATAAATCACCGAAATTGTTATCTCTCAACACACCCTTAAAACAATTTATGCTTTGCTTAAGAATTTCCTCTCTGTGAGCAACGAATAATAAGCGACAAGGTTTACCTATGTTTTCCTTACAAAAACGTTTATAGTCAAACGCAGAAATCACTGTTTTACCAGTACCTGTTGCAGCTACGACTAAGTTTCGATTTTTACCACGTATCTTACGTTCAGCATCAAGCTTATCTAAGATTTCCTGTTGATATGGATAAGGTGATATATCAAATAAATATAATTGATCAATATTCTCAATGAAATACTTCTCAGCCCGAAGTGCATGTTTAAGCTTTTCTTGTTGTTCAACCGTATATACTTCGAACTCGCTAGAATTCCAATAACTTTCAAAGGTAGCACTGATCTTTTGAATAGTATCAGGAAGTTCTTTTGCTGCTACTTTAACATTCCATTCTAAGCCACTTGAAATTGCAGCATTGGACAGGTTAGATGATCCGACATAAGCTGTTGTGAATCCCGTGTTACGATAGAACACATAAGTTTTTGCATGGAGCCTAGTGCGCTTTGTATCATATGAAACTTTAATGTCGGTATGAGGTAGAACACGAAGCTCCTCTATTGCTTTCATATCTGTTGCGCCCATATAGGAAGTGGTTATAACTCTTAATTGCCCACCATTCAATGTAAAGGTGCGTAGTTCATCTATGATACGCACTAATCCACTCCACTTAATGAAGGAAACGAGCATATCGATACGGTCACAGGATAGAATTTCTTTTTTAAATTCTGTATACAAACATGGCTCATGTATGGAGCCGGTGAACAATGAACTTTGCGCAATAGAGGTTTCTGGACGTATAATTTGTGCCTTTGAATCTAATGCAAAAATATTGTTTTTCTGACCGAATAAAGCTAAGAGTTGCTGTGCGCGCTCATCTACAGTTAATGCATTGTAGACAGCTTCGTCCGTCTCATTCCAAATTGTTGTGATTATTTTGTTAGCAAGATCTATTTGAGCTTGAATATTGCCACTATTATCCTTGACATTATCCATTCTCTTTTCGATTATTTCTGAAATATATTTCGTTAAAATCTTGGATGCTTCAGCGCTATCTATAGGAGCAGTTTTTTGGATTCCATCAATGTAACGATCAAGTTCTTTCGCAATTGCCTTACTAATGACCAATTCATATAGTCCATTTTTAAGCATGTTTTCTTTCTCCGAACTCCTTAGTATGATTTGATATAATAAACATCGTATATGCTAATAGCTTGTTTTTAGCTCGATTGTATGTTTGCTATCGATATAATCAATTATAGTTGGCAACACTTGACATATTTATTATATCATGTTTTGCTAAATAGCGTTGATGTGTATTGAAATTAGCTATTGATAAGTTAAAGTAGTACATTTACAGTTATTTGATGAAAAGATTCGGCTCTTTTTTGACAACACACTCACAACTGATCTATGCATTCCCTGTCCTTTGGCAATCAGCAAAACACTAACAATTAGCCATTTAATTGCCAATCGATCGAAGCACCTGAACTGGCAAAACCCGTTGTCTCCCCTTACATTCTCCTGGATAAATCCTTTACTTTCAACCCGTTCTCTTTAATTGCTTTGCGCCATCCGAATTCCGCCGACAGCTTATACGCAAATCTCGGGAAACCCGGGCTCACGAACAGATTATCCGCCGAAGCGCCTGCTAAGATATTGTTTGCCATTGTTTTTATCGCTTCATAAACAATTCTTTTCGGGCCTTTGTCATCAGGTACACCGGATATAGCCAGCAGCATTCCCCCACCGCCCATGCCGATCCCCTGGCCGTAAGTTGGACCCGCTTTATGACACCAGTTTTTTATGATATCCAAAGCGACGGAGTTTTGCGACCCTTCGTAGAATCCGCAGTTCACAAGCGCATAAACGGCAGGCTTCGATCCCGCTTTTGCCGAATACGCTTCTTCCAGCTGTGACAGGCAGCGGAGCAAATGGGAAGGTATTGCGTCAACATATAAAGGGAACGAGAATACCAGTCTGTCGCAAGATGTGATCTGCTTCAAATCATGCTCCGCAAATGCGGGGGTTGCGCAGTATAACTCCAAAATCTCATTTTCTTCCGCGAGCATCCGTTTGAGCATCTGCAAAATAACCGCGGACGCGCTGTCTTTGTGTCTTGGGCTTCCGTTGATCAACGCGATTTTCATATTGCTTTGTTCCCCCGCTTTCGGATAAAATTTATTTCTTATACGGTTACTTGCTCTATTTCACGCACAAATCCCACACTTTTAACAGAACAATCGAGATTTATCGCGTTCGCATGTATCAGCCTTTCCGCTGTCTCTTTTTCGACTTCCGTTATATTATCGCCGTAGAACCAGACCGAAAGATCTATGTGATTGCCGTATCTTCGCCGGTGATGCAATTCGCCGTTTCTTATCGTAAAATACGGATGCATATAGGAAATGCCTCTGTCCAGCACGTTTTTTACAAACGGACTGAATCCGCCGTAAAAGCATTTGCTGATGATCACGACCTCTTCGCATTTTGAAATCTTCTCACCCGTATCCGCATAGTTGTCGTGGATAACGCAAGTGCCCGGCGTTTTTACCCAGCAGCCGAAGCAGCCGAGACAGTGGCGGATACTGCCGTCGTCAGAAATCACGGTTGTATCATCCGGTTTTACCGGGATCAGCTTACTTAACTGTTCCTCATTCAGGTCGTGGATCAGCAGCTTCATGAATTTATGCCCTCCGCAGCGTTCTTAATCGTTTCTAAATCATAATCCTTATCAAACAATAAGATTCCACATTTGTCAATCGTATTTTTAGATGCGCGTAAATTATCGCAGGGGGTGGTTTTCGCCTATTCGAACGTACAAGTCCGCGCGCTCGCGCTTTTTCCTCAATTATGGTAAAATAGATATAAGCATAATATTCCGGAGACAAAGCGAAACCCGATATGTCGCTTATCAATTGTCCCGAATGCGGCAATAAAATCTCTGACAAGGCGGAAAGCTGCCCCCGCTGCGGGCTTCCGTCAAGTTTTTTTGCTCCGGGAAAACCGGAAGCGGCTTCCGCATTGCCGCAAGACTCGGATGAGCAGATCGCCATCGATTATAAAAACCTCGGAAACATTTTAATTTCGTTTGACCGCGATTATTGTTCCTGCTTCAGCGGCGGCCATTATATATCGAGCAGGGAAAGGCAAAGTCTGCTCGATACTTACGGAGATTATTACAAATGCCTCAACAATAAACTGATTTTTCAATACATCGCAAACAACGCGTCCAAGCTTCGCGTCGATATGGCGGCGGCAAAAACATTCTTGAGGAAATTCAAGACGCTCGAGTCCGATATTACAGCGCATAACGAGAACTATATCGAAACCGCTTTGGAACGCGATAAAGAATACTTTGACGGGCTTCTCGGCGATATCGACCCTTCCATTATGCTCGATGACGAGCAGCGAAGGGCAGTTGTGACGGATGATGATTACTGCCTTCTGGTAGCGGGCGCGGGCGCGGGAAAAACAACGACCATGGCGGCGAAGGTCAAATACCTTGTGGAAAAGAAGGGCGTAATGCCCGAAGATATAATCGTAATTTCATATACGAACAAAGCGATAAACGAATTGAAGGACAGGATAATAAATCGCCTTAGGATACCGGCAAAAATCTGTACTTTCCATTCCTTCGCGTTCGGAATCGTGAGGCGCTTTTCATCCGAACCTCCTGAGGTGAATTTTTCAGCTTATAAAATCGTGTTTGATATTCTGGAAAAGTGTATTTATGATAATAAGCAGCTTATGCGGAACCTGGTTCTGTTCATGGGCTATTACTTCGATTTGCCGGAGGACGTTTTTAAGTTCGATTCGCTCAATCAATACCACATAATGAAAGCCTCTCTTGATTATGAAACTTTAAAGAGCGGCCTCGGAGAATATGTAAAGAAAGTCCAAAGTCAAAGAAGCAAACAGATAAAGACTCTGACCGGCGAATATTTGCGGTCCGTTCAGGAGGTACAAATAGCCAATTTCCTTTATTTAAACGGATTGGATTACGAATACGAGCCCGTATATCCGGGCACTCTGCCCGGTTCAGGAAAAAAATACACGCCGGATTTTTATATAACGCAGGGTGAGCACTCGGCGTATTTGGAGCATTACAGCCTGACAGAAAGCGGTTACAGCAGTATTTTAACGCCGAAGCAGATCGCCAAATATAAAAAAGCGATTGCCGATAAAAGAAAACTGCATAAAGCCCGCTGTACCGTTCTGCTAGAAACCTGGTCGGTCTATCGCGACAGGCGTCCGCTTATCGAGCACTTGCGGGAATTGCTGATACAGGAAGGATTTGTGCTTAAGCCCCGAGATCTTGACGAGGTCTATAAAAAAATCGTTGAAACCGGGAAAGACAAGTATATTATCAAACTGATTTTGTTCATGATGAATTTTATAGAGCAATATAAAACCTCCGGATATGACGCGGGCGGCTTTGAGATTTTGCGCAAGAAAACGGATAATCCGAGAACTTTGCTGTTTCTGGATATCGCGGAGGAGGTGTATTCTCATTATCAAAGCGCGCTTAAGCAGCAAAACCAGATCGACTTTTCCGATATGATAAATGACGCACATTTTTATCTTCAGGAAATCGAGCGGCAGCAAATCGAATTGCCGTACCGGTACATAATAATCGATGAATTTCAGGATATTGCCCGCCAGCGGTTCAACCTCACAAAAAAGCTTTCCGAAATAACAAACGCGAAGGTTGTGGCAGTCGGGGATGACTGGCAGTCCATATATGCCTTCGCGGGCTCCGATATCAGCCTGTTTACGCGCTTTCTCGAGTTGATGGGATCGGGCACGGAATTAAAGATCACCCATACATACCGCAATTCACAGGAGCTTATCGATATCGCGGGGAGCTTCATCCAAAAAAATTCCCGGCAGATAAGAAAAAAGCTTATTTCCCCGAAGCGGCTTGAAAACCCTATAGTCATCGTTCCGTTTGATGACAGCTTTAAGCCCATGACCGCTCTTTCGAAAACGATTACCGAAATAATAGGCAAAATTGCGGAAGAATACGGCGAAAACTCCTCAATTTTGCTGATCGGGCGGTATAACTTTGATATGTACAGTCTTTTCAGAACAGGCGCGTTTGAACAGCTTCCCGGCAATCGCGTTAAATGCGTCAAATATCCAAACGCCGATCTGAGCTTTATGACCGCTCACAGTTCCAAGGGGTTGGGTTACGACAACGTTATTCTTATCAACATGTTCGAAGGTAAATTCGGCTTCCCTTGCCAAATCGAAGACGACCCCATAATAAAGCTTGTGACATATGAAGACAGAAGCCTGCCTTTTGCGGAAGAACGGCGCCTGTTCTATGTCGCTTTGACGCGCACCAAAAACAGGGTGTACATCGCGGCGCCGAAAAATAAACCGTCGCGCTTTCTTGTCGAACTTATTAAAGATTTTAAACTGCCGCACCCGAATGATATGAATACGCAAATCGTTGACCTGTTCAGCCTTAGGTGCCCCGTTTGCGGATTTCCTCTTAAATATGAGTTCAACAAAAATTACGGGCTGCATCTTTACATCTGTACGAACGACGCGGAGGTTTGTGATTTCATGACGAACAATAAAGAAAAGCGCTGCGATATTTTCAAATGCCCTAAATGCGCTGACGGTTATATGATCGTAAGGAAGAATTCAAAAGACAACACGGTTTTTTACGGCTGCACGAATTATTTCAATGAGAGTCAAAAGTGCAAAAATATTATACCTATTGATTAATCTCTCACGCCTATCAATTTACCCATTATTCCCGCTTTTATTCATAGTTCTTTTTTTAAGTAAACGGCGTCAAACAGCTGAATCCCGTTTTCATATACGGGATGATCGTAATTATCTAAAATGAAATTCTTGAGCCTGTGGGAAAACGTAAAGCCGAGCTTCATATAAAAGGGAACGGTGATCGGGCTGTCGCCCGTTCCGACCATCATAATTTTATATTTATTTTTATAATAGCCGAATATATGCTTCACAAGCAAGCTGCCGTAGCCCATGCCTTGATACTTCGGATACGTCGCGAGGTTTTTCAGTTCGCAGGTTTCTTCGTCCTCGCGCGTCACGACGCATACTGATTTAAGGTCCCCGTCGTACAAAGCAAACATTTCGCCCCGCTCAAGGTACCTGTCTATCATGCTTTCCTGTTCGTCCGCCAAAAGCAGAATATCCAAAAAACGCTTTTTGTTTTCTTTGATGATTTTTACTTCCACGGCGGCCTCCTCTTATGTATGTTCATTTATTATACATAGCCGGCAAAAACGGCCCGTTTTTTATTCGGGCCTGCAGACCGCGTCGCCCAATACCTTAGTTATCCTCTCCCTCGCCTTTTGAAGCCTTGAAGAGTACGGGCTTTGTGAAACAGACGCGCTGTCCGCCGGCAGTATCGTGAAATTGTCCTCATCGGTTATAAAGCAGTGCGTAGGAACATAACTCATTTCAATAATTTTCGTGCTTCCCGAGCCGCTGTCCTTCTCCAATACGATTTTTATCATTGCGCCGTCCTTGTGTATCAAGTCCGGCATGCTGGAGAGGAAATTGCCGAGCGAATAAAACACGGGTACGCTCCCGCGATCCGTTTCTATAAGCTCGACAGGCTGCATGCAGTGTGGGTGAGCGCCGATAATAAGGTCCGCGCCCGCACCGGCAATATACTTTGCCATGTTTCTCTGGCTTTTTAACGGCTTATGCGTATGCTCGATTCCCCAGTGCATGGATACTATCACAAAATCAGCGCCTGCCGCCCGCGCCTGTTCGATATCCGCTTTTATCGCCGCTTCATCGTACCGGTTGACCATATACGCGAAGTCCTTTTCCGGTTTTTTGTTAAGAATGTCCGTATACGCGAATATCGCAACCGAAAAGCCCTTGGCTTTGACGATGAGCGGAACCCTTTCCCCGGGCTCGCCAAATGCTCCCGTATGCAAAACGTTGTATCTGTCCAGCATCTCCAGCGTTTTGATGAGCCCTTCCGCTTGGTAATCGTATATATGATTGTTTGCGGTGGTTAAAACGTCGAAGCCCGCGTTGACGGCAGCCGCAAGAAACGATTCCGGGCCGTTGATTCGGGGGGCCGAGCTTAAAGGCTGTGCGGCACCCGCTTTCGGATATGGCTTTGCGAGTAAAAATGTGCCGCTCAGGGAGCACGGACAGTCAAGGTCGCCGGCGGCGCCGCCTTCCGCCCGCGCTTTGATCGGGTCCGCGGCATTCGGCTGCTGTTCTTCGATTTCCGGCGGCGGGTCGGCCGGGCTTGGCTTTATGGCTGTGTATGGATAACCGTCCGCAATCAATGTTTCAAGGTTGGCTATCGCAATGTCCGCTTTTGATATTTCATCCCTGACCTTTTCAAAGCAATAATCAAAATCATATGCGATTCCTGCTTTCGCTGTGCTGAGCTGCCCGCCGAGGCAAAGGAGGTCTCCCGCCGCCAGCAGAGTGACGCGCTCGCAAAGAACCGGCTTTTCGGCTTCGAAATTCGATTGTGACTTCACGGGGGGGCTATAGGTTATCTCTCCAGGTTTTTCGGGAGAGGGCGTGACGATTTCCGGGCGATATTTTAGAGCCGGCTCTTCACGGCAGCTGCATGAAATCAAAGCAAACAGGCAGATTGCGAAAATTAAAATACGTTTCATTTTTGTCCCTGATTCTTCAAGCGGTATGCCGCGCGTATTTTTGACGAAGGCTCGTCTAAAACAGTATATTTAAAGCGTATGCCACGTTATCACTTAATGCGGCGGCAAACTATCGGGTTTTTTGTTTTTTTATGAATTGTCGAGCGATTCGGCTATCCCCTTTTCAATAGCTTCCTTCCGCAGCTTGAGCCCTGCTGAGCGGAGGCTTTCAAGCTCTGCTTCGGGCAGCGCGTTCTCGCCTCCCATTAAAGATACGATGAGCAGCAGTTTCGCGATCTTTTCCGCGGCCTCACAATAGGAATACGCAAGCTGAATGGTGGAGCCGACAGATATGACGCCGTGGTTCGCGAGCAGCATTACGTTATTCGAGGGAAGGTACTTTTTAAAATCCGAAAATATGGATTCCGTGCCCGGAGTGCCGTAACTGCACAGGGGAATTTCGCCGAAAAGGAAATTGGTCTCCGGGTTCGCGCGGCTGGATATCGGTCTCCCCGCGATCGCAAACGCGGTCGCATAGAGGCTGTGGGTATGTATAACGGCATTGACGTCCGGGCGCAGTCTGTATGCCTCAAGGTGCATTTTATACTCGGTCGAAGGCTTGTATTCTTTAATTCGGCCTATGATATTTCCGTCCTTGTCCAGTTCGACTGTCATATCCTCAGTCATGTCCTCTTTGCTATGCTGCGAAGGAGTGATGAGAAATCTATCCTTTAATCTCATTGAGATATTGCCTTCAAATAAATTGATCATACCGCTGCGGTACATGATTTTTCCGTATTTGATCATTTCCCGCTTCGCCTGCCGATTAGTCATTTTGCGTTCCTTTCGATGCCAAAAATCATTTAACGGCGGTTTCCTGTTCTTCCTGCCGCTTCCGCCGGATATTGTATCACAAAGCCGGCGTCTATTATAATAATTTTTTATTTTTAACAAAGTTCAACGATTATTTGTAACGGCAGGCATAAGCGACTCTTTCTGTAACCCCGTCCATCATTTCCTTAACTTTGATGAAAACCTGTAGTATACTGAAGTCAGCGCTTGTTTCCATTAAATATTAGCGACAAGGCGGTATGAATATGAAAAGCATACGATTATGCGATAACTCGGATCCGGAGTACTCGGTCGGGCTGTGAAAAAAATACGGATGAAAGAAACAGATCTATACAAGCCCGTAAAGGAGCTTTTGACAGAGCTCGGTTATGATGTTAAGGCCGAAGTCGCCCATGTGGATGTCGTGGCGGTGAAGGAGCGTGAATGGGTCGCCGTTGAGCTCAAGACCTCATTCAACATCAAGCTTCTCCTTCAGGCAACAGAGCGGCAGAAGCTTGCGGAAAAAGTATACGTCGCGATTCCCGCGCCTGCGGGAAGGCAGCGCTTTTCAAAGCGGTTTAAGCAGTATGAGCATATACTTAAAAGGCTTGAGCTCGGGCTTATACTCGTCCGTTTCACGGAGCCGCCCCGCGCTGAAATAGTATTTGAACCCAAGGAATATTCAAGGAGGCCCGTGCTTTCGCGCAACCGCAAAAAAAGCGCGGCAGTTCTTTGCGAAGCGCAGTCAAGACGGTCCGATATAAACGTCGGAGGAACGAACGGAAAGCTTATGACTGTCTACCGCGAGCAGGCTTTGCTCGCAGCTTGCTTCCTGTCCGAGAAAGGCGAATTGAGCGTTAAGGAGCTGAGGGAGCTTACGGGCAGCGAAAAAATGCAGTCCATACTTGACCGCAATCATTACGGCTGGTTCGAGAGAACCCGCCGCGGCTTTTATAAGCTGAGTCCCGCGGGCGGGCAGGCGCTCGGTGAATACGGCGACTCCCTAAAGGCTATGCTCCTGAAATAATAAAAAGGCTGTTCTCGCATAACAGCCTTTTTGTTTGCCCGAAAGGGCAACTAAGAAAATAATTCTTTAAATGCATTATACTGTATTAACAGAATGTTTACAATAGTTATTTTGCTTTTCGCCGAAGGCTCGCACTTTGTGTTTCAGACCGTATTAAGGCAAAAACCGCTGTAATATCATATGCAAAGCCTGGTAAAAGTTTGCATTTATTGGGAACCGATGGTATCATGAAACCGTCTAATAAAGAGGATCAGCCTCCCCGCTGTGAATTATCCTCCGGTTTTGGGCAATCTATTATGTAAAGAAAGCAGATTGATGCTTTGATGATTTTCTCGGCTCTATGCTACACAGAAAGGCGGTTATGATGATGAAGAACAGAAAAGCGATGAAAACAAGTATACTGATTTTGGCAGTGCTTCTTGTTTTGACGGCGTCGTCAACGGCGGCGCTGGCGATAACAAGCGATCCGTGGGGTTTCGGCAGCCTGCCCGGTTACTGGTATCCGGTTTATTCCGGAACGATGATGGTCTTAAGCGAAGCGAATGTCCGAAAGGAGCCGACCCGTAATTCCAAGCTGCTCGGCACGCTTGAAAAGGGCGAGTATGTCGCGGTATACGGAAAGCAGGGCGACTGGTACATCATTTCGTGGAAAAACGGGTTTGCGTATGTATACGAGAGCTATTTTGAGGAAACGTATGTTCCTTCGCCGGCTCCGGGATATCCTTCGCAGGGAACGATCGTCACGGCGACAACGGGCGTCAACGTAAGGAGCGGTCCCGGTACGGGATACAGCATAGTCGGGGAGCTTGAAAAGGGCGATACCGTCGAAAAGCTCGGGACTTCGGGCAGCTGGACGATGGTGCGTTACAAAGGATTTACCGCTTACGTATATTCCAAATACCTGACGGGCGGAACGGTTCCCGGCGGCACGCCTTCAAATTCTGCGCTTATGGCTGCCACGGCGGCCGTCAACGTGCGAAAGGGACCGGGCACGAATTATGAAAAGGACGGCTGGCTCAATAAAGGCGATAAAGTCGTAAAGATAGGCACGTCGGGAAGCTGGACAAAAATCGAGTGGAAGGGCGGATCCGCCTATGTTTACAGCAAGTATCTCAAAGAAGATACGACGGGCACGCCGGCAGCGGGCGGCTTGAGATACGCTAAAGCCGATACGTATATTTACAGCGGACCCGGCAGCGGCTACACGAAGCTTGCGAAGCTCAATACAAATCAAAGCGTCACAGTAACGGGCTATGTTTTTGGCGACTGGTCTCAGATCATTTGGGACAACGGCGTCGCCTATGTTTCGACTAGCTGTTTGGCGACGGCGCCCGTGTCCGCGGTCCAGACAACGAAATTCACAAACAAGTTCTGCTACGTTTACGCCGGTCCGGAAACCAATTCCACGGTCGGTTCGCTGCAGATCAACGAGCCGGTGTTTACAACGGGCGTCACATACGGAAACCGTACACAGATCAAATGGGGCACAGGAGTTGCGTATGTGCTCACGAGCTGCCTAACCACCGTTCCTTATTACAGCCTCCCCGTTAATAATACGGTTACGGCGTCTATAAGGCGCGCATTGGTCAACACAGCGGCGTTTAAAGGCGCGGGCACATCCACGGCAATCGTAGTCCTCATCGCCAAGGATGATCTTGTGTCCTGCACCGGAGTGCGGGTCGGCGATTGGATGCAGGTAAACACAGAAAAGGGATATGCTTTCGTTGCCTCCAATTGCCTCAGCGATCCTTTATACAGCTATCCCGCAGCGGCGCCCGGTTCCTCCGTTATGCGCGCTAAGAACGATACGCCGATTTATTCGGAACCTTCCGCGGCCGGCAATATGATCGGCCTGCTGAAAAAAGGCAATCAAGTGCTTGTAATCGCGGACTTGAATAACGGCTGGGTACTGGTCAAGCTTTCGGAAAGTTCCTTCGGTTATGTTAAAAGCAATGCGCTCGAGTGAGCGGGTCCCGAAGAAGCTATGTTCCATATCCCGAAATAATGGAATATTATTATGAGGAACGGCCTTTGTGCCGTTCCTGTTTTTATCCGTAAAACCATGACGGAATAATCTGCGGCGCTTAGAATTTTCCGAAGCTGTATGGTTTTTTCGCTGTCCCGAAACATTTGCCGATATATCCCTTTACGAAACTTGCTATATTTTTTTGTTAAATTCTTGCATTTACAGTTGCTAAAGATTAATATTATTTTTGTTTATTAGGCTTTGCGATTAACCGATGATTTTTGGAGGATACTTTATGTTTTGCAGCCATTGCGGCAAAAAGATCGAGGGCGGAAATTTCTGCTCATACTGCGGGATGAAGGCGGAAAACAGTTCGGTTTCCGGCG
Source organism: Firmicutes bacterium ADurb.Bin182 (assembly GCA_002070205.1). Taxonomy (GTDB): domain Bacteria; phylum Bacillota; class Clostridia; order Christensenellales; family CAG-138; genus MWCU01. Next base: position 8,260 of record MWCU01000032.1, on the reverse strand, counting down.
GCCCTGCGGCCGGCGGCAGCTTAAGTCATAAAACCTCTTTACAGCCGAAAAGCAAAAAGGGACTGGCGGCGATCGCGATAATAGCCGCGGTCGTAATAGTTATTCTCATATTGACCGAGAGAAAACCCGAAACGATTCCCATGCCGTATAATATAAATCCATACGTCAATCCGTACGGCGGCTATTCGAACATACTGCCTCCCGCGGACTTTTCAGACGGCTTTTCGGACGATACTTTCGATTATGGCGGCATCGGCAGCGTGCAGACCTGCATCTCATGCTATGGGTCGGGATCATGTTCCATATGCAAAGGGACGGGGCAATACAGCATGTACGGCAACGAACTGTCGGTTTGCACCGCATGCTACGGAACGGGGATCTGTACGATATGCGACGGGGACGGGCAATATTGAGCCGTAACGTTTTCCCCTTGTTTGACATACGGATATAATGAATATTAATCCATGGAGGATTGATTTATGGGATGCCTCGGGAATATAATCTGGTTTCTGTTCGGCGGCGTAGTGCTCGGCCTCAGCTGGGCGATAGTCGGCCTTCTTTGGTGCCTCACGATCGTCGGCATTCCCGTAGGCGTCCAGTGTTTTAAATTCGCAGGACTGTGCTTTGCTCCTTTCGGAAAGGATATTCAATACGGCGGCGGACCCGTTTCGATTCTTTTAAATATACTGTGGCTTGTTTTCGGCGGGATAGAACTCGCTGTTATCTCGGCGGTTACCGGCTTCGTCTTTTGTGTGACGATTATCGGCATTCCCTTCGGGCTTCAGCATTTCAAGCTCGCAAAGCTTGCGCTCATGCCCTTCGGCGCGTCCGTTGTGAATAAATAGGCCTGAGCGTATGGCCGAACATATTTATTGATATACCAGCTGCTTTATCATATTATCCGCGAAGGCGCTTATCCGCTTTTCGATGCCGCGGCTCTTCAATGCGGAGCCGGGTTCATGCGCCGTTACGGCCATGCTGAACGAGGGCGGCAGCATGAAGGATTTGTTCAGGCACAAGCTGCCGAGAAGCTGCATGGCTACAAGATCTCCTCCGCTGTAACCCGAAACGACGATTCCGAAAAGATATTTGTTTTCAAAGGAGTTGGATATCGCAAGAGCCGTAAGGCGGTTGATGAACGCGATGAGCTTTGCGCTGAGAGTATCGTTATAATTCGGACAAAGCATCAAAAGCGCGTCGCACTCGAGCAGCGCGGGATAGACATCGTCCGCTACGATATCTCCGTAGTAGCAGAGGTTTTGTTTGCCGAAATGGCTGCAGGCATGATAACCGCAGCCCCTGCAGTCGTTGATGCGCGCGTTCAGCAGAGATATTTCCGTAATGTCGCAATACGGTTTTATTTGCTCGCATACGGCTAAGCCGAGAGCAAGCGTATTGGACGTCGACCTGTCCGACGCATGCAGCATAAGTATGCGCGGTCTTTTGAATTTGGCCGGCCTGAAAGCCGCGATTCTTTCGGCGAGCGCTCTTGCCGCGTGCTTGTACGCGCTTAGGTTATCCGTGTTGAGATTTTGGGATAAAATGTTGTAATTGAGGAGCGAGCCCGTCGCTTCCGCAAGCGGTTTTCCCGGAAAAAAGCAGCCGGCCTCATTTGCCGCATAAATGAGTTTTCTTCCAAGTTCTTTTGTATACAGTTCGGATGTTCCGTCTATTATAATACCGCCTATACAGCCTGATAAAGCATCCCGATGCTGTCTTAAATGCAGCAGCAGCTTTATATAGTCCCCTTCAATCCCCCACTCGCCGCAGGACTCCGCAATAAGCACCCGCCTTCCGCGAATATCCGGAACGCCGTTTTCCAGCGTGAAAACTTCATGCTTTATGCCCTCCAATGCAAAGGGCAGCACCTCATTAAGCCTTTGATGGCTGCCCATTGAAAGAACGGCCAAGTCAGAGAAGCTCATCGAATGACTCCTTTAATCGCGTATAAGCCCATTCTATGCGGGAATACAGCTTTGGATGCAGCCTGAGCCGCTCAGTCCGGATCCCCCTTTCATCCAGCCGGCTTCTGCACCCGAAATAAACCCCTCCCAAGGGTATGGCCGAATCATGCCATTCTCCTTTAAGCAGCCTCAAAAGCGATATGCACGCGGAAGAGAGCCCCGGTGCGATAAACGGTTTATACCCGGTCTCACGGACTTTTATATTGGCGGTTACCGCGTCCCGCGTCAGCAGCTCTGAAATTTCGGGATCGTACCCTGCTCCGTAATCGTTCGCGGCAACCAAACCCCGGCCGTGCGGGCCGAAGACCCGTCCGTTTTGAGGGAAGACTTCGACGCCTCGTTTTTTTGCGAAATAGGAAGCTCTTGCCGCCATAACGCCGAGTCCGAAACCGCGTATCTGCTCGGGTAAAAGTCCCTGAAAATCAAATTTGCCCAGCTCGTTTTTATTGCTTTCCAAAAACACCGCGCGGGAAAGATGATCCACCGGGTCGGAAACCTGAGCGAACAATCCCTTAAACCCCGCCTTTCTCGCCATTCGCGCATACGGAGCAAGTATTCTTTTGTTCCCCTCGAGCTGGACTATCCGGACGTCTTTTAAATCCGCATCTGAAGGCGGAGCGGATTTGGAAGCCGTGAACACGAATATGTCGCAGTCGAACAGCTCTTCTTTACAAATTATTCTGACTGAGGGGGGGTTTCCGCTCAAGGGCAGTATTTGATTGACCTCCTGTTCGTACCTCATGCACTTTTGCATATCCGGGTCATATAAGCCGATTTGCTTTACCGTTCCTGAGCCCAACAGCACAAGCCCGATAAGCAGCGTTCCGCCCACGTCACCGAGCCCCGCGATGTGGATGGCAGCAGGTTTTGACAGTGCGGGCAGCGGATGTATCAGGTATTCAAGCGACTTTTGAAATGCGGTGTTTATGACAAGCGCACCTTTTTCTTTCACCATTTTTGAAAGATTATCAGTCTGTCCGCTCTCATCCGTTAACGCGCACAGCACTTGGGGACCATCGGGCTCCGAAGCCTCCCGGACATCGTCAATGGAATACGCTGACCTTGAAAACAGCGGGTCCGAGCTTCTTAGAAAAACAAGCGGAAAGAACGGTTCCGGCGCTTTTTCGGCGCCGTCCGGAAGAGTTCCGTCAAGCGGACAAAGGCAGGCGTTTTTATAGGCAAAGTATTCCACAGTTATTTGTCCCTTTCGCCGATCCTTTTAAGCAGCCCGATATCATCCTGAATGACCGCGGAGGGCAGTACGTCCGGATCGTATTTAAGCGCCGAGCCTTTATCGGGTATGCGCGGGCGGTGAAGCGCTTCCTTAAGCCTCCCCAATGTCAGGCTGCGTCCGAATATGGCCTGATGCCGCTTTTCAAGCGCCCGGAGGATGTCGCACGCGTTTTCGAGCGAGCACAAGGAAAGATTGAAAAGCGAGCCGGGCGCCGTACCCGTGATGAAATCCGGCATTTTGTAAGGCAGAATAAGGTTGACGGAGGGAAGAAGGTATCCCGGAAGACCGCCCTCGCCTTGCACGCTGTCGCCCCCGATAAACGGATATTGAAGGCTTTCCGTAAACCAGTAGCTGAGGTTCGGAATGAAATAAACGCAGTCTACGCCGGGGCGCTTCCGCTCCATAAGATCTTTCCCTTTTCCGGAAAGAATGCCCACGATTATTTTTTGAACGGCGACTTCGGACGAACTCAGCATTGTTTCAAGCTTCTTAAGGCGGGATCCTTTATGTAAAAGGTCATCCACGAGAATTACCGGCCGCCCGAAAGAGCCGATTGTATTTATTTGGGCGGTTATCGGTGCGTATCCGGGGTATTCCGTAAATTCAAAATCGCTGATATCCCGATTGAATACCTTTTCAACATGCAGCGATTTTGTTACTGTATGGGGAACCACAGAGCCCGTGAGTATCTTGCCGTAGGGCACGCACATGAATTTTCCGATATCCTTTGAGCCCGCGGGAAGTTCCGCGACGCCGTTATATTCCATTACCTTTTTGATGAGCGCGCGGTTCAGGCCCGTCGAATCGAAACTGAGCAAAAGCCTTCCCGGAAACAGGCCGGTCAAAGCGTTTTGAAGCTTTATCCGGCACTTTTTGACCGTCTGTATGACTGAGGGGTCAGAGTCCAGGGGTTCCTTGATGTTTTGAAGCGCATCCTCAATGAGGACCATCGGTGAGCGCATATCGGCGATGAGCAGGGTGCTGAATGCGGAGGAGAGGGCCGAGAAACCTTTTCTTTCCAAAATGCTCATCATCGGGTCCCGGCTTCCATCGCAGCTGTAGAGGGCATATGTATGGTCATCGATAAGACTGCTTGCAAGTATCTCGTTTACGAGCATTTCCTTTTCTTCCTCGCCGGCCGCGTGAATTTTATCAATAACGATGATTTTCCCGGAGGTCTTATGCCTGACCGCCTGCGCGGCCTCAATATCCGTCAGCTCTTCGTACAGGCCGGCGGTATTTACCGTATGAGAAAGCGCAAACATGAATCCGGGAGCGCCCGGGCTCCCCGACCATACGGCTTTGTAATCCCGCTTCGGGTAAAATCTTTCGCCGAATGCGGAAAGTACGGCCGGCGGAATACTGTTCCCGGCATTAAAACGGCTTGCGCTCAGCATTTCGGGCGCCGCGGGATCGAGCGCGGTTTTATATTGAGGAGCCCTGACATACAGGCTGTTGGCGTAAATATACTCCTGTGCCATGGGGTCGACCATCATTGAAATATCGAGATTTTTATCGATGTTTTCACGTATGCGGGTGGAGCTGACATCTTCATAAAAAGGCGGCAGCGAAAGCCGGATGACTTTGCCTTTAAGCCGCTTCGCAGGGTCGGACTCCTGAGCGCCGCCTTCCGATATCCTCATGAATACAATATGGTCGCAGCCGCAAACGGAGCCGGGAAGTGAAGGATCCCTGTAGGCGGAGGCGTTTTCTATGACGTCGCTTCCGGCAACGATATAAAGCTGCCTTTCCGGAAAGAGCCCGGAAAGCCTGATAAGATCGGAGGGATTGGAAAGATTGACGGGCGTATCGCCCGGGAACAGGTATACTCCGAACAGGTCCGCGGTCGACATGTTGACGATTTGGCGCCGGACGAGAGTCGGCTGCGTTTTTTTTGACCAGGAGAATTCGTCCACCGCAAGATATACCTCGATTCCGAGGGATAGGATCTTTTCGACTATAAGTCTGTGGCCGGTGGAAAACGGGTCGAATGTGCCCGGGAAAAAGGCCGCGGCTCCCTGCTCTTTGAATTCGAAGGGCAGACACATCGCTTCACGGCAGGTTACGTATCTGTATATGCGGTTCATCATAGCCGCGGTATTGAAAAGCGTGAGCCGGCTTTCCGGCTGTTCATATAAAAGGACCAAAAGCTTTTTGTGAATAAGGGCGAATAACCGCGCTTTAAGCTCCTGCTGCAATATATCGGAGGCGAACAGGTCGTTGCCTATAAGATTGAGCGTTTCATGCCTCACGGTCTCGTCATAATGCGCAAGGCCGGCAAGCAAAAGACCGGCCGCCCTTATTACGCCGGCGCTTAAAAAGGACTGACCGTCGATTTGCGCGCTCCCGCTTCGGGTAATATATGCGCTGAGCGTTTGTAGAGCGGCGCATGCCGCGCGCGTATTGGAGGAGCGGATCATGCTTTCCAGTTCGCCTATGCTTTCAATAAGCTCTTTTTGAGGCAGCAGCATCAAAAGCTTTCCGAGACAGGGGGAAACGTATTTGATGAATTCATACTGCCCGGTTTTAAGGCTTCGCACAAGGTCGACCACGATCTCGTTGCACGGCGCCACCGCCAAAGACGGCGCGATCGCAGTCAGAGCTTCGGAAGCGTATATTCTCACGGGCAGGTGCTCGCTTACAAGAAGCAGGTTCGCAAGGTGCGCCGCCACATGAAACCGTTCGGCCGCGTTTTTTTCAACAAAGTTCATAAGGCGGTCGATATTGTTGATTTTTATGATCCAGTGTACGGCGGCTTTCAGATTTTCAAGGAACAACTCGGAAATTTTATCGGATTCGAGAACTGTATCCATAGAAGGCGAACCGGCCGCAATGCGGGCAAGCAGTCTGTCCCTCGCCGATATGACTGAATCCTGATCGTCATTTAAATCTTTTATGCTATGGAGCAGTTCACTGTCAAACTGAGGTCCGAATTCTTCTCTGAATGCGGTCATGAGCCTGAGCGCGCACACTTTTTCTTTAAGCTCGCCATCCTTCAGCATTTCGGTACAAAAGCGGATCAGGCCTGAGCACTCTTCTTTTGAAAAATATGAAAACGGAATATTCGATAAACTGTCCGTCAGCACAAAGCGGTCATATAAAGCCTCCGGCCGGAAAAAGAGGGCAAGGAACGGATCGAGATACAGCCTCGCATCTTCCCGGCTGCAGTTTTCCAGGAGGCTTTTGAGCACGACTTTCAAAGAATTCATTATGCGCAAGCGGTGCTTCGGCGATATTTTCCTGTCCGGCTCTATCAAAAGATTAAGGTACTCCTGCCAGAGCGAGGCGCTCTCGCTCAGCATTTCGTTAAGCGCGGGAGCAATGGCTGAGCCCGGCGCGTGCTCCGGAAGCTCCTTCCGATACCTGACGCCGCTGTTCGCAAGCACTTTCCCCATAAGCTGAGCTGCGATCCTTCGGATATCACTTTCGTGATGCATCAGCAGCTCATATAAAAACGACAGCAGCCGAAGCTTATTGGCTTTGGTCATATACGTGAAGTATTCGTTGAACAAATGAAGATATGTCCTTATGCGGTACAGGTTTTTTTCGTTTCTCGCGGATTCGAGAAGCATGCTGAAGGATATGTCATGGCTTATGGAATGCATGAGCAAAATATTATTTTCAACCGCGGCCATCCTCATCTCCCGTACCGCTTCCCGGGGGGACGCTACGGACACGTTTTCTTTAAACATGGGGACACGGGCGGGACCCGAGCCGAGAGTATCGACGCCTTTGGCTATAAGGTATTCCTCAAAATCCCGCAGCTTTAAAAACACCTTTTTATAACGGATCTTCTTCTCCTCATCGACATTGAAGAGCTTGGACAGTATAAGTTCATAAGCTTCGTCCAGCGTTCGTATCCGAATGCTCTCCCGGTCTTTTATTTGAGTCCCTTCCGATCTCACTCTGAAGTCCGCGTATATGAGTATCAGCGATTCTATGGGCAGGTTTTCAAGCTCAAGATCCCAGGTGGAATGGTTAGCCGCGATGTTCGCGATCTCCGGCATTTCGTTACTTCGAAGCCACAAGTCGGTATAGTAATAATGCACATACGGTATGCGCGCGGCATCCTTCCCGCGGCAGCCGAACTTGCCAATGTCATGGCAAACCGACGCCGCGCTTGCGAGGGCGACGTCCACGGGTATGTTTTTTAAATATGCTCCGCGCGCGATATGCAACGCGACATTATGCACGCCCGCGGTATGCGAAAGCGCGTCAAAAGGCCCAAGCTCCCTTCCCATCCGAAGAAGCTCAATGAAATGCTGGCCGGACAGCGTACGTCTGAGGGCTGAGTACTCGGATTTCACCCTGCTTCGAGCTTGTTCTTCTGCCGTCGCAAGATCTATGTCCGTTAATATGTCGGGCTCAGACCTCCGGCTCTTTTCAAATTCGATGCAGCGGCCGAGGACCGTGAGATACGGCCCAAAAAGTTTTACGGGCGCTGTTTGAACACCGGTTTGCCTTAAAAACATGCTATCGATCACAGCTTCATAGATTTCAAACAGCAAATCATCCGTCCGTTTTGCTTCGCAATCAAAAAAGGGACGGCAGACGGAAAGCAAGTCCCTGCACAGCGTATCGTTCTTCTGCTTTGAAAGGGCGTATTTGAATTCATCGGTATCGAACATTTCCCGGATTTTCTTCCGGGAAATGCCGAGCTCGTCCGAAAAACGCTCATACAGCTCGTCCGACAGGGTTTTTATCAATGCCGGAAACGCGTTCCTGTCCATAAACCGGCCTCCGCCCGTTTTTTGGGATTATTATACATTAAGTCAGGGGAAATTGCACAGTTTATTGATAATCCCAAAAGGATCCATTAAAAAAAATCTTCCGAAGGCAGATTTTAGGCTGTCGAAAAAGTTATTTTGGGATTATTAAGGGGATGGCGGAAATCTTTGATTTCCGCAGGACCCCTTAATTTTCAGACGGCCGTGACGGATGTAATCCGTAGAGCGGCATGGTCGCTGATACGTTCCGTCATCAGCGACTTATCGACTGATACGTTCCGTCATCAGCGACTTATCGACTGATACGTTCCGTCATCAGCGACTTATCGACTGAT
>MWCU01000031.1 GCA_002070205.1 Firmicutes bacterium ADurb.Bin182 | reverse complement strand
TCGGCAAGCGCGTAAATTATAATAATTCATGCTGTGCACCTATAGCTCAGCAGGATAGAGCGTCCGCCTCCTAAGCGGAAGGCCTTGGGTTCGAATCCCGATAGGTGCGCCAAAAACAGAGAGTGTCCCGCTAAGGGGTACTCTCTGTTTTTTGGCAAACATAAGTTAAGGGGATTCGAAGGGCGGATAAGAAAACGCCGCAGTGCGGCGTTTTCCCGCCCCGGGATTTCGTGCACAGGCCGATTTGCGCAGAACGGAGTTCAAGCTAATCGGAATGCCGATGCCGAAATCGAATCCCGATAGCAATTTTAACGAAGGGATTCGAAGGGCGGATAAGAAAACGCCGCAGTGCGGCGTTTTCTTATCCGCCCCGGGATTTCGTGCACAGGCCGATTTGCGCAGAACGGAGTTCAAGCTAATCGGATACCGAAGCCGAAATCGAATCCCGATAGGTGCGCCAAAAACAGAGAGTGTCCCGCTAAGGGGCACTCCTGTTTTTTGGCAAACTTAAGTTATGCGAGATCAGAATTTGCCGCTGTGTCCGGTCGCGCTGCGGCCGGAAGAACTCCTGAACGAACCGCCTCCGCTTCTGCTGCTGTTCTGAACGCGCTGTACCCTATGCACGCGGCGATGAAGGAAAATATCTTTCTTTCCGGTCAGCACCATACTGCCCTCTCTAATATATGCATGGGCGAGATCGTCCTTCCGCACGGAAATAAGCTGCCGTTTCCACGCATAAGTGACCGACCAGGCGATTATCAGCGCGAGGACAAGGGCGGCCAGGCCCCCGTAAATCCGGTATTTACGGATTTGTGAAGCGGTTTTAGGAATGTTACCCTCGTCGTAGGGAGCGCCCTGTTCCGCTTTGGTCAAAAAATCATCCGCAGCGTCCGCATACGCCATAAAGGCTTCATAGTACTGATCGTTTTTCAAATGGGGCAGCACCAGCTTATCGAGATATCCCTGCCCTGCGGGCGTAAAGGCCTCTATTCCGAAACCGAAGGCCGCAAAGCCGAAATCCCTGTTTTCCACTGCCAAAAGGAGGATGCAACCGTCCAAATCCTCGCCGAAGCCAAACCCGTTCTGCTCAAAAAAGTCTGCGGCATAAAGCCGGGCTTCGCGGTAATCGAGCGCCGGAACCACGGCGATCACGGTGTCAAACCGGTGGCGAACGCTGACTTCATCCAAAGCTTTAGTCAGTGTTGCCGCCTGCTCCGGGCTCAGCAGACCTGCGTCATCGATAAATCGGGGCAAACGCTCTCCTGCGGGCACGCGGGCCAAATCCGTCAAGCCGCTAATCGGTTCCCTTTCCTCCGCCAATGCTGTTGCCGGTAAAACAATCGCTGTCAGAAGCACTGTAAACAGGACTGCCGCAAAGAATCTGAAATATCTGTTCATCTCCCTTACCTCCTACATCAAGCTCGCGACGATTTGGGAAATAACCAGCAGCGCAGCCGCCGCGATCCCGAATATCTTGAGGAACCACGACTTATATGCCGCTTTGTCCAAAGGCAGGTCACCCGCGAATTTGCCCGTCTGGCCATTCATCGCGAAAATGAAATTTTTCCCTTCAAAGCTTGTGGAGAGCAGCCATACCGGCAGCAGAGCATAGCGTACGCCGCCGCTTTTCAGCCGGATATCCGCGTACCTCGGCGTCACGGAAGCGTAGCCTGTCACGGTGCTCGCGAACGCTGCTTGCGAGCTGTTTTTTATGCGTTCATTGGCTCGAAGGATGCTTTGAGAGGAATCCACGTCATATTTGTTGGCGAGGTATCCGGCAAGAAAAGCGGTTTGAAAGTCTGTCGCATCCTCCATATGATACGGCTCAATAGATTCCATTAGCGTATCGTCAATAGCCTTTGATCCATCTACGGGAACCTCATTGAATCCGATATTACCCTCGCGGTAAATGCGGAACACCGAGGTTTCCGTGTAATTGTAATTGCTGTCGCTCCAATGGCGAATTTTTGTCCCCTCATACTCGCAGCTGACGTCTGCCTCAGCATTGAAAAGCCAAAAGGGAACATAAACGCCCTTGACTTCATCAAGATGGTTCCTGTCCTTAAACACCTTGGGCAGCAGTTTCTTCCCGAGGTAATGCTTTTCAAGGGCTTGCAGCGCATCTTTCTTGCCGAGTTTAAAGGGGATCACGACGTCAGGTTTCAGCATACCGGCAAATTTAGACGAGATCACCACCGGATTGCCGCAGAACGGGCAGGAGGTCGCGCCCATCGTCTCATCGCCAATAATCTCTCCGCCGCAAGATTTGCAGACATAGGCAGCCATGCCTTGCCGTTCGCCTTCCTGCCATTCGCTGCCCTCATAGCCCCAGTCGATATCCGATTCCGGTTTCTGCCGCAGCGCTTCCTCCGCGGCGCGAAGCGCTTCAATGTTCATCACGGAAGCGCAGTACGGGCAGGTCAACTCCTGCGTACCCGGATCAAAGCGGATCGCGCCGCCGCAATTCGGGCATTTATACTCTAATAGTGCCATCTGCTATCTCTCTCTTTCCTGATCAATTTAAAACAGCCTGCATTCGGCGTAAAGTTTTCGCCGGTGCGTCTTCGTTTTCCTGCGCGATAGCTTCACATTCTCATCAATCAACCTCCTTTATTGATATAGGCAGTCATTAAAACGGTTCACCGGCGGGATGTTTAATTCCGGCTGCGCGCACCGCTTCAGCATCCGCGTCCCCGCGGCTGACCGTTTGAGAATACGGCACCGCCCTTTGCGTTAACGCGTTTCCTTGTTTTCCTTTGCTTTTACGGCTCCCGCTGCGGTCAAATGCCCGGGCGATTGCCTTGCATAATTGCTGTATTTATTGTAATATATATTAAAGCTTATAGCCACATTTTCCCAAAGAAACAAGATAAAAAGGAGGAACCGTATCATGAAGGAGTATCATGTCCTTACAATGAAAGACAAATGGTTTTCCGGCAAATTCGATCCGCAAAAGCTCCAGGACGCGCTGAACTCTTACGCACAGCAAGGCTGGAGGCTGGTATCATGCGCTACGGCGGACATGCCGGGCTTCGGGACCACGCGTCAGGAGTTCATAGCGGTATTGGAGCGTGAAGCCTGATGAAAGGGTATCCCACGATTTTCGAGGATATCATTTTCGTTGAGTGCGATGTTCCGCAAATGCAAACGATAGCGCCGGTGTCGGTCGATTTGAGCTTTAAGATAGGCGCTCAATTGAAAAACCTTAACGATGTGAAGCGGGGGCTCGCCAATCATGCCCGGATGCAGGGCTGCAACTGCATCGCAAACTTTAAATACGGGCAGAAGTCAAGGTTTTTGGCTATCGACGACGTCGCTTATTTCGGCAGCGGCATTGCCGGGCGGCTTTCTCCCTCCGATTATGAAAAGATCAGGCAATACATAGCGCAGAGGGATGCTTGAGAACGGTTTGCCGTCAGGGCAGGATCAGCAATCCTGCCCTGTTTATTCACCGTGAACCGGCTTTGCGGTATTTAGCGCGGAGCATATTCTTTTGCTTCTTCCTCTCCCCTTAGCACTCGGAGAGCTCCTTGGGCAAGCGCGCCCAGTTCATCCTCGCCGGGGTATATCATAACCGGCGCCAGACTCCCGACATACTCCTTGATTATACCGGTAAAAAGCTTGCTGTTGGCAAGTCCGCCCGTAAGCGCTATGGCATCCGCTTTTCCGCGGAGCGCAACAAACATGGCGCCTATCTCCTTGGAAACCTGATACGCCATTGCCGTCAGCACAAGCTTTGCCTGTTCGTCCCCGTTCTCAATGCGCTCCTCACATACCCGAAGGTCATTGGTGCCGATATAGGCACTCATACCTCCGTTTTTTATCACAAAATCCACCAACTCCGAGAGCGTGTATTTGCCGGAATAGCAAAGCCTTATCAAACTTTCGGCGGGCAAACCTCCCGTCCGTTCCGGCGAGAACGGCCCTTCCCCTCCCAGCCCGTCATTAACGTCAACGGTGCGGCCGTTTAAATGCGCTCCGACGCTGATTCCGCCCCCCATATGAGCGACTATAAGACTGCAGTTATTGTAAGTCTTTCCCAGATCCTTCGCGCACCTTCGCGCCACCGCCTTTTGGTTGAGCGCATGCCAGACGCAGCGCCTGCTGATTTCCGGGAGGCCGCTCAGCCTTGCTTCGGGAAGGATCTCATCGACGACAACGGGATCAACGACATAGCTCGGCTTTCCGTATTTTTCTCCGAGCTCAAACGCAAGGATTCCGCCCAGAGCTGAAGCATGCTCACCCGCCTTTGTGTTTACAAGATCAAAAATCATACGCTTATTGATATTATATACGCCGCTCTCCAAAGGGGCTACGATACCGCCCCTTCCGACATAAGCATCCATATCCTCCAATCGGAATCCGTTCTGATTAAGCTGATTTTCGATCACCTGAAGGCGAAACTCCTTTTGATCAACGATGCGCCCAAAACTGGAAAGCTCCTGCTTTTGATGGCGAACGGTTTTCTCGAACAATAATTCATTATTTTTGTATATGCCTGCCTTAGTGGATGTGGAACCCGGGTTAATAACAAGCAGATAAAACGTATCGGCCATTTTTCTCCCTCCTTTATCCTTCATTCCTATTATATAACAAGCATGAGTCTTTTGAATAGCAAAGCCGGCAAATATACTTTACACACGCGCGGTATGACGCTAAAATGAACAATTAAGGAATAACCTGCGGGAAAACCGGAAGCATTAATATAAAGGAGAAAAGTGTAAATGACTAAAAGGCTGTTTTTGCGCACGGCGGGCTTCATACTCGCGCTGATTTTTATTGTCGGCGCCGTTTCTGCCTGCTCGGGCGCTAAAAATCCAGTTGTGCTGAAGGTCGGCAATAAAGAATACCGCCTTTCGGATTTTGAAAAGGAATACAAAGGCTATCGTAACTATTATACCGATTACAATATGTACGATGTGTCCACAGAGGAAAAACTGAAAGAATTTCAGGACATGGTATACGACGCGATTTTGGCAAGAGAAGTTTTGCTCTACAACGCCAAGCTCCAGGGAATCGAACTTACCGAAGAAGAAACCAAACAAGCGGAAGAAAAAGCGGAGGCGGAAATGCAGAACCTCCTTAACTCCTTCATCGCTCAGGTAGACAAGAGAATCACTGACGAAAAGCAAAGGGAAACGGAAGCAAGGGCGAATATGGCCTATTCTCTTGCGCTGCAGCACACAAGCTATGACAAATTGTACAAGGAGACCGCTCAAAGTTATAAGGATACCGCTCTGCGCGAAAAACTCCGCAAGAAAGTCGTTGAAGGCTTCGAAGCGACGGACGAAGACGCGCTCGCGTTTTATGAGGAGACGCTTGAAGCCGACAGAAAAAGGATCGAGGAGGATCCGGGCCTTTACAAATCCTATATGGATTTTTACGAGGTCAGCGGCGGAGTGCAGCCTCTGGTTGTGCCCGAAGGATATATCAGAGTAAAGCATATCCTCGTAAAAGACAATACGCTCATAAAAATCGTTGAAACCGAGCTGGCAGCCGGAAAGGACTTTGACGAACTGCTTGAACAATACGGCGAAGACCCCGAGATGAAAGTTGAACCGGCTAAAACAAAAGGCTATCTATTGGGCAAAGCGCCATCCGCTTCCGATTATTTCCAGGAATTCAAAGATGCGGCGCTCGCTTTGAAAGAGGTCGGCGATATAAGCCCGAAAGTCGTGACGGAAGCGGGCACACATTTTATAAAGCTGGTCGAAAGAATCCGGGCCCGCGAAATACCTTACGACGAAGTTAAGGACGAAATTTTCATTGCGGCGCTCAATAAAAAGAAGAACGATAAATTTGATTCGGTCCTTAATGAATGGATGAAGGCTGACTACGTTGCAGAAAACCGGGATTTGATACGCGAAGTCGGGAAAGAGGAAGAGAAATAACCCGCTTCAATTATAGGTTGGATAAAAGCTCTGGTAAGAATACCGGGGCTTTTTATTCCGTATTTTTGAATCTGCAATTCCTTTCGCCCTGTCATTTCGTAATGTATGGAGCGGGACATTGCCGCGTGGTATAATATACCTGTTATAAGCAAAGGAGGTTATGTGAGTGGAGCAATATATACTCTCCTTGGATTCCGGAACGACTAGCTCGCGCGCGATATTGTTCGACTCGCATGGAAAAGCCGTCGCGAAATCTCAATACCTCTCGGAGCGGCTTATTTCGCGGGACTTGAAGCAAGCGTTTGGAAGGATAAAAACGATATCGCCATAAACCGGGAAAGCGAAAGGATTTTGAACCCGAAATGCAAAGCGGACGAAGGGAAATTATATATGCTGGCTGGAAACGCGCAGTTGAAAAATCAAGGGCATGAGGGATTTTCAAAACCATCACGGAGGAAAGAACATGCGTTTGGATAAATTTTTAAAGGTTTCACGCATAATTAAGCGCCGCACCGTTGCGAATGAAGCGTGCGATACGGGAAGGGTAAGCATAAACGGCAAACCGGCAAAGCCCTCCGCTCAAGTTAAGGAAGGGGACATACTGTCCATCAGAATGGGCGGAAAAACCGTATCCGCCCGCATAACCTCGGTGCTTGAAACCGCGCAAAAAGCGGACGCCGCATCCATGTACGAATTGCTCCCGGAGGAGCCTCTATGAATATTGCGGGTATTTTGCTTTGCGCCGGGAGCTCGGAGCGCATGGGGAAAAATAAGCTGCTTCAAAGGATAGGCGGCAAAACTGTAATGGAGATGAGTTTTAATGCGCTTGCCTCAGCCGGGCTGTCGAAAATCATAATAGCAGTATCGGAAGTCACTGCGGATGAAGCTGAGCGCCTTCAAAACTTCGCAAATACGGACGTAACGATAATTAACGGCGGAAGTACCCGCGGCAAGTCGGTTTATGCGGCGTTGAAACAGGCGAAGGGCGCCGATATCGCGGTCATTCATGACGCGGCGCGATGCCTTGCGGACAAGGAGCTCATACTCAACTGTATCGAAAGCGCACAAGCCTTCGGCTCGGGCATCGCCGCGATACCTGCGCGGGATACGCTAAGGTATTCGGACGGCAGGGGCTGCGTGGACAGAGAAGGGCTTTTGCTGATGCAGACGCCTCAGGCGTTTGCGTATGAGAGGATAATGAAGGCATATGAAAAGGCCGAATCGAACGGAACGGACGCGACGGACGACTGCGCGCTGTATGAAAGCATGGGCTATAAACCTTGCTATGTAACCGGGAGCATCGCCAACCAGAAACTGACTGTGCCCGGCGATATGACTTTTTTTGAGCGGTTTGCCGGAGCATCGAGAACCGGATACGGCGAGGACACGCATATCCTTTCGGCAGGAAGGCCGCTGATACTAGGAGGAGTCCGCATACCGCATGAAAAAGGACTTCTGGGACATTCCGATGCGGATGTTCTGACGCATGCGATAATCGACGCTCTGATGGGAGCCGCGAACCTGGGGGATATCGGGAGGTCATATCCCGATACGGATGAACAATACCGCGGGATATGCTCTTTAATACTTCTTAGGGACACGGGGAAACGGATACGCGACGAAGGCTATAAAATAGAGCATATAGACATGACTATAATAGCTGAGGCGCCTAAGCTTATGCCGTATATTGAGAGCATGCGGCACAACATCGCCGAAGCGCTCGAAATTGTGCCCATGCAAGTAAGCGTAAAGGCAACCACGACCGAGGGCACCGGTCCCGAGGGAAGACAGGAGTGCATCACAGCGAGAGGCGTAGCTGCCGTCAGTTGCTGACATTTCGTTTCTTCACGATAAATAAACAAAGGGCGGAAGGCTAAGCCTTCCGCCCTCATGAATTATAAAGAAATCAGTTCAAAGCATCCTTGAGGCCTTTGCCTGCCTTAAACGCCGGTGCTTTGCTCGCGGGGATCATGATCTCTGCGCCGGTCATGGGATTGTGTCCTTTATGGGCGGGACGCTCGCGAACTTCGAACGTGCCGAAGCTGACCAATGACACCTTATCGCCCGCTTTAAGGGCTTCGGTAATCGCGCTCAGCGTCGCGTTGACGGTCTTCTCCGCATCTTTTTTTGACACGCCGCTTTTTTCTGCAACCGCAGATATAAGTTCGGATTTGTTCATTTTTGTTCCTCCTGTAAGTATTTGTTTTTATATGCTAATATTGGTTACCGAAGACTATTGTACCAAGGTTTTTCCCAATATACAAGCATTTTTTATGAGTTTTCCCTGTGTTTTGCCTCATTCCAGAGCATATCCATCTGCGAAAGAGTCATGCCGCTGAGTTGTTTCCCTTCATTCGACGCAAACCGCTCCATTTCGCCGAATCTTTCAATGAATTTCTCCGTCGCGTGATGCAAAATAGGCTCCGGTTCAAATCCAAAGAGACGTACCGTATTGACGACGGCAAATAACAGATCTCCCAATTCACACTCAATATCCCCGTCGCCGTTGAGCGCTGCCATGACCTCTCCGATCTCCTCGGTTACTTTCTGCAGAGCATCCTTGGGATCGTCCCAGTCAAAGCCCACGTCGGCCGCCTTCTTTTGCACTTTATAACTTCGAAGCAATGCCGGAAAGCTTTTCGGAACACTTTTCAGAACCTCCGTTTGACTGGACAGGTTCTTTTCTTTCTTTTTAAGGCGTTCCCAATTTGTTACCACATCGGATGAACCCAAAACGGAAACAGAGCCGAATACATGCGGATGGCGATAAATAAGCTTGTTGACAATGCCCGTCGTGACGTCGCGCATGGTGAATTCCGATTTTTCGCTCGCTATTCGTGCATGGAAAACGATCTGCAAAAGCAAATCGCCCAATTCTTCGCACAGCGAATGGGGATCGCACTCTTCGATAGCGTCCAGCACCTCATATGCTTCCTCAATAAGAGCGCTTTTCAGGCTCTGGTGCGTTTGCTCCGCATCCCACGGACACCCGTCAGGTTCCCTGAGCCTGTCCATGATTCTTAACAAGCTTTGAAACGAGTGCCTCTTAAGTTCATAAAACGGCACAGGCGGAACATACAGCACTGCCGACGCGTGAAAACCGGACTGCCTGTCCAGCTCAAAAAGCGGCAGTTCCGCGATTTCATAACTTCCCTCTTCGTTCATTTTTGCGAACTTCACGTTCCAGTCATCCGGATAATACTCCGAAAGCCTGAGTTTTATTTCTCCCGCCCGCAATACGGTATCGACTTCTTCTATGCAAAGCGGTATAAGGGGATCCGGCTCTCTTTTCATAAGTTCGGCGGCGCTTAAAATAACCGGAAGCGCATCGGGAGCGTCAATACTGCTGAGAACGGATTCCGCATATCCGCATCCCGGAAGCCTTACTACGCTTACGCCGGCCCTGTTTGCCTCCTCCATGATCGCTTCAAGCTGAGCCGTGCCGTCGATGCCGCGGCCGGGGACCGCGTAGACTGCATCAGAGCCGCATATCAAACGCTTTGCGATTTTCCTGTTAAGCTCGTCAAAATCATCCGCGCTCTCGAACAAATCGTCCATCGAAATAAACGAAAGCCCTTCCGCCCTTACCCATTCCGCGCTTTTGTGGAGAGCGGTCTGCAAAAACAGCCTGTCCGCGTTTTGGATAGTTTTTTTTGATTTGACCGTTAATGTATTTGGCGTGGAAAGCGGAACGATAGTAAGGGTCTGCATTATTTTCTCCTCGTTTGCGTTATTTCCCGTACATAATCCTCATAAGCCTTTTGCCGCCCGGCATTGACGCAAGGTCCTCGCGGCTGAACATTTTTAACAGTATCACCAATATACCGTATATTGCAACGCCTATAAGAACCGAACCGAGGGCCGCAAAAGTTGTGTGGATTGCAGCGAGCAATGCTTTATAACACAAACTCACCGAGACTGCCATTATTACCGCCGAGAACAGAGGCTTTAAAAAAACATCGATTATGTTCACGCGCATTTTGGTTTTCCCTACCATATAAACCATATCCAAAAGCCCGGCGACGGTATAGCACACAACGGTCGAAACGGCGGCTCCTTTTATGTTGATTTCAGGGATGCGCATAAGCAGCATCATCGTTACAACCTTTAGTATCCCGCCGATTAACAGGTTTACTACAGGAACGACTTGTTTTCCCATTCCCTGTATTATACCCGTTAATGTCTGCACAAGCGAAAGGAAAATGACTCCGACAGCGGAGATGCGCATAAGGCTTTCCCCCAGCATCAGCTGCTCCTCCGTAAGTTTCGGATACAGCATGTCAAGTATGGGCCCGGCCAGCACATACAGCCCGGCAGCACAGGGCAAACCGATTATCAGCGCTAGCTTCATTCCCGTTAGCGCATTCCTTTTTACGCCTTTATAATCCTTTTCGGCCATGCGGGAGGAAATTGCGGGAACCAGGCTCATTGCAAGCGCCATGGTAAGGACCGCCGGCATGTTTATAAGCGACATAACGCTGGAGCGCAATATCGCATACGCAGCTTGAGCATTCTCCATTGAAAAGCCTATTTCAAGCAAAATGCGAACGATCATCACAGAGTCGGCAATTCCCGTGAGAGGCATTATCGAGGCGCCGATGCTCACCGGGACCGCGATCGCAAGGAGCCCCGAAGCGATGGAGCCGAAGCTTCTCCGAGGGGAATCCTGGGAATTTCTCAGTCCGGAAAACTCATTTTTTCGCCTGCGGTAAAAAATATAGATGACGATCAGGGCAAGAAGCTCGCTTGCGCTGACGCCGATAAGCGCGCCCATGGCGGCGTATTGAGGACCCAAAGGCAGCATTTTAGCGGCAAGAGTAAAACCGACGGCAAGTTTGCCCGCCTGCTCCAAAACCTGTGAAACGGCCGTGCCCGTCATCAACTGAAGGCCCTGAAGATAACCGCGGTATGCGCACATCACGGAAACAAAAAGCAGGGACGGTGCGAGAGCTTTAAATGAAAGGTCCGATTCGGGAAGCGCTGTCGATCCCGAGAGTATATCCGCCCCGAAAAACATTAAAAACGAGGTCAGCAAGCCGAGCCCGAACAAAAGCGTCAATGCGCTTCTGTAGATCCTGTGTGCCCCGCGATAATCATTCAATGTGACCCGCTCCGCGACCATTTTGGAAATTGCGGTCGGCAAACCGGCGGAGGATATAACCAAAAGAGCGCTGTAGTAGGGATATACCACTTCGTAATAGCTCATCCCCTCAGCGCCCACGATGTTGAACAGCGGTATGCGGTATACGGCTCCGATCAGCTTAACAAGCAAGCCGGCGCCGGCCAAAATGGCAGCGCCTTTGACGAAACTTTTTTTTTCCATAGAATGTTCCTCCATCCTGTACCATGGTATTATAGCAGAAAACAGCACTCCCGTAAATTTATAATTCCGCTGCGCCGATTATCACAAATAAAACAAAATACGCAGCCTTTTTTTGACAAAACGCGCAGGATATGTACAAGGTATTCTAGAAAATTACAAAAAAGATAATTTGCATAAAACAATAGGCCCAACAAATACTAACTTCATAAAAAACAAAAATTCATGGAACAGGAGGAATCAATTTGAAGGCTACCGGAATTGTCAGACGCATAGATGAACTAGGCAGAGTTGTAATACCGAAAGAGATCAGAAGAACTTTAAGGATCAGGGAGGGCGACCCTCTTGAAATATTCACGGACAGAGAGGGAGAGGTCATACTTAAAAAATACTCCCCCATAGGCGAACTCGGTGACTTTGCGAAAGAATATGCCGAATCGCTTCACAATTCCCTCGAACACATCGCTGCCATATGCGACAAGGACGTAATCATAGCCGTTTCCGGAGGCGCAAAGCGCGAACTTATGGACAAATCAATCCATGAAAACGTCGAGCGCCTTATCAAAAACAGAGAGCGTGCACAATTGTCGCTTGCAAAAGACTCACAGCCGATTCTGATCACCACTTCGGATGATGAGAGCACCGCCTACACGGCGGCAACCATCGTCCCCATACTCTCTCAGGGCGATGCGATAGGCGCGGTAATGCTTTTAAGCCGCGATGCGGGTTCCGTTATGGGCACAACGGAAATGAAAGTTTGCGAGACCGCGGCAAATTTCATGGGCAAGCAAATGGAATCGTAAAGAAAAACAGAACGGAATACTCCCTCACCGGTCGCGGTGAAGGGAGTATTTGGTTTGGAGCAAACGCGTGAAGAGACATATTTATAGTTTTTTTCTGTATGCATACATTTATTAATTTGCGGAACAATAAAAATAATCGATTTGCAGTAAACCATGTCGTGATTTTAGTTTTCGGAGGTATTTAAGTGTACGGCAGAGTTAAGTGGTTCAACCCGGACAAGGGTTACGGTTTTATTGAAAGCGAGAAAGGAGAAGACGTATTCGTGCATTTTTCAGCAATCAAGAGCCAGGGATTCAAAACGCTCGGTGAAGGCCAGAGAGTTCAGTTCGATATTGAGAAAGGGCCGCGGGGAAACCAGGCAGCGAACGTAACGCTTTTATAAGCGCGTTTAAACCGCAATCTTCGGTTGCCGAAAACGGCTATAGTGAGCAGGCGGCGGCCGCATATGAAAAAACAGGCCGAAGCCTGTTTTTTTACAGCTTCGGCATCACTTGATCCTTCTTGCGCATACTGCAAAGAACGACCCGTCATATTCATAAGAACACGTTGAAAGAGTCAGCACCTGGTCGGTCTCCTTTATGGTGACGTCCTCCAAAATATTGGAAGGAGTCACTGTCTTTGCAAACTCGATAGTATCGTTCATAACATCCGCAAAGTTCTTGGCGTCGCCGAACAGCGTGTTTATGTGGTATATTTGATTAGGGGGAATCAGATAGGCAAGATAGATTTCCCACTTCGTTTCCACGCCGTCCCAATTGAATTCTATGGTGCGATTTTTGTTGAAAAATTCTTTTTGCTTGTAGTTCATCAAGTCATGGAACATCGTTCCGTTTTTCATGTTGTGGCCGTAAAGGATTATATGGCGCTGCTGCAATGGATCGGCATTTCGAAAATCCATGAATATTGCGCCGTGCGCATTCTTTTTCTTATTGACGTCGCGCCCGAGATAATACTCGTTATTTGAGCACCGCACAACCGGATAATCGATGACCGTTCCGTGAACCGTCAGCCAGCCGATAACATCCGAATTGATTTTTTTGAATTCTTCATAAGACTTCTTTTCCGGGGGTTTATCTCCCGGGCGCGCTATACCTGTGAGCTCCTCTTCTGTAAGCTCTCCTTCGCCCGGAACGGAACTGTCCGGTGTGCTAACAGGCAGTTCCGGCGTCGGCTCTGGCGTAGTGTCAGGCCCGGAAAACGGCTTTTCGGTCGCCGCCGGAGTCGTTATAACCTCCACAACGGGATCCGTATCGGCAGTTTTCGAACATGCGGAAATAGCCGCAAGCACCAGTACAAACAAAATCATCAATAGACGTTTTCGCAACTTTTTCCTCCTGTTAATGCAATCCTTCCTTCAATCCACTCTGACTGCGTGGACAGCAAATCTCCCGTCGTCATAATTTGTATGATTGCACGTTGAAAGCGTCAATACCTGGTCACCGGGTTCGATTACGGTATCAACGGAAAACTTTGACATCCGCGCTAAAGTGTTGTTCATATAATCCGCAAAGGATTGATCGGACGGAAAATCCACGACCATATATTTTTTCGCCGTGTCTTTATCGGTATTATATACGGCAAAAACCTTATACGTATATTCCTTCGACCCGAATGTCACCTTGAACGTACGGTTGTTTTTATAAAAATCGGAGTTTGCATAATTGTTGATATCCGCAAACATGGTTCCGGAAACGCGCATATTATGCCCGAACAGTATGATATGCTTTGAAGACGCCGAAACCCTGCTGTCCATAAATATCGCGCCGGATTTGGAAGAGGTTTTCTCAACGCTGTGCGTGAGATAATACTCGTTGTCGCTGCCCTTAACAACCGGATAATCCACTTTCGTATTGTTGATTTTGATCCAGCCTATAACTTCGTCATTGATAGCTTTGTATTCTTCATATGTTCTTTTGGGAGCGGGAGTAGCGTCGTCCGTGCCGTCCAGCTCTTCGATCGATATTCCTGATGAGGGAGTGGGCGAAGGGTCCGCGCTCGAGTCCGGCGTTTCGCCGGCGACGGTAGGATCGGGCGTTAAACCGTTTGTAATTTCGGAAGTAACCGGATTTGTCGGCTCGTCCCAATCGATTTCTACAACGTCAGGCGCATCCTGGCCGGAGCAGGCGGAAACTATCACGCAAAGAAGCATGATGCCGAGCAGAACTACTGCGTATTTGATTTTTGCTTTATCCATAGGTAATTTGCTCCTCAATACCATATATACCCGATGATTATACATCAACGAAGTGCGTTGCACAACCTGTGAGGGATGGTACGGCCGCCTTTTTTCAAAATGTTTAAATTTACGGATGAAGCTTATTGTTCGCCGTTTAATAAAATGATAGAATGTATCGAGAAAATGAATTTGCTAACATGTAAAAAATAAGTTATTATGTTATATGGTATTTATATACTAACCCTTATTGTGGGAAGCGGAAGGAATATTTTTCTATGGGATTGTTCGAATTCAACGATGTCGGCATCGATCTTGGCACATCCAGCATATTGGTATATGTAAAAAATAAAGGGATAGTCCTTCGGGAACCCTCCGTTGTTGCTGTAGAGAAAATTACCGGGCGCATACTTGCAATAGGAGAAGACGCCAGAAGTATGCTGGGAAGGACCCCCGGCAATATAATAGCACTGAGGCCGCTGCGCGACGGCGTCATTTCCAATTTTGACGTTACCGAAAGGCTTCTCCGCCACTTTTTGAAAAAAGTAGTCGGTTCGCATATTTTCTTTAAACCCCGGGTCGTAGTTTGTGTGCCCTCCGGAGTCACGGAAGTCGAAAAAAGATCTGTAATCGACGCTACGGAAGAAGCGGGCGCAAGACATACTTACCTGATTGAGGAACCGCTGGCCGCCGCGATCGGAGCGGGCCTTGACATATCTCTTCCGAAGGGCTGCATGGTGCTGGATATCGGTGGCGGCACAACCGATATAGCCATAATATCGTTGGGAAGCGCCGTTTTATCAACTTCCATTAAAGTCGCCGGCGACAAATTCGATGAGGCCATAATACGCTACATGCGCAAAAAGCATAATCTGCTCATCGGTGACCGCACTGCCGAAGATTTGAAAATCCTAATAGGGTCAGCTTATCCGCGCAAGGAACAGCTTTTCGTGGATTTGAAGGGAAGGAACCTTATAAGCGGCCTCCCGCAGTCAATCGTGATAGGGTCAAACGAAATGATAGACGCTTTGGAGGAACCGCTCCAAACAATATTGGAGACCGTCAGAATGGTGTTTGAAAAAACGCCTCCCGAACTGGCCAGCGATATAGCTGAGCACGGAATCTGCATCACGGGCGGCGGGTCGCTTCTTTACGGTATGGATAAATTCCTGTCCGAGTATACGAAAGTACCCTGTTATATTGCCGAAGATCCCATATCCTGCGTTGCGATAGGCACCGGAAAGGCTTTGGAAAATATCGAGCAATATACGTCAGGCGCCATATATGATTACAGGCGCGGCGAATACTTTGAGACTTGATTGCTTTTTTGCCTGCAAACCGCAGCTTTAAAAATACATCGAATCCTTAAAACCGCCGCGTGTTTCAACGTCCGCGCTGCCGCCTGTTTATTCATGTCTCGGCAAAAACGGATCATATGTCAATTTAATCATATAAGTGATTGGGCCTTTTTTGGTTCACGGGTATGCAAAAAAAAGCGGCCGCTAAGGCGTTTTATCTGTAAATATCGACTTTCCGCGCTATCTAAAAAATATCGGCGGCCGATTAACGGTGAAGCTTAATGGATCTAAACAGTACAAAACCTCTGATTTGATTTCTATAACTCTATTACGAGCCCGTCATACGCGAACGTCACGTTTTCGTATTCTTTTTCGAGTTCTTTATAATCGTCGAACGATTTTCCCCAATCCTCTTCTATATGGGTCACAATAACCCTCTTTATGTTGAACCTGTCCTTTATTGCCAATACGTCCTCCATGCTGTGGAGCTCGGAGCGAAGCGGATGATCCTTATCTATTATTTTTCCGTTTTTCAAAACGTCCCCCACAAAAGTATTGCCTATGATCAGCACATCCGCATTATAAAAAACGATATCATAAGGAAACGGCCGGCAATCGCACGGAGCGTAAATCAGCTTTCTGCCGTCCTTTTCGAATGCGAATACGGATACGGCCTTGCGTTTCGGCACCGAAACAAGGGTTATCCTCACACCGGCAATATCGATGGAGTCCATGACTTCAAACCGTTTGATAAGACCGAGATTCTCATAATAATTTAAAAAAGCGCCCTGCCTGTTTCGTATCAAATTCAAGTCATTCATGACGCCGGGATCGGCAAACAATATGACGGGGTTTTCCGGTATGATCCCTTCATAGTAGCTTAGCCATTCGAGGCGCAGATGCTCCATGACCCTGATGCCCATCGTATGATCCGGATCCCAGTGGCTGTAAAGAATATGGTCGACAGCTTTAATATCCGCGCGATTGAGGGCAACGCCGATATCCTCCGGCGTATCGACCAAAAGATTCAGGTCATAAAAATACAGGCTGCATCCGCACCTTGAATACGGAGTTCCTTTTTCGCGCGCTTCTTTGCAAACTCCGCACCCGCAAAGCGGTTTCGGCGTCGAAACGCATCCTCCCGAGCCCAATATCTGAAACTTCATTTGCTATTCCCCCCGGCTGAACCGGATTGCTCCTCAGCTGCGATTGTTTGGCGAAAGTTCGAAGCCTTCGTCCCGGCTTACGCTTAAAGAATACTATAAAGAGGTACGGCGCGGAATGAATTTACTGTTAACTAAACCGGCGTCAGAATCAGTATGCGCCCGAATCATAGCCGCATATACTTTCATTCCGGAAGCGGACTTCCTCAACCCGGAAAACGTTTTTTAGAGAGCGCTTTTGCAGCCGCATTCCTCCGCTTGAAGGCGGACGCCTTCACTGTACCTTTCTTTTATCTGCCTGTCATCGCCCATATAAAGTATCCGTTCAAGGCGCTGCGCGGGGTCAGAGTGCAGCGTTTCGGGAAAAGCGGAATCATCCAGTACAAGCGCATGCAGTTTATCGCCCTTCGCGAAACCGGGACCGACGCCGAAATACCGGGCGCCTGCGCTTGTCGCAAGATAGAAAGCCTCCGCGACCGTAAGGAACGGTTCCTTTTTATCCGTGAGAAGCCAGTTGCGTTTGGATGTTTTTATGGCTCCCGTTATTATGCGCATCATGGAAAGACTGGCGCCACCGGCTATATCGGAGCCCAATACCACGTTCAGCCCTTCGTTGAGCATGATCCTGACAGAAGCAACTCCGCTTGCGATATTGATGTTTGAATCTGGATTATGAACGACCCATACTCCGTTTCTCTTCATGGCGGCCCTTTCGGTTTTGCTGCTGTAGACGCAATGCCCCATCAGCGTGCGGCTGCCGAACAGACCGTATTTATCATAGGTCTGCCAGTATTCTTCACAATCCGGATGAAGCTCTTTTACCCAATTGACCTCATCGACGTTTTCGGATAAATGCGATTGAACTGGCAGGCCGTATTCGGCGGCAAGCTTTCCGAGTCCTTCCATAAGTTTATTCGAACACGAAGGAGTAAACCTCGGCGTGATTATGGGCTTGATATTTTTAAATCTTTTTAGGCTCTCCTCTATCCATATGCGCGTCTCCCTAAGCGACTCTTCGGTCGTTTCCCTGAGATTATCAGGACTGTTGCGGTCCATGTTGACCTTTCCGACATATCCCGTTATACCGCTTTTCTCAAGCTCATCCATCAGCACGAGCGTCGCCTCCCTGTGCAGGCTGGAGTATGCCGAAACGCGGGTGGTGCCGTTCATAACAAGGTTTCCGGCAAGCTTTGAATAGACCCTCTTTGCATACTCCGTGTCGGAAAAACGCGCCTCGGTCACGAAAGTGTATTTTTGCAGCCACTCAAGAAGCTGAAGGTCCAGCCCCATGCCAAGCTGCGGATACTGCGGCGCGTGCAGGTGCATATCCGAAAAGGACGGAACGATAAGTTTGTCCGCGTAGTCCGTTACGTCCCCGGCTGAAAATTCTTCGGGAAGTTCGCGGAACAGCCCTTCTATGACGCCGTCCTTTAATACGATATAACCGTCCGCCAAAACTTCAAGCGCACCGAAAACAGGTGCGTGGATGATATTCCCTTTTAAAATCTCAATCTTGCTCATAACGAAACCTCCCGCTTTCCAATTGCTCAACGGTATCCACATCGTTCAGCTCATCTTCATTCATAATGGGCATAAGCCTCAGTTTATCTGTATGCGCCATAATCACGGTTTTTCCGCCAAAATCCCCTTCAACGCCTGATAATTCATCAAAAATTTCATTCGGGAATATTACGGGGTTCCCCCTTCTTTTCCCAAAACAGGGCGCCACTATCGTGCCCGGTTCCTTTTTATACGTTTCCACAAGCCCTCGGACCGTCGATTTTTGCAGCCAAGGCTGGTCCGCGACCATGAACATCACCGCATCCGCCGATTTCACTTGTTCCAGGCCGAGCCGCAGACTGAGGCTTATTCCTTTATCGGGCTCGGGATTGCGAACTGCCGTAAATCCCGCTTTTTCCGCTTGCTTCGCAAGGTCCTCATATTGAGTCACCACGACGGTTTTATAAAAGCATTCGACGGGAACACAGGCAAGAGCGCGCTCAAACAGCGACTCGCCGCGAAAGCGCGCCTTAAGCTTGTTTTTGCCGAACCTTACAGAGTTGCCGGCAGCAAGTATCACGCACGCGAGCTTCATCTGTAAAAACCGCAGCGATCCCTGATTATGAACGAGCCCGCATTTTTAACAACCGCAGTTGTGTCCTTTACCGCGTGTATGCCGCCTAGCAGCACATGCTTCGCCGTGCCCGCATAACATATGCCTTCATAAGGAGAATTATCACAGTTATGCGCGTTTGTCCGGAAGGATATCCTGCCCGTCGATTTGGGATCCCAAACGACGATATCGGCGACGGACCCTTCTTTTATTACGCCCCGCTTAGGATACATGCCGAACAGGCGCGCCGCGTTCTCGGATAAAAGCCCCGCCATATCCTCAAGGGTCAAACAGCCTTTCTTTACGCCGTATGTAAAGATAAGCCTCGCCCTGTCCTGAACTCCGGCGCTGCCGTTCGGAATTTTTGAAAAATCCTCCCTGCCCAGATCCTTCTGCTCCATCGTAAAGGAGCAGTGATCCGTGCCTATAAAATCGATCTCATGGTTTTTAATGGCGTCCCACAGCGCGTCGTTATCCTCTTTTTTTCTCAGCGGCGGAGACATTACGAATTTTGCTCCGTCGGGCTCAAGATAGCAGTCATCGGTCAGAATAAGATACTGCGGGCAGGTTTCAAGATATACCTTCTGGCCGCGCGACCTCGCCCGGTTCGCCTCGTAAAGTCCTTCCCGCGTGGACAAATGAACTACGTATGAAGGGGCTTTTGCAAGCTCCGCGATGCGCATGTACCGAGCTATCGCCTCCGCCTCCACAGTATCCGGTCTTGACAGGGGATGCCCGTACGCTTTGGTGACACCCGCCTGCTTTACCTCATCGATCATCTTTTTCAGAACATCCCAGTTCTCGCAGTGCATGCCTATGATTGCGCCAACGTCATTGGCGCGCTTCATGGCGGAGTAGATGGAGCCGTCGTCCATTCTGAGCCCCTCGTACACCATATACATTTTATAAGATGTCACGCCGAGGCGGCTCATGGTTTCCATTTCTTTGAAAGTGCGTTCGTTCCAAGACGCGATCGCCATATGAAAACCGTAATTGCACGCCGATCCCAGCGCTTTTTTATGCCACGCGGCAAGCGCCTGCTCAAGGGTGCCTCCTCTTTCCTGCGTGGCAAAATCAAGCACTGTGGTGGTGCCTCCGAGAAGAGCGGACAGAGTTCCCGTTTTAAAGTCGTCGGCAGTTGTCACAGTCCCGAGATCCAAATCAAAATGCGTGTGAGTGTCAATGAAACCCGGAAAAACATAACAGCCGCTTGCGTCTATCACTTCATCGACATTAACCGGCCGCTCTCCGACACAAGCTATCACTTCGTCCTCGATAAGCACATCCGCTCTTTTGCAGCCGTCTGCATTGACTACCGTACCGCCCTTGATCA
Organism: Firmicutes bacterium ADurb.Bin182; assembly: GCA_002070205.1. Taxonomy (GTDB): domain Bacteria; phylum Bacillota; class Clostridia; order Christensenellales; family CAG-138; genus MWCU01. Next base: position 1,925 of record MWCU01000031.1, on the reverse strand, counting down.
ATTTAACCATTACACTCACCCTCCACCGGACTATTATGCGCCGCTTCATAAGAAAAGTGTTCAAAGGCAACATGCCTATGAACACTCATAGCAGAGCCGAAAGGTCGGTTCGTAGATACTCCCGTTCCGCTTCACGGGATTATATGAGCTTTTATAACCAAATCATAGCACTAAAACGATTCGTTTGCAATCACGGAGCGACGCGAAGCCGGCGAATATCCACAGAGTCATATCCATTGCCTTTGGCCGGTTCCGCACAACTTTTCCCGACGGGCGGCATATTGAATTATCAGCACGAACGCAGCCGTATTCTGCGTCGCCTAAACAATATAAATACTACGTTTATACAAAACCGATTTACCAAATAATCCTTCCACAGTTTCATAAAGGGTGGTATAATGTCAAAAACACGAACGTTCGAACCAGTCTGAACAAGAATACCGTTTCGAGAGGGGGCGCGCATTTGAAAAAATCACGCCGGCAGACATTGATCACTGCCGCGGCGGACGGTGTCGCCACGCTCGTTATTAAAAACTCGAAGACGGTCAACGTATTTACTCGCGAAATCATAGAACGGGACGTAGCGATATTCGGCGATACGATAATAGGCGTCGGCTCATATGAAGCAACCACCGAAGTGGACGCAAAAGGCGCATATCTCTGCCCCGGTTTCATCGACTCGCATGTGCATATCGAATCATCAATGGTCACTCCGGCCGTTTTCGCGAAAACGGTTCTCCCGCGCGGAACGACGATGATCATCGCGGATCCGCATGAAATCGCCAATGTTTGCGGAACTCAGGGCATTAAAACGATGTTGGAATTATCGGATAACCTTCCGCTAAGCGTGCTGTTCATGCTCTCCTCGTGTGTGCCCGCTACCCCTTATGAAAACAGCGGATGTACTCTTTCGGCATTCGACCTTGCCCCTTTTTTGCAGCATCCCAGGATTTTGGGTCTCGGAGAGGTCATGGACTATATGGGCGTTATTTCCGGCGAGGAACCTATGCTCGATAAGCTTGAGCTGTTTGAAAATCTGCCGATAGACGGTCATGCTCCGCTTTTAACAGGCCGGCAGCTCAATGCCTACCGGATAGCGGGGCCTTCGACGGACCACGAATGCTCAAGCTTCGACGAAATTCTGGAAAAGCTTCGAACGGGCATGTTCATTCAGATCCGGTCAGGCTCCGCAGCTGCCGGAACATACGAAATTCTGCAGAAAATAGCGGCAAACAAGCTTCCTACCGACAGCATGTTTTTCTGTACTGACGATAAGCATATTGAAAACATCAAGCGGGAAGGCCACATCGATCACATTCTGAGACAAGCCGTAAAAGCGGGAATCGATCCCGTCGAAGCCGTCCGAATGGCTTCTTACAACGCGGCGCGCGCCTATGGATTAAAAAATATCGGCGCAATCGCTCCGGGATACAGGGCAGACCTCGTATTGGTCGAAGATCTCACGGAATTTAAGGTTAAAAAGGTTATTACGGGCGGAAAGATATACAGGGATATGGAGTTCAGGGAGATGCCGATACCTCCCGCCGTGCTGTCGAGCATCAATATCGCGCAGATGGATAATGATTCGCTTCGCCTTTCTGTGCATTCGCAAATGCCGCTTATAAGAATAATCCCGGGGCAGTTGATAAACGAGCTTAGGTATGGGGACGTTCCGAATAAGAACGGCGAATTTCAGCCCGATGAGCACTTTTCAAAGGTTGCTGTAATTGAGCGTCATCATGCGCTCGGAACTATAGGACTCGGGATAGTGGAAGGATTCGGCATTCAAAACGGAGCGATCGCATCCACAGTGGCGCACGATTCGCACAACATAGTGGTGCTTGGCGATAACGACAGCGATATGCTGACGGCAATAGATTCTCTTACCGAATGCGGAGGCGGTTTTGCCGTAGTCAGCGGCGGCG
>MWCU01000030.1 GCA_002070205.1 Firmicutes bacterium ADurb.Bin182 | reverse complement strand
CCGCCGTATCCGTTGGCTCAAAAACCGCTTTTATAATTGTATCGTCAGCTCCGAGCGTCATCGTTTTTTTCGCTGTCATTATTACCTGGATATCGTTCCTTGCGAATATCTTTTGGCCTGCTATAAACCGGTTGATGCCCGGACGCTGCGAAACCGTTCTGACATAGGCGGCGACCAGCACATGCATGAAACCGAAACGAATAAGACCGGTATTTCTTTTCTGGCGGATATACCGTTCAATTTCTTCAATCTCGATTTCATCCCATATTAAGTTTTGCGAGCCTGTCCGGCTTCTGAGAATATAAGGGGAGACCCTTTGGGCGGGATTTAACTTTCGCAGCCTTCGTCCGTCGCTTCGGTCTCCAACGCGTTTTTTACGCATAAATCTCACCTTAGCTGTCAATTTTAATTATTCTAACTCCCTTTAGTAAATCATGTCAATCCGCCGTATATTCAAGGCTGCGTACGAGGAATATATTACTATACGAACGCGGCTATGATATAATTACGTTGAAATTTGATTTAAAAGGAGATATCGCCATGCCGGTCAATTTAAAGGGACGCAGTCTGTTAACGCTTTTGGATTTTACTCCCGAAGAAATCAACTATCTTCTTGATTTGGCCCGAGATTTAAAGAATAAAAAAAGAGCGGGCATTAAAGAAAAACAGCTCGACGGCAAAAATATAGTGTTGATTTTCGATAAAACGTCCACCCGTACCCGCTGCGCGTTCGAAGTTGCGGCATTCGACGAAGGTGCACACGTCACCTTCCTTTCGAACAGCCAAATGGGTAAAAAAGAATCTCTTGAGGATACGGCCAAGGTGCTCGGCAGGTTCTATGACGGCATAGAATATCGCGGCTTCAAGCAGGAAACGGTGGAGCTTTTGGCAAAACATTCGGGAGTGCCCGTATGGAACGGGCTTACGGATATGTATCACCCCACTCAAATACTCGCGGATTTTTTGACGATGCGTGAGCACATAAATAAGCCGCTCAATAAGACCAAGCTTTGCTATGTCGGCGACGCGCGCAATAATATGGGCAATTCCCTTATGATAGGCGCCGCCAAAATGGGTATGCATTTTGTGGGCATAGCGCCGAAGCAGCTTTTCCCCAATCAAGAGCTCGTTGAAAAAATGAAAAAGACGGCAAAAGAAACGGGGGCTGTCATTGAGTTCTCGGAGGATCCCAAAGCAGTCGCGGGTGCTGACGCTATATATACGGATGTATGGGTGAGCATGGGTGAAGAAGCGCACTTTGAAGAGCGTATCCGCCTTCTGACTCCGTACAGAGTCACCATGGATATGCTGAAAATGACAGGTAACCCGGACGTTATTTTCCTTCACTGCCTGCCCTCTTTCCATGACCTTGAAACAACGGTCGGCAGGGAAATATACGAAAAGTACGGCATAACCGAAATGGAAGTATCAGACGAGGTGTTCAGGTCCAAGCACTCGAAGGTATTCGACGAGGCGGAAAACCGCATGCATACGATCAAAGCGGTCATGGTGGCAACACTATAAACGCTTCGCTGTCGCGAATAAGCTTTAGCTTATTCGCGAGTCATCTGCGGATGGATTTTGCAATAAAAGAGATGCTTGGACATTCTGTCTGTCGCATCTCTTTTATTGAGCGGAGTGATTTTTAACGCGCATGTCGTTAAAAATCACGATTCTGTCGTTTATCCGCCTCGTCAACAACTCGGCGGGGAACGGGGGATATACGTATCGCATGCACAGATTAATTAAAGGAACGACGCTGGGTCGTTCCTTCATTTCACTAATAACTGACCACTGTCCGCCTTGCGGACTGCACGCGTCAGCGGGCACCCACTCACCACTGCGCGGCACAGCCGCGCTATCGAATTTCTCCCCTCTCGCGCAAATCGCCGAGGATCTTTTCATACATCTGTTTATCGATTTTGTATTTGAGCCTGTAAATGATATAGCCCGCGACGATGAACAGAAGCGGGAGAACCAGCATGGATAATTTCATAATAAGAAGTCCCTGCGCGGTAACGTCCGCGGCGGTCTCCGCCCTGTTTATGCCGGATATTATGACGGTAGCGCTCACGATGCCGCTGCCTACGGCAGCGCCCATTTTATTGATGAACGGCTGTACGGCGAACGTAACGCTGTCATTGCGTTTTTTAAGCTTCCATTGGCCGTATTCTATGGTATCGGTCAAAAATACCAGCATCAAAAGCTGTATGAAGGCTTCCCCGATAAAAATCAATATGCCGGCGACGCCTATCCCCGCCATCGTATTCATCGGCGAGAAGAAAAACAACAGATAGCCCGCCACAACTAAAATCGTCGCGCCGGTATACAGCTGTTTTCGTGAGAACTTCTTGGAAAAGAGCGGGAATATGATAAGAGCCGCGATCTGGCTTGCGCCTAATATTGCGGCAAAGACCGAGTACATGTTTTCGTCGCCGTACGCGTATTTGAAAAAATAGAGCCCGAAACTGGTCGTCGTTGAGTATCCGATCATGAACAATGCCATGGATACGGCGGTATAAAGTAGCTGATCGTTTTTGAATATCGCCCTCGCCATATCCCTTATAGAGGTCGTTGAGCTTTCTTTAACGACAAGATGCGGCTCTTTGACGCCGAACAGAGTTATGGACTGGGTACCCCACATTATGAGCGCGATAGCGATTGAGAACAGAAAGTAACTTGTTTTCATGCTTCCTACCGCGTCGCCGATCATATTGGTTATGGGGACGACCAAGACTACCAGCGTGAACAGGCCGACGTCCGCGCATATCCTTGCGAACGCTCCTATTTTCTCCCGCTCCTTCTGGTCCATGGACAGTGTCGGCAGCATCGACCAATATGCTATATCGTTTATTGTGAACGTGATTCCCCATAAAAGGTAAACGATTGCGAATATTACAATGTACGCCGCACCGGTGAGTTTAAAATCGGTAAACAGCAGTATCGTGAAAATTCCTGACAGCAGCGCGCCGATAAGTATATTGGGCTTGAACTTTCCCCATTTTGACTTCGTGTTGTCCACCAACGCGCCCATTATCGGATCGTCAACCGCGTCATAGATGCGGAAAACAAGAAGTATGGCGGTGATCCACCACATTGCACTGTCATCAAGCTGCAGTATATCGGTAAGATAGAATATCAACTGGATGCTGACAAGGCTGTAGAGCATATCCCTTCCGACCGTACCGAGGCCGAATGTAAACAGGTTTCGCTTGAAGTAGTTTTTCCCCATAATTTCCCCCCTGATCGATTGAGTTTTATTGAACGGTTACAACACCGACTTTACGGCCGATTCGAAGTTTTCAAGCGACCGGATTATTTTGCTGCGCGGAGCCGCAAGGTTCCATCGCTCAAAACCCGATCCGCCGGTGCCGAATATATATCCTTCATCCAAAGCAAGCCGGGCTTTTTCCAGCATCAGCTTCTCCTGCTCGGCATCGGATAAACCGAGCGCCCTTAAGTCCGTCCACGCGAGATAAGTGCCCTCCGTGCGGGAAAAACCTATC
>MWCU01000029.1 GCA_002070205.1 Firmicutes bacterium ADurb.Bin182 | reverse complement strand
TGTTAACACTCATATCGAAATCTGTCAATGCGTTTCCCGCTTGTAATTTCTGACAAGTCCAACTGTTCCCCGCTTCAGACGCGAAACCAATTCTACCAAATACACTCCTCCTTGTCAACCACCCTTTTACATTAACTGTCGAAATTTTTTTTATTCTTTGCGGCGCATCACTTCAGCGGGCATTGCTGCGCCGCCGCGTATTCCGAAAGCGAGCATTCAGCCATCACCAGCCCGCCATGCCTTTCAGCTTTTCAATGAAACCGTCAACGGCCCGGAGCATGTCGGATTTTTGGTAAACAAGTCCGCTTACCGGCAGGCTTTCAAAAAAGTCGCGAAAGGCCGCCTTTATCCCCTCTTCGCAAACAAGCGCCGTACGAAAACTTCGTCCCTCGCCGTCGATAACGGAAAAATTCAGCCCCTCATCGTTAAGCAGAACGGTAAGCGTGCCCGTAATTTTGAATTCTCCGCAATCGGCCGCGGCTGCGGTAATAAGACCGCATACGAGCGCGTTTTTGAATGTTGAAAGCATTTCTATCCGCTCCTTTATCGTAAAAGGATTCATCAGATATTTCGGCGAATCGTCAACAAATCCCCCGTCGACAAACCGCTCAAGCCCTTCCATCGAAAATACGCAAATGCTTTCCTTATTAAATGTGCCGTGCATTTCCGCCTTTGCAAGCCAGGGCTTCGCGAACTCGTATACGCCCGGCCTGTCGAAAATCAGTTTGCTTTTAAGCTGATCCGGCGTCAGAAAAAAACAGGGCTGCGGCTTAATCATATAGCACGCTCCGCCGTACCACGTCTTTTCCGTATTACGCCGGGCTTCCGGGTCTCCGTAAGGCAGTATAAATGGAAACGATGCGGATTCCGCCCCCTCAAAACCCATTCTGTAATGCCCTACCATTTCCTCGGTGCTGTAAAGTATCGCGCTTTTAAGATCCGCCGAAAGCGACACCACGTGTTTCGAGGTTATTATTCTGTAGGACGCGTCGGCGATGAGGTCCTGATCTACGCCGTCATCCCCGTAGTAATAAAAAGGTTTATAACCCTCCCCTTTGGCTAGGGCGAAAGGCGCGGCAACGGACAGAAAATCCAGATTGTGCAAACATCCCGACATATCTCCTGTCAATTTCCGCATCCTCATTATATGCCTTATTTGAATGGTTCCGCCGAACTGAATATACAGGCTGTAGAGAAGATTAAAAATAAATGTCCCGTTTACAGGGACGCACAAACAGATCTTGGGTTCTTTCGCGTTATATATCTCCTCCTCAATGACCTCGCGCACCATATTGCTGACCGAATATACGCCCGAAAACGGCTGCACATCCGATCTCTTCGGAAACTCGAGCTCCCTTCGGGAAGGACTCGCTGCCGAATCGTCCGGAAACCCTATGGCTCCGATCAGTTCGACTATGCTTTTTACCTGATTTCTCAGCCTGTATTTGGACTCGCCCAACTTCGCGATGTTATAGTATTCCAGCAGCCGGTTTTTTTCCGAAGGCGTAAGCTGAAGCGCGCAAAACAATTTCTCCATAAACGCCGCGCCCGGCACCCTGTCGCCTGACATGGCTTTATGAATAGTCGTTCTGTCTACTTGAGCGTTTTTGGCTATCCTGTAGACGTTCGAACCGTTTGCATCGACCAATTGCTTAAGCATTTCGCTGAATAGTGACATTTTTGGCCCTCCGCTCGCGATATGTGTGACATAATTCTACATTATTATTGCCACACTCACAAGCACATATTGAAAAAAATGTAGCTTATAGTATAATTGTCTCATACCAATCCAGTGTGGCGGGGGAATTGATGCTGCCCGCTTCGCCCCGCCCTCATTCCATAAAAAAATATCTGTTTTATAAAAAGCTTAATAATTAAATATTTTTACTTTTTCGTACAATTTCTTCCGTATCTGTTGTATAATAAATTCGGGAATAAAGACGGAGGATTTTTTTATGGACGCACTTAAGAAAACGCCACTATATGACACTCATATCGCGCTGTCGGGCAAGATAGTCGATTTCGGAGGCTGGGCGCTGCCCGTCCAGTACAGCTCGATACTGGAAGAGCATAAAGCGGTCAGGGAACGCGCGGGTTTGTTCGATGTTTCGCATATGGGCGAAATAGAAGTTAGAGGTTCAGGCGCGTTTGAATTTCTACAGCATATGCTCACAAACGACCTGACAGGCATGCAGCCGGGCAGGTGCAGGTACAGCCCCGTATGCTACGAAGACGGCGGCACCGTGGATGATATACTCGTATACAAGCATTCAGACGACCGTTTTCTCCTTATAGTCAACGCAAGCAATACCGAAAAGGATTATGAATGGTTTGCCTCGCACGCACCCAAAGACGTTATCGTTGAAAACCAGTCGGCAAGCTGGGGCCAGATAGCGCTTCAGGGGCCGAAATTTATGCGTGTGCTCGAAATCGCAGGGACTCGCGGGGATATTCCTCAGAAGAACTATACATTCACCGAGAATTTTTCTGTTGCCGGAATCGATTGCATGATATCGCGCACAGGCTATACGGGCGAGGACGGCGTTGAAATATACTGCAAAGCCCAGGATACTCCGAAGCTCCATTCAAAGCTTATGGAAGCGGGAAAGGAAGTACAGCTTCTTCCCTGCGGTCTCGGAGCGCGCGATACCCTGAGGTTCGAAGCGTCCATGCCGTTATACGGCCACGAGCTTTCAAGCGAAATCACGCCCAAGGAGGCGGGACTCCATTTTGCCATTAAAACCGCAAAACCCGAATTCATCGGAAGGGAAGCTTTGCTTGAACCCGAAAAACGCACGCGGATAGGATTAAAGCTTATTGACCGCGGAATTGCGCGCGAGCATTCCGACGTTTATTTAAACGACTCGCTTGCGGGCTTCGTTACTTCCGGCGGAGTTGCCCCCACGCTCGGCGGCAACTACGCAATGGCGCTGGTGGACTCACGACTCGCAAACGAGGAGTTTTTTGAAATCGACGTTCGCGGCAGAAAAATAAAAGCTCAAAAAGTCGCGTTGCCGTTTTATAAAAGATCGAACTAACCGGCTAAAAAGCAGCCGAGTATTATAATCATCGGAGGTAAAATTCTATGACACCCAATGACCGCAAGTACACAAAGGAACACGAATGGGTCAAAATCAATGGCAGCATCGCAGAAATCGGAATCACGGATCACGCGCAGCAGGCACTGGGAGATATCGTATTCGTCGAGCTCCCGAATATAGATGATACGGTCAGCGCCGGCGATTCCGCAGCGGTAGTGGAAAGCGTAAAGGCAGTCTCCAACATTTATACCGCGGCGGAGGGCAGGATCGTCGAGGTAAACGAGAGCCTGGATGAAAGACCGGAGCTTCTGAACGAAAACCCGTATGAAAACTTTATTTTTAAAGTGGAATTCACAAAGGTGGATGAAAACGCCCTTATAAGCGCCGAAGAATACGACGCATTCGTGGAATCGGAGGCATAAAATGAGGAGTTACGTCCCCAATACCGAGCCCGAGAGACAGGCTATGCTGAAAGAGATCGGGCTGTCCGAAACGGAAGAGTTATTTTCGGACATCCCGCGGAATCTGAGACTCTCAAGGCCGCTCGATTTGGATAAAGGAAAAAGCGAGATCGAAGTAAGGCGCATATTCAAAGCGTTTGCGGAAAACTGCGAAAGCTCTATGCCCGTTTTCAGGGGCGCGGGAGCATACCGCCATTACATTCCGTCGGTCGTTCCGAAGCTCAGCATGCACAGCGCTTTTTACACGGCGTACACTCCTTACCAGCCCGAAATGAGCCAGGGAATGCTCCAGGCGATATTCGAGTACCAGACGCTTATTTGCCAGCTCACCGGCATGGACGCCTCCAATGCCTCGGTATATGACGGAGCGACCGCTGCCGCCGAATCAATGCTGATGGCCAGGGACATCAAACGCAGAAGAAAAATACTGTATTCTGCCGGACTCCACCCCGACGTGCAGGAAACCCTGAAAACCTATGCAAGATTCGCGGGCATGCAAGCGGTATCTGTTCCGCTTTTCAAAGACGGCCTTACCGACCGCGAAGCGCTCGTAAAAGAGCTTAAAGACAGTGCGGGGTTCATACTGCCTGTTCCGAACTTTTACGGCTTGATCGAAAACCAGGCAGAAATCGCAGATCTCGTGCACGAGCAGGACGGGCTTTTGATAAGCTACCTCAATCCGATTTCTCTGGGACTTTTGAAGCGCCCCGGAGATTCGGGGGCGGATATCGCCATCGGCGAAGGACAGCCTCTCGGAATGCCGCTCTCCTACGGCGGCCCGTATCTCGGCTTCATGGCATGCAAAGCGAAGTTCACCCGTAACCTTCCCGGAAGGATATCCGGGGAAACCACGGACGCGGACGGAAACCGCGCATATGTTCTGACATTGCAGGCGCGCGAACAGCATATCAGGCGCGATAAAGCGGCGTCCAACATCTGTTCCAACCAGATGCTGTGCGCTATTACAGCGAGCATTTACCTTGCCGTCATGGGCCCCGGGGGACTCAGGGAGGCGGCTGTCCAAAGCACGCAAAAAGCGCACTATCTTGCCGAGAAGATTTCATCCGTTAAAGGAATGAGGCTGAGATACCCAAACACGCCCTTCTTCAACGAGTTTGTTGTCGACAGCGACAGGGATGCAAAAAAGATAGATAAGCTCGTGAAAGACCGCGGGCTGATAGGCGGGCTTCCGCTGTCTTACGCAAACAAAGGGGATAACGGCATTTTGTATTGCGTGACCGAAATGAACAGCAAAAGCGAAATGGATACTCTGATAAGCGCATTGGAGGTAAGTAAATGAACAGCAGATCAACAATACCTTTGTTATTCGAACGCTCCCGCAAAGGGCGGAAAGCTTTTGATCTTCCTCCTATAGACGTTCCCAAAACAGAGCATCCGATCCCGGCCGGGCTTACGGGCGGCGAGCCGCCTCTGCCGGAACTTTCCGAAGTCGAAGTCGTGAGACACTACACGGCTTTGGCAAGGCGCAATTTCGGCGTGGACGACGGATTCTACCCCCTCGGCTCATGCACAATGAAATACAACCCTAAAATAAACGAGGAAATGCCCTCTTTGTTCGAGGACATACACCCGCTTTGCGATTTTGAAACGGCGCAGGGCGCGCTCGATATGATGCTCGGTTTGGAAAAAGCTCTTTGCGAAATCACGGGCATGGATAAATTCACTTTGCAGCCCGCGGCAGGAGCGCACGGCGAGCTGACGGGCCTTATGATGATCAAGGCGTATCACGAGGCGAATAATCAGCACGAGAGGAATATAATGATCGTGCCCGATTCCGCCCACGGCACCAACCCGGCTTCGGCAGCGATGGCCGGCTTCAAGGTGCTTGAGATCAAAAGCGCTCCCGACGGAGGCGTGGACCTTGAGGCGCTTAAAGCCGCGGTAAATGAAAAAACCGCGGGCCTTATGCTGACAAACCCGTCAACCCTCGGCTTATTCGAGAGCAACATCAAGGAAATAGCCCAAATCGTGCACGGAGCGGGCGGCCTGCTATATTATGACGGAGCGAACCTAAACGCGATAATGGGCATCGTGCGTCCGGGCGACATGGGTTTTGACGTGATGCACCTCAATCTTCACAAGACATTCTCCACGCCGCACGGTGGCGGAGGTCCGGGCGCGGGCCCCGTAGGCGTTAAAAAAGGCCTTATGCCGTATCTGCCTAAACCGGTATTGGCGGAAAAGGACGGAAAAGCGTTCTTTGATTACGAACGCACCATGTCCATCGGAAAAGTCAAAAGCTTTTACGGCAATTTCGACGTTCTTGTGAAAGCTTATGCATACATACTTTCGCTCGGAGGGGAAGGGCTTCGCGAAGCGAGCGAGAATGCCGTGCTCAACGCGAACTATATCCAGAAGAAGCTTTCGGGCACATACCATATAGAGCATGACCGCCTTTGCATGCACGAATGCGTCATTACGCCGGGAGAGCTTTCAAAGTACGGCATCCATACTCTCGATATTGCCAAAGCCCTCATAGACCGCGGCTTCCATCCGCCGACGATATACTTCCCGCTCATCGTCAAGGAAGCGATGATGATCGAGCCCACAGAGACGGAGAGCCGCGAAACTCTCGACGCGTTCGTCGACGCGATGCTCGAGATCGCAGAAATAGCGAAAGCCGATCCCGAGGCTTTGCACGCCGCTCCCGTCACCACCCCGGTCGGCAGGCCGGACGACGTCGCCGCGGCAAGAAAGCCCGTCGTCAGATGGGAAGAAAACGAATAAGTTTATTGCATAATAACAGAAGCGGTCTGAAACGGACCGCTTTTGTTATTGTCGCAGATAAGCTTTACTCATGTGGGTAACAAAACGCGAAACGTCGCGAGAGCCGTTATCCGTATGCTTCAGATATCTTCCAGCCCCAAGCTTATCAGCGCCGATTCGCCGAGACTCTCCATGTATTTGACCGCTGCCGTTACGTTTTCCTGCAGCCTTTGCATGCTCTGCCTTTGACCTGTGAGAAGGACCTTGTACCTCCGCACGAACGCGTCCCTTTCCGCCTTCCATCTCTCGCAGCCGGCGGACGCTTCTTTAACGGCCCTGTCCTTATCGTTTTGAAGCTGGACAAATTCGTTTTGAAGAAGTTTTTCGTTGAGCTCCAGCGTTGCGCATTTATTTCGAAGCTGCAGCAAAGCCGCAGCGTTATCCTTTGCAGCGGTTTCCAGTTCATTGAGCCGTATATAGGAGGCGGTCAGCTCCTCCGTCTTCTCCTGAAGTTCCTTCTCCCTTTGAACGAGCAATTCCTTAAGCTTCTCCACCTGGGAAATGACCGCTCGGGATTCTTTTCTCTCTCCGGCGCTTTCCTTCAGTTCCTTAGCCATACCGGCATTTTCTTCGGCAAGCCTCTTGACTTTTGCCTCAAGCTGATCGAGCATCCTTTTTGAATCCTCGTCAAGCCGCACAAGCATTTGATATTCCGCCGCGGGCAAAGCTTTATAACCCTTCATTTCAAGCTCTTCAACCGTTCTGATCTCTGTTTGGGATATGCTCTTCTCCATCTCATGCAGTTTACTCCGGTATTCATCCCTTTCGCGGGTCACGCTCATCAAAAGCGTTCTCATTTCTTCGGAGCGCTCATGAAACAGGGCCTCCATGCTGCGCGCATTGAGTTGAAGTTTTTCTATATACCTGTCAACATCCCTCGCAAAATACATGCCGGCGCGCTTTTTAAGCTCGCTTTGCGAAGGAAGTTCAGTCAACTGCTCAATAGTTTCATTTAAATTCTTAGCTTCTTCCACTCATACCACCCCTTATCCGCTTGCAGGCCGGAAACCGGCTCTTTATTATGAATGTAAAATCGATCATTCCAAATTTCGAAACATTGCGGCAATATCCAAAGCCGCGGGACCCAGCAGGATTATAAACAGGACCGGAAATATGAACATTACCATTGGCAGCAGCATTTTTACCGGCGCTTTTGACGCCGCCTCCTGGGCTTTTTGGCGGCGAAGTATCCGAAGCTCCTGCGCCTGCTCACGAAGCACATTGATAACGGGTGTACCGTAACGCTCAGATTGGATAACTGCGGATGCAAATGTTTTCAGCTCATCAACGTTCGTCCTTAAGCTGAGCGAGGTCAATGCCTCTTTTCGGGGAATACCCATTTGGACCTCTTTTTGCACTCTCAAAAGCTCATCCGACAAGGGCCCCTTGAAATAATCCGTTACGCTGAGCATCGAAGCGTCAAACCCGAGACCTGCCTCAATGCTGACGCTCATCATGTCCATTGTGTTCGGAAGCTGATTGCTTATTGCCTGCCGGCGGGACCGCGCTTTCGCCCTCACATAATACCTTGGTATCAGAACGGACAGTATGAGGAAGAACGTCAGCATCATAAGCGTCAAGGACCCCTCGGCTCTGACAAAGAGCGAAATGCAAAGAGCCGCGGCCAGAAAAAGAATATTGAAAGCAAGCCTTGCCATAATGAACGTGCCTGCCGCCACACCTATTCCGGCCGCCGAAAGCTCGTTTTGCAGCTTCGCGTACCTCCCTGTTTCGGCCTTGCGGTTCTGCCTGTTAAACCTTGCCAGGCGCTTTTTGATTTTATCGAGAACGGGACCTATAAACCGCTGATATAAGTCTTTTTCCAGTTCCTGATCAAGATAGCTTCCCTCGTTTTTAAGCTCCCGCATATGTTTTTGCTTGATGCCGTGCCGCTTAAGCGCATCTGAAAAACACAAAAGCACCAGAACAAATATAAAAGCGGAGACGGTGATTACCATGAATTCCATACATTCTCTCCTCAGTACTTTATAGTTACGACCCTTCTGACGAGAATGAACCCGATTATCTCCATGACCGCGCCCGCCGCAAGCATCGCAATGCCAGCGGGTTTTTGCACAAATTTAATGAGATACGCGGGATTTATGATCATCAGAACGCAGGAGAGGAAAACCGGCAGAAGGCCTATGACGAGCGCGCTCACCCGCCCCTGTGCGGTCAATACCCTGATATCGTTCTTCAGCCTCAGCCTCTCCTTTATGGTGGCCGATATGTTCACGAGCACTTCAAGCAGGTTGCCGCCTACCCGGCGCTGGATCTTAACGGCCGCGACCACCATGAGAAGATCCGTGCTCCTGACCCTTTCCACCATGTTGTCAAGAGCGGTGTCCATATCGACTCCCATGTTGATTTCCCGAACCGCCAGCATGAACTCCTTTCCTATGGGTTCCTGCATCTGCTCGCTTATGACGGTCATAGCCTGGAGAAAAGAGAAGCCCGCCCTGAGGCAGTTCGCGATAAGCAGTAGCACGTCTCCGAGCTGCTTTTCAAATTTTTGCAGCCGCTTGCCTTTTGCGCTTTGTACAGCCAATGGCGGGAGTATCAGCCCGATAAGCATTACAGCGAGTGCAGACAGCGCATGCGCTCCGAACAGAAGCATTACGCCTGCCGGGAGAACGGCCGCTATCAGCCACAACGCCAGAAATTCTTCCCCGCGCATACGGATGCCCGCCGCCGCCAATTCCTGCGAAAACACCTTGGATACCTTTATATTCCTGCGGCGGCCTTGCTCTTTTTTGCGCGGTTTTATTTCAGAATGAACGCCCGAAAGCTCACGGACCATTCTGTCGGCCTTGAGCCGGTCCGCCATCAAAGCGCGAAACGAAACCATAACGGCAAAAAAGATAAGAAGAACCGCGCTGACTGTCAATAACCAGAGTTCCAAAGCTGCCTCCTTTACTGCACAAACCAGTCGTCGAAAGCGGATACTCCGTGATACCGTAACTTCTCCAAACAATACGGCACTATCCCGGTAGGCTTGAACCTTCCCAGGAACCTTCCCTGACTGTCCGTCTTGCCTTGAGTTTCAAAAGCAAAGAGCTCCTGCATGGTGATCACGTCTGTTTCGATGCCCGTGATCTCCATTATGCTCGTGACTCTGCGCGTACCGTCCCTAAGCCTCGAAAGATGCACCATGATGTTTATCGCGGACGCGATCTGATTACGTATCGCATGCACAGGCAAGTCCATACCGGCCATAAGCGCCATAGTTTCAATGCGCGCAAGAGCGTCCCTCGGTGAGTTGGCGTGAACAGTCGTTATGGATCCGTCGTGTCCCGTGTTCATTGCCTGAAGCATATCCAGAGCTTCACCCGAACGCACCTCACCAACGATTATCCTATCCGGGCGCATGCGCAGAGCGTTTCTGACAAGATCCCTTATGGTCACTTCGCCGCTCCCCTCGATATTGGGCGGGCGGCTTTCCAGAGTTACGACATGCTCCTGCTTGAGCCGGATCTCAGCAGCATCCTCAATGGTTACGATGCGCTCACCGGACGGAATATAGCCCGATAGGACATTCAGGAATGTAGTCTTTCCGCTTCCCGTTCCGCCGGATATCACAACGCTCAGCCTGCCCTTGATGCAAGCCTCCAAAAAGCTCATCATTTTGTGCGATACGGAGCCGAATTCGATCAAATCTTTATCCGTATACGGGATCTTCGCGAATTTGCGTATCGTGATGACAGGACCCACGAGCGAAAGCGGCGGGATGATAACATTCACGCGCGAGCCGTCTTTAAGGCGGGCATCCACCATGGGGCTGGATTCGTCGACATGCCTGCCTATGGATGATACTATCCTGTCTATGATATTGTTCAGATGATCGTTGTCCCGAAACGGCGATTCCATTTGATAGATCTTTCCCTTGATCTCGACATACAGCCGGAAGGGACCGTTTATCATTATCTCCGTAACATCGGCGTCCCGAAGCAGGGTCTCAAGCGGGCCGTAGCCGATGATATCGTTCATCAGCTCCTCCGCGATCCGCGTACGCTCGGGTCTCGGAACATCTTCCGCCTCGTACTGAAGCACTTCGTTCAAAGCCGCCTTGACCATCGAGCTGTCGGGATTTTTCTCTTTATACAGCATTTCGATCGCCTGAGAGCGTACGCGCTCCTTGAGCCGCTGTTGAGCGTCGATAACGACTGACGCTGAAGGATACAACACGCGACTTTCTTCGCCGCTGTCTGCGGGGACGCTGCTGCGCCGCATCTCCAGACGGTCCTTGAGCTTCATTTGGCCGCACCTCCCCTGAGCTTATAAAAATAATCGGAAACGCCGAGTATGGCTTTAGCCATCGGATTTGAGGACATGCCCATCACGATGGGTATACCCCTCTGCATGCTGATAACCGCGTTTTTCGTGTCCTCGGGAATGGAAAATGAAACCGGCATATCCAGCACGCGCTCGAAATCCTTATGGTTCAGCAAGCCCTTTCTTTCCGTATTGATGACGAGCTTGATTTTTTCCGTTTGCTGAAGGCCGTTCAAGACGTCCAACGCCATCTTGGTATTCCTGAGCCCCGAAATATCGGGCTTTGCAACGATGAGGATGTCATCCGAATTCTCAAGCGCCGCAAGAGTGCACTCGGAAAAATCCGCCGGAAGATCGATGACTATGTAATCGTAGTACGGCCTCATGAGATTGATTAATTTTTCCACATGCCTCGGCGTAACATAATCCGCAAATTCCGGTTTCGACGGGGCCAGGATGGCGTTAAGGCCGCTCGCGTGCTGAAGCGTGAAGCTTTTGATATCGTCTATAGTAAAATCCGAACGTTCCTGCACGAGTTCGGCAATGGTATCCTTCGTACTCAAATCGAGGTACACGGACGCATCCCCGTAGATGAGGCACAAATCGATAAACGCGGTCCGATGCTTGCTTAGCGAAAAGGCTGCGGCAAGATTGACCGCAAGGTTGGTTTTACCCGAACCGCCTTTGGTCCCGTATACGCTTATTACCCGTGTTTCTTTGTGCTTTTCACCGCCCCTGCCCTGCTCCAATACCGAAACCTTGATTATCGTGCCCGCAAGAGAGGATAGATCGTTAAGGCCGACGACTTTTCGGATGCCGGCTTCCATTGCGCTGTCGACCGACTCGAGGCTTATTTCATCAGTCAGCAATATCAGCGCGCAGCCCGGATGCTTCTGGTAGATAAGCCGGGCGTATTCAAGGACCCCGGCCTCTTCCTTTCTTTTTACAAGAAGCACCGCATGAGGAGCATAACCGGTGATTTTTGTGAGAAGCGCCTCATCCGCGGCCGCGAAACCCACAAGAGCTATGCTTTCGTCAGCCGAAAGCGATTTACGAATTTCAAAACGGATGTCTTCATCCTGCACTACTGCGAGTACTTTGAATCTTGACATATCGGCATTCACCTCCCTATGCCTCCGTCTGCACGGACGCCGCCGCCTTGATCACGGGAAAATCTTTTGGGTTCACGCGATCATCATCCAATACCGGCCTCAGTATCAGCCTTATAGCTCCGCTTGACTCCGCATAGTCGATTTTCAGCGCGTCTTCGGGCTTTACGCTAAGCGTGACAGTCTTATAGACAGATCCAGCATCCGTTTCGTCGACGATTGCATGACCTGTCTTCAGAACCAAAACATTTTCAACGAGCATTGTGGATACCGCCAAGGACTGCTCGCCTTCCGGGACCGGATAAGCAACCAATGCGATCACGTCCACATGATCGCCTGCCTCAATAAACCCGGAAACGCCCGTGACCTCATTCACGGCTACGGAAACCGCCCTGTGCCCTTTCTCCAGTTCGAACGAGAGCGACCCCGCGTTCACGCCCTGTATTCCGAGACGGGCTTCAAGCACCTGCTCGCCCGATACTATAGGGTCCACAGCTATGCTTCCGACAACGTTCTCAAGTTCAACGGCCGCGCCCGGGTGAACTGAATCCAGGGGCAGTTCCTTTATCGCTACCATATCGTTTGTTATAAGCGTTTGCTCGGGGATATCCTTAAGAGCCACGACAACGGATTTAGTCGGCGCCGCGGCCGGCTCGGCGCCCGCCTGCAGCGACGAAGCGAACAGATAAACCGAAAAACCTGCAAGTACAGCGAGCCCTGCGGCTATTGCATAAAATTTTTTCATATACTACTCCACCAATGTAATTTTATAGACGCCGAAGTCATTTGCTCCGGGTAAAGCTAGGCCGTCCTGAATAACTGTCTGGATGCAAATGGCCGTAATTTCTCCTTGCTTGGTACCTTCATGCAAAATGAACGGAACAAATCCCATGACCTCAATTGATTTGATGTTATTATCATTGCCTTGTGTTTCATGGACTTTATAAACGATCAACGTTACAATGCTTGAACACTGAGGGTCATAAGACGAGGCTGTACATTTCGGCGTGTGCTTGCAGACGCGGGCGCAAAACCCGTCCCATGAAGGACCTGACATAACTCCGTTTTCTACAGGCAAAATATCACCCTGCTCAACAAGGACGTCATAACCTGAAGATAGCCAACCTGTATAATCTTTAGCGCCTCCTCCCTGGGTACCGTCAAGATCGATCGCCCCAAAAAAACCGTTTACACCGTCACCGCCCCCTTTTTTGACGGTCAAAGTTTTACCGATATACATGGTTTGCATTGCGTCTTCCGTGACTCCCAAAGGAACCAAATCATTCATTGCGGACACAGGCTTAAGCTGAGCTTTTGCAGCTTTGGTCACATCGGCTTTTTCAAAGCCCAGGACTTTCGCGAAACCGAAACCCACCTCGCTTTTAAGCTCGACCCGAACGCTTGTGTACATGCCGTTCTTTATGTCCCCGAGAATGATCTTTTCAGGCAAAACATCTTCGGCGGGAATGCCGTTTTTGACCGCATACTCGGCGGCGCGGTTCTTGACGTTTGCCTCTGCACCGATATCTCCGGCTTGAGCCGGAAGCAGTGTCCCACCCGCAAGCGCAGCGGCGTCCGCGGCTGTCTGCTCCCTGCTGGATTGTATATGAACAAGGCCGATATCTAGAGCTAGCGCGCTCACGGCAATGACCATGAATATCGCGACTCCCGCGATTACGGCGCTCTGGCCTTTTTCATCGGTAAACAGCTTTTTGAACGACATAGAAATACTCCTTATCCGATTCGCATGGTTGTGCTGGAGGTGAGCTCAGCTTGATTGTTGGTAAAAAATGCTCCGACTATCGGCGTAAGTACCGGGACTGTGTTATCTACTTGAACCGTTACATCCGTTTCCTCAGCATTGACCGTAACCGTGACATTAAAGACATTCGGGTCCGAAGTATCGCCGAAATATATCATTTCTTTTGCTTTGTTGATAACAAGTGTTTGATACGCCGCATTGTTTTCCTCAAAATTCACTACGCCCGTTCTTGCAGCCTCCCTGCTGGAGTTGTTGAGCATAAGCTGGTTCGTAAACAGCCAGCCGAAATCGAGTACCCCGCAGAGGATGAGTATGAATATGGGAAGCGTCAGCGCGGTCTCGACGAGGGATTGACCGGCCTCTTTGCTGCGAATTAACTTTAGGAACGACTTCATTATGTAAACATCATCCCTTATAATTATTGAGTGGGTTTACAGCCCGCCGAATCACAGCGGGCTGCTTTTTGTTCAGTTTTTCATCATTACGATGAAGACACAGTAAGTTTATCTTTGATTGCATTGAAAACGGTATTTAGGTTTGTACCTATCGCGGTTACTGCAATAATTACAGCAATTGCGATCAGGGCGATGATCAACCCATACTCGACCATTGCCTGGCCGCCTTCATCCTTCCAGATCCTTCTTAACATGTTTCTCCTCCTGATTGTTTTTTTTTATTTCGCGCCGGTTTTTAACCGGATAGCGTTCACAAAATTACTCAAAGGAGGCTCCGTCCTCCTGTTACGGCATTTATTTCCAGTTCCACAAAAAAAATACGCATATCGACTCAAGCTTTATAATTGATGGGACAAGAATTATTCCTCACGGGATGCTTGGCTGTCCGATATCCGCTGCTCGTTATTATTGAAGTCGTTATGATAAAACCGCGGCCGTGATCCCGCCATTTTTATCGCACAATCGCGCCGCTTATTCATTCATTAATGCCGCACCGGCAAACCGCGAAGCTTTTATATATAGCGTCAGAAATTTTTCTGCAGCCGTTACAATAGATTCTAAATCTGCAAGATATGCAGTAATACGAGACGCCAGCAATATTTCCAACCGATTATGCCGTTTAACAATTACCCGTTTCTGGATAAAGTACAATAAATTTGCATGTTAAAATATGGGACGATACTTCGATAAGATATGAATAAAAATAATCGATTTCAGAAATGTAATAATAGGCTGCAATAAAAAAACAGCCGGGGCAAGAGCCCGCGGCTGCAATTTTTAAAAATCGTCAAACGACCGGCCGAACAGCGTTTAACGGCGAAGCAGAGTTTTTCAAAGCAAAACCATACTCCGGTACAAACAGATACAAGATTTATTCCTCGGTGCCGTAACCCTTCATGGCGGATTCACCGAGGCTCTCCATGTATTTGACGGCCTCGGCAACGCTTTCGGACAGCCGCTGCATGCACTGCTTCTGGCCGTTAATAAGCACCGTATAGCGCCTTATCAATCCTTCCCGTTCGGAATCCCATCTTTCCTTGTTGATCATTGCCTCTTTTGCTATACGCTCTTTTTCGTTCTGCAGTTGAACATGTTCGTTGTGAATGAGCCTTGATTCAAGCTCATAAGTAGCGCATTTATCGCGAAGCTGTATCAGTTCCGCCGCGTTCTCCCTTACGGCGGATTCGGTCTCGCTGAGGCGAATGCTCAGAATGGAAAGCTCCTCGGTCTTCTGCTGAAGCTGCTCTTCGCGCTGCTGCAAAAGCTCTTTGGTCGTCTTTACCTGGTTGATGACTGCCGCGGCTTCTTTCCTTAAGGGCTCACTGTCCTCAAGCTCTTTCGCAAGGCGCCTGTTCTCATCCGAAAGGACCTTTATTTTGTCTTCAAGCTGGCCTAAAGTTCTGCGCAAGTCCGTATCGCCCTGCAGCAAGCTGTGATACTCGCTGAGCTTAACAGCCTTCATCCCGCGCTTTTCGAGAACGGAATCGACGTCAACGGACTGGGACGGAGTGGAAGCCGCTATCAAAAGCTTCTGCTCGGCCATCTGCTTTTCTGCAAGATAAGCGTCGCGTTCACGCGCAAGGCTTAATATCTGCGTGCGCATTTCTTCAAAGCGCTCCTGATACACCGCTTCCATATTGCGCATGTTGATTTTGAGCTTGTCGATATACTGGTCCACTTCCTTTGCGGAATAGGAACCAGCGCGTCTTTTAAGCTCGTCATCCGGTTCATCCTGCCATAGCTGCTTTGGCATGATTATTTTGTTCGACCGTTCCATTATGATTTCTCCTTTCTTATATTAAAGCAAGCTCGTCGCCCAATTTTATCCCGTTCAAAGCCGATGTTCCCGCCGCTACCTCCAGCACCGAAACGGCGTTCTTTACGAAAGGTCCTATCCTGTTAGGAGGCAAAGTATCTACCCTTACCACCCGCATTTGTTTGGATAAGTATATCACATCTATCGTAAAACGCATATTAAAAGTGTGTACCTGATTGCAGCAAGTAATCAGCATTCCTTCGCTTTCCAGAAGCGAGCGCCGTCCCATGAGACCTTTGAATCTCTTAAAAAAACTGTTTGCCGTCTCTACGGAGTCCCAAAGAATGCGACCGGCGCACGCAATTTTTTTCTTCATCCAAACGCACCGCCGCTGAAGGTTTCTATCAAATTAATGACTGTAGGCCCTAAAACCACAATAAATATCGTGGGGAATATAAATATCAGCATGGGCAGCATCATTTTGACCGACGCTTTAGCTCCCTTTTCCTGCGCGCGCTGCCTGCGCGTCACGCGAAGCTGCTGCGACTGAGTTTTCATCACGTTTTTAACGGGGGTGCCGTATTTCTCTGATTGTATAATCGCGGAAGCAAAAGTCTTCAATTCTTCAACATTGCTCCTTTGCGCAAATGCCAGCAAGGCGTCCTTGCGCGATTTACCCATCTGGATCTCCCTGTGAACGCGTAAAAATTCATCCGTCAGCGGACCCTTGCTGTTTTCGGTGATTTTTAACAGAGCCGCGTCAAAACCCAATCCCGCTTCAATGCTTACGCTCAGCATATCCATTAAATTTGGCAGCTGATCCCGTATCGCCGACTGACGAGCCTTGATTCGGGATTTTAAATAGTATCTCGGAACCACAATTACGAGCATCATATCGGCGAGTATCAGCAGTACCCGGCCTTCGCTATTCATCGTCCCTATCAGTGCAAAAATAAAACCGACTATGAGTATCGCCAAGGATATGACGGATTTTGCGATCATAAAAGTACCGACAGCCATATCGATGCCCGCAAGCTGAAGTTCATTTTCGAGCTTTTGAGCGCTTTTGCTTTTGACACCCGCAGTTCTTCCTTTTCCCAATTTCTCAATGGTTTTTTTGATTTTCAAAAAAGCAGGTTCAATAAAGCGCTGATAAAAGCTTTTTTCCAGATCTTCATCCAGATAGTGCTTTTTTTCTTTTATGGAGTTCAGGCGGCGCCTCTTTAAAATCTCGGCTTCAACCGTTCCGGAAAACAGTATCAAAACCAGCA
The DNA here is from genome assembly GCA_002070205.1 of Firmicutes bacterium ADurb.Bin182. GTDB lineage: Bacteria > Bacillota > Clostridia > Christensenellales > CAG-138 > MWCU01. The sequence continues at coordinate 24,894 of MWCU01000029.1, read as the reverse complement.
AGACCGCAAAGGCAGATGAACTTAACACCAGAAATACCATAGAATTCTCCTAATACTTGATGGTAACAACTTTTTTGATAACGATAAAGCCTATAATCTCCATGATGCAGGCAATAACGAGCAAAGTGATGCCGATTGTCGTTTCAAAAAACTTCATTATAAACTCGGGATTCAGAAGCATTAAAATCCCGCAGATGAATATCGGAATCAAACCAACTACCAGCGCGCTGATGCGCCCTGTCGCCGTCATGACGCGGATATCGTCTTTAAGCTTCAGCCTGTCCCTGATCGTTGCGGAAATATTCTCTAAAATTTCCGATAAGTTTCCGCCGACCTGCCGCTGGATCAATATCGCGGAAACCATAAGCCGAAGGTCCATGCTCTTGACCCTTGACAGCATATTCTCCAAGGCAATATCAATGCTGACGCCCATTTTGATCTCACGTACCGTCAAAGTAAATTCTTTGCCTAACGGATCCGGCATTTCCTCGCCGATTGCAGCCATAGCCTGCTGGAAAGTCATTCCGGTCTTAAGGCTGTTGCCCATCATCACGAGCGCGTCTCCCAACTGCTTTTCAAACGCAACAAGCCTTTTGGCTTTTGAGCGGTTGACCAGCACGGGCGGTACGCTAAGCCCGATCATCAATACGGCAATAACGGTTACGGGGTGAGCGTCGAAGAGAAGAAACAGTCCGGTGGGAGCCGCAACTAAGGCGATCCAACCTATCAGAAACTCTTCCGCCCTCATCCTGATTCCGGCGGACGCCAATTCCTGAGCGAAAACCCGGGAAACCTTTATCGGCTTCTTTTTGTTTTTGCGCCTTTGCTTTTGTTTTTCTTCGGTTCGTACAGCTTCCGTCTGAACACCGGTAAGCTCATCAAGCTTTCGGCTGATCCTGAGACGATCCTCTAAAAGCTTGCCGAAAAAAATCGTGCAGACCAAAAATATTAAAGCCGTAACCGCCAACACCAAGAACAAAGTTTCCAATTAAAGCGCCTCCGGGATAAGTAGTATTAAGAGAAAAACTTATACGAACCAATCATCGACAACCGTAACTCCGTTATTGCGTATTTTTTCAAGGCAATGGGGTTTAACGCCGGTCGGCCGGAATTTTCCTATAAACCTGCCCTGGTTGTCGAGCCTTCCCTGCGTGTCGAATGTAAATATCTCCTGCATGGAAATGACGTCACCCTCCATGCCGGTCACTTCCGTTATGCTTGTGACTTTGCGGGTGCCGTCCCGCAGCCTGGTTTGCTGAACAACGATATCGATTGCGGACGCTATTTGATTTCTTATGGCGTTGAGCGGCAGCTCCATGCCCGCCATCATCGTCATAGTCTCTATACGCGCCATCGCATCGCGCGGCGAATTGGCGTGAGTCGTCGTCAGAGAACCGTCGTGACCCGTGTTCATGGCCTGAAGCATGTCCAGAGCTTCGCTTGAACGCACCTCGCCAACGATTATGCGGTCGGGGCGCATACGAAGAGCGTTTCTGACAAGGTCGCGGATGGTTACCTGACCGCTGCCCTCCATATTGGGCGGGCGGCTTTCAAGAGTGATCACGTGATCCTGGTTCAACTGGATTTCGGCCGCGTCCTCGATTGTGACGATGCGCTCGTCCTCGGGAATATAGCTTGATATTACGTTGAGAAGCGTGGTTTTTCCGCTGCCGGTACCTCCCGATATGATGATATTAAGCCTTCCCTTAACGCACGCCTCCAAAAAACTCATCATTTTGGGCGATATGGAGCCGAACTCGATGAGGTTCTGCGAAGTAAACGGGATCTTGGAGAACTTGCGGATCGTAATAACCGGCCCGACCAATGACAGCGGCGGTATTATAACGTTCACGCGCGAGCCGTCCTTTAAGCGGGCATCCACCATCGGGCTTGCTTCATCGACATGCCGGCCTATGGAGGAAACGATCCGGTCGATGATATTGAGTACATGATCGTTGTCCCTGAAAGGAACATCGATCCTGTGCAGCTTGCCTTTCTTTTCAACATACATTTGATCAGGCCCGTTTACCATGATTTCCGTAACTTCCGGGTCCGAAAGCAGAGATTCAAGGGGGCCGTAGCCGATTATGTCGTCCACAAGCTCCATCGCTATGCGCGTGCGTTCCGGTCTCGGAAGGTCCGGAGCTTCCATTTCGAGCACTTCGTCCAAGGCAGCTCTTACCCTTTGGCTGTCCGGATTGGTCTCCTTATTCAATATATCGATAGTCAGCGTTCTGACCCGTTCCTTCAGCTTGAAATGCGCATCCGCAGCAGGATGTTTCAGGCTCCCCTCAATACCTGAATTGGAAGGAGCCGCGCTTCGGTCCAGTCTTTGCAGGAGGCTCATGCTTCAGCACCTCCGCGAAGCTCGTGGAAATGAACGACAAGGTCGCGCACAGCCCTAGCCATAGGACTTCTCGGCATTCCGATCACATAAGGGATCCCGCGTTCTACGCTGAGGGATACGTTTTTGAGGTCCTCGGGCACCGAGAAGGATACGGGCACTTCGAGAACGCGTTCGAAATCCTTTTGAGTCAACGCTCCCTTTTTCCAGCAGTTCATGACTATCTTTACTTTTTCGATTTGCTGCAGATTATTAAATACCGACAGCGCAAGCTTCGTATTCCGGAGAGACGATATCTCGGGCAGCGTAACAACGAGAACGTCATCGGAATTCTCGATGGCCGACAACGTGCAGTCGTTGAATTCACACGGAAGGTCGACTACGATGTAATCATAGTAAGGCCTCATAAGGTTTATTATCTTTTCAACATGCTTGCCCGTCACATACTCGGCGTATTCGGGCCTTGAAGGCGCGCAAAGCACGTTGATACCGCTTGAATGCTGCATGCAGAAGCTCTTGATATCGTCGATGGTAAAATCCGCGCGTTCCTGGACCAGCTCCGAAATGGTATCCTTCGCGTTTATATCAAGGTAGATGGATGCGTCTCCGTAAACAAGGCATAAATCTATGAGCGCAGTCCTGTGCTTATCCTGAGCAAATGCAGTAGCAAGGTTTGTTGCAAGCGTGGTTCTGCCCGATCCGCCCTTAGTGCCGTATACGCTTATCACGCGGGACTCGTTTCTGATTTCGTTGTTCCTTCCCTGCTCAAGCCTTACGGATTGAAAAATCGCGTTGGGAAGCTCCTTTGTTGCGATATCCGCAATATCCATGACTTTTCTAAAGCCCGAAAGCATGGCCTTTTCAATGGATTGGATGCTGATATCCTCGGTGAGAAGCACCAACGCGCATCCCGGGTAAGTCTTATATATCTGGCGGGCATACTCAAACACGCCCGCATCGTCGCCCTCCTGAACAAGCAAAACCGCATGGGGAGAGTAACCCGTGACTTTGGTCATCAGGGACGTATCGAAAGAAGCAAAACCCACAAGCGCAATGTTCTCGATACCCATCAGCGCCTGACGGATCTCGACCCTTAAATTTTCATCGGAAACAACCGCCAGCACTTTAAATCTTGCCATACCGTTAACCTCCTATTCCGCCGTATTCTGAGCCTGGGGTGACGGCAGAGGGGGCGGAGGAAAATCATCAGGCTGTACAATGGCGTCGTCGAGCACGGGCCTTAAAACCAGCCTGAGCCTGCCGTTGGCGGCCGCGTAGTTGATCATCAGAGCCTGTTCCGGCGTTACGCGCATCGTTACGGATTCATAGCTCACGGTCTGAGCCTCAGTTCCGCTTACTTGCTTCATGCCGGTCTTAAGAACAAGTATATTTTCGGCAAGCATTGTCGATACGGCGTAGGAAGTTCCGCCTTCCGCCACAGGAAGCATGAGCGTTGCGACAATGTCAACATAATCGCCTTCTTCGATATAGCCCGCAACACCGGTTACCTCGCTCACTTCGACTGTGATGGCTCTGTAATTATTTTCGATTTGAAAAGACAGCGCATCTGCCGATTCTCCCAATTCGCCCAACCGGGAAACGAGTATCTGCTCATAGGCCACCAAAGGATACTTTGTGATCTGGCCGATAACTTTGCTTGGGTCAGTCGCTGCGTTTCTGTGCACCGCCTGTACCGGGAGGCTGACAAGACTGATCATATCTTCAGTGATAAGCGTATTGGCCGGGATATCCTGAACCGCAGCTACCACGCTTTTTGTCTCAATATTGACGGGCTGCGCCTTTTGCTCCAGCGAAGATGCAAAAACGTAGACAGCAATGCCTACGGTCAAAGCCATGATAACCGATAACAAATATACTTTTTTCACGATCGTTACTCCACTAAACTGATTTTATAATATCCGAAGCCGGGCAGCGTGTCCGAAGCGTCGGAAGGATCTCCAACTTGAGTTTTGATGTTTATGGAAGAAGCCGTAATCTCGCCGTTGCCGTTGAACCCCGTCAATATGAACGGAGCGAATCCCGCGACGTTTATGAATTTATTTTTCGCCGAAGGGTTATATACGATAAGCTGGACGACTCTCGGACAGTCCGCAACGAAATTCTCGGGAGTGCAGCCCCCGTGCGTGCATGAATTAAAGCGGGAGGAAAAGCCGGTGAACGTGGGACCCGCCATGTTTCCGCTTTCAACAGGCAGTTCGTCGCCGACGCTTATTTCTCCGCCGTAACCGTACGCAAGCCAGACTTCAAAATCCGGAGCTCCTCCGCCTTTGACGCCGTCGAGGTCGATAGCGCCGTAAAACCCCCCCGTTCCTCCGCCGCCGTCTTCTTTAACCGTAAATCCGATAACTCCGTCCTCGCTGCTCGACATGGCAGATTCAAACGCAGATTGCTCAACTCCCAAGGGCACCATTCCGGTCGAGGTTCTAAAGGCTTGAATCATCGCTTTCGCGCTCTTTGTCACGTTTGTGCCTTCAAGGCCGATTATAGGGCCGAACGCATAGGGCACTTCCGTAGTCACAGTTGCCTTTACGCTTGTATACTTTCCGCTCTTGACATCACCGAACTCGATTTCAACAATGTCATCTTCGAGCGATACGCCGTTTTTCTCCAAGTATTCTTTTAAAAGTGAACTGCATTCGGTTTTATTGTTAAGGTTTTCTCCCGAAACGGGGAACGGAAGCTTGGTACACGTTGCGAGTACCGCGGCGTCAACGGCTTTTTGATACACGGAAGAGCGGACATGAACAACGCCCACATCTATAACAAGACCGCTAATAGCCAGAAAAACGATCATAGTTAAAACCGTGAATATCACGCTTTGACCGTTTTCACATTTGATATTTTTAAACCTTGACATGAAACCAGTCCTTTCTCATTCACCGATCCACATCGTACTGCTCGATTGAATAAGGAGCGGATTATCGAAAAAAATACCCGCAACAGGCGTCAACAGTTCTAAATTTTTCGTTACGGTAACCTTTATATCCGGCGGTGCTGTGAAATCCGCAACTGCGGTAACATCCAAAGGATCTCCAACGAACACAACCTGCCGCGCTTTTTGCTCAACAAGCGCCTGCATTTCGATCTCGGTCTTTTCCGGATTCACGACTGCCAGCCTTGCGGCTTCCCTGCTGCAGTTGTGCAGCATCAGTTGGTTTGTCAGCACCCATCCAAAGTCGATAATAGCACAGCACACAAGGAGCAGAATCGGCAGCGTGAATGCCGCTTCCACGATTGCCTGACCGGTCTCACGTTTGAAATTACTGAAGCGCATAGTTTTCACCGCAAATCCTAAAAACAAAATGGTTTTGCGGCCCATTCCGCTAAAGCGATGGGCCGCTTTGTTTCACAGATGCAAGCTGTTTTGCATCATGATCCCGAAGGCGCCGATGTCCAGGGACTATTAAGTCTGCCGCCGATGTCCTCGAACAGAGCTCCAATCTTATCGCCGAAGATCAAAACAGCTGCGACGATAACGATGACTACGAAGCCGATAATCAGCCCGTACTCGACCATTCCCTGGCCGTCTTCGTCCTTCCAAATCTTTTTGAACATTTTGGGGTCCTCCTTCGTTTTATTTTTATTCGCACCGGCATTTCTGCCGGAAGCGTTCTGCTGTTAAAAGTTCAGGTGCATGCCGAACCTGTCGTAAAAACCGTCAAGGCTTTCCCTGAGAATAAACAAAGCTGTAATAAAGACCAAAGCGACAAGGCACATAAGCAATTGATACTGCAGCTTTGCACGATCAAAATCGTTTGTACGGATCTTTTTCATCGCTCGGTTCCCCTTTCCGGCAAAATTCCATGCTTCACTTTTTTAAAATAATATCCGTCATCGGCAGTAAAAGAGTGATAGCCATTCCGAGAGACAAGGGCGGTCCCAGCGCCGCTTTTGTTTTCAATCCGCCTTTGCGGGTTATAAGCAGTATTATCGTATAAATCCCCATAACGATTCCCATGATCGCAACTGCCTGAAGCAAGCCGATAATACCGAGGCAGAATCCCATTACGGCAATGAGCTTTAAATCGCCCATTCCGAAACCAAGCGGAAGAAACAGCGATACAAGCAGAAGTCCCGCACCGAGACCAAAACCCCAGAACGCGACTGTAAATCCGTTCATATCCCCGCCCGCAAATATAGCCGCAGCCTTAATGACTAGCAACGCAATCAAAAGAGAATTGGGAATTTTCCTTATATCCGCGTCTATAACGGAAAGGCTGATCAAAACCAGCATCATACACATGATCGAAATGCTTAAAACAATAGGGTTCGGTATCAAAACCGCCGTGAGTCCGCAGAGTGCGGCTCCCGCCAAAATCCAAAAGACAGCGCTGAATTTGCCGGCAATAAGACGATTTTGCGTTTCACCGGCACGATTTCTTATGAGCAGGAGAGTCACCCTGCGCATGACCTCCGTGAGAGCCCCCCCTATCACTATTGAAGGTATCAGGTATTTGATCATTTGTTTCCTCCACCAGGCAAATGAACCGCCAACATACCCGCATAATAATAAAGCAACCGTCTAAAAGTGGATAGACAGCTGCAAGGTAGATCAACATATACCCATCACCTTCGGCAACTGGCTGTCATAGGCATTCACCCTTAGACCCTTTAGCTTTGCGCCCTGCCCTTTCGGGAAGTTTGCTATTTACTGGTTTGTTTATTACAGTATAAATTATTAATTTTTAAATGTCAACACTTTTCCTTCAAAAAATGTATAATTTTTCACATCTTATTAATAATATCGGTAAAATATGGCGAGACGCGCCGCATTCGAATCCATAACTTATTAAAGGCTTCCTCCCGGTTTTAACCGCAGGCAGCCGATTTAAGCATACTCGGTCCTGTTGCCGTTTTTTGATTTTGCTTTATATAGGGCTTTGTCCGCGGCTTCGATCATGTCCCTGACCGTAAGGCTGTCGGACGGAACAGCGCTGCAAATGCCAATGCTGACAGTGATCTTGTCGTTAAAATTTTCGCAAAAATCATCCAATGATTCCACTTCTTTTCTTATCTGCTCAGCCAGATAATAAGCCTTTTCCTTTTCGGCCCGGGGAAGCGCAAGTATAAACTCCTCGCCGCCCCAGCGCGCGACGATATACGAAGGATGCTGCACCACAGAATTGATAACATTTGAAATCCTCAACAAACAGATATCACCCGTCTGATGCCCGTAGATATCGTTGATGCGTTTAAAGCAGTCAATATCCAGCATAAGCACGGATATTGGAACGGAAAAGCTTTTGCATATCTGCCATTCCGCGCTGAGCCTTTCATTCAGCATCCTGCGGTTGAGAAGTCCCGTCAGGCTGTCGGTCGATGACATCTGTTCCAGGTTCTGGTTTGTCCGGAGTAATCTTTCATTGATTTCTCTTAATTCCCTGTTTCTGTTCTGAACGAGGTTTTTATTCAGGATATCGTTCCATTTGTTCCTGTACAACATGCAGGAAATGATAAAAGCAAAAACTATGCAAACGGAAGTATTTACGGCATTTGCAAACGCAATAGCGGGATTTTGCCTGAATTGCGGAAGCAGCAGCAGGAAAAGCGCATGCACGGGGGCATAGACCGCAAACAAAGCCGCCGGGGACAGCAGCGGGAAAATGCCGACCATAAATATGGCTGAAACATAAAGCGTCACCTGTCCCGCGGACAGTTGGTCAATAAGCGCAACAGCAGCGCACCAAAAAAGAATAGCGCCGGACAGCAGACAGGTATAGAGACGTATGGATTTATATGCAGGCCGTTTTTTGGGAAGCAGAAAGGAAACCGCAAAAAAAACTGCCATCACGACGGCCAGGAAAACATAAACCAATACATATAAGGGATCTCTGTCCTCCCAATAAATGCCGTACTTTTTGATTAAAAAAAGCAGGACCGCAAATAATTCCAAAGCGATTACGGCCGTGATGATTATCCTGCTCCTCGCTAAATTAATGCGATTGATATCATGAAGAATGTCTTCATGAATATGATTGGGAAGTCTTCGAAAAAGCAGGTTTTTTAATTTCCTAAACCGCAAGAATTCTCACCTTTTTATGTAATCGATACGGGGGTGCGTGAAAAACTGTTATTGTGAAACTATTATAACTTAGTATACTCGTTAATACAACCGCAATTTGTTATCGCAGTATATATCTTTATGAAATGTAAAGAATCGGAATCTCTTCAAGTTTTTTTGAAAGCTGTTCGCGCAGGAACGTCTCGCCCTGCTCCCTTGCGGCATCCTTATAGCGATATCTCCCCCGTCCTCTGCCGGTCATAATATCGGGGTCGAAAAGGTCCGCGGCGTTTGGAAACGCTTCTTTATTGATAGCCCTGTGGATGTAACTGTATGTCATAAATATTATCTCGATTATCGCTTCCCTTTTCACCTTGGCGGAGAGCTCATCCGCCATTCGGTCGATAAGAAGCGAATAATGCTCACGCCAGTTATCCGCCATTATTACGGGAGCTATCAATATACCTGTTTTATAGCCGGCATCGCATAATTTGTTGAGAGCGCGGATCCTGTTTGCAAGGGACGACGTTCCGAATTCAGCTTTTTTTATAGTTTGTTCCGGGTTCACGCTGACCCTTATTATCGTCCTGCCCCTGTGAGCAAGATTCAGCAAAGTATCCACGTAATCGAATTTCGTGGGGCAAGTGATATATCCTTTTTCGTTTTTTGCGAATTTCTCAATAGTCCATTCCAAATTCCCCGTAATTCTGTTTTCAAGAACTAAATCGCTGTTGCTTCCGATTTCGAAAACAAGTTCCCTGTCAGCTCCGTTAGCTGTTTTTATGATCTTGTCAAGCATTTGCTCGCGGTTGACGAAAAGCCTGAGATATGAGCATTTATTATAATTGCACACAAGGTAGCAATAAAGGCACATCGCGCTGCAGCCCGAAGACGTATAAGGCACCAGAAAATCCGACACCTTCTCATTCGGCGTGTATCGATGGGTTTTTCTGACTCCGATTATAATATGCCGCTTGAGTTTGCCGAATTCGGTATTCGAACACCGCTGAAGTTCTTCGATGCTGTTATGATCATCGATCGGGATCCACGGCACACCCGTGAATTTCTGCCTGAGGGTCTTGCCGAGCTCATACGTAAGCGCAGACGGTTCGTAGTATACTCTGTCGGGAAACAAAAGCCCACTCCCTTTGGAGTAGTATAAACCCAGCAAAGTAATAATATCCGAAGTATCTGCGCTTTGAGAGCGGTTTTTATACAGGCTGCGCGTCAATTCATAGGGACAATCAAATATCAAGGCGGCCGAATCCATTTAAATAAAGCATATTTTTTACGGCGCGGTCCGCTTTCCACCAATTTTCCGATACGGCAAACTCCAAATCGTAATCGGCCCATTTCCAGTTGATATCCCATACGCCTTCCGGCCTTCTGCTTTTTATTATATATTCGCACTCATATTCCGCCAGAGCTTCGTTCCCTGTATAAAAAGGGCCGTCCGGCGAACTGAAAAACAGCGACGGCTTGCAAACATACTCGAAAGACCACACCTCAGTATCATATGTCAGGCATCCGGAAACGTTTTCCCTCAGTTTTCGCATTAAAAGATCCGGGTCAAAAGGCGCTTCGGCGCGCAGCGTTTCAAAGCATAGCGCGAGCCTTGTAAAACACGCAAGCTCATGCATCGACTCCGTGCCGTTTGAAGAAAGATAATCGGATATTGCTTTGCGAGCGATTTCAGCGGCTTTTTTTATACAAAAGCGACTGAGGCTTTGAATATATCAATGCAAAGACGGCAAGCGCGATAGTCGGATTATAACCCCATGCCTCAATTCTCTTTTCATCATAAGTCCACCACGGCGCATGCGGATAATCGTTGTTGGACTGTACAAGCGCGTCCCATTTGCCGTTATTAAAATCCCTGCCGCTGTCAAGATACTTCAATATTCCTTCAATGAGCCGGTTCGTCCCTTTCACCCCTGTTTCATAAATGATCTCGGTTGCGCAAAAGGTTTCGACGGGAGAAGAGTTCGGATTCCATGAGTCAGCTTCAAGCGCATGCCCGAATCCGCCGTCTTCATTTTGATAAAAGGACAGGGCCGAAAAAACATCATCCGCACATCCGTCCTCAAAATGCATACGCCACCTTGCGAGGTCCAAAGGCCTCGCATTGCGGTGCATCCATTTTCTCACTTCTTCAAGCTCATGCTTTGAGAATTTCATAAAAAGCATACCTTTCTCCGGCAAAACGGACGGAAGAGCCTTAAACAGGGCTGATGTGATCCTGCTGATTCCTTTGAGTAACCGAAGTTTGTTATGGCTTTTTTGAAAGTTCAGGCGGATGCTGAACAATCATGCGTTCCGTTACGCGAAAAAGCTCCCTCAGCGAAGCTTCGCCGATTTTTCCGATAGGTTTAAGTTTTACCGGGTTCGGCACAGGTTCCTGAAGAATCAATCCATACCACTTCGTATCGATCCATCTGCCGAATTTGAAACCCGCATTCCTGAATATCCCGACAGGATAAAAACCCATCGACTCATGCAGCGCGCAGCTTTTCGCGTTCGGCAAAGAAACCCCGGCGAATACGCTGTAAAAGCCTTGCAATTTCAGAATCTCAAACAGACAGGCATACAGTGCCGTTCCGATCCCTTTGCCTTGATACTCGGGACGGACATAAACCGAACAATCGGCAGACCAGCTATAAGCCGCGCGGTCCCTGTGCTTTGATGCATACGCATATCCCGCAATCATTCCCTCCGATTCCGCAACGAGCCACGGGAAAAAACTCTGGACCTCTGCCATCCGCTTTCTGAACTCATCCGGGGACGGGACCTCGCTTTCAAAAGAAACCGCCGTATCAAGAATAAAAGGCGTATATATAATCAGTATCTGGGCGCAGTCCGCTAAAGAGGCCAGCCTTATTTTTATATTATCCATAGGTGCACCCGCTTTGTTCAGAGGTTTAAAAGCCTTAACCGGATATCAAATAAGCAAGAGCCGATATTATTTCAGAACAATCCAAGACAGTCCAGAGTCGCAAAATAGTCCTTCGGCGTTTCGGCCCTTCTTATCAGCCTGAACGTTCCGTCCTCCCTGAGCAGTACCTCTGCCGAGCGCAGCTTTCCGTTGTAGTTATACCCCATTGCAAACCCGTGCGCGCCTGCGTCGTGAAAGACGAGTACATCGCCTCTATCGATAGGCGGAAGAGAGCGGTCGGTCGCGAGTTTATCGGAGTTTTCGCACAGCGAGCCCGTTACGTCATACACTCTGCCGCAAGGCTCATTTTCTTTTCCCAAAACGGTAATATGATGGTATGCGCCGTACATGGCGGGTCTCATAAGATTCGCGGAGCAAGCGTCGATACCGACAAAATGCTTATACGTTTCTTTCAGGTGAATTGCGGTCGATACAAGGTAACCGCAGGGACCTGTAATATAACGCCCGAGTTCGGTAAATATCCTCGGCCTTATCGATGTATCCGCAAATATCTCGCAATACGCTTTCTTGACCTGCTCTCCGACATAGTCCAAATCAACTTCTTTTTCGTCCGGGCGGTACGGTATGCCTATCCCCCCCGACATATCGATAAAACCGATATGAGCTCCCGTCTGCTCATTCAATGACCGCGCTGTCGAAAACAGCAGCCGTGCAAGCGACGGATAATAATCGCTGTCCGTCATGTTTGAAGCCAAAAAGGCATGCAGCCCGAAACGCCTGACGCCTAAGTCCTTCAATCTCACAAAGCCGTCGAATAACTGCTTTAAGGTAAAACCGAACTTCGATTCCCCCGGTTTTCCCATTATCGTTCCGCCGATTTTGAATTCACCGCCCGGATTAAAGCGGCAGCTTATCGTCTCCGGCATTCCACCGTGCCTTAACAAGAATTCGATATGCGTGATATCGTCCAGGTTGACAGTGGCGTTCAGGCGCCTCGCATATTCAAAGTCCTCAGCGGGAGTCGCGTTGGATGTGAACAGTATATCTTCACCCGTAATCCCGACGGCCTGTGCGAGCATGAGCTCGGTATAGGACGAGCAATCCAGCCCACAGCCCTCTTTTGCCAAAACGCGCAGGATCTCCGGGTTCGGACATGCCTTTACCGCATAATACTCGCGAAAACCTTCGTTCCAGGAAAACGCTCGATAAAGCTTTCGCACCTGATCTTTGATGCCCTTTTCATCATACAAATAGAAAGGGGTTGGAACGGTTTTTTTGATACTGTCAATGCATTCTTTATCAAACGGAAGCTGTTTCATTTCGACCATCCTTTTTTATTATAATGTACGTATCTCGAGCATTTCCTGCCTGCGCTCGTATTCGTTATATAAAAGCCCCCGGTCCTCCAATTCGATTTCGCCCGTCTGATTATCATAAGGATCACAGCGGTAATATGCCTTATCCGGAATAAAAGGCGCCTGAAATTCGCTGTTTGCGATCATCCTGTACGGGTCGAGGTTTCCGAAGTAAAACTCGCGCCTGTGTTCGGCCCCTGACCTGTGCGAGCCGCCCCCGAATGACGGATCCGCGAAGAGCCACCCGAAGGGCTCAACATAGAACTCAGCCCAGTCGTGGGGACCTACATGATAAGGGGAAGCTATAAGGCCCGACTGCCATTTTGCGGGAATGCCGGCGCAGCGGCACAGCGTAATGAAAAGAAGCGCCTGCACGCCGCAGTCTCCCCGAAAGTTTCTTGCGCAGTTCTCGGCGATGTTCTCAAGACAGAAGTATTCTCTCATATAAGAGTATTTTACGTTCAGCGTTATAAAATCGTAAAACGCCCTCGCATTGATCAGCGGATTGGTTTCTCCTTTTGTAAGGTCCGCTGCCAGCTCTTTGATATATGGGGTGAACCGGATATGCGGATAAACCTCGCAGGTGTCAAAGCAAGGCTGTTCCTTTATTGCGCGGGAAGGATCGGGCTCCGTGTAGCGCGAGACTATATCATACTCGTATTCCACCGAAAACTCGTGGTTTTGAAACATTTTTTCCTCAAAATAAACGGTCCTTTGCGGAGCGTTTTCCGGCGCGGTAAAGGATGCTTCCGGGAAAGTCGCGCATATTTTTATATTATCGACCTGCCTTGCGCCCGCCGGAACGGGAATGTGCACGCGTACGGTTTTCCCCGGCTCGAATGCTTCGTCCTTTATTTTAACGGAGGCTTTTAAGCGAATATGGCGGCCGCACGAACCCTTTTGCTTCATATCCGATATTGCGTCTTCCAGAAGCATCGTTTCCTTGTTGTGAGGCGGTTCAGTGAAACGTCCCGCCCTTTTGGCAAAATCCGCGTTCACTTTTATCAAGGTCTGGTAGAACCTGTTAAAATAGCGCGGCTCGCCGTTATTGTAGATCCAGTCGATTTTATTTTCGTCGACGAGCTTCAAAAACTCTTCCGCAGTAAAATCCTCAATATCCTCCCTTATAACGGCCAAAGCCTGCTCAAAGGAATAAGGATAGTCAAACGGCAAACGCCTTATCAACTCCCGCTCAACCAGAAGACATTTTCTGAGCGCCTCGGGGATATCGCTTTTCAAACGCAAATCTATCAGGCGGAGAGCACCGCCAAAATCCCCGTGGAGCTTTCTTCTTAATATATCCTCCGGTAAACCTACGCTCAGATAACGGAAATTATCGTTCATTTGTTTTCTCCTGTCAATAAATACTGCCGACGCCGATAAGCATTTTGGGCAAATCGCCGCGATAACGCCCGTCGGAAGGGTCAAGGCTGTTGATCACCACTCCGTCATCGCCGTCCCTTGCGGTAGAGTGAATATAGAGGTCATTCCCGATATACATTGCGACATGGCCGGGGTAAAAAAACAGGTCTCCGGGTTTTTTACTGTCGAACGGTATCTCGTGCACGGGATATCCCTCCGGCATGGACGCGTTCCTGTAAATGGCTACGCCGTTAAGCCAATACGACATGCTGCAAAGCCCGGAGCAATCTATGCCGAGCGGAGTCTTCCCACCCCAGCGGTACTGCGTTCCGAGATACGTCAGAGCAGTCTCAACGACTTTCGTTCTGAACAGGCATTCATTCAGATACAGATCGGAAGGCTGCACCCCGCTCAGGAATTTTTCCTTCATATAGCCCTCTCTTCCGTCGCACAGCCCGATCTTCGCCCAGCCGCCGGGAGTATTGGCGGGCTCAAGCAAAGAAACAAGCGCGCCCCTTGTGAGAGAGATCATCCGCCTGCCCTGAACTTTCGGGATGTCCATCACATCCGCGTACGCCTTTTGAACGACCTTTTTTTCGGCCTTTTCCCATGAATCCAGCGCATCCTTGGATGTAAGAAGATGTTTTGTCTCGACAAGGCTTTCATACCGGTACGGCGTTTTTATCCTTGCCCATCCGCCGCCCGCTTCTTCGATGATATCGAGTCTCATCCCGTACAGCGCTTCATCGTCGAGAGTCTGGTCATTCACCTTTTCGTACAAAGGCGCTATGGGATCATTGACAAGTGCCTGCATAATTAATTCCTCCAGAAGTCAAACGGCAAGTTCGCCCAAGATCCGCTTAAGCTCCGCTTTGTTGCAAAGCACAAAGTGACCCGGCTCCGCTTCCGTCCATTCGGGTTTATCCGTACGATAATCGTGCATTTTCGGATCGTAAACCAGCAGTTTTTTATTCTTTTCGCTTTTGGGGTCGACCATCGGAAGCGCGGACAGCAAAGCTTTCGTATACGGATGAAGAGGATGCGCGAACAGCTTTTCAGTCTCGGCCAGCTCAACGATAACTCCCTTGTTTATCACGGCTATCCTGTCGGATATAAAACGCATGACCGAAAGATCATGCGCTATGAAAAGATAGGTAAGTCCCCTTTCTTTTTGAAGCTTTGACATAAGGTTAAGAACCTGCGCCCTTATTGAAACGTCCAAAGCGGATATGGGCTCATCGGCAATTATGAACTGCGGCTCCATAATAAGCGACCGCGCGATCCCTATCCGCTGCCTCTGCCCGCCTGAAAATTCGTGCGGAAAACGGGACGCAAATTCGGGCAGAAGGCCCACCTCGATAAGCGAATTTTCAACAAGTTCCGCACGTTCGCTTTTGGACAAATGCTTTTTGGTATTATAAGTGCCTTCCGCTACTATATAGTCGACCTTTGCCCGCTCATTCAAAGAGGCCATGGGATCCTGAAATATCATCTGTATTTCACTGACGACCTTTGTGTCCAGCTCCTTTGAAATGCTCCCGTTGATCTTTTCCCCTTTATACAAAATATCTCCGCGCGAGGTGGGCGTTATCCGGATTATAGCTCTGCCTATCGTCGTTTTACCCGAGCCCGATTCGCCCACCAGCCCGAAGGTTTCCCCCTTATAAATCTGAAAGCTGACGCCGTTCACCGCAACGAATTTTTTGCGTCTTGAACCGAATGCGACTTCCAGATCCCTGACGTCCAATAATACTTCTCTGCTTTTCATATTATCCTCGCTTTTCTTTCCCGCAGCGGATATTCCTGATATATTCGGGCGGCTCTACCTTTGGCGCCCTTTTATCAAGCAGCCATGTACGCGCTTTATGAGTCGGAGTGATATCGAAAAACGGCGGCTTTTCTATAAAATCGATTTTCAGCGCTTTGGGGTTCCGTACGGCGAAGGCGTCCCCTTCGATGTGTTTAAAGAGATTCGGAGGCGCGCCCTTTATTGAGTAAAGCTCTTTGCCTTTTACGCCGAGCTGCGGAAGGGAGGAGAGGAGCGCCCAGGTATACGGATGCCTCGGATCGTAGAAAACCTCTTCGCACATGCCTATCTCCACAAATTCCCCTGCGTACATAACCGCGACCCGGTCCGCAATATTGGCGACTACCCCCAGGTCGTGAGTGATGAAGATTATTGTCAGGTCTAACTTTGATTTAAGTTCCTTCAAAAGTCCCAATATCTGCGCCTGAATAGTTACGTCCAGCGCGGTTGTCGGCTCATCGCATATCAATATCTTGGGCTTGCAGGCAATCGCTATCGCGATTACCACGCGCTGTCTCATGCCGCCCGAAAACTCATGCGGATATTGCCTGCAACGCCGTTTTGCGTCCTCTATTCCGACGTCCTCAAGCGTTTTTATAACAGCCTTTTTAAGCTCCGCTCCCTTTAAGTTCTGGTGAAGTCTTATCGCTTCCGCTATCTGCGATCCAATGGTTTTCAGCGGGTTAAGGCTGGTCATGGGATCCTGCAGTATCATGCAGATTTCTTTGCCCCTGATTTTCAGCCAGTCCCTTTCTTTTTTAAATTTGGCAAGATCGACGGCTTGTCCCGGCGCTTCGGTCCCGTTCAGTCCGAAATACAGGATCTCGCCGCTCTCCACAAAACCGTTCACATCCAGCATTCCTATGAAGTTCTTGTTCAGCACGGATTTTCCGCACCCGCTTTCCCCGACTATCGCAAGGCTTTCCCCCTTATAGACGTCGATGGAAACGTCCCTTATCGCGTGCAGAATCTTGCCCCTCAAATTGAATTTAACATTGAGATCCTTAACCGACAATATTGTTTTCTTCGCCATATCCTGTATCCCCCTATATGTGGTTCTTCGGATCCGCGGCGTCCGAGAACGCATTCCCGATCACGTAGAATGAAACCGTCACAATCGAAAGTATTATCGTAGGGTAGATGAGCTGGTAGCGAAGGTCGGGGCTCATCATAAGCTGCCTGCCGACGTTTATCAGATTTCCGAGGCTCGGAATCGTCGCGGGAAGTCCGAGCCCTATATAGGTGATAAAGACCTCACTCCCTATCGCTGCGGGTATCGTCAGCGCCATGCGCAGCATTATGACGGATATAAGATACGGAATCAGGTTCTTCTGTATTATCTTGTATGTTCGCGTTCCGAGACAGCGGGAAGCAAGGTTGTATTCCCTGTCCCTTATGATGATTATCTGGTTTCTGATAAACAGTGCCATACCTATCCAGCCCTGCAGGCACAAAGCAAGGATGATTGTGTAAATGCCCGGTTTCAAAATATACGATACCAATATAAGAACAATTGTGGTCGGGATGTTATCCATCACATTATAAAGCTCGGTCAACAGGAAATCCAATTTTCTGACATAGCCCCAAAGCACGCCCACGACTATTCCGACGAACGCTTCGATGCATGCGACGGAAATGCCGATGAACAGCGAGGTTCTTGTGCCGGACCACAGATTCGCCCAAAGGTCCTGGCCTATCGAGTTTGTACCCAGCCAAAAAACGTCGTTCGGCTTCACGTTTCGAAACGGCAGCCCGGTTTTAGGATCGTTATTTACCAAAAACGGGTCGATCTGGTTGGGAAGATAGGGCTGAATAAACGTAAACAGCAGTATCAAAAAAACGATCAGCGTCAGGAAAACCGCAACCTTGTTTTTTAAAAACATATGGAGCGTACTGCGCCAGTAGGAGTAATTGCTGTAACCCGAGCGTTCGACCTCCTGCTCGTCAAACCCGGCAAAGGAAAAGGCTTCGCTGTCCGGCATTCTTTTCAAAATGCTTTCGTTGATGCTGTCCTGCAGCTTCTCGGCTTTTTTTCTGTATAACGCCATTACCTGTTCCCCCTTTTTGCCCCGAATGAGATGCGAGGATCGAGTACGACCATAAGCAAATCCCCCAAAACAAGACCGATGACTCCGACTGTCGCGAAAAGCAGAACGATGCCCTGAACCATTGTGTTATCCTGCTTTTTTATGACATCGACCAGCAAACCGCCCATCCCGGGAATGCTGTAAAGGGATTCTATATAAATGGAACCAATGACGGTATTGAGAAACGTAGCCGGCAGATATTGAACCATCGGAACGAAAGCGTTTCTGAAAATATGGCGGAACATCAGCTTGCTCCCGGAAACGCCTTTGATTTTGGCAAGCTGAACGTAATCCTTTGTGCTTTGATCGACCATGAACCTTCGAAGCCACATCGCATAATAAGCTATATTTCCGAGCGACATCGAAAATACCGGAAGTATCCATGCCGTCCATTTATCCGGGTCGAACAGCAAACCCAGACCCAACAGCTCGGTCCCGTATAATTGCAAAAAAAGATAATATACCGCGGCCGGAACGGCCTGGATGAATACTATAAAAGCCGTGCCGAGATGATCGGGCAGTTTCCCTTTGTACCTTGCCATCAAGGTGCCGAGCGGCAAGCCGAGGATCAGGGCGAGCAATATGGCCATCACGCCTAGCCTTACCGATACCGGTATCTTCGGCGCAAGGATCTCCGTTACGGGCACGTTGTTCCGATACCTTAAAGACATGCCCAGGTCGCCCTTCAAAAGGTTCTTGTAAAAATTGAACAACTGTACCGGCATCGGCTTATCCAATCCCAGCATCCTGATCCCATTTTGTATCTGTGCTTCGGACAGCTTATCATAGTTTTGAAAATAGCCTTCGATGGGCATTTGGCGCATAAGGATAAATGTGATTGACATTATTATGAAAAGAGTCAGGAAGGATCGCAATAATCTCTTGGAAATATACTTCAGCATAGAGGCACTCCTTCACATATGTTGATTGCGTTGCCGGATGTCATATAAGGAAGGAACCCTTGCGCCTGCAAGGGTTCCTCGCAGAATCCCCCTTTTGATCTTGCTCAGGCAGGTTTTTATCCGCCTATATTCGCAAGCCACTGTTCATAATTCGCTTCGTATTCTTCCGGCGTGATGTAATGATCATATACCTTCTGGCCCTTATATCTTAGTATGGATACGCCGAACGACGCGAACTGTCCCTCAAAAGCATTGAGCTTCGTCGCGACATAGGACGCCGGATAGATGAAGTATGGAACGACTACCGCGTGATCGATAAGGAAACGCTCGGCCTTCGCAAACGCGTTATACCTTGCGGCCATATCGGCGGTCTCCGCCTTCGCGGCGTCCACAAGGGCATAGTACTCCTTCAAAACAGCCGTGGTCTCGTTCTGATTGTCCTCGTTCAGATTAATATCCATGAAATTGTAGGAGTTGCCGGTATATTTGCCCGCTTCGGAATCGAACTTCGGGGCAAACGGATCTGTCCATGTGGAAGGATCCTGGAAGTCGGC
This sequence comes from Firmicutes bacterium ADurb.Bin182, assembly GCA_002070205.1. Classification (GTDB taxonomy): domain Bacteria; phylum Bacillota; class Clostridia; order Christensenellales; family CAG-138; genus MWCU01. Next base: position 5,568 of record MWCU01000029.1, on the reverse strand, counting down.
GCCCCAGTTGCAGCGCATGAAGGAATATTTGCCCGCCCTGCGGGTATTGGTCAGGAAGTTGTCCGTAGTGCCGGGATTAAGGATGCATTCGATATAATCCGTTCCCAGCAGGGCCTCCAGCTGCTGTTTTAAATAGATGTACTCATTTTCCCAATCGTCGTCGTCCGACCTGTATGTTAGAACCATTTTGACGGGGAAAGTGGCGCCCGCAGCCGTAAGCTCCTCTATGGCTTTTGCTTTATACTCAAGGGCTTTCGCCTCATTGAAATAATTCTCTTCTACGCCTTTGAAGGGCTCAAGAGAGGAAAAGTCGACGCCGTTCACGGACGCAAAGCCTTTGGGAGCGATGGTATTTTGAAGCACGGACTCCGGATCGTTCGGGTCGATAGCGCGCATCGCATACAGGCGGTCGAAGCCGCTCATGATGGATTTACGGAAGTTTTCGTTATTGACCGCTATCTTCCAGTTCTCGGGATCCCACTCCTCATCATACGTCGGGTTGAAGTTGAAGCAATAGAAATAGGAGTAATCGGGAATCGCGCGGTCCTTGCTCAAAAGCTCGGGATGGTTGTTCAGCCAGTCGTCAACGATGCTGGTATCGATGTCAGCGTAGTCGATTTCGCCTCTGAGGACCATGACGGGCGCGAGCGTAGCGGATTCCGCGTTATAGCGCCTGTGTATCTTTGTGATAAACACATTGTCCGCGTCCCAGTTGTTCTCGTTCTTTGTGTAAATATGCTCCACCTGAGGCTCGAAAGTGGAAAGTATATACGCGCCGCAGTAATACATCTTTTCATTATCGGTAGCGAAATCGGCGCCGAGTTCTTCAAGCTGGGGGCCGTATGCGGGCATGAAGCAAACATATGTCAAGCAGCTCAAAAAGTACGGGGTTGGCGCAACGAGAGTATACTGAAGCGTATATTTGTCGATTGCCTTTACTCCGACCTCGGAAAAATCCTTAACGGGACTTTCGGGGTCATAATACTCGGTCGCATTCTTGATGATCTCCATCTGATAGAATGTGCTGGATTCGTATTCCGGAGTCATCACGTATTTGGCGGCCGCCACAAAGTCGTCCGCAGTGACCTCGGCGACTTCGTTGCCCTGATAGTCATACCATTTTACGCCTTCGCGAAGATGGAAAGTCCATGTCAACTGATCGTCCGATACCTCCCAGCTCTCCGCAAGGCCGGGCTTGAGCTGACCGAAGTTATCATACTCGACCAGAGTATCGATGACGTTCGCGCCGACATACTGATCCCATTGAGTACCCGTTGTCAAATAGTTGAGCGTTGAAACCTCCGATGCATAAAGGGTGGTATAGACCATCTCTTCAGGCTCTTCGGGGACCTCCGGCGCCTCGGGCGATTCGGGTGCTTTCGTTTTTTCAGGCACCTCGGACGAGGGCTTTGCGCAGCCTGCCGCAAGCGAAACGAGCATCAGGATACACAAAAACAAGGCTAGCAGTTTTTTAGTCATGATATCCTCCTTGCAGTTTATTATTTTCGGGGTAAATCAACAGATAGTTCCATTCATCCTACATACATGATTATAATTTATTATTATGTAAAATGCAATTGCAAAATATATTATTAATGTTGCAAAATATGTCATATATCGACGATATTGATTATATCATTTCCGAAAGGGCGCGCCTTTGATGGCCGGCTCTGCCCGTTGCGGGGCGGGCATAAAGCATAGAATTTATTACGGATTCCTCTACCGAATCCGATACTGACCTGAATATGATGTCCATACATTCCTCATGAAGCACATTTTGGGACAATATATGCTTCTCTGAATAATGATACACGCGGTTTGCCGTGGTGAAACCCAATGCAATTTCCCCGCTTCCGTTCGAAGTATAAGAACCGGTCCTCGCAAGGCCGTTAACAGCCCTTTTGCACATGCGCAGCAGCTGTCTGTCGCTCATGGGGATGTCGGTAGCAATAATGATGATAACCGAGCCTTTATCGCTCGATTCAGCCCGATCTTCGGGTGCGGCTTTTTTACCCAGAACGGTAAGGTCCGAAAGGCTTCCGAAATTGGAAAGCACGAGGCATCCCAGCGTAAAGCATGAGTCATCCAATAAAATAAGCCGCGACGACGAACCGATCCCTCCCTTCAGTCCGTAACAGCTCATGCCCATGCCCGCGCCGACGCTCCCCAGGGCAAATTGAACGGATGCTGTTTCAAGCGCAATCCTTACGTGCTCCTCCCCCACCGGCATTGAACGAATATCATTGAGAAATCCGTCATTGCACTCAAGAACGACGGGATTGACGGTGCCCGTTGTCAGTCCGATATCCGGATTCCTTTGCAGGCTGTATTTTATCAGCGCGTTGACAGCCGTGCCCACCGCAAACGTGTTTGTTAAAACTACGGGAGTTTCCAGTGTGCCCAATTCATTTATCTGCATAAGCCCGGCGCTTTTGCCGAACCCGTTTATGACATGCGCACAAGCCAAGACTTTTTCTTTGAATATGTTGCCTTCATGCGGGATAACGGCGGTCACGCCCGTTTGTATGTCCCCTTTTGAAAGCGTGCAGTGACCTACTCTGACCCCCGGAACGTCCGTAATCAAATTCTGCGGGCCGCGCTTTATATCGCCGAATTGCAGACTGTCAAAAACCGTCATGTCGCATATCCCTATCCGATACATTCTTTGATTACGCGCAAAGCATTGCCGGAGCAAATAAGGTCCACTTCGCGGGACGTAAAATGCTTCGCAAGCATTTCTTCGATAAGCGGGTATCCCGAATAATCTTTGAATTCAAGCTCCGAATCTATGCCGTCAAAATCCGAGCCGAAAGCTACCGCTTCTATTCCCGCCTTTTCTTTTATATGGACCGCATGGCGGACTATATCCTCAACGCGGGTGCGGTTTGCGCCTTCCGCCAAAAATGCCGATAAGAAATTGATTCCCGCAATTCCGCCTTTGTCGCCAATAACGCGCAGCATATCATCCGACAAATTTCGGCTTACGGAACATAACGATCTCGCGTTTGAATGAGACGCCACAAACGGCTTTTCGGAATGCCTCGCGACGTCGTAAAAGCCTCCGTCGCTTAAGTGCGACACGTCCACAATTATTCCGAGCTCGTTCATGATGCGGACGGCTTCTATTCCGAATTTCTTGAGACCTCTTTGCATTTCGCTTTTATCATCCGAATTCGGATAGCCGATAGAGTTTTCATGATTCCATGTAAGCGTGATAAGGCGCACGCCCTTTTGAAAAAGATCCTTTATCCTGTCCTCGCTGCCTTCAATGAGCGCGCCGTCCTCAACGGACAATATCGAAGAGATTTTCCCTTGCTCCCGGTTTGCAATGATATCCCGGAAACAATACGCGGGAGCTATATCGCTTTCGTTTTCTTTTATTTCCTTTAAATAGCAGTCCCGCGCCAAATTAAAAAACTCATACGCGGATATCTCATAGCCGTATTTTGCTGTCCCGAAAGGGATATAAATCGCAAAGAACTGAGCGAGAGCGCCGCCTTTTTTCAGCTTCGTTATGTCTATATGCGATCCGTTCTCATTCAACCGTATCGCGCCGGCGCTCTTTATGAAGCATTCACTGACAGTATCGCAATGAAAATCAACTATATGCATATGACCCCCGCAAATATCAATACTCTTATCGCATTATAACACAATGAGACGGGGGAGCTCTATCGACCGCGAGCTTTGCCGGGCAATTTTCTTAACTGTATACCCGCTTTATGATCGGCAAAGAGGTTTTCAATATCCGGAAAGCAAACGGAATCAGCTTTGCTGAGGGCCGGGCGATCTCAATAAAAGATTGAAATATTTGTTGAATGCCTCATATTGCTTCAAAACCTCGGGAGAGTTGAACTTTGAGCGGTTTTGGATAATCTTTTCCGCAAGCCTGTTAAGATTCATGCGCTCCTTCTCCATTTCCTCCCGAAGCGCCTTATATGATTTTTTTTGCTTACGCATAGCCGGCTCCTTGATTTTGATCGTTTTGATTGATACGGATCTGCCGATTTCAACTATAAAACATTTATCTGCCAAATTCAATATAATATTACGTTTTTCTGCCTTATCCGGAAAGTTGCGGGAGCCCGTCGTCATAAACATAATAAAAGCCGGGAGGTGATAACATAATGAAAACCTTTGCGAACGGAAATCCGAAACACATTGCCCTTTTGATGCTGCTAACTTTTGTTTGCGCGCTCGTTTTGGTCAACGCTCTCGGTTATTTTCTGGATTTGAAATATCTGAGCATATTTGCCGCGGCGAGGCAGGCGGATAAATGTGAAATTCGAAGCGCTCTGCTTATCGAGGCCATGGACGGCGTCGGAGTATGCAATCCTTATGACGCGCCGAATATTTGGGCAAAGGGACTGAAGAAAAGAAACGCCGCCATGCAGTACTCCGTACTTAGCAATAAGCTTAAAAACCCCTATAAAAAACAGCTTGAAAAAACATTCCCCAATTGGGTAACCGGAGTATCGAGCCCCTGGGTCGAGGACGTTACGATAGCCGGAGCGGAAAAACCCGCAGAAAACGAATATGTATTCGATTTGAAGGTGTATACTATGACCTCCGCCGGACCCGCGGGTGAATACGATGCCCGGCTTACGGTTAGTTTGGAAGACGGATTTTGGCGCATTTCAGACATCGATATGGATAAGGAGCTTGAGGTGTATACGGGTTTCGATTTTCGATAAGCCGCCGCCGATTTCGTTACTCCTAAAAAACGACGGCCAATTTCGCGAGGCTGAATATGACGGATTTTCTGAATCGTTAAGTTTGCAAAGCGCCTAGGAAACAAAAAGCCGTCGCCCCGACAGCTTTTTGTTTCCCATACTGCCTGGCGCGCCGCCGTTAATCGCAGAAAAACGTGCGGATACTGCCAAGGCTTATATTCCGGTAATCCCAGCCAAACCGAGTCCACATGAAACCGCTCAGGGATCCTCTCGATATATCGATCGGGAAGAACCAAAAGCTGTTTCCGTTCCACAGCCAAATAAAGGTGTTGCGGAAGAGGCAGCGCCTTATGGTGCCGATGCCGGGTGTAACGACGGGAAATCGCGGGAAAAATGCGGGCGGACGCCGGGAAGGCCTGCGGAATCCCGGGAAGCGGCCTCTGTCCCTGTCTCTGTCTCTGTCCCTGTCCCTGTCTCTGTCTCTGTCTCTGTCCCTATCCCTGTCTCTGTCTCTGTCACGGTCTCTGTCCCTGTCACGGTCTCTGTCCCTGTCTCTATCAAACGGACTGAATCCTTCGAAATCCAAATTACATAACCCCTTTCTGCATGAAGTGCATATACAATAATTTATGAAATCTGAAGAGAAACGTGATAATCAGTTTATTTTGCGGCCGCTGAAAACGCTTTGGCCTCCTTTGAAAGAGCGGAACGGATCTTAAAAATATAAAAACGCCTCATACCCGTTAACGGATATAAGGCATAATATTCAACGCATACGGCGGATTAATTTTGGCTCTACACTAAAGATTGGGGTAAATGAAAAAAAAAGATGAAGCATAACGCTTCAAAATCTTGTAGACTAAGGTTGCAACACCAAATACAAGAAGGAGAATGT
>MWCU01000028.1 GCA_002070205.1 Firmicutes bacterium ADurb.Bin182 | reverse complement strand
GCTCTGGATAGAAGACAAATTGCCGAAGGAAGCTGAAGGTTATCGAAAATGCGAAATATGTACGGAAAAATCGCGCGTTATCTGGGGTGAAGGAAATCCCAAAGCACCCGTTATGATCATTTTAGATAATCCGGGCGCACGTGAGGATAAAGACGGGAATGTGTATATCTGCGGAACGAGACAGACGCTGCAGCGTTCGCTTAATCAAGCGAATATTGCGCAGGATGATATCTATGTAACCTATCTTTTAAAATGCAGGCCCCTCCGCCGATATAACAAGGAAGAGGTAAGAGCATTCAGCAAGCCCTTTCTGATTCAACAAATAACATCGATGCAACCGAAATTTATTGTTTGCCTTGGCGATACCGTTGTTCAGGTGATGTTCGGCGATAGGAACGCCCACGTAAAAGATCTGCGAGGAGCGTGGCATGAGATTCTGGAGCGCCCCTGCATGGTCTCCTACCATCCGCTGGCTGTGAGAAGACGCCCCAATCTGATGCGCCGGTTTATTGAGGATTGGTATATGCTGGCGCAACAATTACTTGCCGAGCGCCTGTTAACATAGCCTGCTCATATAACGGCAATCCCAATTCAGCAAATGCGGCAATGCTTCGGCTTTAGCGGCCGGCTTTTACACGGAAGACCTGCTGCGCGGTATTGAATGCAAAGAAGCTGACGAAAAAGCATTGTTTTTATTACAAGATCTGTTGAATGTATTGTAAAAGACAGAAAAATCGGGGCAGATCTTCAAGGAATCGACTCTCTCAAACATCCCTTTACGGGGTGTTTTTTATTTTGGTTGTTGCAATAAAGGGATTCGAAGCCATCTCCCTGCTCTCCTCTTTCTTCTTTACATATATATGACGCGTTAAATAAATTTTAAAGCTGTTGACATTAGGTAACATGTTGCGTATTATATAGGTAATATGTTACCTGATAAAGGATTTAGCAAATGGATGAGCTTAAACAAAAAGCGTATATATTCGGGACGATATTTACTTTGGCGAATAAGTTACAGGTGCTTGGTGATGAATTTGATAAGAATATCACCACTAAACAATGGCTTTTTATCTTAGGTGTTTCAACATTCAGGGAACCGCCGATGATAAGCGAATTGGCGAATTTTATCGGATATTCGCGTCAAAATGCAAAACGGATAGCTGCTGCTTTACAGAAAAGCGGCTATATCACGATTTCAAAGGACGAGAATGATGCGAGAGCGTTACGGATCGAGCTTACTCCAAAATGCAGGGAATATTTTAAAAAACGGGATAAACGAGAAATAGAATTTCTTGAAAAACTCTTTACCGGATTTGATGCCGAATCAACACACAGCTTGTACAAAGGTTTAATCAGGCTGGAGCTAAATATAAAAGATTTGATGAGGTCAGATGAAAATATGGCTTCGGACGGGGATTCGATATAAATGAAGCATGGCAGAGAGAAGCGTTAATTTTATTGAATAACTATTGGGATGGTATAAGAATATGGATACGAAAAAATCAAAAGACTGCATAATGCAATATGTGATCTTTACATATGGACTGTTTGGCTTATTGCTTTTAACATTAGGCGGTATAGCGACAGTATTATTGCATGGAACCCCCTCAGTTATGAGATGGCTGACTGCTATAACGGCATGGACTCCAACCTTCGTATTGCTGCTAATGTTTAAAAAGCTTTATCCAAACTGCACGGTAAAAGCTTTTTACAAAAAGGCTTTTGATGCAAAGCTGAATTTTCGTTTATTAGTAACAACAACTATAATACAGATATTTATTTTTGCATCAAGCGTTTACATTATTTCTGTTCAAAGAAGCGTTACGGTCATAAGCTTATTTGATTTTTCGTTCTCGACCGTTATACCTGCACTTTTCTTTACTCTGATACAGGGAGCAACGGGAGAAGAGTCGGGCTGGAGAGGATATTTACTGCCGGCGATTGAGGGAAAAATCGGTATAATAAAGAGCTCTTTGGCAGTCAGTTTGATCTGGTCGTTTTGGCATGCTCCAATATGGTTTTTGGGCACAGGATATACCGGAACGGAACTGATAAAGTACATAATTGCATTCGTTATATGCATCACTTCTTTAGGATTTATTATTGGCATTTGCTATCATCACTGCAAAAACCTGTTTGTTCCCATATGGATCCATTTCCTGTTTAATTTCTTGGGAGAAACTTATACAGGGTCCATGGCAGATCTTGTTGCCTGGTACGCGGCATTCTATTTAATAATCGCGATCGGATTTTTTTTATGGCATAAAAGGAGTCAAAAAACGAGCAAGGAAATAACCGCAAAAAAGAGTATTGCGCAGCCGAACGTATAAATGTAGATTATCAGTTCTTCCATGAGGCAAATAGTTATATAAAGGATGGTGTGTTAAATGAAAAAAATCATTATTATTCTGATTTCTGTTGCGGTTGTTCTTATAATCATGGTGTCATCAATGTTTATTAAAGAGAATAGTGAATTGAAAAACTTAAAGTATCATGAAGTCGATTTGAATGAATTGGAAGATGGGACGTATCAAGGGCAAGCGGAAACAACCTTTGTAAAAGCAGAGGTAGAAGTTGAAATAAGTGATCATAAAATCGTCAGAATCGATATATTGAAACATGAGAATGGCGCCGGGAAAAAGGCAGAACGAATAATCGAGGACATGATAACTATGAATACTTATGAAGTTGATGCTGTGAGCGGAGCGACATCCTCAAGCCAAGTTATTAAAAGTGCAGTGAGCGATGCACTTGTAAACGGAAAGGATTAAATAAATATAACAATATGGAGCCATCTGAAACCCAACACTGACCTGAAATTTTATGAGCAGATACCATCAGCGCAAATACACAAAGAGAGATTGTGAGAGTGAAGTTATGAAGAATAAGCAAGTATCCATACCGTTTGATAAGATAATTATCATAGCGACCGTGTTATCGTTCATTGCGACGATCCTCATATACCCGAGTCTGCCGGACGTGATCCCATATCACTGGGGAATAAACGGCAGCGTCAAAACGATCGAAAAATGGTTTGCGTTCATCACCGCGCTGTTGCCCGTAATCATTTACTATGCGGTAAAGCTGCGCTCAAAGAAGGATCAATCGGTCAGATCACCGTTTGTGATCTCTCTGCTGGTTATGGCAATCCATTGGGTTATCATATTCATCGCAAAGGGGTAAGACGAGCGCTTTATAAGTTCAGCGCCGCCCATATGCAAGATTTGATGCGCATTCATTTGAGCATATGGCTGTTGTTAAGCACGTCCGCGCCGTATAAAAACAGCACGTCTCTTTTTACAGAAAAGTCTATATACTCGGGCAAAAGCTCACTTGACATATAGCGAAGGTCGACGAGAAATATAGTTTTATATCCCGTAAGCAAAAGAGGCGCGATGCTCGAACCGAAAGAATCGCGAAACAGCACCAATTCCCTGTCTGTTTCGCTTTGCGTATCCGTGATTTTAAGAAGTAACTTCGCACCGGACAGAAATACGTCATAAGGATCGGTTCCGCCGAATTTTTCCGGCGCGTAAATATGGATTTGTTCGTTTCGCTCATAATCGAATACAAGCGATTTCTCTAGTGAGTCAGCGGTGAGTAAGCTTAGCGTATCCGGTTTTGCCGGCAGCGCAGCCTGTCCGTAATAAACCCCAAAAAACGGATACAACTCTTTCTTCTCAAAATCGTTACCGCTGATACGAACCGGATTCCCCATGCTTTCGAGGAGCCTGTTCACTGTGCCTGTTAAATTTTCCTGCTTCCAATGAATGTCGGTAAGGTAATAATCATCAAGCGAGAGTGTGTCAAAAAGCTTGATTTCCCTTATATCCGGCATGTTATTACGAAGAAGGCCGGCCATTTTTTCAATATCGGTGCTCAATCTGCCGGAGACAGACGCCGAGTAATCGTTCTTATCCGGTATAATCGCAAAATAAGCATCCATCCCTATAAAGTATTTTTCATATATCCCGTTCATTTTTTTTGCAGCGTTGAGAACGGATTCTTCATTCATTTTGTATTTCATCTTAACGATATGGTCGCCCCAAAAATACAAACCGTTGTTATCTTTTTGGCGAAACAGGTTATACGCAAAAAGGGCTTTTATTCCCCTGAACCCGTCCCTCAATACGAATTGGTCGAGAGCGTATTTATCAAACTGTTCAAAAACCGTTCCGTCAAAAATCCGTTCCGAGGATAATTTAGGAAATCGGGCAAGCTTTCTGCGCTCACTTGCGGAATATGCCGCGTCCCGCGTGAGAATGTTGGCAAGGAGAAAACCGATAAGTATACCGAAGAAGCAGATAAGTATTAATTTGTCCTTAAGTTTTCGGTTCATAGCCTTTCTCCGACGCTAAAAGCGAAAATATAGAAACGGATTGAACGATCCGTCAACAAGATAACCTGTCGCAAGCAGCAGCATACAGGCATAAAGTGCGGGCTCCAAAAAAACGGCGGCTTTCTCACCCGGCCTGCTTTTCTTAAGCCGTTTTGCCGCTATTGCCGCGGCGGGCGTTGCGCCGACGGCCGCTATCAGCAGCACGACAGCATAGCTTTCAAGGTAATATACGGTTTCGACTCCGGAAAACGGGAGCCCAAGCGCCCCAAACATGCCTTTTAAGGTCGTCCGCATCATTGCCGTCCCGTTGGAATTAAATATCACAAAGCTTATCGTAACCGCCAATATAAGATATAAATGCCGAAAAAACCTTGGAAGCCTGTCAAGAACCCTTTTCAGGAATAGCTTTTCCGTTATCAGCAGGAACGCGAAATACAAACCCCATATAACGAAATTCCATTGCGCGCCGTGCCAAAAGCCAGTCAAAAACCAAACGACTAAGATATTGCGTATACGGTTTGCTTTTCCTATTCGGCTTCCGCCCATCGGGATATATACATAATCCCTGAACCATGTCCCGAGTGAAATATGCCATCGCCTCCAAAACTCGGTTACGCTTTTTGAAACGAACGGATAATTGAAATTCTCAGGGAAATGAAAACCGAATATGCGCCCGAGCCCTATCGCCATATCGCTGTATCCCGAAAAATCATAGTATATCTGCAGCGAGAATGCCGCAGCGGATATCCAATATAGAAGCACCGTGCTTTCGGCAGCGTTTGCAAGGCTGCTTACAAGTTCAGCAAGCGTGTTAGCAATCAATACTTTTTTGGTTAAGCCAATCACAAACCGTCCGGCGCCGCTTGCCGCGCCGGATACGGAGTGTGAGCGAGAGCGAAGATCGTTGCGTATATCACAATAGCGCACGATCGGTCCCGCAATAAGCTGAGGGAAAAGCGAAACATAGGCGGAAAAATCGATTATATTTCTCTCGGCTTCCACCTGACCCCGATAAACGTCTATCGTATAAGATAATATCTGAAAAGTATAAAAACTGATGCCTATAGGGAGCGGAATATACAAAAGAGGGATATCCGCTCCCGTTAAGCTGTTTATGTTTTCGATAAAAAAGTCGGAGTATTTAAAGAAAACCAAAAGGCCGATGCTAAAAACCACAGAGCAGATAAGCGCAAACCTCGCTTCCTTTTTACTCTTTGCCTTTTGTATCCATAACCCGTACAGGTATCCCGTAAGGCTCGAGAACGCCATCAGCAGGGAATAAACCGGCTCCCCGTAAAAGTAGAAAAACATGCTGGCTATAAGCAAAATAAGATTTTTCATTTTACGGGAAGCCGAAAAATACAGCGCGGCAGTAACAGGTAAAAAGAAATACAGGAAACTGACGCTTGAAAAGGGCATTTTATCCTTTCAGGGCAAGGAATGCGTTATGCAGAGCTTCCCCCGCTTCATCGCTCATAACGACCATCACAACGTCCCCTATGCTGTCCACATAAACATTTTCTGGGTCCACACCGACGCATATCCACTTTCTCGGGTCGGCTTTTTCCTTGAGCAGTGATTTTATTTGCTCAACATCCGCGCCTTCCTTCAGGCGCAGAAGGCAAAGCGAGTAAGCAGAGGGCATCATCAAAGGTTCGGACGTTATCGCATCTTCATACTCGATATCGGACGTTCCGAGGTGATACTCAACGTTTTCTGCCGTAATATCCTTCGTTTCAAGCCCGCTTTTTGCCCACTCTCTGAAGTTATCACTTACGTCCGCGGTCTCATAGATTTTTGAGAGAATATCTTCAAGGCTGCCTTCAAGGTTTTCGCTTTCGGGGGCTCCTTTTCCGCCGCCTGAGGGCTGACATGAGGCTGCACTTAAAATCGTGAGGACAGCCAAAACAACAACGAGTAACTTTTTCATCGGTATCTCCTTTTCCGTTTTAGTTTTTACATATATGAACGAATCTAACAGAAATAAGTTCCCGAAAAGCGCAAAATCATGCCCTGCCATTTTCCGGTGTATATAGAGTTTAATCAAAAAGAAGATGATTTTGTCGAGTCTATTTACTGTCCGGGCGATTCCGTCAGTAATATGTCCGGAGCAAAGAGCTCACTTCACGGGGTTGGGGAGATCCACTATGTCGGCAGCTTTGGGAAAGATATTTGTATTCACCGTAAACGTGCAGCCAAATAAATCAGCTAAAATTAAGCAGTTTTTGATGAACAGTTTATATTAGCAAGGTTGATCTTATGATGATTGAGAATTGTAACCGGAAGGAACAAGTTATTGCACAGAGCGGGAAGCCGTCAGGGCTCCCGCTCAATTGCAGCACCGGACCTGCTGTCAAAAGAAAGGGCATTACTTTTACACAACACTTATAGTATAATAATTTCATCGAGTGTATTCTGCTGTATGGAGGGTAAATATGTTTACGAAAGAAAGCATAACGGCAATCGATAAAAGCGATATACAGGAAGCGTCAAAGGCCCTCACCAAAGCTGATATAATACAGCTTGTCGAATGGCTGTCATTGAAAGACGACACTATCAGATATCAGGCGCTCCTCCTCCTGCAGTGCAGGTCGATGTTTTTTGATGACGTTTATCCGTTCTGGGATACTTTCCGCGATAAACTCAAAAGCGGTAATTCATATCAAAGAAGCATCGGTCTCGCGCTTGTCGCAGAGAATGCCAAATGGGACGTGCAAAACCGGATGGAAGATACCATCGATGAATACCTTGCCCTTTTGAAAGATGAAAAACCTATAACGATTCGGCGATGCGTTCAAGAATTGGTCAAGGTGGTGCCTTTTAAGCCGGGCTTGAACAAGAAGATAATCGACAGGCTCATTTCATTTGATTTTGCTGCAGTTAATGAAACTATGCGAAAATCTATATTGCTCGACATATTGAACGTACTGCTCATAATAAGAAAAGAGCAGAAAACGGATGAAGCGGAAAGCTTTATCATGAACGCGCTTTCGGGTGAAATATTGGATAAAAAATCAAAGAAGCAGATCGCGGCGCTGTTGTCATAGGCTATCGCGCGTTTTTCGGTTTATACCGGTACGGCTCCCGGCCGCCGCATTTTTAATGATATCGTCATAGTTTTGACTGCGCGAACTTGCGAGAATTCAATCCCACATAAAATCAGGGTCGGTAAACAGGCAAAACGGATAGCCTGCGGGATCTGTCAGCACCCGCACGTCTTCTAAAAACGGAAAGATGTTTACATTCATCGTAAACAAGTAGTAAAATAACGATATCGCTTGAATTGCGCGTAAAAAACAGCCACATAAAAACGCTTGTTTACCATATCGGGATCAGCATTTTTAATGATAACCGCTCTTTACTGAAAGATGATATACTGGTTTAAACCGATAAAAAACCTGAAAGCGAGGGGCATTGAATCATGTTCAGCACATTGATATCGTTACTGCAAAAACCCAAGCTTTATGAAAAGACACGTGAAAAATTCTGGAACGACCCGCATATCTCAAAAGGAATGCTTCAAACTCACCTTGATCCCGATACCGACGCCGCGAGCCGAAATCCTGAGTTTATGGACCGCTCTTCGAAATGGATAAGCTCATTGCTGCCGCATGGCGCAAAGCTTCTTGACATCGGCTGCGGACCGGGGCTCTATGCAAAACGCTTCTCCGAATTAGGTTTACGCGTTACGGGGCTGGATTTTTCAAAGCGATCCATTTCATACGCTAAAGCGCATGATTCAAAAAGCGAATATGTGCTGAATGATTATCTTCAAATGGATTATGACAATGAGTTTGACATGATCACGCTCATATGGTGCGACTATGGAGCTTTGATACCGAATGATCGCCATCAACTGCTTGACCGCGTGTACAGGGCATTGAAGCCCGGCGGATTATTTTTGCTTGACGCGTTCACGCCTGTGCGAAACTTTGGACGCAAAGAATATACGTCATGGGAAGTACGCGCGCAAGGCGGCTTCTGGAGCCCGCGCCCTCATATATGCCTGAACGCGGAGTATCATTACGGCGAAAGAATTGATTTAAGCAGGACCGTTGTTATCGAAGATGGAAGCATACGCTGCTACAACATCTGGAACACATGCTTCACAAAAGAATCTATGTCAGAGGAAATAAAGCAGCACGGGTTTATTTATGCGGATTATTACTCGGATGCCGGGGGCACTCCGTTTGATGAAAATTCTGAAACCCTGTGCGCGGTGATAAAAAAACAGGATAACCATAGCGGTCTTCGAGAAAATTAATTTTTCAACAAGCATAAGAGCAAAACCCGAATAAACAAAGGAGCGGCTAAAATGAAAGCAAAAGCCCTTATCGCGTTAAAAGCAGCGGCAGCCATACTGATCGGATTGTGCGTGGTAATATTTTTCTCTGTTAATAAATATGGAGCGAGTATCGTATTGACTGCTGCAGCTATAGTAATTTTACTACCGGCCGGCAAATCCAAGCGGCTAAAATGGGGGCGCATAGCTTTTTTGGTGCTTGCGTTCGCGTTTGTTTTATGGAATATTTCTACAACAGATTTGCCGAAAGAACATACCGAAACAGGTTTTTGGTACTTTGACAAAGTCGCTCATGTATTCAACGGGTTTTTAAAAAATGTTTTCGGCATCGGTCCGTATCAAGGAGGAAATATTATCTTTGACAATATTCGATAACCGTTTACCGCCGTTTTTTTCCTTCCATCTTTAAAAAAATTCAACGCACGTTCGATATGCAAAAAACCCGGGCGTATCATTGACGCTCATTTTTTTATATAGAAATCACAGGAGGATAACTAAAGAGGTGAAAAGCCTGTTATCCTCTTTATTTTCCCTATACGATCATCCGTTAAAGCCTTCCCTTTTCCTCTCTATCTCCTTATAGTAAAATTACCCTCCAGCAGCGCCCAGTTTTGCGGGAACGGATAACCGAGAGCCCAGTAGCTTATGCCGGCAAGGCCATAGCTTTTCACCGTATCGAATTTCGCCTGTGCGCTTCTCGCATCCTCAAACCACACTTCGTGTCCCCTTCCCGTTTGATCCGTATAGCGGAAAAACGGCGATTGAGCGACGGGGTCATATTGTATTTCCGCCCCGAACCTTACCGCCCTTGAAACGGCCTCCTGGCTGCTGAACGTTTCCGCCTCCTGCCCCGCCCGATGCGGCAACACCCAATCCCGCGCGTATAACTGGAAGCCGAAGAATATTTTATTTCTCGGAATCACTGAAACGGCATAGTCCAAAACCAATTTGATTTGATCGAGCGGCGATATTGCCTGAGGAGGACCTTTCCTGTAACCCCATTCATAAGTCATGAGGATAACAAAATCGACTATCCGCCCGTGCGCGGGATAATCATGCGCTTCATAAAGCAATCCGGCCTGCTCCGCGCCTAGTTTCGGCGCTACCGCGGTAGATACAAAATAACCTGCCGCATGCAGGCGATCGACCGTCAGTTCTAAAAATCGGTTATAGGCTTCACGATCGCCGGGAAGTACGTTTTCAAAATCGATATTCAATCCGCGGTATCCTTTTTCGCTCATGATGCGTAAGATTTCCGAAAGAAGCCTGTTGATGATCGCGATGTCGTTCAGCACGACCGACGCCAAGTTTTCGCCGCGGCTCGTAGCCGTAAAATTCGTTATAGACATCATGGGTATTGCGTTTTCCGCAATTGCCGCCTGTATTAAGGGAGCGTCGAATATCGACTGCAGCGTGCCGTCTTCCCTTATCAAATACGCGAAGGGACTAAGATATGTCAGGTGTTCACCGTCTTGTCTGACTATCAAAGCGCCGGGTTCCCCCATAATGTAAATATAGCCGTTCACGCTGATCAAAGGTTTTTCTCTGCCCGGAATTACCAGCATCATGCCCGGGGTTATCAAGTTCGGATTCGTGATTCTGTTCGCGCTTATCAGGGATTGCAGCGAAACGCCGAACCTTTGGGCTATTGCCCATAACGTATCTCCGGCTTGCACGCGATACGCGGTTCTCGGGATGCGTAATGTCAGCCCCGGATATATATTCGAGGGATCTGCTATCCGGTTGATCTGAGCGATAAACTGAACTGTCGTTCCGTATGTTTGAGCGATCCTCCACAGTGTATCGCCGGGCTTCACGGTATAAAACACGTCTTCGCTCGGGATGACCAGTGCCTGGCCGACAACAAGCCTGTTCGGATCCGGCAGCTCGTTTATTGCGTTGATATCAGCTATTGAAACACGGTATATATTTGAAATCTGCCAAAGAGTTTCCCCTTGCTTAACGACGTGTATCAACATAAGATGCTCTCCTTTTTTATTAACAGCATATGTAATAATTTGACTTAGGTGAAAACGAGAAGCATGCAGATGTGAGTCGAAGCCGTGATTCAAAAGCTGAGATTTAAGGTGAAGAGTCTTTACAAAATCTAACCTCAAAAACCATTAAGTATAATCGGGGCTTACCGTATATTAATTTTCTGATCATGCCAAAAGTGAATCGTTCGTTTATTGTGAACTAAACCGCAGTTCGCCAAACAACAAAATTTTTCTGATTTTGACCTGCGTCAAAGAATATATTCCAAATCCGCCGTATACTGAACACACAAAATAAAAAATCGGAGGCAATCACCATGACAAAAAAAACATATCAGTTGGAAACTGTGTCTTGCCCGAGCTGTATCGCGAAAATACAAGGAATGCTCAAAAAGACGGCCGGAGTAACCGAATCGGAGGTATTGTTCAATACATCAAGGGTAAAGGCGACATTCGATGAAAACGTAATCTCTTCGGAGGATATCAAAGCCAAAATCGAAATTCTGGGCTACAAGGTTCTCAGCGAGAAATAAATGAAAGGGGGCGCTCGGAGATGTTTAAACTGAAAAAAGGCAAAATCATATTTGTTTCGGGGATATTGACTGCGGCATCCTTTGTTTTGAAGGAGCTTATCGGATACGAAACTGTAACGATCGTTCTCATGCTGGCGACAACGACAATTGCGGGCGCCCCGATTTTCAAAAAAGCTGTCGAGGCGCTCCGGTACCGCATTGTCGGTATCGACACGCTGGTCACAATAGCCGTTACCGGGGCAGTGATAATCGGCGAATACTGGGAAGCTGCCGCAGTAACGTTTTTGTTCATGCTGGGCGACTATTTGGAATCACGGACTATCGAAAAAACAAGATCATCCATCAAAGCGCTGCTCGACCTTGCGCCGGACATTGCGAGGGTAAGGAGAAACGGTGTTGAGATCGAAATATCACCCGAAGAAGTAATTCGCGGCGATATTGTAATCGTAAAGCCCGGCGAGAAAATATCGGTGGACGGCGCAGTGCTTGAAGGCTCGGCATATATCAACCAGGCCGCTATAACCGGAGAGTCCATTCCCGTCCATCGAAGCAGAGATGAAACCGTATTCTCGGGAACGATAATCGAATCGGGCTACTTGGTCATAAAAGCCGAAAAAACAGGCGAGGATACGACTTTCGCGAGAATTTTGCAAATGGTCGAGGAGGCTCAGGATAAAAAAGCGAAAACTCAAAAATTCTTAGAGAAATTCTCGCGTTTTTATACCCCCGCAACCATCCTGCTGGCCGTAATAATATACCTTATCACTAAGGATATCGTATCGGCTCTCACTCTTCTTGTCATCGCGTGCCCCGGCGCTCTCGTGATATCCGCTCCTGTTTCAATAGTTGCGGGCATTGGCAACGGAGCAAAGCACGGCGTGCTTGTCAAGGGCGGAGAGATCATGGAAAAGCTCGGCTCCGTAAAGGTCGTAGCCTTCGATAAAACGGGTACTTTGACCGTCGGAAAACCGAGCGTAACCAAGATAAAAACATATAATATCGAAGAAGCCGAGCTTTTGAGGATCGCAGCTATCGGAGAATCGTATTCGGAACACCCTCTCGGGAAGGCGATAATCGCCAAGGCACAGGAGCTGTCAGGTCCCGTCAGCGGTTCTCCCGAAGAAGCTGAGATCATAACGGGGCAGGGACTTAAATTCAACCTCGGCAATGAGGTTTATTACATAGGAAATCGCAAGTTATTTGCTCAAAACGGTATCAGCCTTGAAGAATACGAGCGGTATTTAACTGACGAAGAAGAAAAGGGGCAGACTGCCGTTATCGTTGGCAATCATAAGCGTATTTATGGTATATTATCCATAGCGGATACCGTGCGTGAGGATTCAAAAACCCTCGCGGCGAGCCTTAAAGCGCAGGGCATAAAAAAAGTGGTAATGCTGACCGGCGATAATGAGCGGGCGGCAAAATCGATTGCCGATGAAACAGGGCTCGACGGGTATTTCAGCGAACTGCTTCCGGAGGATAAGGTAAGGGTTTTAGGCGAGCTCCGGCAAAAACACGGAAGAGTAGCTATGGTCGGCGACGGCGTTAACGATGCTCCGGCTCTTGCCGCTGCGGATCTCGGGATCGCTGTCGGAGGAGCGGGTTCGGACGTTGCAATGGAAACGGCGGACGTCGTGCTGATGTCGGCTCAAATCGGAAAGCTATCCTATGCAGTAGGCCTTAGCAGGGCTACGGTCCGGAACATGAAGCAAAACATCATATTTGCTTTGCTGGTTGCCGCCTTGCTGCTTGCGGGGGTTCTCATAAGGTCAGTCAATCTCTCGTTCGGTATGCTGGTGCATGAGGTTTCCGTTTTGCTGGTCATCATAAACGCCGTTCGGCTGCTGTACTACGGGAAATTAAAAAGCGGGATCTAGTCTATAAGGAGGTAGCTTATGGATTGTCGCCTTCATGAAAGCAGTCATACAAGCTGCATAAAATGCGTGCCCATATTCAGCAGCCTGACCGATGATGAAATGCTTGAAATCGCTCAAATCACCAAGGCAAAAAAATTCGAAAAGGGAGAAATGGTATACACGGCCGGCGACAAAGGCGGAACTCTGTTCGTTCTGCACACCGGCCGGGTAAAAATCACAAGGCTCAGCTCAGGCGGCAAAGAACAGGTGATAAGGGTTGTCGGCCCCGGGGAATTCATAGGGGAACTCTCGCTGTTCAGCTCGCTTGAGCTGACGGATAACGCCGAGGTGCTTGAAACCTCAAACATGTGCATAATAGAGGGCGCGAAGCTTAAGGAGTTGATGGCAAAATACAGCTCCATTGCATTTAAGGTTTTGGATGAGCTCAGCAGACGCCTCGAAAAAGCCGAAAACCTTATAGAATCCATCAACCTTAATACGGTTGAACAGCGTTTGGCGCGGGAATTATTGGAATTATCGTGCGGTAAAAAAGAGATAGAGCTGACCATGACAAAAGGCGATTTCGCGTCCCGGCTCGGAATGAGCCAGGAAACCCTGAGCAGGAAGCTGACTGCTTTTCAGGACAGCGGTCTTATAGAGCTCAGAGGGCAAAGAAAAATAAGAATAAAAGACAAAACGGGATTGGAAGTGATAATATCCGGTACCGGAGGATAATATGAACGAAAAAACTTATGAATTCGACGCAATTATTCGCAAAGTCCCGGACCAGGACGGCGCGTATATAGAGTTCCCGTACGACGTGAAAGCCGAGTTTCATAAGGGCAGAGTAAAAGTTCATGCGACTTTTGACGGAGTGCCTTATGACGGAAGCATCGTCAATATGGGCATTAAAAATGCCGACGGCTCGGTTTGCTATATCATTGGCTTGCGCAGGGACATTCGCGCCAAGATAAACAAGCAGCCGGGTGACAGCGTACACGTTACGATAAAGGAGCGGGAATAACACGGAAGATCCGCGGTAATATATCACCTTTACCATAAAGCTAAAGTAAAACGGCAGCTGACGCTGCCGTTTTACTCTGTGTGATTTTCAGTTGATGTTACAGATGCTTGACGCGGAGGCGGTAACGGTTTATCAAGTCTTTGTTGATGTTTTCGCCGCCGGGAAGGTTTCCGCTGCGGAAGAGTTCAGGCTCGATCCCGCGTTCTTTTAGCTGTTCACAGGCGGATAAGACAATGCCGTTGCAGATAGCCGCGGAGGCAATTGTTGAAACGGGACCGGCCTTAGTCCCGTCGCTGTTGACGGGGACCGCTGCGTCCCCATGAGGAACATGGTTGTCGATACATAAGTCGCAAACGTCCGGCAGATGCAGGCCGTCCTTATGGCGCGAGGGATCTTTAAGATAGGCAAAGGAGGATATCCCGATCGTTTTAACGCCTTTAGAGCCGATCTCCTGAGCCATTTCAATGCCGAAAGGATTGATGCCGGAGGTCGAAACTATTAAAAAGCAATCGTTTTCCTCAAATCGGCAACGCGATACTACCCGGTGCGCATACCCGCTCGTACGCTCGATCTCGCTGCTTTTCACCGCGCCTTCGTGAAGCATGGCAGGAACTTCAAAAATGGGGCTTACAGCCGCAAGTCCTCCCGCGCGGTAAAAGAGCTCCTCCGCGAACATATGTGAATGGCCGCAGCCGAACACATGCAAAAGGCCGCCCTTTTGCAGCGTATCCGCCAGCATGGAACCCGCTTCGCGGATTTTATCCGCTTCTTTGGTAAATATGTCTTTCAGCACCGATGTAACGATTGAGTAATAATTTTCGACAAACATGATTTCCTCCTGAAATTTCGGCTATAGCTCCGTTGTTAAGCGGTAGCGATCGGCACGATATTTTGATACGACATACTCGACAGCTTTTTTATCCTTATCAAAAGAGCAGCGCGTAATATGAAGCGCGTATGGTATACTCTCGCAGGCAAGAAGCTTTCTTTCATAGTTTTTCAGCCGGGATACCTCTATCGTTTCAAAAGCCGATACGATCGTAATACCGCATATATTGTAAATCAATTGATAAAGCGATACGTTGTCCGCGATTTTATCCGCGATGGCCGTTCCGATTTTCAGCGGCAGGTAGCAGGTTTCGATTGCCATCGGCTCTTCATCCGCTAACCGGAGCCGTTTCAACATGATGACATCCTCATCCGGTGAAATACCTAATTTTGCGGAGATAAGCACCCCCGACGGGATGCGCTCCATCGCAAGTATCCTCCCGCCGGGCTTCATCTGCCGCCCGTTCATATCTTGCGTAAAGCTGGAAACACGAGTGAGAGGCTGATGGATTTTAGATGCGTTGACAAACGCTCCCTTACCCTGGATGCGAAACAGTACGCCTTCATGCTCCAAATCGGAGATAGCCCTTCGGATGGTGATGCGGCTAACGCCGAACATCTCGCAAAGCTCCCGCTCGGAGGGCAGGCAGCGGTCCGGAAAGCGGTTTTCCGCGCGGATCATGTGCAGCAGTTGAGCCTTTACCTGCTCGTATTTAGCTTCGCGCGATTTATGCCCGGAATTCATGCGATTTCCTCCTTTGATTATTCGCCGAAACCGGAGAGTATCAGCTCTGTCAATTCCCTGACAGCCGCTTCTTCATCTTCGCCTTCGGCAGTGATTTCGGCAACGGAGCCTTGCGAAAGTCCCAGAGTCAGCAGCATTACGATGGACTTTGCGTTCACCTTCACAGGGTTTTCCTCACAGGTATTGCTTATTGTAATGCGTGAGGAAAACTGCTTTGCCTTAGCAACAAACTCAGATGCAGGACGGGCGTGCAGACCCGTCGGGTTCATTATCGTTACGCGGTTTACTTTCATTAAAAACCTCCGGATATTGAGTAGTCAGCCGGTTTCCCAAGCTTACTGAAGCGCTCCGTTTTCCTGCCTGAACAAGCTGACCAGTTCGAGGATCTCTTTCTCGGTCGCGCAATTTACGGATTTCTCAAAGAGCGTTTTGCAGTCGGAAATCGTGCATGCTCTTAAATACCGTTTTACCGTTCCGAGCGCTGAAGCGGAAACGCTCAGCTTTCTTATGCCTGAGCCCACCAAAAGGTGCACGGCGTTTTTATCGCCCGCCATTTCTCCGCAAACGGAAACTGGTTTATTCTGCGCCTCGAATGCCTGTACCGTTTGGCGGATAAGGCGAAGCATCGGAGCGGATAGAGGGTGTGCGTATTCGGCGACGGCCGGGTTCATTCGGTCTGCGGCGAACGCATACTGGCACAGATCATTGGTGCCTATGCTCGCAAAATCCGCTTCCTTCGCAAGGAAATCAGCCGCTAGCGCGGCGGCCGGTATTTCCACCATGATGCCGAGCGGAACGCGCCGTTCAAGCGGAAAGCCCTCGCCGCGGAGCTCTTCCCAAACCGAATCCGCAACCGCTTTGGCCTTTCGGAAATCTTCAACGGAGCCGATCATCGGAAACATAATGTTCAAATTGCCGTGCGGCAAAGCGCGCAGAGCCGCTCGAAGCTGTGTTCGAAACAGCGCTTCCCTGCTGAGGCAGAGCCTTATCGCCCGGTTGCCGAGAAAAGGGTTCTGCTCTTTTTCAAGGTCAATATAAGGCAAAGTTTTATCCCCGCCTATGTCCAGAGTGCGAAGTATTACCGGCCTGCCGCCCATTTTTCTCAGAACGCTCGCATATGCGGCATATTGCGTTTGCTCGTCCGGCAAAGCATCCTTTTCCATATAGAGAAACTCCGAACGAAAAAGGCCTATTCCGTCGCAAAATTCGGCGTTTTCGGGCAGTTCGGACGATCCGATGTTGAGGCTTACGGGAATTTTGACTCCGTCTTTGGTTTCTGAAGGCATATTTAAAAACTTGCGGTCGATCTCCAGATCGCGCGCATAATCCGCTTTAAGCGCACGATATTGTTCTAAAACTTCCTCATCGGGATCCGTAATAACCAAGCCTTTAAAGCCGTCCGCAATCGCCGTCTGCCCGTCCCGCAAAAGCTTTGTCAAAGACGGTATGCCCAGCACGGCAGGGATTCCGAAGCCGCGCGCTAGAATAGCCGCGTGAGAGGTCGCGCCGCCGGTCTCCGTTAAAAAGCCGAGCACCTTCGAACTGTCTATTACAGCCGCATGCGAGGGAAGGAGGTCGTAAGCCGCCACGATGACCGGTTCTTTCAGCGCGGACAGGCTGAGCTCCGGCTCATTGCGAAGGTTGCGGATTATGCGGTTTCGAATGTCCTTCAAATCGTCAGCCCGCTGGCGCATAAATTCGTTTGCGCCTTTTTTCAATACGTCTATATATGTATTATAAACGGAATACACAGCCCATTCGGCTGAGGAGCGATCATGCTCCATCATGGCTTTGATGTCTTCGAGCATCGCTTCGTCTTCAAGTATTTCAATATGCGCCCCGAAGATCGCGGACTTATCGGGCGGAAGATTTTTCTGAATGGAAGCAAGTTCTTTCTTTGCAGAATCGAGAGCCGCGTTAAGGCTTTCCTTTTGCTCGAAAAGATGCCCCGCGTCACAATGCCGTTCCGTTACGACAGGATCGAATGTGTGATAAATAAGAACTTTGCCGATTCCGTAACCGGAAGATCCCGGAATGCCCTTCAGCACGGCGTATCCTCCGCTTCTGTAAAATAGGGGGAGCCGCCTCCGCTCCGCGCCTTTCTTATATGAGATACGTTATAACAAGTATACCACATATTATAGACTTTGCAAGCGAAAACCGCCTCGATTTTTGACGAAGCAAATTGCCGTTCATCCCGAATAAACGAAAAAATACCCGCGAAACAGCTATAATCGAGCCACCGATGCACGCCGGTTATATGAAGTAAATATGTACAGGTGGTATTGCAATTATAAAAAACATGTGGTATGCTTTGATTACGTTAACAGTTCGTTGATATTGAGGTGCATAAACCTCGCGGCCGTCGCATAAATAGGTTCATTTGGGAAAAGGTATTGAATATGAATAATATAATAGAAGATAGAAACGTTGCAGTAAATATTTCCGCTAAAGACTGGCGGGAGGCCATACGCGAAGCGGGCGCTCTGCTCGTGCAATCGGGCTGCATCGACCTTGCATATATAGAAAGAATGATCAATGCTGTCGAAGAATTGGGACCTTACATGGTTATCCTCCCCGGCCTTGCGCTTGCGCACGCGGCTCCAGGCCCCGATGTTTATAAGGACGCGATATCCCTCGCGACCCTTCGAGAACCCGTAAAATTCAATTCCGCCGAAAACGATCCGGTCCGGGTGGTTCTTTGCCTCAGCTGCAAAGACAGGGAATCGCATATCGCCTCCCTCAGGCGCGTAGCGACACTGCTCATGGAAGAGGATATGGTGGAGCGTTTGGCAAACGCAAAAACAAAAGAGGAAATTCTGAATCTGCTGCAGAGCGAATAGGTTTCCTTAAGCTTTGCGCAATGTTTGCGCAGGGCTTTGGATAATACCACAAGAAAGGAGTTCAAAATGAGCGAAATCAAAATACAGGCGGTATGCGGTTTCGGTTGCGGGTCTTCGCTTTTCCTTCGCATGAAGATCGAGGAAATACTTAAAAAGCACGGCTACAACGCTCAAGTTTTCTGCGGCGACGTGGGAACCTGCTGCGCGGCTGAGTGCGACGCGATCTTTATTTCGGCTGAGCTTGCGGATCGCATCATCGGGCGCGCGAAAGTTCCGGTCGTTGTGATCAACAACTTTATGAGCAAGACCGAAGTGGAGGAAAAGACTTTGGCTTTCATGCAATCAATCTGATTTTAGGAGGGTATTATGGGAGTTCTTAATTTCATCGTCACGGAAATTTTCGGCCAGGGTGCGATTTTTCTTGCGCTGATCGCAATGATCGGTCTTATCATCCAAAAAAAGAGTTTGGGGGAAATAGTTCGCGGAACGGTTATGACCGCTATCGGCTTCTTTGTGCTCAACAGGGGCGTCGGCATCGTTGCCGAAGTTGTGAGCGGTCTTTCCTCGGCATTCACAGCGGTCATGCCGAAAGCGCAGCCCACGACAACGGTTGATATCGGCGGCATGTACGGCACGCAGATAGGAATCGTTATGGTGATAGCGTTCGTCATCAACCTGCTTGTCGCACGCTTTACCAAATGGAAGAGCATATTCCTGACGGGCCACATGCTCTATTGGTTCCCGTTTGTTTTCATTGCGGCTGGCGTTGACGCCGGAATGTCCGGCATAGGGCTTATCGTTCTCGCGACCGTATTCACCGCGCTGTATATGGTGGTTTCACCCAACCTCATGCGTCCCCTCGTTCGCGAAGCCACCGGCGACGACAGCTTCACCATCGGTCATCCGACTACGATCCTCTCAGTGCTCGCCGGCTATCTCGGGAAAGTCGTCGGGAACAAAGAAAAGTCCGCGGAGGAAATCAAACTGCCCAAGGGGCTCAGCTTCCTGCGCGACATTTCAATTACGGGCAGCATAGTAATCCTTATAACTTACATCGTCATGGCGTTCGTACTTCAAGCAAACGGGCTTGTGCCCGGGGAAATTTGGGGATATACGCCTGAAACTGTATTCTCGTTCTACTTTACCCGCGCAATGACGTTCGGCGTAGGTATCACCGTACTGCTTTTGGGTGTTCGCATGCTTATTGCCGAAATCGTGCCTGCGTTCAAGGGCATTGCAGATAAGGTCATTCCGGGCGCTATACCCGCATTGGATTGCCCGGTCATATTCAACGTTGCCCCGAATGCCCTTATGATTGGCTTTATCACTGCGCTCATTACCTCCACGCTGGCCATTTTAATCACGCTGCCTCTCGGCATTTTCCCCACGGTCGTCATCCCCCTCGTGTTCACCTGCTTCTTTGAAGCCGGTACGGCGGCGATCATCGCGAATGCTACGGGCGGCATAAGGGGCTGCATCATCGGCTCGGCAATCAACGGCATTCTGATGGTGTTCCTCGTCGGACTCGGCGCATACTTTTACAGCAATACCATCAACGACTGGATGCTCGTGTTCGGCGGCCAGGACTTTTCGTTCTGGGGCATTATCGAAGGTCTTGTCACGAAGATTTTTGCTTAATCAAAGCTGCCGCCTGAAACCGCCTGTTTGGACTCCGATCTAAAAACGGGCTGCTCCTCCGGGGGCAGCCTGCTTCTTATCGATTTGGAAAAAACGTGAAGAAGCGAGGTAAAACCATGAAATTCAAGGCGATCGTATTCGATATCGACGGATGCTTGATAGATTCTGCGCCTAATTTGATAAAGACGCTCGGCAGGGCAATTTTGGATACCGGCGGCGGGAATTATGGCGAGGAAAGCTTAAGGGGCGCTCTCGGTTTATCCGCCAAAGCTGCGGCCGGGTTGTTCGATGTGCCGGACTGGGAGCAAACGCACAGGAAATGGTGCGAGTATTATGAACCGCTTATTCCCGAAAACAAGCCGTTTGACGGCATCATTCCGCTTCTTAAGGAACTGAAGTCTCGGGGATACCTCCTCGGAGTCGCGACCTCACAGGACAGATGGATGACCGAGGTGCAATTTCCGTCCTACCCAGTCGCGCCGTATTTTGATTTGATAGTCTGCGCGGACGATGTAAATAAACCTAAACCCGCAGGCGACCCGCTTCTGTTTTGCGCCGAACGCTTCGGGATCCGGCCTTCCGAAATACTCTTCATCGGAGACGCGCCGTACGACATGCAATGCGCAAAAGCCGCAGGCGCAATGGGCGCGCTGGCATTATGGGGCACGCCGAACAGGGATATCCCGGCGGATTATTACCCCGAAACCCCCATGGATGTACTCGGCATACTCGATGAGGAAGTTGTGTCGCAAAAGGCTAAAAGAAAAGCAAGCAAATCGAAATCCGATGCTGTTGAAAAGCGCCGGACCGAACGGGAACTTTCGATATAAAACACAATGATCGTCATACCTTCGGGAAGGCGAAACGTCCGGCGCGAAATTTGGCAAACCGCGATATGATCCGCAATACGGTTAAAAGGAGAAAATTCACGAGATAGTATCGGCTCGTCGTCCTCTTGAATTTATAAAAAGCCCCGGGAATTCATTGACGTAAATATTCCCGGGGCTTGTTTCTGTTACGGGCAAACCTTCTATTCCGCATCGGCAAGAGTCGTTTTATTGTTCAATACGTCTTCGGTCATGATTTTCATAAATTTCTCCGGTTCTTCAAACATGGGGCTGTGAGCGGACTCTTCGAAGGTATAAAACCCTTTTGCGGGTGACTGCAAGCTTTCGCAGTATGCTTTGGATAAACTGTGATTTACCGTGTAATCGTATCTTCCGCTCATAAAATAGGCGGGAATCTCGAGCTTCGGCACATCCAGAGCAAGATCGGCAGCAAAAAGCCGGTCAATAAGCTCGGTATCGTCCCTTAAAAACGCCTTAGCCCGCCATAGATTGATTTTTTCTGCCGGCGTATAAGCCTTGCTTTGCATGACTGGCAGGAAGACTCCAAAAAAAACGGATTTCATGCTTCGCATCGTGCCGATGCCCAACTCATGCATCGTCTTGTCGCGCAGCATCGATGTAAAAAATGAGCGCACCGCTGCGTCGGATTCAAAAACCGCATATTGCTCAAGTTTTTCAACCATTTCGGTATTTCCGTCCTCAGAATATCTGCTGAGCATATAATCATAGGCCAGCCTTTCGGACTCAAGCATGTTTGAAATCTGCGCCACGCCTATATAGGAACGGTATAATTCCGGCTCTTGCGCCGCTGCCTGTATACCAATGAAAGTTCCCCAGGAATGCGCCATAAGATAAATCTTATCCTGTCCGAAACGCCTGCGAAGGTAATTCGTGACCTCGACAGCATCGGATACATAATTCTGCACCGTTATGCTTTCCGCCTTTATGTCAGGGCTGTAGGAAATCCCTCCCCCGCGCTGATCCCAGTAGCAGACCGTAAAGCGGTCTTCGAGTCCGCACGGATATTTTTCCGCAATAAAGTACTCCGGCATGCCCGGGCCTCCGTGCATAAAGAGCAATACCGGGTTCTTTATATCCCTGCCCCTGATAAACATTCCCTGATCCGCTCCGCCTATCTTTACATGGATTTTTTCCGAAATGCCGGATGGCAGCGGTCTTCCCTGCTCATCCGTGAAAGGCTCCGGTTTGCCGGGGCTGCATATAAGCAGCATGCCGGCAAGTATTATGACGCAGCCAGCGAAAGCGGCAAGCACGTAAAGCATAACTTGAACCACCCTTCCGACAAATGACTTTTTTTGATTCGATTCTTTGTGCGGCATTTTCATACCTCCCCATCAACAGCCTTCCCGGCTATTTGTTCCAAATGATATCTTCGATCTTCGCAGCCCAATCCTTATCGTAACGGACATTTTTCATAGTCGCTATGGAAGCAAGACCGTGCACGGTCGCCCATAAGTGGATGATCGTATCTTCCAGTTTTTCTTTTGACATTCCGTTTTTCCCCCAAACCCGGAAAACGATTGTTTTCAGCATCTCGAAAGGAGGAAAGTTCTTTGATGAGTCGCTATCGAGAGAAAGATCGATCCTCATTGATGCTTCGGAAAACAAAAATTGAAAATACTGCGGGTTATTGATAAAAAACAATACATAGCTCTTGCCCATTTCAATAAGCTCGCGTTGGTCGTTTTTCTCGGGACAGGCATGGACCGCGCCTTCCAGGACTTCCGTGAGTTTTTGCGTCACATGGTCCTGCATTGCTTCCAACAGGTCTTCCTTGCTTTGAAAATGGCTGTATGGCGCCGTCTGGCTTACTCCGCACAGCTTGCATACTTTCCTCAATGAAAACTGCCCGGCGCCTGTTCGATTGATAAGTTCAATGCCTGCCTCTATCAGGGAATTCCTCAGGTCTCCGTGATGATAAGGTTTATTTGGCATACATAAAACCTCCCGATTAACTTGACACTGTTAAGATGATAACGCATGATCTTAACGGTGTCAAGATTTATTTTCATATTTTTTCTTTAGCTGAGTATCGGTTGGAAAGAATTATTTTTGCCGATATCGATGATTACACCGAATACTTCAAAATCCGTTCTGCCGAAATACTCTTAATCGGGAACGCACCGTACGATATGCAATGCGCAAAAGCCGCGGGCGAAAAGGGCGCACCGGCATTATGTGGCACGACCGCACCCCACGTGATACCGGTCTCTTATTGCAGTAAAATTTCCTCAATATTCTGTTGACAGCAC
Organism: Firmicutes bacterium ADurb.Bin182; assembly: GCA_002070205.1. Lineage (GTDB taxonomy): Bacteria > Bacillota > Clostridia > Christensenellales > CAG-138 > MWCU01. Next base: position 4,298 of record MWCU01000028.1, on the reverse strand, counting down.
AAAGTATTCCATGTTATACCTGTACAGGCAATTATATATATTAATGTCTACGGAATTAAGACCGCCGGCAGCGAACTGCGAGGGAAATATGAGTGCGATTATAATTACAAATCTTACAAAAAAATACGGCGAACTGACCGCGGTCGACAGCCTGAACCTGACGGTTGAGCAAGGCGAACTGTTTGCTCTTTTGGGGGTCAACGGCGCGGGGAAAACCACAACCATAAAAATGCTGTCCTGCCTGACAAAGCCCGGAAACGGAGACGCGGTTTTGCTCGGCGACAGCGTAATTGAGCGCCCCGGTTCCGTCAAACAAAAAATAAACCTCTCGCCGCAGGAAACAGCGGTCGCGCCGAACCTGACGGTTGAGGAGAACCTGGAGCTTGTGGCCGGAATTTACGGCCAGAACGGCAAATCGGCTAAGCAAAGCGCCGCAGCGGCGGCACAGCAATTCGGATTGACGGGCACCATGCGCAAAAAGGCAAAAACGCTGTCGGGCGGCATGCAAAGGCGGCTGAGCATAGCTTTGGCGCTGATCACGCGCCCGCAAATCCTTTTTCTTGATGAGCCCACGCTGGGGCTTGACGTAATAGCCCGCCGGGAATTGTGGTCTTCGATAAAATCGCTTAAAGGCAGCGTAACGATCATCCTGACGACGCACTATTTGGAAGAAGTTGAAGCTCTCGCGGACAGAAGCGGCGTTATAAAAAACGGGAAGCTGGTCGCTGTCGGCACCGTTGCTGAGCTTATTAAGCAAACAAATACAAACAATTTTGAGGACGCTTTCATTTCCCTTGCGGGAGGTTCATTATGAGAAGCATTTTATTTGCCAAGCGCAACACGAAAGAGATACTGCGCGATCCGATCAATCTGTTTTTCGGACTCGGATTTCCGCTGATACTGCTCGCGCTGCTTTCATTTATCAACAAGCGCCTTCCGCACGACGCAAATAATTCTATGTTTGAAATAACAAGACTTGCATCGGGCATAAGCGCGTTCGCTCCCGTTTTTATGTCGTTGTTTTCCGGCATGCTGTTATCTAAAGACAGATCGTCATCCTTTCTTATGCGCTTGTTTGCTTCCCCGATGACGGCGGTTGACTTTATCCTCGGCTATTCACTGCCGATGCTTGTTTTTACCGTTGCTCAGGCTGCGATCACGTTTTTGGCAGCATGTATTATCGGGCTCGAGTTTTCCGCGAATATTTTGCTCGCGATTGCCGTCAACATCCCCGTTGCGGTCCTGTTTGTCGGAATAGGCCTGCTTTGCGGGTGTCTGCTTAATGAGAAGGCTGTAGGCGGTATTTGCGGAGCTCTGCTTACAAATGTCTCCGGATGGCTTTCCGGTACGTGGATCCCGCTCGATCTGATCGGCGGCACGTTTAAGAAAATAGCGGAAGCGCTCCCTTTCTACCGTGCGGTCCAGGCAACATATGCCGCATTGACCGGCGATTTCAGCGCTATTTTAAATCATTTGGCGGTCGTTTTCGGGTACATGATCGTGCTTTACGCACTTGCGGTCATCATATTCAATCACAAAATGAGCAGCGATAATGTGTGAGGGCGGGCAGCAGGAAGTCTCTTAACAACAATGAGTGTGAAAACTTTTAAGCGAAACAGTCAGCCGCCTGAGGATATTGCTGCGACGAGCCGGATTTCAACGGGGGCATTTCCCGGCAATGATGCGACCCCGACCGCCGCACGGCTCCCGATACCGGCTTCGCCCAATTTTTCAAAAAGATAGTCGGACGCAAAGTCCGCCAGTTTAGAATGGGATTCAAAACCATCCTGCGCATTGATATAAACGTTCAGCAGCAGTACTTTCTCGATATGCTCCTTTTGGCTGAGGGAATTTAAGACAGCATTCAGCGCATTCGCAGCCGCCTGCCTGACGGCATCCTTATACATTATAAGCGGTTCATCGGCGCGAACTTTTCCGCACAAAATAAGTACGCCGTTGACTCTCGGCGTCATGCCGGCGCTGAAAACAAGATTTCCCGAACGTGAAGCGGGTACATACTTCCCCTGCGGAACAGGTATATTTTTGATATCAGCACTGTTCATATGCTTCGATCCTTTTCCTTCACTCGTTAATAAGACCGCATTACAATTTGGCGATTTTATTGATATCGACATTGCCGCTTGAAATCAGGAAGCACACGTTATCATCTTTTTCTACTGAAATCAATCCTTCCAGAACCGCGCCGATGCCGATCGCGGAAGACGGTTCGGCCAATATCTTTGCCTTGTTTAGCAGCAATTTTACTCCCTGAGCAATAAAATCTTCGCTCACGTCCGCTACTTGGTCGACATAAGTTTGTATGATGGGAAAATTCCTCTCGCCGGGCTCTGTGGCGGGAAGCGCGTCAGCCAGTGTACCCCGTTCTTGCACCGAGACCCGCCTCCCGGCTTTTAAACTTTCAGCGAAGCGAGGTAAAACTGCAGGCTCCGCGCCAATCACTTCCGTGTGCGGATCGAGTGATTTTACCGCAGTGGCAACACCGGCCAGCAAGCCGCCCCCACTGAGCGGCACTATGACAGTGCTGACATTCGAAAGCTGGTCCATGATTTCCAGCCCTGCTGTTCCCTGCCCGGCTATGATCAGATCGTCATCGAAGGGGTGAGCCAAAGTATACCCGTGATCTTCACTCAGTTTCCTTGCTACATCATAGCGTTCTGCCTTTTTGCACTGTATTACCTCTGCGCCGAGCGAGCGTATCCCTTCCACTTTCACAGCGGTTGTCGTATCCGGCACAACAATGACGGCTTTTGCGCCTAAAAGTTTTGCGCCGTAAGCGATCCCCTTCCCATGGTTACCCGAAGACGCGGTGACTACGCCTCGGCTCAGCTCCTGCGGGCTTAGGGACAGCAATTTATTCATTGCGCCGCGGAGTTTGAAGGAATAGGTCTTTTGCAGGTTTTCGGCTTTTATATAGACTTTACATCCGAGTATTTCGTCAAGGCATTTAAGGCGTATGAGAGGCGTTTCAAAAATGTATGGCGCAATTCTTTCCTGTGCTTGCTTGATATCGTTTAAAGTAACCAACGAAACCACCTCCGTATATGATCATCATTATCCTTTTACATTGTAGAGAATTTTGCCAATATCTTCAATCAAAATCATTTGCTTCGAATTGGTTTCACGATCCCATAAATTTATCGGATCTTATTATCGGCAATCTTAAAACTCCTCTAATTCAATAAATGATATGCCATTTTTTTGTGCAACGCCGCAGTATGTTAGATCTGAATATCTTCCTGTTTTCATATAATGCTCCAGTACATACTTTGCCGTATAAGGCATCTCTTTATTTAAAACACGATCCATATCAATCCATTCAATATTGCCTTCATTGCAATAATCTTGAATAGCTGCATTTTCGCATAGTTCTGCAAAGAAATAATAGTTCAACCGTATCTCGTAATCTTTATATCTCAGTGTTATATATTTCAAGTCAATCTTCGTTAAGTCCTTTTCATTAAGTCCGATTTCCTCATTCAGTTCTCTTAATACGGCCGCCTTTGCATTATTTAATTCCTCTTTTTCAAAATGTCCGCCTATTCCGCACCAGCAGGGGGAGACCACACGGGAACCAATTCTGTAAAGCATAAGCATTTTGCCTCTTGATGTGATATAAACAGAGGCCATGTTTCGTAATGCACCGTCCATTTTTGCTTATCCCCCAAATTAGTCTTAGCAGCCGAACAAGAAAGTCAACAGCACTCTGCCTTTTTGCACCGTATCAAAACTATTTTCTGTAATCGCTTCTGATAAAAGGTTCCTCGATACGATCACTAATAAGCAGTTTGTATTTGTGCGGATGACGGTATGCGTTGCCGTGCACTTCACGGCTTCTGTAATCCCTGATTTCCTTAACGGGAAAATCGGCCATATAGATCCCTTCCCGTTCCCCGGCTTCAATAATGAGCGTATCCCTTGAACAGGGTTCTGAAGGCTTATATGCAATGCCGTCAAACGCGGTGGAATGGCCGTTGCAGTCAGGCTTGCCTTTGGGATAGTTGACGGTTGCAATGCCGACCATATTTTCATAGGCTCTTGCTCTCAGCTGCGATATGCGGTTTATCTCCATAGGACATGCGTTAGGCACCAGAATGATCTCAGCGCCCTTTAACATAAGGATCCTTGCGCTTTCCGGAAACTCCCTGTCATAACAGATCATTGCGCCGACTTTTACGCTGCCCTTCGCTGTATTAAGATCCGCGACATAAAAATCCTCGCCGGGCGTTAATCTCGATTCATCGCCAAAATCACAGGTGTGCACTTTAGCGTATCTGAGC
>MWCU01000027.1 GCA_002070205.1 Firmicutes bacterium ADurb.Bin182 | reverse complement strand
ATAACGCCGTCGCCTCTGATTTTTACAGGCAAAACATGGTTGACAAGGTCACCGAAGGCTTTAACGTTTATAAATTGTTTCCTTCCCTCGATATCGTAGAACAAATCATCCGATAAACCACAGAGCCTTAACAGGTCGTGCGTATGGGAAGGAACGGCGTTTATTTGAAAGAAACCGGCGGCCGCTTCCTTTTTGTCCTTGCTCACAACGCACCAAACGCACCAATTGGAATTGTAAGGAATTGTTACTCGGTAAAAAGTGCCGTACTGGAACAGCATCCTGTGCCGCTTGTAAAATTCCACCTGCGCTTTTATGCAGTTTTTATCAAAGGGAGACAATTTCGTCATATCCATTTCATACCCGAGGCAGCCAAAGGCGGCAACATTAAAGCGCGTTTCAATGGGCGTGCTACGAAGAGTCTGCTGGTGAGGCGAAGCGCTGACGTGAGCGCCCATACAGCTTAAAGGATAGCCGTAACTTGTTCCGTTTTGAATGGCTAAGCGCGATACGGGATCCGTATTGTCGCTTGTCCATGTCTGGGGCATGTAACACAACATTCCGAGGTCAAACCGGTTGCCTCCCGAGGCGCAGGATTCAAAAAGGATATCGGGGAACGATGAAGTCAAAGTTTCCAAAATCTCATAAAGCCCGAGAACGTAGCGGTGGTTAAATTCTCCCTGTCTGTGAGGGGGAAGGGAAGGGGAGTATATATCTGAAAAGTTTCTGTTCATATCCCATTTTACATAAGCAATATCAGCCGATGAAAACACTTCCGACATGGAATCAACGATATATCGCCGCACATCTTTTTGAGTTAAGTCGAGTATCAGCTGGTTGCGGCCCAAAGAAGGTTCACGGTCCGGCAGTTTGATTGCCCATTCCGGATGAGACCTGTAAAGCTCGCTGTTTTCGTTCACCATTTCAGGTTCCACCCATATGCCGAAATCCATCCCGAGCTTTTTTATCTTTTCTGCTAAACCGGATAGCGCGTGAGGGAGCTTTTTTCTGTTTACAACCCAATCGCCGAGAGACCTGTCATCGCTGTTTCGCTCTCCGAACCAGCCGTCGTCCAGCACGAAAAGCTCTATTCCTAGTTCACTTGCCGTTTTCGCAATGTCCAGAAGTTTTTTTTCGTCAAAGTCAAACCATGTTCCCTCCCAGTTGTTGACGAGTATGGGACGGGCTTTATTTTTCCATTTTCCTCTCACTATGTTGTTGTTGATAAACTCATGCATATTCCGGCTAAGTCCGTTGAGACCCTCGGACGAAAAAGTCATAACCGTTTCAGGCGTAAAGAAGCTTTGGTTATTATTCAGTTCATATTTAAATCCGAAGGGATTGATTCCGGACAGTATCCTCGTTTTGCCCGAATGCGTAACTTCCACGATTTCCGCATGATTTGCGCTGTAAATAAGGTTGAAACCGCAGCATTCTCCCGACTGTTCATCGCAGTTTTTTCTCCTGAGCATAACAAAGGGATTGTGGCGCGAAGAACTGACGCCTGTTTTTGAATCATTGACAAAAATCCCCGGCGAGAGCCGCTTATCGTTTCTGTATCGCTCGGCAGACCACGTGCCGTCAAAAGTAACAAAATAATAATCGTTTTCAGGAAGGTCCAGCTGCATACTCATTGCTCTTTTCAGCGAGATCGCATGATTCGAATCGTTCTTTATTTCTACATGCTTTGTAATAACGTCCGAATCGTAAAAAGCGCAGTAATGCAAAAACACCGAGATGTTGAGGCAATTATCAGAAAGTTCCAATACATAGCTCGTGCAATCGCCGCTTCCGTCATAGCTTGACGGAAGGCCGGGTATAGGCTCTTTCCCCGGAAATGTCCGGAATCCTTTATATTTGAAATCAGTGACTCCGGTTCCGTCGTGGCTTTCAAGCTCGATTGCGGGCTCCCTGAAATCGCCCTTTCCGCATGAGGAATACTCAAGGCAAACATCGTCGAGCCCGAAATTGGCGTCTTCTTTTGAATATGCGACCATTGAGCCGTAGCAGACGTCATGTTTTTCAAACAAAACCGAGTAATCGGCCATTTCTCGCAGTTTCCTTCCGTAATGCAAACAACAAATGTGAAGGCTCTCGGTCACAGCAAGAATATAGCTTGTTCGCTTTGTTTGGATATGAAACGTTTTGATTATTTTCATGTTTTTTTCCTTCCGCAGATTTGATTAAGAAAGTTGCCGTCATGCGGGTTAGTCTTATGTTAATACGAAACAGTTTAGCTTTCAACAATGTTTTTATTCGAACACACATAGTTTAACGCTGAAGCCGGCCATAATATGAATAGCGTTGACACCATTTTATGGCAGTGATAATATTAAGAACATATAAGCGTGAATACTGTATAAAGGGGGAGAGTTAATGGATAATCAAACTAACGGCAAAGCGATCGCATCATTGATATTGGGTATTTTAGCAGCTGTTTTCGTGTTCTTTGCGTCAATGGCATGGGTCGGTATCATACTCGGCGTGATCGGTTTGATTCTGGGCATCTCGGCAAATAAGGAAAGCCATTCGGGAATGGCCACGGCCGGCATCGTGCTTTCAATCGTTTCCATAGCGATATGCGCCATCACGTTTATTGCTTGTGTCGCGTGTCTTTCCGCAATAGGAAATGCCGCTACTTTCAACGCGTTCTGATTGACTCAGTATGCCATGCGCAAGCAAACAGATTATGTTTGCTTGCTTTTTTTGGAGCGGGATATGCTTCCGTTTATTGATGTTTTTGGTTTTCGACTAGCTTCGTACGGCACTTTGATCGTGCTCGGAACCGCCGCCGGTGTGCTGATCGCGGTCGTGCGCTCTCCCGTCCTCGGCGTAAGCCGTACCGATATTTTCTATGCGTGTATTTATGCGCTGATAGGAACGGCAGCAGGCGCTAAGCTTTTATATATCGCAACGGCTTTACCGGATATAGTCCATGCCTTCGATACAGGGAAATTCGGCATTAAGGATATTGTTGCATTGTTGACCGGCGGATTCGTTTTCTACGGCGGCCTTATCGGGGCTATTGCCGGCATATTTGTTTACGCTAAAAAGTACCAAATCGATTTTTGGAGGATAACGGATACGGTAACGCCGTCGATACCGCTTATACACGCCGTCGGAAGGCTGGGTTGTTTTTGTGCGGGCTGCTGCTACGGCAAGGAATTTCCTCCGCCGTTGGGGGTGCTTTTTGACCGTTCCCCGTACGCTCCTCACGGTATTACATTATTCCCCGTCCAGCTGTTTGAGTCTTTGATATGTATTATGATATTCGTTTTTTTACTGGTATTTGCCCGTAAGAAAAGGCGCGGCGGGGTCATATCGGGAACTTACATCCTATGCTATACCGCTGCCCGTTTTGCGCTCGAGTATTTCAGAATGGACGAAGCGCGCGGGTTCTTGCTGAATCTGTCCGTCTCGCAATGGATCAGCGTCTTTCTGGCGGGAGCAGCCGTATTGTTGATTGTCCGTCCGTTCATCGGTAAAAGCGAAAAAAATAAAAAGATGTTCCGTTGAACTGTTGTTCAAACAGGAACCTTTTAACGGAACATCCCGGAATTCCTTATCCGCGCCACAAGACGAGCCTTTTTTCAACATAAGCCACCGCGTAATACATCAAAGCAGCCAGGGCGCAAAGAATAACTATGCTTGCCATAACAAGGTCCAGCTGGAACACCTGTCCTCCGTAAACAATAAGATATCCCAGACCGGCTTTTGAAACGAGATATTCGCCGACGATAACGCCCACCCAGCTCATGCCTACGCTGATTTTCATTGCGGATATTATGGTCGGTACGCTGGCCGGCAAAACTACCATTGTCAGTATCTGAAGCTTGGTCGCTCCCATCGTGCGCATAAGCATTTGCTTTTCGTCACTGATTTCCTTGAGCCCCGAAAGAACGGTCATAATCGTTACAAACAGCGAGATCAACAGACCCATTGCAATGATGGATTGTGAGCTCGCTCCTATCCATACGATCAGAATCGGACCGAGCGCGATTTTGGGAAGCGCGTTTATAACGACCAAATACGGGTCCAGTATCCGGCTCAATGAAGGACTCCACCACAAAAGTATCGCAGCAAGCGTTCCGATAACCGTACCCAGCAGAAATCCCACGACGGTTTCGAGGAGCGTTATGCCGATATGCGTGAACAGTTTGCCGTCGCTGTAAAGATCGGCGATAGTTTCGATGATTCTGGACGGGCTGCTCGTTATGAAAGGATCGATCCATCCCTGACCGGCGCCGACCTCCCAAAGTATAATAATGCTTATTAACAGCAAATATCTTGCCAATTTGATAAGGCCGTCTTTTTTTTTGATTGTCTTAAGATAATGGATATGCTCTAAAGAGTATTCAGGATTGACCTGAGTCATCGTTATGCAACTCCTTCCATATTGAATTAAAGTATTCCTGGAACTGCACTTTATTGCGTCTTGCGAACGGGGAGCAGGGAAGATCTATCATATATTCCCGCTTTACTTT
>MWCU01000026.1 GCA_002070205.1 Firmicutes bacterium ADurb.Bin182 | reverse complement strand
AAACAATGCTCTGTTACTATCAAAAAAGAATTTATGAGAGGTATTGCTTAAATGTTCGATATCCGCCGCTGAATTTTAATAAGGACAGCTGTCGTTAAAGCTGTCATCTCAGGGGACGGCTCAAACGCTGAGGCGATTTTTTAATAAAGCCGCGGGTTTCCCGCGGCTTTATCCGTTCCCGGATTTTGGGGAGGATCAAATATGCCGCTAATACAAGTAAAAAATCTTTCGTTTACCTATCCCGGAAGCTATACTCCTGTTTTCGAAAATCTTGAATTTATGATAGATACCGGCTGGCGGTTAGGCCTTGTCGGCCGAAACGGCAGAGGGAAAACAACTCTTTTAAAGCTCCTGACTGGAGAGCTCCGGGGGACGGTAAGCATATACGCAAATACGGAGTTCGTTTATTTTCCGTTTGATACGGATGAAAGTAAAAGCGCTCTTGACACTATGCGCGAATCGGTTGCACCGTTTGACAGATGGACTGAGAAAATGAACAAACTGCTTCTGCAGAACGATTCGAGTTCGCTTGCCGAGTGGGGCGAATTGGAGCAGATTTTTTCGGCTAACAACGGGTATCAAATAAACGAACTTTTGCAAAAAGAAGCAGGTCGTCTCGGTTTTGATAAAGAAGACCTTCAAAGGCCATTTTGCTCCTTCAGCCCCGGTGAGCAAACGCGCCTTAAAATTGCCGCCTTGTTCCTTAAGAAAAACACGTTCTTGCTCATTGACGAACCGACTAATCATCTGGACTTTGAGGGGCGCCGAATAGTTGCCGAATATCTGAAAACCAAGAAAGGATTCATTCTCGTATCCCATGACCGTTGGTTTTTGGATGAGACTATCGATCACATTCTCGCGCTGCATAAATCCGGTATATGGGTCGAAACCGGGAATTATTCAGGATACCGGGAAATGAAGCTTATTAGGGACAAGTCAGAGGCGGAATAGAACGAACGGCTGATTAGCGAAATCGAACGCCTAAAAGAATCAAGCGAGGAAAAAACAGTCTGGAGCAATAAAATCGAAAAATCAAAATTCGGGGGACCGCCCTGCGACAAAGGAGCGATAGGTCATAAATCGGCCAAAATGATGAAGCGCGCGGTCGCTATTAAAAAACGCACCGAGCGGAAGATCGAAGAAAAACAGGCGCTGATGCATGACGTCGAATACGCTTCCTGCCTTTCGCTACACCTCATTGTCCATTCATCACGCTTTTTGATGCGGCTTAACGGCGCTGCGGCAGGCTATGAAGGCAAAGCCGTATTCAAGCCAAAAACATTTGATATCGAAAAGGGAGACAGGATTGCCGTTATCGGCAAAAACGGCTCGGGAAAGAGCACACTTCTCAAAATGCTGACGGGCAGCGTTCCGCTCCTTGCGGGAGAATTAGTAAAAGCAAGCAATATCATTATCTCAACAATGCCGCAAACAGCCGAAATACAAGGAACGCCGTTCGGGCTCGCCGAAAGAAACGGCCTGGATCCCGGGTACTTTCTGATGCTGCTGAGAAAACTTGATTTTCGAAGAGAAGCATTCGAGCGGGACACCTCGGGTTTTTCGCAGGGTCAGCAAAAAAAAGTGATGCTCGCGCTCAGCATGGCTATCCCCGCTCACCTTTACGTTTGGGACGAACCTTTGAACTATATCGATATCGAATCGAGAGAACAGATCGAAAATATGCTTGAGAAATCCGCGGCGACAATAGTCTTTGTTGAGCACGACAGAAAATTCATCGAAAATGTCGCGACAAAAAAGATAGAGATGTAATGCGAATTTGCTTCCTTTTCGCTCGGACCGCCCAAAAATGATTTTAGGCCGAATGAAACCTTTGTTTTACGAGGCGTGTATAATTCGAAGAAGTCTTTATATACTTCTTCGACTCATTGAGATCACGGAGTATAAATCCAAGTCCGTCCGGACTCGCTGCGTTCATCAAAGTAGAGGGCGGCCGGCATGATAAGACCTGTTGACGGCCGGCCAAAGTCCAAACGAACGATTCCGGACAATATCAAAGCCGCTCCGATTGCTAAGCTTATCAATATGCCTCCCAAGACGCCGGCAAAGAGTTTTGGGCCTGTCTTGGGGGATCTGTTGCGTTTGCTCAGTTTTTGTATTTTTTCGTTAAGGACAACAATATCGCTTTCCAGTTTTTCCGCGCGCTTTTCATAAAACAGTTTATTTCCTCTTACCCTTTCAAGCTCGCTCAAAAGGCTCTTTTGACTTATATCCGTTACTTCAAACCCGCCCGAATTAAAACCGGGTACGGCGCGGATTTTCTCCTTCCGGGCATTTCCTCCGCCAAACAGCTTGCTCCTTATATTCCGCAAGCTGATTAACCCAAAGCCCTGCCTTCTTGGAACCTGATGATCCGGTTTAAACTTCAATAAAGGCTGTTTTCTCTTCGGCTCATCAACTGAAAAAGACATTCGCGCGGATCTCAATGTCTCATCCAGCACGCTTTCCTGGTCCGCCTGCTGCATTGCGCCGCTCAGGATAGCCTTTACGCTTTGACTCGCTGTCAATTTTTCGGTTTCTTCCGCGCGCTCGGCTTTCAGCCTGGCGATCTCGTCCGAATGCCTGCCGGCAAGTTCGCTCACAAAAGCCGAGTTCTTTGCTTCTATTTCCCTGATCTCGTTTAAGTGTTTATCTGTAAGCTGCTTGATTAAGGCCTCGTGCTCAGCCTTGAGTTCCTCGATTTCGGATTTATGCCGAACAATGAGCTGGTCGATCTGCTTTCTGAGATTATCGCATTCCTCGTCTCTGTCCGCTCTCCCGTCCTCCGCACTCCGCTTGACGATTGCTTCTATTTCAGCGGAATGCTTTGCTTTCATCTCCTCTATCCGCTTATCGTATGCGGCTCTTTGCTCATCAAGCTCAGCCTTATACGCCTTTTCCATTTCTTTTTGGCTGATTTGCTCCCGCTCATCACGCCGCATTTTATACCCCATAACGGTGCTGAGGGCGATCTTGCTGAACCCAATGTTATTGATGCAATAATCCAAGACTTGCGTGTTGGCGGCATCGGGATGCTCCATGCATTCAAGGAGCATGTGATTTAAAGAACGCCCTTCGGCAAGCAGGCTTTCGCTTTTTTCTCTGAAACGGGAGTTGATTGCCGGACTGATTTTTAAAAGCGACGTATCTTTATGCTTATCGACAAGTTCTTGAAGATCGCTGATCGTACCCTTTGCCTGCTCGCTCTCCCACCACCATTGCCGCGGGTCATAATAGCTCTTTATAAGCATGGAATAAAGCTCTGAATCGCTGTACCCGTCCAATAGCAGCTGCCTTTCAAAAACCTTGGCCGTTTCTTCTCGCTCTCTGTAGTCTACGAGGCTCCATTTATACAATAAGTCATAGAAATCGCTGCCGCCGAACTCATGGAAAAATAAAGCTCCTGTCTCATATACGCTGAATCCTTGCTTTATAAGTTCATCTACGTTCTCGTCGCGGGGCGTCACAAATAAACAGGCTGCGCTGCCGTCTGCAATGCGCAGGATATCTTCGGCATTTTTATTGATAACGAATCCTGTTTGAATGCGCCTGACGGGCGGAAGCAGCGCATAGATCTGAACAAGCAGTTCGGTTGCCCTTTTATCGAAATCCGCTCCCCCTGCAAGGCGGATAACAACATTTTTTTTATTGTATATCTGTTCAACGATGCCGCATACAAATGCTCTGTCCTTATCCGATATTACCGGAAGAACCGTTTTTGATTCGAGCTTTGAAAAATCGGTGAACCCGTTTCCCGCGCTGCATTTAAGAAATTCTTCTTCTGTCAAACATCGTGTCCCGAAAACCTGCCCGAAAAACTCTATTCCGTACAAAGCCTCCTGAGGACTTATGAATATCTGCGAATAATTCACTCCGGAGCACCCGGAAACCCTTGATATATCCGTCCCGTATACGGCAAACGGCTGAATGCTCAGCCTTGAAAGATTCATCGTACAGTATATTTTTGAAACGGGCTGAGAGGCCCCGCTTGTATGTCCGTCAATTTCGCCTTTTGAAAAGCGGAAAAACAAATCATTGACGGCGTCCATAGCCATGTCATACACGCGGGCGCCGAGGCTTGTCAAAAACTCCTTTATCCCTTCATCCTCATAAAGAAGTCGTTGAGTATTCTTTTCGTCAGTTTCAATCAGGTAACAGTGTCTCTCCATATTTCAGCCCCCGCATTACGGAAAACCGTCAGAATCAAACCTACCTTAAACTTGTCTTTTGCTTTTAAGACCTGCAGTTGCTTTATAACGGGCACGCGTTTTCATGCGGTTATTCTATATTGTCATATTATTACACTAAATTTATCACAGCGCCCGTCAAGTTTCAACAAATGACACCGCTGTTTACACTTTGTTAAGAACTGACCGTGCCGTGCATTAGGACCCGGAGACTCCGGAAAAATCGAGATGCAATGATGCTGCTCTATCGGCTGCATCCCGTCATCATATAATGAAACCACCCTCCGTAAACCTTCATTCCATACGGAGGGTGTTTTTGCTTTTTGGGTTATTGATGCGGAACCAACGGTTCCTATTTTGCCCGGATCCAATCCTTTACCGGCACAGCGGACTTGTTATCTGCCTGTATTACCTGCCATTGATTGTCCAGATATTCTATTCTGCTGTAAAAGTTATAATAATCCCTTTTATCCCATGTGCCGTATTGATGCACTATCGGAAGCAGAGTGATATTTTGATAACCTTTCGCGGAATCCGCGATTCCCGTTTCCCATGATATCGAAACGGATTTCAGGCTGTCTGGCGTGGCGACGACAATAAACTTTTGACTGTCCTTAATCAGCTTGGTAAATTTCTTTCCGCCCTCAAAGCTCATCGAATCGAGCATGTTGCTGTCGCGCCAATCGATATAGACGGCGCCCTGCTCATAAAAGAAGCCCTTTACTGATTCCATAACGGAGTAATCTTCCGATTGCCTGTGAGATAAAAACACCTTTACCACCTGGCGGTACATGATGTTTCGAACTTCATTCAGCCTGTTCTGTTCAGCTAAATCGCTACGATGATCTTGAAGATATTCATATGTTAAGTATTGCGCCATAGTATCTCCTTCTTATCGTTTGATTTTTCGCTGTGATTATATCAAATAGCCTTTCCGTATATTAATAATAACAACTAATCAATGCGCTATCAAGAAAACCGAATAAATTCCTTAAATAGAAGCGCTGATTAAAATACGGAAAGTCACGGTAAAGCCATTTTTTCGCAAAGCGGTGTGGGCGATTTTTGAATGCGTAAAACTTTCGCCAAAATTATAATATATTATGGTCCATAATATATTATTTGTCAATAATCGCTCGCCTGATTGATGAGATTGTGTATAAGATTAACATATTCATTTTTCCGTATACGGTATCGAGATTTCTTCAAGCATAGCTTTCACGGCATCGTAATCCGCCTTGATCGCGTGATTATCCCACAATTCATAAACCTGATCTTGATTGTATTCCGCCAAAAGCTTCTCTTTCAAGCCCGGGCAAGAGTATTCGAGCCCCCTGTATATGATTGAATTTTCATTGATTTCAATGGTATATCCGGCCTGCAAATCAGATGCGTCTCCGGGCGTGATAAAAGCGGCGGGAGAGACGGGGATCTGCCCGTTCGTCCTGCTTGTATCCGGCTTTTTGAACAATCCGCCTCCTCCGCCCATCCCCAATCCGAATCCGAGGAATAAAGCGGCCGCAATACCGGTCAAAATCAATTTGCCTTTTATTTTACGCTTTTTTCTGCGCGGTTCTTTTTCCACTTTTCTCAGCCTCCCATATCATATTCCGCATAATAAACATTGCTGTCGGCTTTTTGAGTTTGAACGACTGAAACGACGAGCTCATAATCCTTCCTGTAGATCTCGTTCCTGTCATATCGGAAAACGATAAGAACTATCTGATGTCCCGATTCGAAAGCTTTTTTTACTTTTTGAGAAATATCCGCACCGAGAGCGTTCCTGGCATACAAGCGGTTTTCCCAGGTCAAATCGAAGTTCTTTGTACCTAAGGCATCATTCTCCAGGACTATCATCCTTGACCCGTTGTTCTTTTCTACGTAGAGCGTAATGACAAAACAGTTTTCCCGAAGGGCAGAATTGACGTCGGCCTTTCGCGAAAGCGCTTCGTTTTCTTCCTCCAGCTGCTTTACGCGCGTATTAAGCGCGTCGAATTCGGAAGCTTTTATCCGGGCTTCGTCTGCCTTCGAAGATGCGGCCGCAAGCACCAGATACATGAGTATCAAAATCACGTCCAGCAATGAGGTAAGCTCAATTATCGTGCCGCGTTTCATTCTTTCACCGCGAATCTTTTTGCATTTCTTTCCAAATACAAAGCTACGGTTTTTTCATTATCATCGATAATGCCCGAAATAAAAGCATCCAGTGTTTTAAAAATAATCGCAAATACCAATCCCCAAAACGTTGAAGTCAGCGCCAAAAAAAAGTTGGTCTTTATGACGTCCATTTGTTCGACCATAGGGATCAGCGAAATAACGGTCCCCAGAATCCCCAGCAGACAGAAAATACTCGTTAAAGCAGTAAAAACGTTATAAAGCATCCCGGACTTTTTTCGCATTGCGATTATATCAGTCTCGTCCACTATGAGCAGCTCATCCGCCTCGTTTTTGAACATGCCGTGAGACGGAATGAATATGGTCAAGTGCATTTTTCTATATAATTTTTTGGATTCCCGGCGTACCAATATATAAATGATCAAGTTGACAAACGCCGCGATGAATATAATAAAATCGAATCGCAGCAGATTCACAGCAAATATGTTCGGCAAATGCGAAAAACCGTCCATAAACGCCTCTTAAGGAGTGTCAATCCTTTCTGATAGAAATAGTGCCTTTATTGCTGATTTTAAAATTGTCCGCTACCCATTGCGGCAGTTTTCCGTCATTTTCCTCCGATATCCTTCGGATGAAGGCATGGACCGTGCTAGGATGAATGGTGGGTTTGACTAAGTCCTTATACCCCCTGCGTCTCATGACCCGAATCGTTTTGTCGTTTTTGACAACGGCTGAAAATTTCAATACGGGTCTGAGCGTATAACCGTTTATGGAGAATTCGTCGATATTCTTCGTAACAAACTCCTTATACAAATCCTTTTCGCGGTCCTCATAGCTCAATTCCAGCTTGGCAAGCTCGTTTGCAATATCTTTTTTCCTTATGTGCAGCCCGATAAGTTCATTAGCCTTTTCGTTTAAATCCATAAATGACCTCTTGCTGCGAATTTTGTTATGTAGAATATATATGACGGATTTGTTTTTTTAGTATGGATATGATAAAAAACTCGATTTGTATATGATGTGCCGCAAAAAAAGGATAACTTCCGAATAAAAGTCATCCCCGATCTTAATACTGTGCGGTTTTTATCGGACAGCGGAAACGGAATATTCTGATTCTTTATCCCGCTCTCTGACGGGCATTCGGGCATGGGCATCGAGTAACAGAAGAGTCCGCGGTTAACTTGCGGCCTTTCAAAACAAGATCATAATATTCTTCTTTTATTCACATGAGTAAAACCCTTTCCATTTCTATGAATTCCTTTCAGTTACCGGCTTCCCATCCCCCGTTTGTAACCGTTCGTAATTAATCGTGACCAGTACCATATAGCACATGAACAGCAAAAAGTATACCCACTCCGCAACAAACAGATCGACAAACGCATTCATCGTTACGATGTTAAAGCCTGCGGCAAGGAACCCGAAAATGCCGATGCTCTTATGGATTTTACGGCTCAGCAAAAATCCTGTCGCCGTGAAGGCCAGAAAATTGCTCATTGCTATCATATTTGCCATGCTGAAAGCGCTGTGCAGCTCCGTTTGCGCGCCGAGCGGAAAGACGGTCGTCAGTATCAAAAACGCAGAGCCGGCGAGGCCGCTTATTTGCGCAATGATAAAGCTTATGTTGAACTTTCTTGCCGCGCGGTCGCGCCTGTACCAGCGAAACATCCCGATATAGAAAACAGCCAGCAGTATTGCGGTTATGCTGCATCCCGTATTGTAGAATACGGCGCCGCCCGGATTAACAAGCGGGTTGCCGTAATCGCTGAGCCAATGTTCCAATGGATTTATACCGGGGTTGTGTGAATAGGATATAAAAGTAAAGACGATGTAAACGGGTATCGCCATCATGCCCGCATACTTTAAAAAGAAACGCGCGATTTCTGTATTCAATATTCGCTTCATATAACGCACCGCCTAAATCCATATACCATTATAAACGTCCGTCGAGCTAGGCACTCCCGCTCTTTTTAGTATAACTGCCACCTAAGTATTTATATTATCATGTTGATTTTATTTTTGTCTACACATATGAACCGTCTATATGAGAAATCCATTTTTTCTTTTTTATCTATTATTTATTATTTGGAGTCAGTGGTTTTAAAGGAGAAAGGTCAATGCTCATAATGTCGACTCTTTTATGTACTTACTCATCGAAGATATCCAAACCCGCCTCAATTTTTCTTTCTTCTTTATTATTTCTTATTTGGAATCGGCGGTTTTAAAGAAAAAAGAACAAATAAGAATACAAAAAGAATCGACGCTTATCCTTGGAAAACCGCCGATTCTTTTTGCCAAGAAGCGACCAAACGGAGCAGAAACGAGGCAAAACGACTAAGAGTATATGATATTAGCGAGAGTTTCTTAACAGGTTACTGTAGCCAAATAAACTTCCGTGCCACAGAAATTTCTATTTATAAAAAAGCTCAGCCCATTGCTTCTGATAATCGTTACCTGCGTTGAGCAACCGGTAAATTGAATCACCTACATAAATCAGCCATTGGCTTCTATCATAATTCAAGCTTAATGGGTACGCTTCTGGTAAGGTCCGGATGTAAAAAGCATGTTCCGTTTTATCGTAATTCAATTGCACCTGTGTTTGCGCTACGATTTTATCCGGCTCCGGGGCAGGAAGCCCATTTTCGATATCCTCCTGCGTAATCCAATACATCGTTTCAAGTTGCATGTGCACAGATAGTTTTAAGACGCTGTTATCCCTAACGTCCACCACATTTGTGGTGAGAACATCTATACCCTGCATCTCATATACAGAACTGGCTACATTACCATCATTGTGGTATCTGCTCAAATAGCCGATTTCATTACAGCAAGTCGTAAGATTATACCATACGGTCCAATCTTCCACATAGCCCAAGCCACTGCCACCGTATACCTCGTACACCATCCAATCCTGATCTGCGAAATTTTGAAAACTCGTTTTTGAATCACCACGTGTAGCTGAATAATAAATGTAGCTATGGGGTGTATACAAGTCTCCCTCTTTGCGGAAAAACAGATTTATGTTTTCACGAGAACCGTATAGCGCTATATACATGCGCACATATTTACCATCCATCACATCCATGCATTGTGCATAGTGTACGGTAAACTCGCAGGGAAAAGGTTGCTCCATTTCAACGCCAGCTCTTTCCAAAGCTGCATACATTTCATTATGCGGTATATCATACAGACTTTTACCTAAGTTAACTATTTGCTCATAGGTAAGGCTGTTACCCGTAAGTTGGCCTTCCTTTTCGGGTAGAAATTCCTGACTCAGTTTTGTTCCAAGCAAAAAGTAAGGCTCCTGATCTTGAGGAATTGTCACCCATTCGTTTGACAACACATTCTCGCTGTTATCCGGAACAATGGATGCTGGAGCTTCTGACAACGAAGGTGTCTCTTTATCAAAAGAAACGGCAGGGGTGGTTGCGACGGTTGCTACCGGGGACGGTGATATGCGTGGCAAATTGGCAGATTCAGAACAACCGGCAAGCAGTAATATACATAATAAGTAAGGAATAACTTTACGCATGGATCATCCTCCTTGCAATACGCCTCTTATTATAGCTTACCAAACAGTCTTTAGCAAACTTCTATGCTAAACAAGCGCCCGTTGCCTATCATCATCCGGCAATCCTATCAGTATCCAACTCTTTTCCATGGATTGCTCCTTATTCCTTGGATCCTTTAAAAGTTTGATCTAGCATGAATCATTATATCATAAACAGTGAAAGTAACAGCCCTCGGTAGCTGGCATCTCCAACCACCGAAGGCTTTCTGCTTATACCTGTTCCTTTTCTGCCACTGCTCCGCATTTGAAGTGTATTTCTATACCGCCAGCGCTCACGATGATCTGCGCGACCGGCGCTTTGAATATCGTGCCATACTCCGTGCTCATTATGTCGCTCAATGTAATTGCAATTAATATTGTCATGTAGGTAGAAACTTAAAAAGAGTTTTAGAAAAGCATAGCACCCTCAGCAACCTTCTTGGCCCCCTCCTCCTTTAGTCCGAAGCCGCCACCGTCACAAAAGCATCCTCGGAGAAAGTCACGCTTTCTGCAATCGCAATTAAAGTCTCGTACTCGTAGACATCTGCATTCAGGTAGATTGCGTAGAGAGGCTTGAATCCTTCTTCTGCCCAGAACGCATACCACCGATATTCCTCTCCCACATATTCATGGGTGTTATCGTTATAAACGTCCCTCGCATATTTAACCAAGACGCAAGGTGCGCCGGAGGAAACAGGGGTGAACTCGTTTACAAACCATGCGTGATTTTCAAATTGTGTCACGCCGACAAGCCTGCCACCCTCAAAGATTCCGGAACCGTAAAGATGCAGCTCTATGCATCCGCAGACCGTTCCTTCCTTGCTCAGAAGAGGAACCCCTCCCCCCCATGCCTAAAAACTCATCAAACTCGCCGGCACTTAGATTTTCCGGCAAGTCATATATCATGCTGTCGGGAAAATCGACTTCGCTTGCCGCTTTAATATCATCTATTTCGGTGCCGGCTTGCTGTGAGTTATTGTCAGCAATCATAGTCGGCAGATCATCGTTTATGTCATCTGTAAGATTGACGCTGCCTGCAGTTTCAGTAACATCGTTTGGAGGGGAGACTGTTTGCGCCAACTTGTCGTTGCAGGCTGTAAGCGGAATAATTGCCAATAGTGCAATCAACATCGCAACGCATTTCCTGATCATAATACTACCTCACTCAAAAATGTCGCTAAAAGTGTATCCTAAAGACCACCGCATTACCGCCGGCATTAGGGCAATAGTCGTAATAATATCTCAAAATGTTCTTATAGGTGTACCCCTGCAGGGCAAGGCAACGATGCTCCAGCAGCCTTATAGTTCCACTGTAGATCCCGATTTATCGTTCAAATATTACTTGTAATATAATAGCACATTTTGGGATATCTTTTAAGAAATAAGATCTCCCTCAGAAAGTCGATTAAACCGACCTCCGAGGGCTTATTATTTATTCAAACTCCTTTTCTATGACCACACCCACATTTTAAGTGTATCTCTATGCCGTCATCGTCTACTATGATCTGCTCGACCATTCATTGTTGTTGATGTTCGGCAGGTACCTGCGTCTCCCGAATGTTGTTTTATTCAAATCTTATAATGACGGCTATCCAAAAAAGCGGCGCATTCAAAACAACTCTGGTGTACGAGAGAAGCTCATAGCAGAGCATGATCATGAATCTATCATCTCCAGATCTATGTTCACCGCCGTTCAAGCTGAGAAGGCACGAAGGAGCAATGTTATCCAAGATGGTTCCGATGTGCGGCGAAAAGATACACGATATAGTTCGAAAAGTGCTGTCCAGAAAAACGAATAATAGCCTAATTATTTTGTGTGATCATGAATACATATTGTTTAACCTAAGCATATTGGCCTAATCATTATGCTTTTTGAACAGCCTATTTACTTTTCAAATATGGTAAAAGGAACTGTAATTTCAATCAGCTTTCCATTCGGTAAATATACCTGATAGATCATTTTGAAATCACCGGCTTTCACCTGCGGGTAGTTGCTTAGGTCAATATAAGAAGGTGCTTCGTTGACTGGAATTTTATCTCCGATGCCCGGCTTTATAGACTCGATGACATTCCAGCGACTGCCGTCAAACTTTTTTAGTACGGAGTTATCTGCGATGGTTGTATTCTTGTCATCAAATGCATCGATAAAAAGTTCAATTTTCCCGCCCTGAGGATATCCGATACTGCACGCGGCCGAAATAATGACCTCATTGATATGCAACTACTTTCCAAAGCTTCCCGAATAGGCATAGCGTTTTCCGCTGACGGAAAGGGCTTGCCCTGAGCGCCATATCGTCTGCGTATTGCCGTCTTTAAACTCGATCGTATAACCGCAGAAATCTCCCGGAGCGATTTCAGGAAGTTCAGCCTCATCAAGTTCACGGTCCAACGTTATGCCTTCCAGCATCGTAAATATTTTGCTTATTTCTTGCTCGTTTGTGTATGTCGCCGCCGGTGTTTCGGGTGGTTGAGAATCATCGAAGTACAATATTTTTACAATCTCATCAGGTTTATACTCGCGAACAAACGACATCTTGTCCGGCGTAATTACGGTGGTTACTTCATCGTTCTCCTGCGTGCCTTTGGTCGGCAGCACGTGGTTTTGCACTGTATTGCTTCCTAATAGTTTATTCTCATCCGTACTAGAGCAAGCGAGGAATGATAGAATCAAGAAGCAAATCATCAAAAGAAATACGAACTTTTTCATAAAAATCCCTCCTGCTATTTAGACGGCGAATTTATAGAATTCGTTCCATGCAGCTTCAATTATTCCTGCCATCCATAGTACCGGCATTACAGATAATCATATTGTTATTAGATTGGAATAACAATGGCCTAACTATTATGTTACCGAAGATGGTTCCGGCATACGGCGAAAGGATACACGATATAGTTCAAAGAAGGCAAGTGCTGCAGAAGGTAAATAATAGCCTATGCAAATATCTCTTTCCGAAATATATCTTGCTTAGCCTAAGCGCTTTGGCCTGCTCATTATGCCGTTTTTGAACAGGCTGATTCCAATATTATTGGTTCAAATCCCCTCGGTCAGTCGATTGCCGACTTTCTTGCAGAGCAAGAAAACACAAAAAGTAACGCGGTTTTAATGTCAAAAAAAGAGAGCCGATGCTGGTTTGACACCGCTCCGGCTTTCTGTGGTTGACCTTTTATCCCCATTTGAGCCCCAAGCGCCATGTTTTTTGCCTAATTTGCCTCCAAGGCATGAAAAAAGCCCCTTTGTCGTGGTAGACAAAAGAGCTTTTCTTCGTGGTCAGACCGTCCGAAAACCCACCGTATGCCCGCCGCATGATATAATAGAGGTAAGAAGATAACGGCGG
>MWCU01000025.1 GCA_002070205.1 Firmicutes bacterium ADurb.Bin182 | reverse complement strand
TGGTGACCCGTCGGAGATTCGAACTCCGGACACCTTGATTAAAAGTCAAGTGCTCTACCGACTGAGCTAACGGGTCTTATTATTTGGCTGGGGCGGCAGGATTTGAACCTACGAATGCGGGAGTCAAAGTCCCGTGCCTTACCGCTTGGCGACGCCCCATTGACAGTGGGGTGAGTAGTGGGTCTCGAACCCACGACCTCCAGAGCCACAATCTGGCGTTCTAGCCAACTGAACTATACCCACCATATACGGATTGGCGCGCCTGCAGGGACTCGAACCCCGGACAAACGGCTTAGAAGGCCGTTGCTCTATCCACCTGAGCTACAGGCGCATCGCTTCTACCGACGCTCACATTCGTTAATCCCGCGCTCCGTCGACAATTCAGTATTCTAGCAGAAAGTCATTACCGTGTCAACTTATAATTACTCAAAACATGACCTATGAAACTCAGGAATTATGATATCTATTTCCCGGAAAATACAGGTTTCTTAAATAAATACTTTCCTGCCTGCCGAAAAACGCTCGAAGCGAATCCCGCGCGCCGGGCGGTGCATTCCGCCGTTATCATCGAGACTTGTCCTGTAAGCTCATGGATATGACCTGACTCCTTCGGCACGAACGGGCAGCGTATGAAGCTCTGTCCGAACCTGCAAGCCCGTATATGCACGCTATTTTATTTCACCTTCGTCCGGTCCGCCGGTATCCGAAAGGAAGAATGCGGGCATGAGTTCTTTCAAATTTAGCGCTGCCGCGTAAAATTCCTTTCTCGTAATTTGACCTTTATATTTTTTTTGCAAGGCTTGTACGGCTGATTTAACGGTGCCTCCGTTTTTAACAATATGATCGACCAAAACTGATTCGATCGACTGCCGTTCTTCGGCGTTCAAAACCTCTTCGATTTCAGTTTTAATAACGAGCGTATATTCGCCTTTATCCGCGTTCGGATTTTCCTCCAGCTCTCTGAGAACCTCAAAAGCCGTGCCCCGATAGATCTTTTCATGTATTTTTGTCATATCGTTGCAAAGGCACAGCTTTGCATCCGGCAACTCCTCCGCCATAATGCGCATGAGCTTAATAATGCGCTTCGGCGATTCAAAAAAAACAGACACGCCGATACCGCTTACTTTAAGTCTTTTTAGCGACTCTCTTATTTCCTCGCTCTCTCTCGGGAAAAATCCGTAAAAAGCGAACGAAACAAAATTGAACCCCGATATTGACAAAGCCGTAATTGCGGACGAAGCGCCCGGAACGCCGACCACTTTTATTCCGTTTATTATCGCGCTGTTAACGATAATATGCCCCGGATCGGATATGCATGGAGTCCCCGCATCGGAAACGATAGCAACGTCCTTCCCTTTCAAAAGCTCGGATACTAAATAATCCGATTGCTTTTTTTCGTTGAATTTATGATTCGACACCATTTTATTCCGTATGCCGAGCATGTTAAAAAGCTTTTGGGTGGTGCGCGTATCCTCGGCTGCGACGATATGCGCTTCTGCCAATATGCGTTTTGCCCTTTCCGTTATATCTTCGCCGTTTCCGATAGGAGTTGCGACAATATACAGTGTTCCCGCCAATTTGTATACCTCATATCACTGAAATTGTAACGTTACGTTCTGCCGCCGAAGCACTGCCGTCAATTAAGGATTAACGAAGCAAAGCTCATCCCTCGCCCCATCAAAAAAGGGCGTATAGCTATTATAAAACAGATGATCGGTTTTTACCATTTTTTGTTCTTGCATGCAACCCGGCCTGCATTTGCCCGTATAGAAGAAATGCCGCAGATCCCGTTACGGATTGCGGCACTCCCCCGGAGAGAAAAATGACGATTCGCAGGTCTGTTTGGCAGCATCACCTGCTAAGTATATTGGCCAAAAGCCTTATCAGCGCTGAATTCCAGTATACCGCCACCTCATTGGTGGAAAAACTCTGAGCGTTATCCACATAACACTTTGCAGGCGGACAGCCTTGCAGCACGGCCTTGGCGTACGGGTCTTCAAGGTTTTTGTTGGGCCCTCCCGCAAGCATGCCCGTCATTGTCGAGTTTGTAGCCATAGACGGGCGATGGTGCGTATTTACGGGCGATACCGAGCCAAACCCCGTCACGAAACACAGAGACATGGGATTTATGCCGAATATATAGTTCAAGTGCCTTTTTGCAGCAGCCAGGTAGTCGGTATTGCCGAATAAATCAGCCGAAAGGATGAGAAAATTCGCGTTGTCGCACACGGTCATATTGCTGCCCCAATTATAGGAAAGTCCAAGCGATATGCCGTATGCATCCGACTTTGAATTGGTTAAACAGCTGTCCGCTTTTTTCTTCATGGCATCTTTGATTTTTTGAACGCATCCGGGATCCGTGACCGCAGGATCAAGGGAAAGGTAAATCTTATTGCCGTAGCCTCCGACGTCGCTCCAGCCGTATCCGTCCTGCACGTATACGTAAAGATCCGCGATTCTTTCAAACGCATCAATATATTTATTATCTCCAAAAGCGCGGTAAAGTGCAGCCGCTGCCCAACAGCGCTCGTCCGAATCGCTGCCGTCATAATACTCTCCCGTAAAAACATCCTCCGGATTTCTAAACCGTCCGCCCGGATTTGCCTGCAGGTAATTCCATGCCTTTTCGGCCGCCGAACGGCATTTTTTTGCGAATTTCAAGTCGAAGTCCCTGAACGCTGTATAACTCATCGCCATTACTGCCGCGAAATCCCCTGTGGCACAGTTGGACACCGGAAGTATATAAACATCATCGGTATCCTCCTCCGGCATAACCTCTCCCGGAAATGCGAGTCCGGTCACTTTATGGTGGACGCCTCCGCTGCCGCTTTGCATTTTTAGCATCCATTCAAGCTCGTAACGCGCCTCATCGAGAATATCGGGCACATTATTGCCGCTTTCGGGTATCCCGAGATCGTCGCTTCCAAGAGCATCGGGGTTGTCCTGATATGCGAACAGCAGGTCGGCGACAGCTTTTGCCCCGCTGACGACATACCGGCCGTAATCGCCCGCGTCATGCCAACCTCCCGAGACATGCTTTTTTTCATCGGTACCGTATATATACGCCTTGCTGATATGGCAAGCCTCGTGTGCGAAATCTCCGGCAAAACAAGGAGCAATTTCCGTTCCGCATCGCTGAAGGTACAGCATGCGGAATACCGGTTTGAAGATTTCATCGTAAATACCCTCGCTTATTTTAAAGGGATACGACTCTTTGTCTCCGCATTTTACCGTAAACGTTCCTTCCCGGGTCAGGGCGCTGAAATCTGCCGTATAGTTCCTTTCTCCCGAAGGTTCGCTCTCAATGGGACCTGTAAGCTCGCCCGCAAACGATACGGTGCCGTCAGCGGCTATGACCTGGAATGAGGTCCCCGTTACGGCCCCGCGCAATACTGCAGTTTTTACATCGCCCGGCTCATAGCCGATTTGACTTACGTTTATATCGGGGCGCCCGGGCTCGGGCGGGGGTTTGATTATTCCCGAACCGTCAAGCAGCGAAACCTGTACGTTATCTATATAGACTTTGTTTGGGGGAAGCACGTCCTGCCCCTTCGGCTTTCCTATGTTGAAGCAAAGCCGCGGAGCGGGATCGGTTCCGTGCTCCATTGTAAACACCGTTTCATACCGTTTCATATTTGCGGACGTTTCGAAAATCCCCTCGGCATATCCGGTATAATCTCCTCCGTTAAGCTGCAGCCTTGCGCATATCGACCGGTAGATGTCCGACCTCGCTTCAAACGAAAATATATATACGCCGCCTGTTTCAAGCTTGAACCCGTCGTAATAGAGCTGCACCGAATAATCCTCAGCGCCGCAGGAGGCAATATCAACTAAGGCCTCTCCGTCAACGGCCAAAAGATCGGCTGACCCCCCTTTATCAAGGAACAAACTCCAGTTAACAATGCCGTTTGAAAAGTCTCCGTTTTTAACCATATTAACATTGCGGTCCGCTCCCGTTCGTAAAGGCGGCTGCGTCATCCCGGAATCAAGCTTCGATGATATTTCGGGGCTGTAATCTTCATCATTCAGCACCGGAGCTGCGCATCCGGAGAAAAGCAGAGCTGCCGCAAAAAAAACGCAGAAAGTCTTTTTTATCATCACATCGGCCCCTGAAAATGACTGTCATTATTCTTTGGAACGATTTCGAATGGCCGGCAGCTCATTCGGGCAAATACATACCTCCCGCTCAGGCTCAGATGCTTTTCGCCCCAGCCCTCAGGCGATCCGGGGAGAAGCGCGGCACTCGTTTCATCTTTGTCGGAGAGGTTCCAGTTGCACCGGCTGATGTTATAACGATCAAGAAAATCAAGCCATGCGTCGCTTTCCTTTGTAAACACGCCGCCGGTTCCGTTCGCCCTGCTCACGCCCCATTCGCTTGCAAAAACGGGCGCTCCCGACGAAATCGCCCTCCGGCATTTATCCCTGAGCTTTTCTCCGTGAGTTCCCGCATAAAAGTGCAGAGTGTACATGATATTATCGAAATCAAGCGGATCGGCGGCGGCGATGTCGACGTCCTGGCTCCAGTTAGGACATCCCACGAGTATTACGGCATCGGTATTTGCCCGTATGACCGGTATCAATCTTTCGGCGTAAGGCTTGACGCATGAGGTCCACGTTACGCCGGGGCCGTTCGGTTCGTTGCATATCTCATAAAGAACTCCCGGCTCATTGCCATATCTTCGGCTCATGCCCGCAAAAAAAGCTTCCGCTTTGCCGGCATTGCTTAACGGGTCGTTATCGGTCAGTATGTGCCAGTCAATTATCGCGTACATATCGAGGGACAGCGCGTCATCAACCGCCCTTATAACATCCTCCGCGATTTTCGGATTTGTGAGATAACCTCCCTCGCCTGTATACATCGCGACCCTGAAAACATTGGCGCCGGCTTTCTTGGTCATTTCTATGCTTTTCTTGCGCGCAAACTTCGAATACCACTGTATTCCGTGGCTGCTCATCCCGTCAAGCATAACGGCTTCTCCGCTGCTCCCGATAAGCGTCGTTCCGCTCACCTTAAGCGCTCCGTATTCCCTTACGCCCTTCCATGTTTTCACCATATCCCTCCGCCGCGGATTTTCAATAACAGGTGTTTTTTATAAAGTAAAAATAATCCAAAACAGCGCTGCACTATGGGCAGCGAAGCAGAAAAGCGATTTATTCAAACTATAAAAATCATCCTTTTACGCTTCCCAGCGTCAAACCCTTTATGATGTACTTGGACAGGAAAATATAGACGATCAGCAACGGTATTATAGCAACGAATATCATTATATAAACCATGCCCAAATCGAATTTCATGTAGTCGGCGCTGCGAAGCTGTGCAATAAGAATCGGAATTGTCTTATTTTTATCCGAATTTATTATAAGCTGAGGAGTGAAGTAGTTGTTCCAGTTTGCGACGAAAGAAAATATCGCCTGCACTGCAAGAGCCGGCTTTATAACGGGCAAAATGATCCGATTAAACGTCATAAATTCGTTGGAGCCGTCCACCCGAGCCGCTTCAACGATCTCGAGCGGAAGAACGCTCTCCATATACGATTTCATAAAATAGAATACGACCGGGGCCGCGATGGACGGCAGAATTAGAGGATAAAACGTATCCATAAGCCCCATACCCGAAACAAGCTGGATAAATCCCACTGCCGATACCTGGGTGGGTACCATCATGATCATCATAATAAACGTAAACGCGGCCTTTTTGAACCTGAAATTATACGCGTATATGCCGTATGCCGTCATTGCGGAAAAATATGAGGTAAGCGCTGCGGTACAGGCGGATATAAACAAACTGTTGAACAAACCGCGAAGAAGGGAAATGTTTTTATCCGCAAGCAGATTGGAAAGATTTTTAAACAAGTATTTACCCGGTGAAAGCGAAAGCTCCGACATGATTTCGGCATGAGGTCTCGACGCGTTAACAATAAGGAAATAGAATGAGAATATACAAAGCAGCGAAAGCAAAATCAATACGATGTAACAGACGGACCTTGTCAGCGCCAAACCCGCTTTTGCACCTTTACCGGAAACGCCGCGTTTCATATCACTTCCACCTCGCTTTGCTTTTGTTTTGTTTTGCCGAAAAGAGCCGTTCCCGCCTTTTCACGGGGTATTCTGTAATTTCTCATAAGCGAGCTGTATACGAATACGCTCAGTATGGATGTCATAATAAACACTATAACGGATACGGCTCCGCCAAGGCCTAAGTTCTTGCTTGTCAAATGACGGTTTAGGTACATTATCAGCGTCATGGTCGTTCTGTCCGGCGTGCCGAGGCGGTTTGTCATAACCTGCGGAATGTCAAACATCTGAATGCCGCCTATCATGGATGTGATAAGAACATAAACAAGTATCGGCATCAAAAGCGGCAAAGTGATCTTGATAAAAATCATAAACGGTTTCGCTCCGTCTATCTGGGCTGTCTCGAACAGGTTCTGATCGATTCCCATTATACCCGCCATCAGAAGAATGGTGGTGTTCCCGAACCACATCAAAAAATTCATAAAGGCGATAATCGCACGGGCGGTAATGGGAATATTGAAAAATAATATCGATTGGTCAATAATACCCCATTCGGTAAGCATCTGGTTTACCGGACCGACGGGCGAAAACAGCATGAAAAACAGCATTGCGAGCGCCGAGGCCATTATCAGATTCGGCATATAGATTACAGTTTTAAAAAACCGCTGACCTCTCAATTTCAGGCGGTAGCTTGTAAACCAGACCGCTAGCAGCATGGATACAAGTATCTGCGGTATAAAGCCCATTATCCATATTATTAAGGTGTTGAGAGCATATTCGGGCATCTCTCCGGTGAGTACTTCGATATAGTTTTTGAAGTATACGAAATTCGGTCCTATTTGCTTTAATCCCACGCGGTAATATTCGAATAAACTGTAATAAAACGTTGACAAAAGCGGGATCAGCTGGAAAACGATAAACACGGCAAAAAACGGTGCGATAAAGAAATAGCCCCACTTCGCGTAACTGACGGATCTATGCGTCTTCCTTTCAGTTTTTTCCGGCATTTATTACAACCTCCCCCTCTCATCCATTTAAAAAAACATCAATATGACAGATGCGGCAGAGCGTACAGCTCTGCCGCAATAAGAAACAGATTATCCGGGTCTTTTCAGGTTGGGATATGTTTCAATCGCAGCCGTGAAGAAATTGTCATAAGCCTCCTCTTCGGTAATGTTTCCGAGGAAATAATCAAGGAACGCCGCGGGCAGAGGCTCGTTGAGCAGCTGGTCATACATCGTTATGTTGCTCATATCGATGCTTTGAGCGCTGTCGAGAAGCACCGCGATATGATTCTGACCGCCGAGGAACGGATGCGCATAGTCGCTGGCGGCGACCTCCTGCATCGCGCTGACATTGTTTGTGAAGTCGGCATACTTTTCCGTGATTGCCAGGAGAGTGTCTTTATCACATGTCAAAGTCTTCATGACCTCACGGGTCAGGCCTACGTTGTCCGAACCTGCCGCCGCGCAGATCCAAGTACCGCCCCAGAAGAAGCCCTGCGGTCCCTTTACGAGGCCCCAGTCTCCGTAGCTTCCGTTGCCGGGGGCAGCCTCAGCTTCGGAATCCGCAAGGGTCGCGGGCATTAAGCAGAAGTCAAAGAACCATCCGGGCCCGAAGTAGCACATAGCTCTGCCGTCTACCTTGGCTTCGTTAAAGCTTTCGGCATCCCATATCCCGTAGGGCAGGGTGTAGCCGTTATCAAGATAAGTCTTGGTCTGAGCTATCCACTGCTTAATTGAGGGATCGAACACGATCTCATCGTTCTCGTTTACCCAAGGCGCGGACACGTTATTGGAGAACGTGCGATAGGTAGCAACATAACCCGACGTCATGTAATATCCTTTCGCCTTGGCCTGTGCTGCGACGGCGTCGAATTTCGCCCAGCTGTCCAAAGCCGCCTGCACTGTCGCGGGATCATCCGAACCGAGAACGTCCTTGGCGATGGAACGGCGATAAATCAATCCGCCCGGGCAAGCCTGCCACGATACGCCCTTGAGAATTCCGTTTGCATCCGTGCAGATATCTTTGGTATACTGATACATATCGGCAGTATCAGCTTCGGTGAGGCCTACGCTCTTATACACGTCCAAAGTATAGTCGCTGTTGACATACTTTAGCGCATAGTCGGCCTCGATGAGGAAAAGGTCGATCCTGTCGTCAGCGGCCGCACTTTCCTGCGCAAGAAGGGTCTCGTCGAGCTTTTGCTGATAAGCCCCGCCGTCGCTCGGGGTGATTACCCAATTGACCGTGACTCCCTCGGGAACAAGGCCTTTGTCTTCAAAGAACATTTTGAACCTGTCCTGGAACTCCGTATTCCAGCAGTAGATGTTGAAGACTTTGCCCTCTTCCACTGCGGGTTCTGCAGGCTTATCCGAGGGAGTTTCGGCAACGGGTTTTGTTTCTTGCGGTTGCTCAGGCTCAGATACCGGCTGCTGGCATGCAACTATTGAAGCCATAATTGCAAACGCTACAACAAGCACTAACAGTTTTTTAAATGTACCCATGGTTTTCCTCCTTTTTTTTATGATAGCATAGCCTGTCGGGAAGCCTATGCTAATCTCGAATTCGATTCAATTAATTACCTTTGGGAAATCGCGGCCCGGTTCTGTTTGGGACTGGGCTTTACTGCCAGAAGCCGATTTACGGTTTCTCCCTCAATCAGCTCACCCGGAACGGTGATCTGCTGCTGTATCGAAATCTTCGGGTTCTCAATCGCGTCGATAAGCTTTGAAGCCGCCTCGCGTCCTATCGTTTCGGTATCCTGTTTCCAAGTCGTCAAGCGCGGGCGGAGCGCCTGAGAAAGGTTTATTCCGTCATACCCTACGACGCTAATGTTGCCGGGTATCGAAAGGCCCTGCCTTTCTATCTCGTTTCTGCCGCCAATGAACGAAAAATCGTCGGGATACATGATGCACGTAGGTCTGTCGGACAGGCGGAGAAGCTCATTCGTCGCGACGGCGCTCGACTTCGGATCATGGTACGCCGCAGCCTTTACGCATTTATCGGGAACGGATATCCCGAGTTCCTCACATGTTTTATAGAAGCTCGCGAGCCTTTTTTGAGTAACCGACGTCTTTTCGCCGTGTATAAAAGCTATTTTTGTATGCCCCCGGTCATATATGTAATTCACAAGGGATCTTACGCTGTTGATATTATCGGAAAGTATCGCGGTAGTATTGTCAAACACATGATCTATTGTCACGGTAGGCAGATCGCTTTTTACAAGCTCGATAACCTCCGGATCGTCAAAGCTTACGCACGCAATCACCACTCCGTCGCACTTTCTGTATCTGCAGTGCTCGAGATAGCTCATCTTAAAATTGCCGATATTCCTGCTTATAAAAGTTATATCGAATCCGCGCCGTTCAGCTTCCACTTTAAGACTATTGAGCACCGCGGAAAAGTATTCGTGAGCAAGCCCGCTTTGAGTTTTGTCGATAAACAGAACTCCTATATTATTGGAGCGGTTCGTCTTAAGCGCACGGGCCGCGGAGTTCGGCAAATACCCCATCTCCCTTGCGACCGCCCGAATGTATTCAGCGGTTTCTTCGCCGATATCCGAATGGCCGTTAAGCGCCTTGCTTACAGTCGCGGACGAAACATTGCATTTTTTTGATATATCCTTTATTGTGACGATTTCACTCACCCGCTTGATTGTTGTTAAAACTACAGAAACTGCTCTTATTTCGGAAATTAACTCATATTCAGATAAATAACTTAATCGTTTTCGTGATGCTATTATATTCCAGAGCTTTACTTATGTCAATACCCTAAATTCAAATTAAAACATAATGTCCCGGCATATCCGGCATGACATTTTACCGTAAAATACGAAATATTCCAATTATATCTTTACTTTTTTTGCCCGCAGGTGTATTATGTTATATATCAACTTAATCGTTTTCGCAATACTGTTCTCGGGAGATTCTTCAATGAAATACGGATATTTTGACGACAGCGCCAAAGAATATGTAATAGATACGCCGGCGACTCCTCTTCCGTGGATAAACTATCTCGGGAATGACGGTTTTTACAGCCTCGTATCCAATACCGGCGGTGGCTATTGTTTTTACAGGGACGCAAAATTCCGCCGCATCACGCGCTACCGTTATAATAACGTACCGGAGGATATGAACGGCAGATATTACTATATCAACGACGCCGGGACGGTGTGGAATCCGGGGTATATGCCGTGCAGAACGGAGCTTGACGACTACCGATGCAGGCACGGGCTCGGCTATACGGTATTGGAAGGCGAAAAAAACGGATTGCGCGCTGCGTTGACACTATTTGTTCCGATCGGCGAAACCTGTGAAATCAATTATCTCAAGCTGAAAAACAGTTCCGCTTCAAAAAAGACGATAAAGCTCTACAGTGCCATAGAATGGTGCCTTTGGAACGCGGTGGATGACGCGCAGAATTTTCAGCGCAACCTTAATACCGGCGAAATCGAGTTCGAAGGCAGCATTGCATATCATAAAACAGGATATCGGGAACGCCGTGATCATTACGCTTTTTTCAGCGTAAACGCGCCTGTTCACGGGTTCGATACGGACAGGGATTCTTTCCTCGGGCGGTTCGGCTCATGGAACGCGCCCGAAAAGGTCTTTAGCGGTGTCAGCGGCAACAGTTACGCCTGCGGATGGTTCCCGATGGCCGGCCACAGGATAGATGTTGAGCTTGGTCCAAACGAGGAAAAAACATTCATATACATCATAGGCTATGCGGAAAACCCTCCGGATCAAAAATGGGAAAGCAAGGATGTGATAAACAAAACCCCGGCGAAGGAAGTAGTTAAGAGATATTCGGCTGACAGATCGGTTGAAATTGCCCTTGACGAGCTTCATCGCTACTGGGACGACCTGCTTTCGAGTTTTCAACTTGACAGCCCCGACGAAAAGCTTAACCGCATGGTCAATATTTGGAATCAGTATCAGTGCATGGTCACTTTTAACCTGAGCCGCAGCGCAAGCTATTACGAGAGCGGCACCGACCGCGGAATAGGGTTCAGGGACAGCTGCCAGGACATTTTGGGGATCGTTCATCTCATACCCGAACGCGCACGCGAACGCATACTTGACCTTGCGGCAATCCAATTTGAGGACGGAAGCACATATCACCAATATCAGCCTCTTACCAAACGCGGTAACGCGGATATCGGATCGGGTTTTAACGACGATCCGCTTTGGCTCATCGCCTGCGTTTCGGCATATATCAGGGAGACCGGAGACGCTTCGATTTTAATGGAACCTGCGCCCTTCAACAATAAAACCGGCAGCGAACAGCCGCTGTTCGAGCATCTTCGAAGAAGCGTCCGCTTTACTTTAAATCATCTCGGACCGCACGGGCTGCCGCTTATAGGCAGGGCCGACTGGAACGATTGCCTTAACCTCAACAGCTTTTCAAACAAGCCGGATGAAAGTTTTCAGACATGCTCGAATATTGAAAACTCAAACGCGGAGAGCGTATTCATAGCCGCGATGTTTGCGCTTTACGGCTCTGAATATTCCGAATTGTGCCGCCGCTTCGGCTCGCCCGAAGAAGCCGAGGATATAGACTTTCATGTTGAGCGCATGAAGAAAAACATTATTATGCACGCATGGGACGGCGAATGGTTCCTCAGGGCATACGACGCGTTCGGGAATAAAGTCGGAAGCAGGAAATGCGAAGAAGGCATGATCTATATTGAGCCGCAGGGATTTTGCGTGATGGCCGGCATCGGAATAGAGGAGGGGCTCGCGAAAACCGCTCTTTATTCGGCGCGAAAGCATCTCCTTTCGGAATACGGAATCGAAATACTGTATCCGAGCTATACGGAATACCGGAAAGAACTCGGCGAGATCACGAGCTATCCGCCCGGATACAAGGAAAACGGCTCGGTTTTCTGCCAAAACAACTCCTGGATAGGTTTTGCCGAAGCGAAGCTTAAAAATCCAAACGAGTGCTTTGACGTTTATGCCCGCATATGCCCCGCTTATATAGAGAACTTAAGCGATATTCACAGGACGGAGCCTTATGTATACAGCCAGATGATAGCGGGCCGGTCCGCGAAACGCTGCGGAGAAGCCAAGAACAGCTGGCTGACAGCGACCGCCGCGTGGTCATTTATTCAAGCAAGTCAAGCCATACTCGGAATCCGCCCAAATTATGACGGGCTAATGATAGACCCGTGCATCCCCTTGTCAATAAGCGAGTACACGGTAACGAGGCGATTCCGCGGAGCGGATTATCATATAACGGTGCATAACGGAGGCAGGAGACAAGCCGAGATTGAGGTTGACGGCGAGCCCGTTGAAGGGAATACCGTCCCGTTCATACCCGGCAAAACAAAGTACCGGGTCGAAGTATTCAAATAACATGATATAGGAAGAGAAAAGTTATGGCTTTCCCGGAGAATTTCGTTTGGGGCGCCGCGAGCTCCGCTTACCAAATAGAAGGCGGCTGGAATGCGGACGGCAAAGGCAGAAGCATTTGGGACGATTTCACGCACATCGAAGGAAACATTTTAAATAACGAAAACGGAGACGTCGCTTGCGACGCCTTCCACCGCTATGAAAAGGATATCGGACTTATAAAACAAATGGGTCTTAGCGCCTACCGTTTTTCTCTCAGCTGGCCGCGCATACTGCCCGAAGGGCGAGGCGTTGTCAATAAAAAGGGACTCGATTATTACGATGCGCTTGTCGATCTTCTTATCAAAAATAACATAACCCCTTATGCAACTCTGTTCCACTGGGACCTTCCCTCACGCCTCCAAAAGGAAGGCGGGTGGCTAAGCCGCAGTACCGCGGACGCCTTTCGGGAATATTCATCTGTCGTCGCGAAGCATTTTTCGGGACGCATCAAGAATTATATTACCCTCAACGAACCTCAATGCGTAATCGGACTCGGCCACGCCAGAGGCATCAATGCCCCCGGGCTTCGCCTTGATAATGATGAGCTTTTAATCTGTATCCGAAATATTCTGCTGGCGCACGGATACTCGGTTGAAGCCCTGCGGGAAGCAAGCGACACTTCGACTAAAATCGGTATCGCATCAGCCGGAAAGCTCTGTTTGCCCGCAGAAAAAACCGATGAATCGCTCAGAATCGCCGAAGCTGCGTCGATTTCGCTTCAGCCCGACGACTGGACATTCAGCCATAACCTGTTCCTTGACCCTTTGATAAAAGGCTGCTTTCCGGAAAACTCCCCGAATTTTATAAACAGGTTCTGGGATTCAATTCCGGTGAGCGAGAAAAATATGATTAAAGGAAAGCTCGATTTTCTCGGAGCGAATATATACAGCGGACAGCCGGTCGACCGCTTCGGTGAAGAAGCGGCGCTTCCTCCCGGATATCCGAAAACCGCGATGGGCTGGCCGGTGACTCCGGAAATAATGCGTTACGGCTGTTTTTTATTATACAAACGGTATGGCCTGCCAATATATATTACCGAAAACGGACAGGCATGCAACGACCGCATATTTTTGGACGGAGGAGTGCACGATCCCGACCGAATCGACTTTCTGAAAAGGTATCTTATCGAGCTAAAAGAAGCGATAAATGAAGGGATCCCCGTACTAGGATATTTCTATTGGAGCCTGACGGACAATTTCGAATGGAATTTCGGGTATGACAAACGGTTCGGACTCATCTACGTCGATTTTAAAACCCAGCGGCGAATATTAAAGGATTCAGCCCGCTTTTATGCTAAGGTCATACGCACTAACGGAACTTGTCTGTAAGCAGTGCTGCGTCTCCCGCCGCTCACCCGACAAATCAAACAGCCCGCATGGGCTGTTTGATAAATATAGTGCCTGCAAACCTTTAGACTTTTCCGCAGCACTTTTTATATTTTTTGCCGCTTCCGCAAGGGCATGGATCGTTGCGGTTTGCGGTTTTTGAGCTTATAAACATCTTTGACGCGCGAAATTCCTTCGTAATCCGTTTGCGGCTTTCTTCAGTCAGTATGGAATCCCATTGCGGGAGCCCATAAAGCCAATGAGCTTTCGCGTCCAGCATGTTGAAGTACAGCTTTTCAAAATCCACGTCGAGCTCGACTTTGCTGCCGCTTTTAAGAGAATCGAGTTTGAGCTCCTTTTTAAGGCTTGAATTTATGCCGTCCAAAAATCCTGTGAACGCGACCTCGTCCATTGAGAACTCATCGGCAAGCTCGCACAGCTTCCCCGAAAAAACCTTATCCGGCTGCGACAGGATCTTTTTATAATTCTCGGTTTCCTTTTCGAAATACTCGTCCCAAAACTTTTTTTGTTCTCCCCGGCTTCTCTCCTCTTCGGCGATTTCCTTCCAATCGGAATAAAGACTCATTAAAACCTCCCGTAAACTCCGTTTATCATTCGCTATTCTGCGCCGTTATTTCAATTTATTCGGCTTAACGCCAAGCATCGCTTTGCTGAGTATCTCGGATTCGAACGCAAACCCGGATTCCCTCTTTTCGTCCAGCGCTTTGTAAGCGAATTCCACAAGCTTGTCGATAAGCTGCCTGAACTTCAATCCCATAGGTTCATACAGATAGAACGCAAATGAACCGGGGATGGTGTTGATTTCATTGACATAAACATCGCCGGATGCTTTGTCCATCAGGTAATCTATTCGCACGACGCCTTTACACTCAAAGAACCTGAAAATTTCACAAGTCATGTCTTGAATGCGCTTTGTAAGCTCATCGCTTATCGGCGCGGGTATCATTCGGCTCAGGGACTTCATTCCCTTTGAGCCCTCTCCCCTTGTGTATTTATCCTCAAAAGTCAAAAACTCCTCCCACGAAGACGGCTGTTCGCAAAGCGACACCATAACATCCCGGTCATAGCCGAGGCACGCGCAGTTGATCTCAACGGGTTTATCGATGCCCTTCTCAACTAAAATACGCCTGTCAAATCCGGCGGCGACGTCCAGCCCGCGCCTTAGCGATTCCATATCCGAAGCTTTTGCGATGCCTATGGAAGAACCCAGATTGGCGGGCTTTATAAACAACGGAAATCCAAGCTTTGAAGCTTCATCCAGCACCTTTTCGGGGTCATTCCTCCATTCGCTGCGCAAAAAATATTTTGAGGAAAGCACCGGCAGACCCATGCTTCTAAATAATCCCTTCATAACTAT
This sequence comes from Firmicutes bacterium ADurb.Bin182, assembly GCA_002070205.1. GTDB lineage: Bacteria > Bacillota > Clostridia > Christensenellales > CAG-138 > MWCU01. The sequence continues at coordinate 6,330 of MWCU01000025.1, read as the reverse complement.
TTTATCCATTCCCAGCGCCGAGCCGGTCACTCCGCAGGATGAATAGGGTATATCCGCAAGCTCGAACAAGCCCTGAAGCGTTCCGTCTTCGCCGTGCATGCCGTGCATCGCCAGTATAGCGCAATCAAGACCGCATACCTTGCCGCTTTTGGAAAACAAGCCCCCCGAAGCCTTGTACAACCCGTTCGCGCCAGGTACGGGCGGAAGGAACACGCGCGTCAGCCCCTTTTTTTCCGGATCGAAATTCCTGTATGTTTTGATGTCCCTTAAGCGTTCGCCGATAAACCATTCTCCCGAGCGGGATATATAAACGGGAAACGCGTTATACTTGCTTTTGTCAGCGTTTTCAAGTATCTGCAGGCCGGAAACGATGGATACATCATGCTCCGCAGCGCGGCTGCCGAACAAAACGCCTAAGTTTATCATTGCTTGCCTCCTCATTCATTGTAATTATCCGGCAAATCGTTTTCAAACAATACTACGCAGCCGGGAGTCGTATACAAAGGCAAAACTTCGCTCGCGCTTTTGAGGGTGTCCGTTTTTATTATATTGTCCGGGTCGAACCCTTTGGACAAAAGACCTTCGCGTATAGGCTCAACATGCCCTTTGCCGACCAGTATCGCTATGTCGGCAGCATCCGCTATCGAGCGGCCGAACTCCCTGTTAAGCGCGTCCTCTTCCTCCCCGAGCTCCACCATGCCGGGCGTCACAATGATGCGCCTGCCTTTGAATTCCCTGAGCACGTCAAGCGCATATTTGACTCCCTCGGGATTGGCGTTGAACGCGTCGTCGATTACCGTTACGGGACCGGGTATGAGCTGAAGGCGGTGCTCGACGGGCTCCAATTTTGATATGCCGTTTGCGATCTCCTCAAGAGACATGCCCAAAAGCTTTGCGCATGCAGCTGCGCCCGTAATGTTCAAAATATTATGCCTGCCGAGGAGCTTTGTGGAGCATTTTACGCTTTCTCCCTCCGAAGTCGAAAGCGTGAATGAGGAGCCGTTTTCGCCCGTTCTAATATCCGTCGCGCGCATAAAAAGATCGCTGCTGTCCAAGCCGAACAATAGGACGGTTTTGCAGGAACAAACATCCGCCATTCTTCTGCAGTATTCGTTATCGCCGTTAAGGACTGCCGCTCCGTCCTCCGGAAGGGCCGAAATCAGTTCCGACTTCGTAGCTATCACGTTTTCAAACGAGCCGAACGTGGCCAGATGCTGTTTCCCTATGGAAGTAATGATTCCGATCCCGGGCTTTACAAGCTCGCACAGCTCCTTGATGTCTCCTTTATACCTTGCGCCCATTTCAGCGATAAAGACTTCATGATCGGCATTCAGCCTCTCCCTTATGACACGCGTAACGCCCATCGATGTATTGAATGAGGACGGAGTAAACAGGGTATTAAAACGCTCGCTGAGGATCGTGCCCAAAATGAATTTAGTGCTGGTTTTGCCGAAACTCCCGGTTATCCCTATCTTTTTCAGGTTCCGCATCTGCCCCAGCTTTTTTTTTGCGTCGTTGAAATACCATTTCTTAACGGCGCTTTCAACAGGATATGTAATAAAGTAGGCGAGCAGTACAAATAACGGGAGAGAATACCCCGGAACGTAGCGAAGAAGGAATACAAGAAGGATTCCGCCCAGAGAGGACATAAGCGGCTGAAGGAGCAGCTCGCTGACGGTAAAAATCGCAGCCAGCAGTCCCAAAACAACCGCAAGGCGAACAATTCTGCCTGTCACAACAAACGGTTTTACCTTCGGTTTTTTCAGCTCCGCGAAGCCTATGAACACGAGCAGCAAAAGATAGCCGGCATCTGCGGCATACGGCATCATGTCCGATAATTCGTAAAAACCTTCACGGTAGTAAAAGAAAGGATAGCACATGCTGAGAGCAACCGCTACGACGCCCGTCATTAAATAAGGCACGGCATCGGCGGATTTATGCTTTGACAGCCACTTGACGTACATTTTCCCCTGATAACTTTCCAGCTGAAGCATATGCATAAAACGTACGGATGCGAATATCACAGCAGCCGCGCACAGTATCGAATAAAAAATATCGTACAGTTCGGTCCTCATAGGTCACCCCTCCAACATCACTTTGATAATAGAGCAAAATCTTCGATAATCGTCAAGGAAACAAAAATGTCCCGCGCCTTCAATCAAGGCAAGGCCCGAGTTTTTTATTTCCCTTTCCATCCGTTTCGCCATATAAAGCGGCGTTTCCCGGTCCTCGCTTCCCCAAATCAGCAGCGTTTCGTTGCCGATATTTTTTAAAAGAGGCGCAAGGTCTTTGTTGACCACCTTTACGAACGTGGTTTTCATTACGCCCGACAGTGCGCGGTAATCCGCCGAGCCCGCGTTCCCGCTTTTTTCTGTCAACCTGAAAAGCTTATCGAGAAATTTGACCTTCGAAAGCGTTCTTGCGAGCTTAAAGCAGTACACTTTTACATAATACTTTAATCCCCGTTTAGGGCGGATGCCGGCTGCGCCGGTGAATATAAGCTTGCCGAAAATTCCGGGATCCTTCGCGGCAAGCAGTATCGCGATTCGCGCTCCGAATGAGTGACAGAGCGCATCGCAGCCCCTGAGTTTTTGCCGCTCGATGAATTCTTCCGTCAGCTCAGCATACTCATCTACGCCCCACGGCTTCGAAAGCTTCCCCGATTTCCCGTGCCCGGGGAAATCCAACAGCACCGCTTCACGGCCGACGGCTGCTATATAATTAGCGACAGCCCTCATCGTATCCGCCGAGCAGCCCCATCCGTGCAAAATAAGCACAGGTTTCCCCGAACCCAGTCGCTCAAAATTGATGTCGATGCCCTTAAGGCTAATCAGCATGACGTTCCCCCATAACTTTATGTCGAGAACTAAATGATTTTGTTGCCCGATTCATTAGATTATACTTCAAAAGTGTGCAAATCCGCAATCGATTCGGCGCCGGCGCTTATGAAAAACCCGCATCATTCTTCCCGGATGCACATATCATCGACAAATGAGCCGATATCCCTGTTCCATAGTATGATTGCGCCCTCGCCGGTATCCTGATAATACTTAGGCCTCAAGCCCGCCCTTTCAAAACGGCATTTCGCATAAAGAGCCTGCGCGGCAAAATTACGCTCGCGGACCTCGAGCGTCATTTCGGATGCGCCCAAACTCAACGCGAGTTTCATCATGCAGCACATCATCATAAACCCGACGCCCTGCCTTCGATAATCCGGAGCGACGGCTACGTTTGTTATATGAGCTTCGTTGAACACTATCCACATGCCGGCGTACGCGATTATTTCCCCGTCCCTCTCCAATACGCAGTAACGGGCTGCCTTATTCTTCAATTCGCCGGCAATCGCCCTCTCGCTCCAGGGCATGGAGAAACACAGTCTTTCAAGCTGCGCGACCTTTGCGACGTCCTTTTTTTCCATTCTCCTGAAAACTTCATCAGCCATGGCGCTCGTTAAACACCCTTTCCGCCTGCGAGCTTCTTAAATACAAAGGAAATACCGCCGATGCCGTTTCCCCCTTTTGGAACCGGTCATAGGCTTCAAACGCGATTTGCGACGCGCGAAGCTCTGTCTTTACGAATTTCGCAAAGCTCACCTTTTTTTCTATGAGTCCCCTGTATGCGAAAGCTCCGTCTCCCGTAAACACAGTCCCCGGCCCGGCGGTCCGCAAACACTCCTCCAGATCGGCGGCGCGGGGCGGCTCAATTATCTTATTATCCAAAAACTTCGCGCAATAGCATCTTTGTCCCCGGGCGTCCAGCAGCACCGCAGCTTCGCCTCGAAAACCCGCAAGGCTTTTATAATGCGCTGTCAGGGAATCAATCCCCACAACGGGCTTTTTCGCGGCAGCCGCGAGAGCGTTCGCGAAGCACACGCCTATCCTGACGCCAGTAAATGAACCGGGTCCGACGTCCACGGCAAATGCGCCCATATCAAAAATCTCAGCCCCCGATTCCCTGAGTATCTGTTCAACTGCAGGCACAAGGGTTTCCGAGTGGGTTCTGCCCAATTCGCAAACTATTTCCCTCAGCACCGACCCGCCGCTTAAGAGGGCCGCGGACGCGACGCTTCCCGAGGAGCTTAACGCGAGTATATTAAGCATACCGGTTCCTCAAAAATGATTACAGGGGATTATATGCATTTACTATCTCTTCATAACGCTTTCCGCGAGGGACCATGCAAAAAGTCCTCGGCGAATCCCCGCTGCCTTCAATATGGATATCCAGCCTCTCAACGGGAAGCGCTTCCTTCACGTTTTCGGGCCACTCGATGACGATTATGCCGCCCCTTTCAAGGTAATCCGAAAAACCGATATCATAAAGCTCATCCGCGCATTTCAGGCGATACGCGTCAAAATGGAACAATGCGTCCTTATGTTCCCTGACTATAGTAAACGTGGGGCTCATAATGTCGTCTATGCCGAAGCCCTGCGCTATCCCGCGCGTAAAAGCCGTCTTCCCGGACCCGAGTTCCCCGTACAGAGCGATGAAAGCTCCTTTAAACAAAAGCGATGCGAGGCGGGCTCCGGCCGCCTCGGTTTCGGACTCGAGCTTTACCGTAAATGTTTTGTTCATAGGTTCAAAGACCCCGAGGCTTCAAGTTCTTTTTTAAGATCTAGCAATCTGTCCTCCGCGATCGCCTGCCGGATTTTTGCCATAAGATTCAGCGAGAACCTCAGGTTGTGCATCGTGATAAGCTGCGCCGCAAGTATCTCCTTTGCCTTCACAAGATGCCGTATATATCCTTTTGTGAAGTTTTTGCAGGCGTAACAATCGCAAGCGGGGTCGATCGGAGTGAAATCCCTTTCATATTCGGCGTTCCTTAGCATGCGCTTCCCTTCGGAAGTCAGCGCCAGACCGTTTCGAGCGATGCGCGTCTGAAGCACGCAGTCGAACATATCTATGCCCCTGAGCACGCCTTCCAAAAGGCAGTCGGGACTGCCCACGCCCATGAGGTACCGGGGTTTTGCAAAAGGCATATGCGGCATCATTTCCTCCAGCATTTCATACATGACTTCCTTGGGTTCGCCGACGGAAAGCCCGCCTATGCCGTAGCCTGTAAAATCCATGTCCGACAGAACTTTTGCGCTTTCTATACGAAGATCTTTATAGGTGCTCCCCTGAACGATGCCAAACAGCGCCTGGTCCTCCCTTTCATGCGCGAGTTTACAGCGCGCTGCCCACCTGTGCGTGCGGTCCATGGCAGCTTTCGCGTAATCGTATTCGCTCGGGTAAGGAGCGCATTCGTCAAAGCACATAGCGATATCAGCGCCAAGCGCCTGCTCTATCTCCATTACCTTTTCGGGCGTAAAAAAGTGGCGGCTCCCGTCTATATGGGAATTGAACTCAACACCGTCTTCTTTTATGCTGTTCATTTTTGCGAGGCTGAACACCTGGAAGCCGCCGCTGTCCGTCAATATCGGCTTGTTCCAGCACATGAATGAATGAAGCCCGCCCGCCGATTTAATAAGCTCGTGCCCCGGACGCATATATAAATGATAAGTATTGGAAAGAATTATGGACGCGCCGGCGTCGTCAAGATCGCGCGGAGTCATGGCTTTAACGGTTGCCTGGGTGCCGACCGGCATGAAGCAAGGCGTCTCGACCACGCCGTGCGGCGTATGAAGGCGGCCGAGGCGGGCGCCGGATTGTTTGCAGGTCTTAATAATTTCGTATTTAAAGTATTGCATGTATTCTCCCGGATTCACTCAATCAGCATCGCGTCCCCTATGCTTGCGGGATACCAGATTTTCAGCCTGGTTTCCTGAGCCGGGAACGGCAAGATCGGTCATTTACGACCTTCGTAATTATACCAGAGCACAGGCCATGATACAAGCAGAATCGCCCCGTGGCGGGCCGTTTTCCTCGGGTGAGGGTTTATATTCATACGCACGGAACGACGCTGTGAGTGGCTGTAATCGGTTTAGACGACTCCTTTTCTTCTTGCTTTTGCATTTCCGCGTTGGGGCTGTAAGCACTAAATCCATTATAGCACTCAGAGGCCTTGCTGCATTGATAAAAGCCGTCATCTTTATGGGCGCAAGTATTGCAACACCTGTATAGCTTATCGGCCATTATCATATCCTCCATCCTGCCGGGGATGTTCGTCATCAAACTTACACAGGTAAAAATGGACCCACTTCGCGCCGTCCCTGTCTTTGATTTCGTACTCGCAGTGCTCCCAAACGTCGTGATATAAAAACCAAACATCGCCATCAAAGGTGTTGATATGCTCATACCCAAGTTCACGCAGTCCCCGTCGCAAAAGGTCGTTGACCGAATCGGAGCCGTTTTCCCACTTGGCGTTGAAAAACGGAGAAGAAGATATCGGCT
>MWCU01000024.1 GCA_002070205.1 Firmicutes bacterium ADurb.Bin182 | reverse complement strand
GCCCATGTTCATTTTGGAAAGCGCGAGCCTCTTTGCGCCGCGCGGCATCATCGCGCCGAACATGCGGCTCATAAAATCCTTTTTGACGGATACCTTTTCGGGTTTTCTCAGTATGTTGAGCCCCCAGAACGTAAAGAACATCGAGACTTTCCTGCCCATGGATGCGGCGGCGTTCGCTATTACGAAGGAAGCTATGGCTTTGTCTAGGTCGCCGGAGAATACGATTATGTTTTTATTGTTGCCCGTTTCCGAAACGGACGCACGCCCTCCTTTTTTTACGGTTACGGTCGATACGCCCTTTTCAGTTTGGCTGCAGACGAAGGTATTTCCGGTCCTTTTACACCAGGCTTCCGCGTCCATGGCGAAGGCGGGGTCGGTCGTCGTTATCTCAACGGTATCGCCCGCATTCGCGCTTTCCATGGTTTTGGAAAGCTTCATGACGGGCCCCGGGCACTGAAGGCCGCATGCGTCTATTTTTATGACACCGGGTTCGATCGGTCTCATGGTCTCGGTATTGATGCGGGTGTCTTTGACCGCGGGTTCGGCTCCGCGGAATATGCTTTTGTAAAGCCGATAGCCGCCGGATAGATTGAAGCAGTCAAATCCGTATCCGCTCAGTATCCTGCATGCGGTGTAGCTTCGAAGGCCCGTCTGACACGCAATGTACACGGGCTTGCTTTTATCGAGTTCTGAAATTCTTTCCCTCAATTCATCCAGCGGAATGCTCACAAAGCCTTCGATATGGCCGTTCTCATACTCGTATTCCGTCCTTACGTCCAGCTTTTGAGCATCACTATTCTTTACTGCCCCTTCGACCTCGTTCCAGTGGAAGACTTTGACCTTTCCCGTGAGTATGTTTTCCGCCGCGTATCCGGCCATGTTCACGGGATCCTTCGCGGAGGAGAAAGGGGGCGCGTAAGCGAGCTCCAGCTCGGTTAAATCGAATACCGTCATATTCGCGCGTATTGCGCAGGAAAGCACGTCGATCCGCTTATCGACTCCTCCGTAGCCCACGATCTGAGCTCCGAGTATACGCCCCGAGGGCTTTTCGAACAAAAGCTTTACGGATATGTTTACGGCTCCCGGATAATACGTCGCGTGGGAAGCGGAATAGGTATAGGATTTTTCGTATTGAAGCCCAAGCTGTTTTGCCCTTGCTTCGGTTATGCCGGTCGTTGCGACCGTAAGGTCGAAACATTTGAGAACGCCTGTGCCCTGCGTCCCCGTATATTTGCTTTTTATGCCGCATATATTGTCCGCCGCAATGCGCCCCTGCTTGTTTGCGGGCCCCGCAAGCGGGATATAGCCTTTTTCTTTCGTTATAAAATCCGCTGTCTCAACGGCGTCGCCGACGGCATAAATATTTTTGTCGCTCGTTTGCATATGCTCGTTTACGACTATCGCGCCGCGTTTATTAACGGCCAGGTTCGCTTTTTTCGCAAGCTCGCTCTCGGGCCTCACTCCTACAGAGAGTATGACCATGTCGCACTCAAGGCCGCCTTTTCCGAATGATACCGAAAGCCTTCCGCCGCTGTTTTTAATGGATTTGACACCTTCGTTCAATATGAGCCCGACGCCTTTTTCCCGCAAATGGTTGTGGACGTCACAAGCCATTTCAAAATCCAGGGGTGCGATGACATGGTCGGCGAACTCAACTATCGTCACGTCAAGTCCCGCCGTCTTCAGGTTTTCCGCCATTTCAATTCCTATATATCCGCCTCCGACGACCACGGCTTTCTTCGGGTTCTCTCTCTCGATGAAATCCTTGATCCTGTACGTGTCGGGTATGTTCCTAAGCGTAAATACCCTTTCGTTATCCGCGCCTTCGATATCCGGACGGACGGGCGCCGCGCCGGGCGACAATATCAGATTATCGTAGTCTTCAAAATATGTTTTTCCGAGCTTGTAATCCTTGATTATCACTCTTTTCTTTTGTGGATCTATGGACAGTACTTCGTTTTGCACCCTGACGTCTATATTAAAGCGCTTGTGAAAGCTTTCGGGAGTCTGCAGAGTCAGCCTGTTTCTGTCGCTTATTTCCCCGCCTATGTAATACGGCAATCCGCAGTTGGCGAACGAAATATACTCCCCCCGCTCGAACAATATGATCTCATGATTCTCATCAAGCCTTCTGAGCCTTGCCGCTGCCGTCGCTCCCCCGGCGACCCCTCCGATAATAACCGTTTTCATAACGCTGCCGCCTTTCTTTACATGTTTTTCCCGTTAATAATTTAACAGCCCGCACGGGACGCTTTCCGTGACTTTGTCACAGAAAGCATATCGCGCCTTATACTTATTATACAACGCAAAACCCGCCGTCATCATTGCTCATACGCGCAAAGTCGGATATAATGGCTATATTCCCAAAAACCGGTTGTTTCGGAGGCTTTATGAGCATATCGGACCCAAAGGCCGCGGAAAAGGACGGGCTGTGTGAGATCGTTCGATCCTGCAGCGTCTGCCGCATTGCGATGGCAAAGGACAACGTTCCTTATGTCGTTCCGATGAGTTTCGGCTTCAC
>MWCU01000023.1 GCA_002070205.1 Firmicutes bacterium ADurb.Bin182 | reverse complement strand
CACGAACACCGGCACATCCGGGTCTTTTTGGAACTGCTCTACCTGCTTGTCCCGGTCTTTCACGCCGCCCATGATGAGCGAATACCGGATTCCCTTCTTTTCCAGCATCCCGCAGATGGCTTTGATCTCCGCTACGAACCGCGCGACTATCACCAGCTTTTTGCCTTCCTGCAGGACGTCCTCCACAATATCCTCCAAGGCCGCCTGCTTCGCGCTGCTGATGCGCTGGGGCGCGCTGCCTTCGTCGTCCCCGATAAATCCGCCCGTAAGTTGCGACAACCGGAGCAACCGCGTGAGGATGTTGGTCACCGTAACTTCACCTTTCCCAAGCTCCGCGTAGCTGTCCTTCACCAGATCCCGGTATATCCGCAGGGCGGCGGGTTCCAGCTCCACAAAGCGAACGATGTCGGTGGTTTCGGGCAAATCGAGGCATTCGACTTTGGTCGCCCGAAACGCGATGCTGTGGAGTCGGCGCATGAGGTCCTGCTCCATCGACCGCTTGAGCACCGGGGTATGGTTACCATAGCCCACCATGTCAAAATACCGGTTGCGGAAGACATAGAAACTCTGGCCGAAGATGGCCGGGGTTAAGAACTTATACTGGCTGAACACGTCGATTGCCTTATTGGTGATGACCGTACCAGTCAACAACAATCTGTACCGCGCCTTGGCTCCTATCCTGTGCATTGCCTTCGACGCTGCAATGTTATGGGTTTTGATCTTGTGCCCTTCATCCGCCACGATCAGATCGGCGTCCCACCCCGCCAGCTCCTTCTCCATTCGCCATGCGCTTTCGTAATTAATCACGACCACCTGCAATGGTGTGCCGCGCATGTGCCGCAAGATGTCCGCTTTCTTCGTTGCGCTACCTGTAAGCACAGCCAGGGTGTAGTCGAAATCGGCAAACTTCTCAAACTCTTCACGCCACACGCCGAGTATGGATAGCGGCGCTACCACCAACATCTTTTTGATCCTTCTGCTCATGTACAACGCCCCAGCTATCGCAATGCTGGTAAGGCTCTTACCCAACCCCATTTCCATCAGGAGCGCAGCTCCCTTTGATACTGGTTGTCCCTCACCTACATACAGCCTAATGGCGAACTTATAAGCTTCTGTCTGGTGCCGGAATGCGTTTGCCTTTATAGGCATCTGATCGACGGTAGACTCATTCATCCTGCCCGTCCGCCACTTCTTGGATCGCCAGCGTTTTGACACTGTTGCCGGGAACGATGACCATGACCCGATTTGTTTCCCCAAACAAGCGCCGAAGCAGGCGATCCTTCAGGGTTAACTTCTGACATCTCACGATGCCGGTGCCTTCCGAGCCCTTCCCGATGCTGATTTTCAGCCTGTGCTGCATGTGTTTTCACCTTGCCTTTCCGAGAGCTGTTTCAGTGCCCTCGCTATATAGCCACGGGAAAAGCAAAACCGTAGCCCCTTTTACAGAACTTTTTTTAATCGGGCATAGATTTTTCGCAGGCGGTCTCTGATAGCGCCTTCCCATACTCCCTCTTCTGCCGCAATGCTCGCGATAGTCCGCCTATCAAAAAAGACCTTTCTTAACAGCTCTTTCTGTTGAGGCAATAGAGTTTGAATTGCTTTGTACAGGGCATTCTCTTCTTCAGCCGCTTCAAACTGAGCGGCTATATCCGTATTCGTATCCGCAAATATATGGCCTTCATAGGCCATGCCGTCCAGTGATATGTGTCGTCGCGTTTCACGGCGGTCTGATTTTGCGATATCCCGATCCATCTCGATCAGAATCGCTCCGAGTTCTTCGGTTACCTTAATTTCGCTGCTCTCGTCGTTGACAAATTGGTACTTGATTTTCATGTGTCCGGCTCCTTTCGTTTTTGAAGGAACCTGACAATCCGGCAATCTTACCGCTAAAAAACAGAAAGAGCCTGACAAGCAGCAAAAATTGCCACTTGTCAGGCTCGTATGTCGTCCCCGTCATATTTCAGCGGTTCTGAGGGTTCAATCGTAGATGTGAATGAAATTTACTTCCTCGTGCATCGTGCTCTGTACGAAGCGTGGTGACCTGTATTCCGTTAGGTCAGCCGTTGCCCTGTCCGCATACATTCCTGCGGAACATGCAGTTTACCGTGACCGCTCGTTAAGCTCCGGTTTTACGTCCAAAGGATGCCCGGAGCGGGTCAATTCATATTAAATTTTTATCCCGTACTAACCCAGCTTTTTTATTGCTAACTCAGTGTTGCAGTTATTGCATTTCACATAGAAATCCGCTCTGAGTTCCGCGTTTGCAGATAGTATCCGTATCTCAGCGACCGTCGAAAGCGATGTATCGATGATGCGGCACTTGCATTTTGGGCACTGAATACGTTTGCGCATATACCTGGCGGCGGCAGTGTCCTTACCGCCTTCGATGTTTTGATTAGCCCTTTTCATTAAAACCTCCGTTACTGATACATAATCCCCGGCATAATAACCTCGTGTACCCCTCTTCCCGGCATCTTTATATCGCCCATAAGCGATGCCGAATAGATTGCTCTGTTTCCAAACCGTATTCTGATTTTATCGATGGTATCTTCCAGCCGGTCACGCCTTTCCCGCTTGGCAGCATCGTCGAACATCTCCAACTGCTGCGGCATTGTACTCGATGCTAGGTTGATTGCCCGAACAGTAACCGCCCGGACGTTTGAAATCCACCGGTAGTTACTTTCGAACAGGCTTCGGGCTTTCAAAGCAATCTCCATAGGGCTTTGCGTCGGGAAAGGCAACTGAGTCTGGTATTGCTTGTACATAAGTCCATTGTCCTTAACGGCAATCTGCACGCCTTTTGCAGATAATTCATGCACACGCAACCTGTGCCCTATATCCTGTGAAAGCTCCAGCATGACCTTCCAGACCTCTTCATTGTCTTCAAGGTCGGCGACGCACGTGATACCATGGCCAACAGATTTCACGGGAGATACATAATCCGTCTGCATGACGCGGGATTGATCTGTCCCGTTCGAGAACCTCCACAGCATAATGCCGTTGATACCAAGAAGCATTTTCAGAAATTCAGGCTGGGCTTTTGCGATATCGCCAATGGTATTGATTCCGTATCTCTCCAGCTTCTTTGTCGTTGCCCGTCCGACATATAGAAGGTCGGAGGCGGGAAGCGGCCATACTTTCGTCTGATAGTCCGCTTCATTTATCACCGTGATAGCGTCCGGCTTTTTCATGTCGCTCCCCAGTTTCGCAAATATTTTATTGAAGCTGACGCCGATGCTGACGGTAAGCCCCAGTTCTTCCCGCACGCTTTTTCTGATTTCCTCGGCGATCTCGATGCCGCTGCCGAAGATTTTCCGGCTGCCTGTTACATCCAACCAGCATTCGTCCATCCCAAAAGGCTCCACCTGGTCGGTATAGCGAAGGTAGATTTCTCTTGTCAGCTTGGAGAATTTCCAATACTGTTCATATTGGGGTGGCAGCATAATGAGTTTGGGGCACTTCTGCTTTGCTTCCCAGTTAACCATGCCGGTTTTAACCCCTGCCCTCTTTGCCAGTTCTGATTTTGCGAGTACGATTCCGTGCCTGTCCTCGGTACTGCCGCACACCGCCACAGCTTTACCTTTCAAAGACGGGTCAAGCATCATTTCTACCGACGCATAAAAGCTATTCAGATCACTGTGCAGAATACTTCGTTCCATTTTATTGCCTGCTTCTTGACAACATATTTGGTATCGTGTATTATTTGTTTGTGAACCAATGTACACATCAAGTGATTTCGATTATATAGAACAAAGGTTCGCATGTCAACAACCAATGCTAACCAAAAATGTACTTACCGAAGGAGGTCGCCCATGCAGTTCGGAGATAAGATAAGGGCCGCCCGACAAGCGGCTGAAATGACCCAAGAGGCGCTTGCGGATAAGATAGGCGTCAGCAGGCGTACGATTGCACTGTATGAAACAAACAAGCGCAAGCCAAAGAACGCCGGTACAATCATTGATCTTGCTAAGGCTCTTAATGTAAGTACCGACTATTTCATGACGGACGATGAGCTGAAACAGATACAGGAGCAAGAAGTGTTTCTTGAACAAGCCGGTGAGCAGTATGGCAATCGAGGCAAGGCACAGGCACGGTTGATCCTCGATCAGACATCGGCTTTATTTGCGGGCGGGGGTCTCAGTGAAGATGACAAGGAAGCGTTTTTTCAGACAATGACTGAAATATATTTTGACGCAAAGGCAAAAGCTAAAAAATATACTCCCAATAAATACCGGAACGATGATAAATAACTGGCCCGCTTTTTGGACAATTATCATGATATTATTTTATTGTCAGCATTGTCAGCATTTATCCGGTCAAGGGGGTGAGCCTTTTGCAAAACTATATAATTAAAGAAATACAAAAGCTAAAATGTAAATTCGATACATTAAACCCCTTCGATATAATAGAGGATTTAAAGATAAACCTATGGTTCCGGTACGGACTTGGCAACCTTAAAGGTTTTTACTACTTGACCCATCATCAACGGTATATCGTGATCAACGCTGATCTTAACGAGCGCGACCAACTGATGGTAGCCGCCCATGAACTTGGCCATGACCGTTTCCATCAACATCTGGCGAGGGTTTCTCCACTCAAGGATTTTATGCTCTATGACATGACTTCGCGCACAGAGTACCAGGCCAATTTATTTGCGTCCGAGCTTTTAATCGCCGATGAGGAAGTTAAAGAATGCATATCACAGGATATGGATTACTTTGGCTTATGCAGCACCGTTGGCTTTAATCCGCAGCTTGTCACATTTAAGCTCTACGGGATGATGCAGCGGGGATATAAGATCAACCTGCCGGAAACACCGAATAGTACATTTTTGAATAAGTGAAAGTAACCACCCGTATATTGAAAGAAGATACCCTCCATTTAACATATCGGTCTGCAGCTAAAATTCTATTCTATTCTTAATGCGCATTTTAACATGCATCTATAATCATTAATATCGATTTATAGGTAAAATTGTTGTAATACACACAACTAAGGGCTATAATTATTGTGTGCATTTTTTGGTACTTTTAGGGTGAATCTGCGGAATTGCATTTCATATATCAATCGGAGGTAAGTCAGATGGATAAAGACCAAAGTTTTGAAAAATGGTCTTCAATGGATATTATAACAGACTACCTCGGAGTAAGTCGCGAAACAGTACTTCAATGGATCAGTAGTCGTAAAATGCCCGCCCATAAAGTCGGGCGTCTTTGGAAATTTAAAATTTCTGAGGTCGATAATTGGATACGGTCGGGAGTGGCGTCTGATAAAGAAGACGAAGTAAACTTGTGAAGGAACTAGGGGGTGCAAGCGCATGGCAACAGAGATTGATATGAAATTGAATACTGCTGAAACTGGGTCAAGTTGTATTGCCGACATAGTCAAGGTTGCTTTTTGCACTTGGCTATCGAGCAATCAAAGAAAACCGGTTGATACCAGTTCCGTCATATCCGTCCTTGATGTTGCATCGGAGCAGTTGCAGAAACGGAAAATCACGCACTTACCTATTTGGGAGATTACAAAGCCGTCCACCTTTGCTAATGTGTATAGTAAGGCACGTGACAATAAGTTTTTCAAAATTATGGATAAGAAGAACTACTTGGCATTTATGCGGGATGGCCAGTTGTATTTAAAGTTTCTGAAGTCAAAGCCGGTTTTCCAAGCAAATAACATGATCGCAGAAGTCCAATCTCCAGATAAGCAACTCTCCGCAAACACTACCATAAAAGAAGCTGTACTAAAGGTGCTTTCGGATGAGTCGCGCCCTATGACTGCCGATGAGATCTATGACAAGATAATCAAGCGGGGCTTATACACTTTTGGGGCGCAGAATCCTGTAAATGTTGTCCGTACAACTATTGAATATGCTTGCGATAATTCAGGTTATTCAACCAAAGATGCCGTTCCTCTTTTCCACTATGAAAAGAATAGCGACGGAAAAAGGGTATACTCCTTGTTAGCAACTGCACAAAGAGAACAAGACGCCTCTGCTGAGGAAATTCTAACTCCACATTGGCACAGTATGACAATTTGGAACTACAAAGTAGAACGCGAATTTCAAGAATGGTTAGAGAATGAAAAATATACGCAAAAAACAGCTGATATCTATAGCAGAGCCACCGCACAGATATTTCGTAATTATGCTGTGTTAGCCCAGAATGCAATCGAAACATCAAATGTCGAACTGGAAGCGGTTCGAAAGTATATAGAGTTACTAAATAAAGACAGTAATTTTGTAGAAGCAAATGTCGCTCGACATAATCAGTTCACCGCAGCTTTATCTGCGCTTGAGCGCTTCTATTCGACGCGCATAGAAATTGTTGATGGGAAGCAAGAAAAACAGATTAAAAATCGGTCTGAAACGATAAGCGTTTTCTCTTCCCCACTTAACAATATCGTTGACTTTGAAGAAGGAAAAGCTGGTATCAGAGAAATTCTTGAAGCCCATTTCCAAACGCTTTATGGGTACAGTAATATCAGTATTCTTTGGAATGCGGCACAGGATACGCTGTCGCTGTTTCTTAATGATAATGCTATTAATACTGCTGACGAACTATGGCGTTTTGTATACCGTTCCTTTTTTACTGAATATGTAATGAGTTATCCTCACATATGGAAAACACAGCCGAATTACCCACAGAGCTATGTAGGTGTTATCATCAACCTTGCTAGGCAATTAGGAGGAACCGTCAACAGAGAACAGATTGATGATTATTTCGCACGTATAAAGCAAGGGTCGCCTATTAACGCAACGATTATCCGACAGGGACTACTAATGTTCTACGCTTCTAAACATTTCATCCTCACAGAGATGGTTGATTTGACAAATGAGCGTTGTGCAACAATAACGAAGTCGTTGCACAGGCTCTTCGAATGCGAAAAGGTATCTTATATTGTTTTACGAGATATAACATCCGAGTGGTTTTCAACCTTGCCAACAATAAAGGGCGGCTTGTGTTGGACAGCATTACTGTTGCAAGAAGCCTTACGACTGCGTCCAAACATTGGCTATCGGGTAGTATTTTCTGGTCTTGATGGACAGGCGCTTGATACACTCGGGGCCGCTATTGTGCCAAAAGAATCGGATATCACCTGCTTTGCGGATGTTGTACATCGATATTGTCACGATAGAGAAATATTAGGCAAAAAAATGGCCACGGAAGAACTTAGAACGCTCTTGCGTGATGCGGGTATGCTCGAAGGTAACGAATTAATATATAACATTCATAAAGCATTAAGAGACTACCGTTTTGCTTTCACAGATGAAAACAGAATGGTAAAGATATTGGAGAGATAAAAAGAATGTACGGCTATCAATGGACTGACAATAATGGAATCTATCGCCTCGTGCCTAATGCTAAAGTTATTAAAGAAATCCGCCCTGTTTTTAGGGAGGAACTTGATTATTTTGGATTCGACGCACATTGGCAGTATCCCAAAACCGATGCTCCACTCCTTTGGGCAGAAGGTATTCGGCGGTATGTTTTAAACGGTGAAGTAGTTGCTGAAGCTGTCGGAGGAGGATTTTACACAAAACCAACCATAAGCATTAAGAAAGAGGGTTTGACTCTTAATCCCATCAATGTTGATCGTTTGTGGAAAGAAAATGAAAGCCTCATGAGAGGTCTTGAAGATGCAGCAGTTGAATTTATACGCCATGTTCATGATGAATATGCTGCTAAAGGAATGAAGTTCGTCGTTGCGTTCTCAGGAGGTAAAGATAGCCTCGTTTTACTCGACCTTGTCGCCAAGTCTTTGAGACCCGACGAATTTGTCGTTATATTCAGCAACACAGGCATGGAGTTTAGTACGACTATCGAAGCAGTAAAACGAGCAAAAGCCAACTGGTCTAAGTTACATTTTTATGAAGCCAAAAGCCATATGTTACCTGAATTTACATGGGACGCTTTCGGCCCCCCTGGTCGCAGGATGCGTTGGTGCTGTTCAGTTCATAAGTCTGTGCCAACGTTACTGAAATTACGTGAAATTACTGGTGATTATGATGCAAAAGCCATAGTCTTTGAGGGAGTTCGGGCAGAGGAAAGTTTTGCTCGCTCTGAATATGAGCCGATTCGTGAAGGCGTTAAAAACATCAGCCAAGTAAATGTCAGTCCGATACTATCGTGGGGTACTGCAGAAGTATATCTCTATCTGCTTAAAAACAATATACTTCTTAATGATGCCTACAAGGAAGGATTTAATCGTGTGGGTTGCTCCGTGTGTCCAATGTCATCACCTTGGCGTGACCACTTGAGTTACGGTTTTCATAAAGAAGAAATCCAGCCACTGCTTGGCGTTGTTGAAGAATATGTCGAAAAAGTAAAGCCTGCTAAAAGCATACAAAAGTATATTGAAAATGGTGGCTGGCGAGCAAGAATGGGAGGACGCGGGCTTAAGAACGGTGGCAACCGTGTTACCGAAGTTATTGACGGCGATAAGATTATCTTTAGATTTACAAAGCGAACTGGTAACTGGTTAGATATTGCAAAAATACTTGGAGAAATAGTAGAGAAAAACGGAAAGTCATACACTCAAATTATTGCTCATCAAATATACACATTTACGTTATTGGACGAAACAGTGACGTATTTTCCATATACTCAAATGGATAGATTCGTCATAAGTAGATTGCGCGGTGTTGCGTATAAGGTGGCATATTGTGTTGGCTGCAAGGCATGTGTCGTTCAATGTCCGACAGGGGCATTTGAAATAATGGAGGATAGAAAAATCCTCGTTCGCGAGGAACTTTGCACTCATTGCGGTAACTGCATTGGCTTTACAGAGGGTAAAGGTTGCCTTGTCGCGAAATCTCTATCCACAACGGAGGGAAATAATATGCAATTAAAAGGTATGAATAGGTATCAAACATTTGGCTTTCGTCGTCCGTGGTTGGAGCACTTCTTTGAACATGGCACGGATTGCTTTACACAAGGACAGCTTGGCAACAGGCAATACGATGCATTGCGTGTTTGGTTACGTGAGGCTGAACTGCTTACACCTTCGAACAAGGGAGAAAAATCAGGAACAATGACCGAGCTATGCAATAGGCTCATTCACCTTGGAGCAGGTAACCCGATGGTGTGGGCTGTGATTTGGACAAATCTCGCTTATAACTCAATCATCTCAAAGTGGTATATGCTGTATGCACAAACTGGCGAGACCTATGATAAGGCCGAACTTGTATTCATGCTTGGCGACGACTACTCGCCATCCACGCGTGATAATGCTGTGACTGCCTTGCTTGAAACTTTCCGTCACTCGCCAGTTGGAACCGCTCTCAAGCAGGGCATCCCGATTCCTGATGGCACCAGTTTTAAATTCATGAAGCAAGGTTGGGATACGCCGGAAGCTGCAGCAATTCTCTACGCACTCTATAAGTTTGCTGAGGAAACAGGGCGATACACATTTACCTTGACGCAACTTAATAACGCCCGCGGTCATGCTGAAGCTAAAGGTGTAGATCCTGTAGCTATCTTCGGTTTGAACCCAAATAATTTCAAAGCTATCGTGCAGGATATCGCACTTCAGTATCCCGAATTCATCCGTGTGGCGTTTGTCCAAGACCTCGATAATGTTATGCTTGTGCATGAAAAGAAAGCGATCGATGTCCTTGATATTTTCGCAGAGTGAAGGAGATTGAGTTATGAGGTACAGCAACTATATTGAATTGTCTGCAAACTACGAATCTGTTGTAGACTTGGATGCAGAAGAGCGCAATCCTAATCTGTGGAAAGAGTACATTGTCCACGATGATATGAAAAATGCTATTGACGCAGTATGTCAAACAATGCTATGGGAGGATAACGACAAGCGCCGTTCTTTCTGGATTCATGGGGCGTATGGCACGGGCAAGAGTTACGCTGCCATCGTACTCAAGCATCTTTTCGAGGACAGTATTTCTAATATCGATTCCTTTTTAAGTCGCCCCTCTCTTGCTGAATACAAGAAGCGGTTTATCAAGATCCGCGAAAAAGGTGACTTTCTAGTTGTTTGGAAAAGCGGAGCAACTGACATCAAAAGTGGCACTCATCTCATGATGGAGATGGAGGTAAAGATAAAGGAAAAACTGAAAGAAAAGTTCGGCGACAAGGCTTACTATGGGACAAGTTCGCTTATAAACGCTGCGAAGGACGCAATTAACGATCAGAGCATCAACTGGACATATCTATTCACGGATATTCAGTACGGTCTTTCCGACCAATATTCCGATTTCGCTGAGTTCCGACAAGCAGTTTTGGACGGAGACTCGGATGCCATCCATCTAGTCAAGCGAATCTGTGACGATAATAAGCGCACCATGTTCACGAGTGTTGTAGATAGATTTGAAGAATGGATAAAGGACATCATTTCCGGTAATAACCTCTCTGATACTGGCATCGTCTTTATATGGGATGAATTTACCGGATTTTTGCGGGATTGCGGTGATGATAATGTACTACAACGACTTTCTGAATTCTGCAAATCTGTGGACAAAGACGGAAAAGCAAAGCCCAATGCACCTTTCTTCATGTGTCTGATTGTTCACCGTGACCCGACTTGGGTATCTGAACTTGGTGATGAAACCTATGAGAGAATTCTACACCGCTACCACGAATTGAAGTTCCATATCACTGAGAGCGCTGCATATGATTTGATAGGCGATTCCATTATGCCGCGTCCGGGTATGGCAACCCAATGGGATGAAGTGAAAAAGGACTTGATGAAATCCATTGCAAAGTATAAGACCGAGTTCGACAATCTTGACCAGAGCATTAATATAAATGAGCGTCTTACGAAGCTTTGTCCGATTCACCCTATGACGCTTGCGATGCTTGCAACTGTAGCAGAACACTTTGGTGCTTCCCAGAGAACACTGTTCCGCTTTATGAAAGATGGAGCAAAATCCTCAAAAGGTATTGGCTTTATTCACTATATAGAAAATAATGAACCAGACAAATGGCAGTGGTTGACTGTTGACTACCTTTGGGATTATTTCTTTACTGTAGAATCCGACACACGCGATAAAGATGTAAAGACTTTTACTCCAGAAGCATTAAAAGCTATACAATACTTTCAAAATAAAGCTAATTCGATTTCCGACGAGTATGCATTGCATGTCTTTAAAGCCGCATTGCTTCTCATTGCCGTAATGAGCGGTAGTAACATAAGTAATTTGTATAGCAAACAAAGCCATTCAAATGGTAAAATCGGTGCAACAAGAAATACACTCTATAAATGCTTTCGTGGTCAAATTGAACAGACAACTATTGATGAATATCTTACTTCCTTTAAGGAAATCGGCTTGCTTAGTATTGGAGAGCAGCCTAACGGCGATGCTCGCTTGGAGCTGCCATATACAGGGAACATAGATACATTCGATATTAGGCTTGAGATGACGAAGAAAAAGTATACGCGATATGCCCTCTTCGCTGAAAAGGGGATTTTCTCAAAGGCACTTGAGAATGGGATGTGGGATTCTACGAGAGCTACAGCAGGACGTGTGTACATCGCGGCTTGTTCGTCGGAGACCAATTCTTTTTCTACACGTCTTGGTGAGGTCAAGAAGGAAGTCCAAAAGCACCCATATAAAATTGGTATACTTGTTGTGACTATTTCCGAAGCGAGAGAGTATACCAGTTTCCAAGCCAAGATAAGGCAACTTGCATCTGAAGACGATAGCAAGCGTCTAGTCATCGCAATGCTCCGTGAACCATGTACGGCAGATTTGCTTGACCGTTGGCACAAAGCCATTACGCACAAAGAACTCTGCGCTGAAGAAGGTAAGTCTGGTGATGCGGGCAAATATGAAACAGAAGCGAATATGATTGTTGCCACATGGGCAGGTCCCGCATTAGACTCCCAGATTTATGCTTGCTACGGCGATATCCAATTCACAGGGATTTATGGGAAGAGCGACCTGATGAAGCGGATAGAAAAAGATGTACTTTATAACGTTTTCCCAGCTGCTCCCGAACGCCTTGTGACGGTTAACACGGCATATAAAAAGTGTACTGATAAAGTTGTCCTGGCTGGCCTTACTAAAGAGGTGACCAACGCGCAAGTTAACAACATCGTAAATGCATTAAAGGTTATTGGAGCGTGGGAAATTGATGACTTGGACGGCCTGATAAATCTTAGCGGTGGAAACGCAGATATCATTTCTGCTCTAGCCTCATATTTTCAGCAGGAATTTGCCCGAGGCGCAAAAATTCCACTTGATGTACTTTGGGCGAAGCTGCAACAGCCCCCTTTCGGATATTACAACTCGATGACGGTCGGTTGCTTTCTTGGGCTTGCAATGCGATCACTCGTCAACGGATCGTTTAACTGGTTCGATGGCGTAAACACCCTGCCCCCAACAGCGGGCAATCTTGCGAGCATGGTCAGTAATATGCTCGATGGTAAAACTATCAACCATAACCTATCATCTGGCTCTGCCATTTGGCAAAAGTTCAAACAGTACATACAAAAACTATTCGGGCTTTCGGCACAGGAAGCAGTGAGCGATACCGAAGCACGAAAATTCATAAAGCAGACGATTACAAGAAATGGTATTCCTATTTGGGCTTTGAAATATATGCCTGCCGAGAAGTTCGGCGGTGATGAGTTTAAAACAGTAGTTGTTAAGATAACCGATTTGCTTTGCAGCTTTATCTACGAAACGACTGAAGACCAAGAAACGGTCATGGCGGAAGTACTTACACAGTTTAATGGTCGGGGACACCTTCGCCAATCTATAACCACTTCCCTTGCTGATAAAACGGCCATGCTCTCAGCTTTCAAGCAATTCATGTTTTCTAAGGCCGTTGAGATGGAAACCCTGAGCCATAGTCTTGATCTTACGGATAAGGATATTTTTGACGCATTACGGGTTTATCTACAGGATTCCATATCGGCATGGCGTGAAGAACAGGTATCGGATAAACTTGTAGAATTGGCACAGGAGTTAAAGGTGATTGCCACCATCAAAGCTGAAATTGGTGCAAATCTAAAGACCTATCGCGCCGCACAGAACGCTTTGAATAATGTTTTTGAACACATGAAGATTCCTGGCACAGTTTTAGAAACTTTGCCTTTTAGCTGGATACCGGCACTAAAACTTCTGCGTGAGATTTCAAAAGTATCATGGGCTGAGCTTGCTAACAAGGAAAGTGTTGCAGGAACTTTAGAAGGAAGCGCAAAAACCACATGGGAAAATCTCTCCCAACCTAAGCTGCTCCTTGAAGCGGTCTTCAATGCCCGCCGTATTACAGTTACTGAGAATGAGTTGGAAGAGGTATATACTGCTCTAAAACAGCAGCCATATGAAACGCCGATAAGTGTCTTTGATACCAAGTTGAATGGTTTGCTGGACAATGTTCAGTACACCCGTGACTCAGCAAAAGCTAAAAAACTATTTTATGATGCCACTGGTATGGAAAGTGTACGGGAATGGTGCAACAACGCTAACATACCAATAGCGTGGTTATTTGACGGAGCGAGCATTATGGCTATAAGGACAATTAAGGCACTACAAGATGGACAAGTAGTAGAAAAAGATGCTCTCGCAAAAGCCATCACTTTCTTAAATGGCGGTGGGCTTGCTGTACTCAAGGACTCGGTGTATATTGCCGACAGATTCTTCGCTCACATCGGGGAAAATTACCGTCCAGCATTCAACACGGACAGGAAAATTCTTATTGACAGGCTCAAGACTAATTCGAAGTTGACTTCAGACGTTTATACATGGGAAAGCAAAATTCCCGAGATACGTGCTGTTCTTGATTCCTACCTACAGAAGACATATATTGATGAAGCAAAGAAGCGTATAGGGTCAAAAATGTCAGAGAAAGATCTAAGAGATATCGTACTTAAACTTCTTGATGAGAATCCCGAATTGTACAGCTATTTCCTGAATTAGGGGGCGCTACGATGAACATTGCTGAAATTGTTACAAAGGTGTCCAACGAGCGACAAACGCCCGGTAGATTC
The DNA here is from genome assembly GCA_002070205.1 of Firmicutes bacterium ADurb.Bin182. Classification (GTDB taxonomy): domain Bacteria; phylum Bacillota; class Clostridia; order Christensenellales; family CAG-138; genus MWCU01. The sequence continues at coordinate 65,345 of MWCU01000023.1, read as the reverse complement.
CCGACGCGGCTAATATTTGCTCACAACTTCGCCGACTATCTCTCCTTGGTCGGTGAACTTAAGACTGTGTGCGATGAGGTCATTGACCTCTCGGCTTTCACTAAAGGAGATGTCCTACCACGTTTCAAGGATTTCAAAAACGAGTTAAGCAAGCATTCGGAAAAGCAACTGCTTCTCCTCTCGCTTGGGGAATATCTCCGTATCTGTATAAAGCGGGAACGCGATAAGACAACCGCTAATTTCCCCAGCCTATGGGAGCAACAACAGTCGGAAAAATCTACAACGAAGTATATAATTCCTATATTTGGCAGCAGAGAAATATTTGATTCGATTATGCCTATCCAAGATGAGCGTCAGCAGCAATTCGTTTGGGAGGTAAACGAGTCATCGGCTGAGTCGGAATACAGCCTTGTTATTTATTCACCGGATTTTACGGATGCAATAACCGTAGATGCTACGAATTTGCAAGAATGGTTTTTGAAGTGGACAACATTGTTCAGCGACAAGAACCGAAACAGCTTTTCATTCCAAACGAAACTATATCGGTATGCAGAACCAACATATGGCGGGGTCCGGTTGAGTATCATTGATGAACCATTTGCTTATGTTGCTTCTCTTGTTGCCGATGGTGAGAAGCTTAGGAAGGATGACGGAAACGAAGAATTTTGGAAGCACATTGCTCAGAACACCAAACAAGGTCAACCCTTTGCAGAAACCATTAAGTTTCTGCTTAACATCGGACACAGTTTTAACCCCATCAGTGTTTTGGCGCGCTTTAACGAACTCTCGGATATAGAATTAAATTTATTGCGTTTATGGTATAAACTCTACCCATCAGATGATTATTACACTTATGCTATCAATAAAGTAGCATCAGCGGATGAGATACCTATCTCGCTTAGAGACTCAATTTTCGAATTGCCTAAATTGACGGACTCTTTCATTCAGCAAAGGACTGCTGTATTGAGGGTTCTTGACCTATCTTATAGTGATGGGTATTTTGTAAGACTCGACAAAATCCCTGCCCCTGAATCCCGGTTGATGATGCTGACATATAGGACGCTTGCGGAACGTGCATATGCTGTGAGAGTAGTAAGCGGTCTCTTGCGTAGTGGTGCTGAAATCAATGCTCTCGTCGAACTACTCAAATCGGATTACCCTGATTTAGCCGAGTATTTAAATCCTGATTCAACTGATACAGGAGCAATAACACAGTATTTTAATTGGTATCGCCGGAGTAAATTGTTAAATAAGCCGAACACAGATATACCCTGTATTATTGATTTTGATTCTATCGACAGCAGAAATAAAGCTATTCAACAAAATAGCACTGACGATACTCTTCAGTTTTGGGTTGACGGCTTAGGTGCAGAATGGATTCCTATTTTATTGAGGCGGCTAAATTCTCTAGGTATTGCAGTGACCGTAAAGCCGTTAATTGCAAAAGCACTTTTGCCGACGGAAACTGAATACAACCATAAGTGGACGGCTGCGGATATAAAATGGGATAGGCTCGACAAACTCTCTCATAATGGTATGCCGGATGATAAGGATTACTTCCTGTGTATTGCTCGTCAGTTGGAAATTATGAATGAGATTGTTGAACATGTGTCAGAAATGCTGTCTAAAGTAAACAGGGTTATTGTAACTGGAGATCACGGTAGCAGCAGGCTTGCAGCCTTACTCTTTCACGATGCAGAAAATTTTGCTGTTGAGCCACCCAAGGACGCCATCGTACACTCCTTTGGAAGGTTTGTCGAGTTAAAGGAAGAGAGTTATGTTGCACTGACCGCGTCAATGGAGCATACAGAAATTGATGGGAAACACTATATCGTTATGAAAACCTATGAGCATTTTAAACTGTCAGGCAATGCGGCGGGCGGCAATACCGACGAAAAGGCTGTTGCAGGTGAAGTTCATGGCGGCATGACACCTGAAGAATACCTTGTACCTGTTCTAGTCGTAACCCGAAAAACTCCACTTCCTCCCAAGGAAACAATAAAAAAGCCAAAGGGAATAACGATTAATGATGATATTCTGGGGTTGCCATAATGAGAGAAAAAAAGACATGCACAGAGTGCAAGAAGATTTTGAGCAAGGATGAGGTAGCACTAACACAGAAAATGCTCGGAAGAGATATAACCGAGTTTTACTGTATTGACTGTCTTGCTGAATATCTTGAATGCCATCGCAGTGATTTAGAGGTTAAGATTGAAGAGTTCAAGGAACAAGGCTGCACTTTGTTTCTTTAGGAGGATAGCCAATGGACAAGATTAAAGAAGTCTTCGCAGAGATGGTGGTACTTAAGAATCCGGAACGTACAAAGTTTTTTGCCGACCTCAGTCTGCCATCTTACATGAGAGACTGGCTTGTAATGAAATTTTCTGATGAAAACGGGAAAATTGACTACAACGGTGTAGCTCGCTATATTAAGAAATATATCCCAAACCGTGAGGATTACGAGCAATTTAAGTTCCAGATGGTCAATGGGGAGAGCATCCGTTTTCTTGCCAGAATTCGAGTTGGTGTCGATGTCAGAACGGGAAAGACTCTGTTTGAGCTACCAGACTTCGGCGGCACGAAATCTGGTGCTGGTGGTGAAGTTGCTAACGACGTGGTCAACAGATGGCAGGACACATTACTCCGTGAAAGTGAGAACTGGGGAATCATTGACCTGGTATGGGAGCAGGACTTCTCTAAAAAGCCTCCGCTCGGCTATGTCAAGCTGATTGGTTACCAGCCGTTCTGCCCATATAGTGTGGACTTGGAATTTTACCGAGAAGCTCGTAACAATTTCACTACTGAGGAATGGCTCGATTTGCTTATTTCTTCCGTAGACTATAATCCTGACGGATATGACACCGAGGAACAAAAAATGTATTTTATCCGTCGATTGTTACCTTTCGTTGAACGGCGCGTAAACTTGATTGAGCTTGCTCCGCGTGGTACAGGTAAAAGTTATGTGTACGAAAAAATTAGCAAACGCGGCTGGGTTGTTTCGGGTGGCACGGTATCAAGAGCTACTCTATTCTATGATAATAATTTAAAAACCCCAGGGCTTGTTACACGCTTCGATTACGTTGCTTTTGATGAAATACAGAACATGAAATTCCTTGAACCTGCACAGATACAGGCTGCTCTTACCACCTATATGCAAGACGGTATCGTTAAGGGGTTTGATTCTGAAATTCCTGCCAGTTCAGGGATTGTTGTTTTGGGGAATATAGAAGCGGAGAAATTTAACACGCAGGTCAACATGGTCGATGCGATAAACCCAATTTTCCGTAAAGCAGAAACACTTGATCGGATACATGGCTTTATACCGGGATGGAAAATACCAAAATTCCATCAAAACTTGGTTGCTAATGGATGGGCTTTAAATACTGAGTATTTTGCAGAAGTCCTACATTCACTGCGCGATGAACTGCATTATTCAACTTTGGTGGATTCATGTCTCTCTGTCCCTCCGAAAGCATACAAGCGTGACCTTGATGCAATCTCTCGTCTCTGCACAGGGTTTGTTAAACTCTTATTCCCTCACGCAAAAACCAGTGCTGATATTCCACGGGAAGAATTCGTGAAGTATTGCCTTGAACCTGCTAAGGCAATGCGCCAAGTGATAAGAAATCAGTTGCACGTTGTTGCGCCAAAGGAATACGTCAACCCTGACGTACCGGACATTCAATACAGAGATTAAGAAAGGAAGACAGTTGCCGTGATCTACGCAGATAATGCTGCAACAACGCGAATTTCCGACCGCGCATTCGAGCAGATGCTTCCGTTTCTGCGCGAACAATATGGTAACGCCTCTAGTCAGTATTCACATGGAGTAAAAGCCAAACGTGCCGTGGAGCAGGCCCGCAAAAAAGTTGCAGCAGCTATCGGTGCGGAACCGTCTGAAATCACATTCACCTCTGGTGGTTCTGAAGCAAATAGTTGGGTGTTGCGGAGTGTGGCCGAAGCCTACCGCAACGAGCCGATACACATTATAACTACTGCTATCGAACACCATTCTGTCTTGAATGCTTGCCGCGCTCTTGAACAGAGCGGTATAGAGGTTACTTTCCTCCCTGTCGATAATGTGGGGCTGGTTTCGGTAGATGATGTAAAAAAGGCAATCAAGCCGCATACCAAACTGGCGTCGATTATGCTCGCCAACAACGAAATTGGCACGATCCAGCCAATAACTGAGATCGGGCGATTATTGAAAAGCGAAGGGGTTCTGTTCCATACCGATGCCGTGCAAGCTGTTGGGCATATTCCTGTCAACGTTAATGACTTGCAAGTCGATTTCTTAACTGCTTCTGCCCACAAGTTCAATGGAGCGAAAGGTACAGGAATTCTATACAAGCGAGCAGGAATAAAATTATTGCCATTATTGTTCGGCGGCGAACAAGAATGCGGACTCCGTGCCGGAACGGAGAATGTTGCTGCAATCGTTGCGGCGGGTTACGCCCTTGAAGAAAGCGTCGCTGAAATGGCTGAGACAGCAAAGCGATTAAGAATAATGATAGAGGCTACTGTAGATATTATAAAAGAAAAAATACCCCTTGTAAGAGTTAATGGTGATGCTGAATGCAGTCTACCTGGTATTATAAATCTTGGCTTTGGTGGCGTTTCGGGCGAATCACTTATGCACTTGCTTGACTTGAAAGGGGTTTGTGTGTCTACGAGTTCAGCTTGCAATTCTGGTAAAGACGAGCCATCGCACGTACTTCTTGCTTTAGGATTAACTGAGCAACAAGCAAAGTCAGCCATTCGTATTTCATATGGAAGACACAACACAATAAACGAAGTAGATACCATTGTGTCAGCAGTATGCGATGTTTACGCAAAAATAATGAAAAGGCGGAACTTTTAAGCTAAAAAACAGGATCCTCAAGCATTTTTACCGCTTATATTTGAACGATAAAGGATGGATAGAATATTACGAAGATGCCCTTAATGAACATAAGAATTTTGTAATCTTCAGGTAGTAAGTGATTTAAATGTGCTCCGTAAATATACTTAAATGAAAACTATCATAATTGGTTTTACATGCCTTTGAAAGAACTCCAAAATATAATATTCTAGCTTGCTGAGATAAAAAAGACTTTTCGCTTTTTCCCCCGGTAAATAACACTCTTAACAACCGTTTTGAGAGACATGTAATAGTGCAAAATTAGGCTTTGTATATATTCCCACACAATCGTTCCCATGTCAGAGTAATTATAACTCGCTTTTTGTAAAGGAAAACCTCTCTATTCGAAAGAGAAATGCAAGTTTCATAATTAGATTTCTTGGTACATCCCCCCCAAATTCCTTTATTTCAGGCCTATTTCAGCCCTCGCTATTTTATTTTTGCGAGCAGACAACAACACTCAACGTGCTCCGTGTGCGGGAACATATCGACGGGTTGGACCTTCCTGATCTCATAACCGCCTTCCGCAAGTATTTTAAGGTCCCTTGCGAGGGTTGTCGGATTGCAGGAGACGTAAACGACTTTGGGAGTTTTTGATTCGATTATGGCGTGAAGAAGTTCCGGCTCCGCGCCTTTTCTCGGCGGGTCAAGCACCGCAACATCCGGACGGATACCTTCGCTCACCAGCCGCGGAAGTTCTTCTTCCGCCTTTGCGCAAATAAACTTCGCGTTTGTGATACCGTTTATGTTCGCGTTGTTTTTCGCGTCCTTCACGGCCTCGGGCACGTATTCTATTCCGATCACGGTCTTTGCTTTTTGAGCGAGCAGCAGCGTTATCGTGCCTATGCCGCAGTAGATATCGATTACGGTTTCGTTTCCGGTAAGAGCCGCATATTCAAGGGCCGTTCCGTACAGTTTTTCGGTTTGAACGGGATTCACCTGCAAAAAGGAGGCGGGGCTGACCATGAATTTTAAAGAGCAAATCTGCTCCTCGAGCCTTTCCTTGCCCCATAATACGGTGTATTTTTCGCCGAGTATCACGCTGGTTTGTTTTGAATTGACATTGTGGATTATCGAAGCAAGCCCCGGGACCCGTTCGCGGAGAATCGTTATAAGTTCGTCCTTGCGGGGCAGGCTGCCCATCGTAACTACGACGGCCATCACCTCTCCGTTTGAGCTCGTCCTCGCGACGACATGGCGGAGTGTACCTTTTTGCGTTTGCTCGTCATACGCGCGGATGCCGAACTCGTTTGCCCAGTCCCTGACCGCGTTGACACAAAGGATTACCGATTCATCCTGGATTGAGCAGTCGCTTATCGGGATTATCCTGTGGCTTCGGGGGGCGAAAAAACCGGCTTCGATTTTTCCGTTTACGAATGAGACGGGGAAAGCGCCTTTATTTCGATAGGACCAGGGCTTGCTCATGCCGATGGTATCGTTTACGCCGATGCCTTTGAAGCCGCCGATACGCTCGAGGGCGTCCGTTACGGCCTGCCGTTTGAATTTCAGCTGCGCCTCGTAACGGATATGCTGCAAAACGCATCCTCCGCAGCTTCCGTATGCCGGGCATAACGGATCGACCCTTTCGGCGGAAGAAGTCAAAATATTTTGAAGCTTTCCGACGCCGTACCCCTGATTGACCTTGATTATATGCGCTTGCACCTTTTCGCCCGGGATCGCTCCCGGGACGAATACCGCATAATCTTCATACCTCCCGACTCCCTGCCCCTGCGAGTTGAGGGACGTGATCTCGATAACGATATCGTCGTTCTTTTTTACGGGCGGCTGAAGCTTCATCTGTCCACCGTTCTGTCGATTAAAACTTTGCTAAAGTTGCGTTGACCGCGTACAGGCTTGCGTCAATCCTGTCCGGCGTGCTGACCGCCTCCGCGATATCAACATCTATCACCCGGTTTTCCTTGATGCCTACGGCCCTTCCGGTCTTGCCCTCGTCGATGAGTTCGACCGCTCTGGCTCCCATCCTCACCGCTATTATCCGGTCGTGCGCGGTCGGGTTGCCTCCGCGCTGTATATAGCCGAGGACCACGGATTTGCTTTCGATATCAGTATTGTCGCACAAGTATTTCACGAGATCCGAAGCCTTTCCCGCCCCCTCGGAAATCATTACTATACTCGTTTTCTTTCCCTTTATTTTGTTGACGGTCAGCTGCTCCGCTACCTTTTCCCACGGCAGCGGTATCTCGGGCACTATTATTATATCGGCCGCCGCGGCGACGCCTGCCCACAGCGCGATATCTCCGCATGCGCGCCCCATCACTTCGATGATTCCGACCCGGTCGTGAGAAAGCATCGTATCCCTGATTTTATAGATTTCCGCCATCACGTTGTTGATAGCCGTGTCAAAACCTATTGTGAAATCCGTATATCCCATATCGTTATCTATGGTGCCGGGAATGCCTACGGCGCGTATGCCCGCGTCCGACAATGCCTTTACTCCTCTGAAGCTGCCGTCGCCCCCGACGACAACCAGGCCGTCCATGTTATAAGCCCGAATGACATCAAGCGCTTTTTGCATTCCGCCCGCCTGCATGAATTCGGCGCTTCGCGCAGTTCTAAGTATGGTTCCCCCTTTATGCATGATATTTTCAACATCGCCGTGATCAAGCTGCCGGACGCTGCCTTCTATCAAGCCCTTGTATCCGTGATAGATCCCCATAACCGCGTATCCTCGCGCAAGCCCTTCCTTGAAAACCGAGCGTATGGCAGCGTTCATGCCCGGCGTGTCCCCGCCGCTCGTCAATATCCCTATTCTTTTCATCCGCAACCATCCTTATTGTTTTGAGTCTACGGTCTTTACGTTTTCCCGGCCGAGCATTTCATCCATCAGGTCCAGAAAAGCGCTCGTCGCGTTGACATAGTATTCCTTGGGGACAAGCATCTTTTTGTTGCTTTCCTCATCATATATGATAACGGGAATATTTCCCGGGAATCGCTGCAAAAGCTGTTTCAAGCGGGGCAATACGGTCGCATTTCCCGGCTTGAGCTTTAAATACAGCTTTTGAGAAACCATGCCCGAGGACAGAGGAACGACCTCATCCGCAACAACTGTATTTGCCTGATCCTCCCGCATGCTCACTCTGCCGCTTACGCACACCGCGCTGTCCTGCTCCAAAAGCGAAGAGAATTTTTGAAGGACAGTGGGGAATACCGTCAGCTCAATAGACCCCGTAAGGTCCTCCAGCGTTACAAAGCCCATCATGCCGTTGCCGGATTTCGTCGCCTTTTTCTTGACTCCCGTTACAAGGCCGCCGAGCCTTATGCGGTCGTTGTCCTTTATTCTCCCCTTTCCGTCCGCCTGAACGACGTCAATTACGGAAGCGCTCATTTTGGAAAGAACGCTCCTGTATTCGTGCAGAGGGTGCCCGCTTATATAAACGCCGAGAGCCTCCTTTTCCATTGAAAGCAGCGTTTTTGTATCGTATTCCTTGATGTTCGGGAAGTCCATTTTCAACGGTTCGAAAGCCGGTACATCCTTAACGTCAAACAGCGATATCTGCCCGTCTTCCTGGTTTTTTCTGTCGTTGGCGACGGATGCGACGGCGCTTTCATGAACGGCCATCAGCTGAGAACGCCGGACTTTGAAGCAATCGAAGCAGCCCGATTTTATGAGACCTTCCACCATGCGCTTGTTGATGTTTTCGGACCTTCGCAAAAAGTCGTAAAAATCAGTGAAAGGTCCGTTTTTGTCGCGCTCTTTCACGATGTCGCCTATCGCGCCTTCCCCGACGTTGCGCACAGCCGCGAGCCCGAAGCGGATATTTTCACCTTCCACGGAAAATCTCGGCATGCTTTTGTTTATGTCGGGAGGAAGTATCTTTATGCCGCTCTGATTGCAGCTGTAAATATATTCGGCGATCTTCTCGGGTGAACCGAGAAAGCTGTTTATGAGCGCGGTCATGAATTCGACGGGGTAATGGAGCTTCAAATAGGCCGTCCGGTAAGCGAGAACCGCGTATGCCGCCGCATGCGACTTGTTGAACGCGTAGGAAGCAAACTCCATCATCTCGTCGAATATTCTCTCCGCGGACGCGCGGCTCACTCCGTTTTTAAGGGCTCCCGGAACGATGACTTTTCCGTCCTTCTCGATTCCGCTGATAAAATACTGCCTTTCCTTCGCCATTACGTCGTGCTTCTTCTTTGCCATGGCTCTGCGGACAAGGTCACTCCGCCCCAGAGAATACCCCGCAAGATCGCGCACTATCTGCATGACCTGTTCCTGATAGACCATGCACCCGTAGGTTTTTTTCAATATGGGCTTTAGAAGTTCATGCTCATAATGAACGCTCGCGGGATCGTTTTTCCCTTCGATATAGCGCGGTATCTGCTCCATGGGGCCGGGGCGGTAAAGGGAAATCCCCGCGATTATATCCTCGAAGCAATCGGGCTTGAGCTGATTCAGGAAAAGCCTCATTCCCGAGGATTCAAACTGGAAAACGCCGTCGGTATCGCCCCTTGACATAAGCTCATATACTCCGGGGTCGTCAAATTCCATCCTGCTGAAATCCGGAACTTCATGCCCGCCTTGCCGAATGAAATCCAGAGCATCCCTGATTACCGTAAGCGTTCTAAGACCCAAAAAGTCCATTTTGAGAAGGCCCAGTTCCTCGAGCGTGCCCATGGGAAACTGAGTCGTTACGGCTTCATCGTTTTTTTGAAGAGGCACAAGCTCCGCCGTTGGCAGCGCCGAGATAACTACTCCCGCCGCGTGGGTGGAAGCATGCCTCGGCAGTCCCTCCAGCTTTCGCGCAAGGTCGATGAGCTTCTTTACCTGCTCGTCCCGGTCGTATAAGTCGCGAAGCTCCGTCGATATCTCCAAAGCCCGCGCTATCGTGATATTAAGTTCGCCGGGTATCATTTTCGCTATGCGGTCCACTTCGCCGTAAGGCATTCGAAGCACCCGCCCGACGTCCCGTATCGCCGCCCTTGCTGCCATTGAACCAAATGTGATTATTTGGGCAACATGGTCGGCGCCGTATTTTTCAACGACGTAGTCGATGACCTCCTGGCGCCGCTCATAACAAAAATCAATGTCGAAATCCGGCATCGAGATCCTGTCCGGATTGAGAAAGCGCTCAAACAGGAGGTCATATTTGATAGGGTCTACGTCCGTTATATCAAGGCAGTATGCGGCGACGCTTCCCGCGCCGCTTCCCCTGCCGGGACCCACGGCGATACCGTGAGTTTTTGCGTAGTGGATAAAATCCCAAACTATCAAAAAATAATCGACAAACCCCATGCTTTCAACGACGCCGAGCTCATAATCGAGCCTCTCACAAACAGCCTCCGGCTCCGTAAACTTTCGCTCCAGGCCTTCATAGCAGAGCTTGCGCAAGTACTGAGCGTTCGTCAGACCGGGGGGCGCCTGAAATCCCGGCATGTGCCTTTCGCCGAACCTGATCTCGACATTGCATTTATCAGCAATCTCGGCCGTGCTTTCCAGCGATTCGGGATAATCAAAAAGCGCTTCACGCATCTCTTCCGCGGATTTCAAATAGAATTCGTCCGCGGACATCTTCATGCGGTCTTCCTCGTCCACAAAGCGGTTTGTCTGTATGCAAAGAAGCGCATCCTGGGCAGGGGCGTCCTCTTTGTTGACATAATGGATATCGTTTGCCGCGACGGTTTTGATGCCGAGCTCTTTCGCAAGTTCATCGAGCTTGGGCAGCACCTTTACTTGCTCGGGGAGCCCGTGGTTTTGAAGCTCGATATAAAAATCATCTTTGAATATGAAAGACAGCCTTTTTGCGAGCTCCTTTGCCTCCCTGTCCTTATTATTAAGAAGAAGGCTCGGAATGTCGCCTGCAAGGCACGCGGAAGTGCAGATGAGGCCTTCCGAATGCTTTTGCAGCAGATCGTAATCTATCCGGGGCCTGAAGTAAAATCCGTCGATGAAAGAGATGGAAGAAAGGCGCATCAAATTTTTATAGCCGGTCTCATTTTTCGCAAGAAGGATAAGGTGTGCGTAATCGCGCATATTATCCCTGTCCAGATAGGATTTGGGAGCAACATAGGCCTCCATCCCGATTATCGGCTTGATTCCGGCCGCTTTGCAGGCTTTGTAAAAATCGATGACGCCGTAGAGCACCCCGTGGTCCGTGATTGCGAGCGCGTCCATTTTAAGCTCGCGCGCTCTCCCGACCAGGTCATGGATCCTCGCGGCGCCGTCCAGGAGGCTGTATTGCGTATGCACATGCAAATGCGTGAATCGGCTCAACTGATGAAACCTCCCTCAGCCAATGAAGAAAGCGCTTTTAAAGCTTCCTGCTCATCCTCGCCCATGATTATGAAACGAACAGGCTCGTCCTTCTTGACAGCGAGAGACAGAATTCCCATAACGGATTTGGCGTTGACTTTTTTATTGTTTTTTTCGATAAGGATGCGGGATGAAAAGCCGCTCATCGCGTCAGCAAGCTTCGCGGCGAATCCGGCGTCAAGACCCTTTTCGCTTTTTAATATAAGCTCCGTATGCAGCATCAAACCCCTCCCCTCTCTATGTTGATTTCCTGAGCGATTTTCATAAGCTTTAAAAGCCTGTGATTGACTCCCGATTTTCCTATTCCCAGAAGATCCGCAAGCATTTCGAGGGACGCATCGGGGTTATTCAGCCTCGCTTCCGCAACCTGCCTAAGGGGCGGCGGCAGCGATTCAAGGCCCCGTTCTTTTCTGATAAGCTGGATTCCCGCGATCTGCGAAACCGCTGCGCGTATTGTTTTTTGCACATTGGCCATTTCGCAGTTATTTGTACGGTTCAGATAATTGCGCAAGCTCTTTTCGACCCTGACATTTTCAAGCTCGAGAGTTGTGCCCGAGGCGCTGATGAACGCAAGAAAATCCGAAATCATTTCCCCGTCCTTTAAGTATATCACAAAACTGTTCTTCCGGAGCATGGTTTTGGCATTCATTCCCTGTTCGCACATGAGTGAACAAACAGTATCCGCAAAACTTTCCCTGCGGCAGACTATCTCGAGATGATAGCCGTGAGAAGGGTCGCTGACGGAGCCCGCGCCCAAAAACGCTCCCCTAAGGAATGCCCTCCTCGCGCTGTCGCTTTTCAAAAGGTTTTCGGGCACAGAGTCTCCGAAAGAAAGGACGCCGTTTTGAGCGATAAGCGCACCGATATCAAGCAGGAGTTTCAGAGTATCTCCCCCGCTGAGCCGTACCAAGGCGCTTCGCGCATTGAGCCTTTTATGCTCGCGTACCGAAATGGACGCGTCCACCCGGTAAAGCGAACCCGCGAGCTGGGCGATGTATTTGCCGACCGAAAAGCTTTCGGATGAGAACTGAACGCCGACGCGGTCGCTTCTTCCCATAGTCAGCGAGCCCGCGGTATTGGTCAGTGCGCACAGCGCCGCCAGTTTTTCCTCTCCGGTTTTTAATTTGATTTTTACCAATTCATCCTTGGCGCAGGAGGAAAATGACACTCAGTCCGCCCCGTTCCCGTTAAATCTTTGATTGATGTCCTCCGCTTCCGAACACAGATCGCGGTGGATAAGCTTCGTATGGTACACTCCTTTTACCCTTGAGTAAACCTCGCTCGCCGCGCATACGGACCTGTGGCGTCCTCCCGTGCAGCCGAATGCGACCATCAGCCTGTGTTTTCCCTGCTCCTTGAACCTTGGGATCAGCTTGTGGAGCATTCGCGTGACATCGTCCAAAAACATGACGACATTGGGATCGGAAAGCACGAAATCGCGCACCGGCTTGTCCAAACCGGAAAGGTGACGAAGAGAGGGCTCATAGAATGGATTGGGTGAAAAGCGCATGTCAAGCACAATGTCCGCCTCAAAAGGCACGCCGCGCTTATAGCCGAAGCTGGAGCAGATAAGTATGAACGGATGCGCCCCGCTTTCGACCAGCGTTCCTTGAAGCACGCGCGTAAGCTCCACCGGCTTGAGCTTTGAAGTATCGACTATATAGTTCGCGCGCTCGCGAAGGGCCATTAAAAGCTCGCGTTCGATGCGTATCGCTTCTCTTATATCGTGCCCCATAGGGTGCATCCGGCGCGTCTCGTTATACCGCATTTCAAGAACATCGTCCCTGCAGTCAAGAAACAAAACCTCGTACTTAACGTCCAGGCCGTCAAGAGCGTGCAGCGTTTTTTCGGTATCCTGCCTGAATACGCTTTCGCGGCTGTCGATGACCAGCGCGGCTTTATCTATGGGCGGGACTGTCCTCATGCAAAGCTGCACGAAGCTGCCGGCCATTTCGCCCGGCATGTTATCGACGCAGAAAAAGCCCATGTCCTCAAGGTTTCGAAGCGCTTGCGATTTTCCGGCCCCCGAGAGCCCCGTAACGATAAGCAAATACATATTACGCATCCTCGCCTAAAATAACGATTTCAGGTTCAAGCGTGACTCCGCTGTGCTCGCGCACCGCGATTTTGACGAGCTCAATTAGAGAAAGAACATCCTTTGCGGAAGCTTTTCCCCGGTTGATTATAAACCCCGCATGAAGCTCGCTGACTTCGGCGTCCCCTATCCTCGTCCCCTTAAGGCCGGCGTTTTCGATAAGGCTGCCTGCGAAATATCCCGCGGGCCGCTTGAAAACGCTTCCCGCGCTGGGATATGAGAGCGGCTGCTTCGCCCTTCTCCTCAGCCTGTACTCGGCCTCGCGGTCCGCGGCATGCCCGTCATCGGGCTTTAATTCGAATACCGCGGAACAGACGATGCATCCGGGAGCGGAAAACGCGCTTCGTCTGTATCCCATATCGGCGTCATTTACCGTCAGGTCCGCCTGCTTCAGGTCGACAACGGCATTTACGCTCTTTAAAACCTGCTTGATCTCGCCGCCGTAGGCGCCCGCATTCATGGCGACGGCTCCGCCAACCGTGCCCGGGATGCCGGTGGCCCATTCCATTCCCATGAATCCCCTGTTTATTGTCTCTTTCGCGAAAGATGAAAGTAGGCATCCCGCGCCGACCCGGAAAACGGGGCCGTCCTGCTCGATGCCGGCCATATCCTCGCCTATTCGTATAACAAGAGCGCGTATTCCTCCGTCGCGTACCAGAAGATTAGAGCCGTTACCGATAACGTGGTAAGGCGCACCGCACGCCAAAGCTTCTGTGATTGCTTTGATTATATCTGAGGAGCTTCCCGGATGCAGCATTACATCGGCGTTTCCGCCGATGCGAAATGTGGTATAGGAACGCATGGGAGCGTTTCTTTCGATATTGAGTTCACGAAGCCTGTCGCATAAAAGGTTTGCGTCATACATAACGGCTTTGGCCTCTCCCGCTCATGAAAAGTGATTATCAGCTAGCATTTAAACCTGTATATGATTTTACTCCATCGGACCGGGTTTAACAAGTTCTTTAACGCGTTCGTCAAATTCGGTCCTCCCGGCTTCGTCCCCCTTAAGCGCCCTTAGCGCCGCTTCGGTCAGCGCCGTTTTATACCTCTGATACAGAAAAGCGTTCGGGACAACCGGCTCCGCCATGCATGGCGCCAACATGGCGGAAAGCCCGGGCGCAGCGGGTTTTTCGGTTTCTCCAGATAATTCGATGACCGGAAGAGCGCCTATTTCGGCAAGCGAAGCCTGGGCCTGCTCGCCGAGCAGCATATCTATGAACACATTCGCGTACGCGGCTTCCCGTTCATCAATATCGCGGCTGATTCCTATAAGCTGAACAAGGTTCGTATATGACGTTACTGGGTATGCCTCAAACAAAAAACCGTTTCCTTCCTCGAGCGACCGGGATACGTCACCCGCAAACCTCAAGTCCGCTATCGCCATCGCGGCCTGCTTGCTTTTGAAAGCCTCGGGATCGGCGGTTTCCGCTCCGGCTCCCGTGTAGGCAGCAATCTCGGGAGACGCTGCGAGTCCCGCGATTTGTGCTTTCTTTTTTCCCCGCGAGAACGTCAATGTCTTTTGCGCTTCGGCAAGCCACTGCGGGCTTATATCCTCCGGTTTCTTCGGCAAAGGCAGAGACCGCTCCTGCGCCAGCTCGACATTGACAAGCAGCAGATAACCCGAAAGCATGAAAGGCACCGCATAACAGCTTCCGTTTGCATAGCCGCATGACTTCAAGTTTCCGATAAACGGATAATCGAAATTCTCCAAAGGAACGAACCTTTCGGGATAGCTCCAGCCGAGCGCGAATGAATACATATCCGGCTTCTCCCCCCGGTCAAGGCGCTGAGCCGCTTCCTCTTCCGTCATAGACAAAACTTCAATGAACACCCCGTTATATTTCTTTTCGAATTTCTTGGCCCGCTTGATAAGCCAGCTGCCGGCGCTTCCCTCATAAGGCTTGAATCCCACGATATGCCAAAGCGTTATTATGCCGCTGTATGGCTCCGGCTTTACCTCCAGCCATTCCCTGTATTTGTTTTCCCCGAGCGCTTGAAATATATAAACGGGAGAACAAACGAGGAATACGGCAACGCACACCGAGATAAAAGCGAATATGATCCGTTTGAAAAGCGACATAATAAAATCCTCCCTTCCTATATTTATGGAGGATTTTCCAATACATGAAAAATACAGAGACTGCCGGTCCGAATATGGATTTATTTCTCCGCGTCCCGGACGGCGCCGGTATCCGTCTTCCTTATGCAGGCTCCGAACGGAAGCAAAAAATCAGGAACAGCTTGTTTGGCTGTTCCTGTTCAAATCCGTCCGGCGTTTTGGGTCCAATTGAGTACAATTATTACGAGATTCATGAATGAAGGTAAGGAGGAAGAACACTGATGAAGAAAACCGCATTGCTTTCCGGACGGCGGAGATTATCAATATCCTTTTACGCTTTAATTATATCACTAAATATAGTGTGTTACAACAATATTATTCCACAAAATATAACGTTATTTCAAAATTAATACTTTATTCATAATACCCGTTGAATTCGGGTATGAACGTTTTTTCGCAGCAGCCGCCGGTTTGGATAAGCACATTGTCAAGCCCGAGCGTTATGCAATGATCCACAGCTCTGTCGTACTCCCTTGCCGTGAGCTTTCTGTTCAGCGGCGCGGGCAGATCGTCAAATACCGGCGTATACTGGCTCATCAAGGAGATAGCCGTATTCAAAGGAAGGTTTGAAGCTATAAAATCAAGCACCTTCCGTGTCTCATCCACGGAGCCCGGCAATACGAGATGCCGTATAATCAGCCCCTTTTGAGCTATGCCGTCCTCAGACAGCTTAAGCGGACCGCATTGGTCGAACATTTCCATCACAGCAGGCGCGGCAAAGCTGAAATAGTCGGCGGCGCTGCTGTATTTGCACGAGACTGTGCTGCTGACATACTTTAAATCCGGAAGGTATATATCCACGAGGCCCTTGAAAAGCCTCAGCGTCTCTGTTTTTTCATAAGCGTTCGTATTGTATACGACGGGTATTTTTAGCCCGTTCCCCTTTGCTTTGTCAATCGATTTGACAAGGGTGAGCGCATGCACGGAAGGCGTGACGAGATTCACGTTGTGCGCGCCAAGATCCTGCATGCGCAGCATAAGCTCCGCAACGTCGTCCGAATCGAACTCCCTGCCGGCCTCTTTTCTGCTTATCTCGTGATTCTGGCAAAATACGCATTTGAGATTGCAGCCGCAAAAAAAAATCGCGCCCGAACCGTTTGACCCGCTGATGCAAGGCTCCTCCCACATGTGCAGAGCCGCCCTCGCAACAAAGGGATTCTTTCCGCATCCGCAGGCTCCTTTTTGGTTTTCCCTGTCCGCCCCGCATTCTCTAGGACACAGCCTGCAGCCTCTCATGATTCCCGGCCTTTCTTTTTTATCCGGTTTTTCTTTTCAATCACTTCGTAAGGAGCGTCCTGAGCGCTTCTGCCCGCCTTTCCGGCAGGTCCGGAGGTTTCCGGCTTCAAAACATCCCCGGCCGCAAACTTTTTTTCCTGCTCCTGCATCGCAGGACCCAGCGCGATGGCGTTTGCGACGAACTTTTTGAGCGTAAACGTGAAGCAGGCTCCTTTGCCGGGCTCGCTTTCGACCGTAATCGTTTCCCCCAGCTTATCCATAATGAACTTCGCTATTGAAAGGCCGAGCCCCGTGCCTTCATCGCTGCGCGATTTATTCGCCTTATAAAACCTTTCAAACACATGCGGAAGGTCCTCGGGCATGATGCCGCAGCCGGTATCGCATACGCTTACCAGGAGGCGTTCTCCGTCTTCGACTTTGACGGTTATGCTTCCGCCTTTTTCCGTAAAGCGCATGGCGTTGTCGAGCAGTATGACAAGGACCTGCTCCACTCTGTCCGGATCGGTCAGCGCGTCCGGCATATCGGGCGCATCCACATGAAGAGCGATCCCCTTCGAGGCGGCTGCGTTGACGTAGCCTTGCGCCATATCGTTCACCAGCTCGTCCACATCCACCCTTTTAAGCTCCATGTATTCCGTTCCCGCCTGCAGGCGGCTAATCATCATCATGTCGCTGATCAATCGGGTAAGCCGCATCACCTCCCGCAGCATGATTTTATAGTAGCGCTGGCGGGTCTCTTCATCCTTTATCATATTATCCGATAAAGGCTCCAAAAGCCCCCTGACCGCGGTAAGCGGGGAGCGAAGCTCATGGGATATGTTCGCTATATATTCGCTTTGCATGCATTCAATGCGCTCCATTTCGGACATGTCCTTAAAAAGGCCGACAACTCCCATTATGACGTTTTCTTCCGTTACGACCGGGGATATCGTAATCCAGAGCTTTTTATTCGCAGGCAGCGAATATCTTATCGTTTGCTGCTCTCCGGTTTCAAACACTCTGTCGAACGCCTTCCATACCGACGCGTCCTTAATAAGGTCCTCGCGTTTATTCACGACGACCGCGCCGAACATCTTCATAAGCGCGGCGTTATAATGAGTCAGAAGGCCGAGCTCGTCCGTAGCTGCAACGCCGTCGGTAAGGCTTTGCAAAATCTTGTTGAGCTGCCCCTTTTCCGCGCGAAGATGAAATATCGTTTGGGAGAGCGTATCGCACAGGTTGTTCAGCGCGCGGGCAAGAAGGCCTATTTCCCCGCTCTCGTTTTCGTTTACCCTGACTTTAAAGTCGCCTCTGGACATTTCGATGGCCGCTATAGCCATATTGTGAAGCGGTTCCGTTATTCTCCTTATTCCGAGCGCCGATAACAAAATCACAACGGGGCTCACGACCGCTATCGCAAGCAACAGAGCGGAATTGAACCTTCCCGTAGCAAGCGCGATCTCGGAATAGGACTTTATAATGAACACCGAGCCCCTCACCGCCCCGTCAATACCGGTGATGGGTATGCCGACCAAAAGGACGCTGCGATTATCGAAAAGCTCCGCCCGGGTTTGAACGGTATTTCCTTCCAACACATTCTGGATAAGGTCCTTTATGGAATCCGCCGCTTCGGGCCCGCTTTGCCCTTCGCCCGTTTTATTAAGATAGATAACATTTCCCCTGCTGTCCGTAATAAGGGTATCTGCATTCGCGGCAGCCATCAATTTATCCGCGAGGCGAAAGAACGTGTCCTCGTTGAGATTCCCGGATTCATATTCGCGATAAAGCTGGTCAAGAGCCCGGGCTTTCGGCAGCATTTCCGAAAGCTTCATCTTCTCGTAGGTATCACGGCTCAGAAATATAAACCCGATTGCCATGAACAAGGCTGCGAACAGCATCGTAACCACGAGCATTAAAAACAACCTTCGAAGGAACACGCTTTTCATCAGTCGACCTCGAACTTATAGCCCACCCCGTAAATCGTTTTTATGCTCCAGTTGAGGTTGGCATTGTTGAGTTTCGCCCGTATCCTTTTGATATGCGTATCCACCGTACGGGTCTCGCCTGCAAAATCATAGCCCCAGACTTTATTGAGTAGCTGTTCCCTTGTGAAAACGTTTCCCGGGTTTGATGCGAGTAAATAAAGTATTTCGATCTCCTTCGGCGTGCAGACGACGGGCTGCCCCCTTAAAATTACGGTGTAGCTTTTCATATCGATTACGAGCTCATCGTGCTTTATTATTCCTTCCTCATTGCCTTCCTGCTGCTCCTGAGTGCGTCTGAGCACCGCCTTTATCCTCGCGACGACCTCCCGGGGGCTGAAAGGCTTTACTATATAATCGTCGGCGCCGAGCTCGAGCCCTATGATCCTGTCGATCTCTTCGCCTTTTGCAGTCAGCATTATAACCGGCAGCCTCGAAGTTTTTCGTATCTCCTTGCATACCTCTATTCCGGAAACGCCCGGCATCATTATGTCGAGCACGCACAGCGAAATATCCGTCGTATTGATTTTTGAAAGCGCCTCGTTTCCGTCGAATACGTCAACGGGCTCGAATCCCTCCGCTTTAAGGTATATGCCCAGCGCTTCGTGAACGACTTTGTCATCATCCGCGACAAGTATTTTTGCTCCGGTCATTTTGATCCTCCGCATATATTGATTTAAATAAGTATAACACAGAGGACGCCGGTTGGAAAACACACAGGTCAATCGTTATTCGTTGATCGTTTATTGCGATACTCACTTATCCACTCATTCCTTCGAAGTTTGTAAACGGCGTTCCAATATGGTAAAATGTGAAGGCAATGGAACTGAACGGAACTGTTAAAAACATAATTTACAGAAACGAAGAAAACGGTTTCACCGTATTGGAGCTTACCGACGAGCAAGGCGAAGAAATCGTGGCCGTGGGCCCGCTGACTTTGGCCGGCCTCGGCGAGCGGATCGAACTTACGGGAGAGTGGACCGATCACAAAGTATACGGCTCTCAGTTTAAAGCAGATTCCTGCCGTACGCTGGCGCCCGCAACGCTTCGTGCGCTTGAAAATTACCTATCCAGCGGCTTGATTCGCGGAGTCGGCGAATCTACCGCAAGAAGCATCGTGCAGTGCTTCGGTATGGATACGCTCAGCGTAATGGAGAATACGCCCGAAAGGCTGACGGAAGTCGCGGGTATAGGGAAAATGCGGGCCGCGATGATAATCGAATCCTTCCGGAAGCAGAGGGACATGCGGGACATCATGATAGCCCTTCAGGAGTACGGCGTTACAGTCAACCAGGCGGTAAAGCTGTATAAGCTTTACGGGCCGCTTTGCATAGCCCGCATCAGGGAAAACCCCTACAGCCTTATAGACGACGTGGAGAGCATCGGCTTTAAAACCGCCGACAAGATAGCATTGAAAGCGGGTGTGGAGCACGAGTCTCCTTTCAGGATCAGGGCCGGGCTCAAATACGTGCTTTCGTGGGTCGGAAGAGAAGGCCATACATACCTGCCGAGGGAAAAGCTTGTTGAGCTCGCTCGGGAAACTCTGGAATGCGACCTTGCAAAGATTGAAAACATACTTGAAAAAATGCTGGAGCAGACAGAGTTCATATCAAAAACGATCGACGGAACGGATGCGGTATTCCTGCCATTTTTCCATTATATAGAAAGCGATTTGGCGAAGCGTTTGCTTGCGGCGGCTAAACCGCTTGTGGAAAATCCGTTTATAAACGTAAAAGACGAACTTCACAAGCTTGAGAAAGAATGGGATATGGAGCTCGCCGGACAGCAGCGTGACGCGGTATTCATGGCGCTTACCGAAGGAGCTCTGGTTATCACGGGAGGCCCCGGAACGGGAAAGACCACGATATTGCGATTCATTATACAAATCATGACCAAGCTCGGAATGGATTTTGAGCTCTGCGCCCCGACGGGAAGGGCCGCGAAGCGGATGACCGAAGCGACGGGCTTTGAAGCGCGCACAATACACAGACTGCTTGAGTACGGTTTTGCCGCGGACGGATTTTCGCGCAATGAAGATAATCCCGTTTTGTCCGACGCGGTGATAGTCGACGAGATGTCTATGGTCGACGCTCCGCTCATGCACTCGCTGCTCAGGGCCCTGCACCCCGATACGCGCCTTATTATGGTCGGCGACGCGGACCAGCTGCCGCCCGTCGGGGCGGGAAACGTTTTGAGGGATATCTGCATGAGCGGCGAAATCCCGGTCGTAAGGCTCAACGAAATATACAGGCAGGAAGAAAACAGCCTTATCGTACATAACGCCCACAGGGTCAACAAAGGCCGCCAGCCCATACTGAACAAGCCGGACTCTGACTTTCGGTTTTTGCAAATCGACAGGCCGGAGGATATCATGAATGAAGTTATAAGGCTGTTGAAGGGCGCTTCGAGGAATTCGTCTTTCGACCCCATGAAGGATATTCAGGTGCTCTCACCCATGAAAAAGGGCATGCTGGGCGTAAAAAACCTGAATGTACGCATTCAGGCGGCGCTAAATCCGCCGGACGGGAGAAAAACCGAAAAAACATTCGGCGACACGCTGTTTCGAGAAGGCGATAAAGTCATGCAGATAAAAAACAACTACCGGACGGAATGGATCAAAAATGCGGACGGAAAAGCATCCGAAGAAGGAGCCGGCGTTTTCAACGGCGACATCGGAACAATAATAAGCATAGATCAGGATCAGCACGAAATGAACGTGCTTTTTGACGACGAACGGCTGGTGTGCTACGATTTCACTCAACTTGACGAACTGGAGCTCGCGTACTGCGTATCCATTCACAAAAGCCAGGGCAGCGAGTTTACGGTCGCCGTTCTGCCCCTTGCAGGGGGCCCTCCGATGCTCATGACAAGAAACCTTTTATACACCGCCATAACCAGGGCAAAAGAGCGGGTGTATATCTTAGGAAAGCGCGAGAGCGTCGCTCAAATGGTAAACAACAATCTGACAAGGAAACGGTACAGTTCGCTTCAGTATTTCCTCAGTGAATCCGCTTCGGCATCGGGGGAACTGTAAATGCTTAACAAAATACTGGATCTGCTTTTCCCCGAAAACCTCGTCTGCCATTTATGCGGGAACGAGGCTGTCGTCAACGAACGGGGCATATGTTCAGGATGTGAAAAAGAGGTAAGAGTCTGTCCCGAGCTTCCGCTCATTCCGCATGTAGACGGAATATCGGCGGGACTTATATATGATGAATTGACAGGCCCCTGTCTTCACCGCTTCAAATATAACAACGGGAAATACCTGACTTCGTTTTTTATTTCATATATGAAGGTTCCCGATAAAAAGATAGACGTGATAGTTCCCGTGCCCCTTCATAAGAACAGACAGCGGCAGAGAGGTTACAACCAAAGCGAGCTTTTGGCAAAAAAGATAGCAGAGCGCGAGAATATCCGCTTCGATCCGCATATCATAGCCAGAACGAGGGATACCGGGACTCAAACAAAGCTGTCCCACAAACAGCGCGAAAAGAACGTAAAAGGCGCGTTCTCGGTTTTATCGAACGTCAAGGGACTCGATATAGTGCTTATCGATGACGTTATAACGACTGGGAGCACGCTGTCCGAATGCGCGAAAGTCTTAAAAAAAGCGGGCGCAGGCAAAGTCTACGCGCTTTGTGCCTGCGCCCGCGGAAATTAAAGCTCTTTTCAGACCGTCTTCTCCAGCCTCTTCCTTATCTCCTTGATGAATGTCAATGTGTTGACGGCCTGCGGATTGCCTTCCTCGACAAGACCGACGAGGTCCTTTGTCATTATTCCCGCGTTCAACGTATCGATGCAGGCTTTTTCAAGCTTATCCGCGAAATCCGTCAGTTCCTTGTTGTTATCCATCTCGCCGCGCTTTCTTAGCGCCCCGCTCCACGCGTAAATGGTCGCCATGGGATTGGTGGACGTTTCCTCGCCCTTTAGGTATTTGTAGTAATGCTTGGTGACCGTTCCGTGGGCCGCCTCATACTCAAAGTTGCCGTCGGGGCTAACTAGCACGCTGGTCATCATGGCAAGCGAGCCGAACGCCGTGCTGACCATATCGCTCATAACGTCGCCGTCGTAGTTTTTGCATGCCCAAATGTATCCGCCTTCCGAACGAATAACGCGCGCTACGGCGTCGTCTATAAGCGTATAGAAATATTCAAGCCCCAGTTCTTCGAATTTCGCTTTATACTCCGTTTCGTAAATCTGCTGGAACAGCTCTTTGAACGTATGGTCGTATTTTTTGGAGATGGTATCCTTCGTAGAGAACCAGAGGCTTTGCTTTGTAGCGATAGCATACTTGAAGCAGGCGTGAGCGAAGGATTTTATTGAAGAATCCTTGTTGAACATCCCCTGGATGACTCCCGGGCACTCGAAATCATAAACGGTTTCGCGCCATTGAGTCCCGCTTTCTCCGGTGAACAGGAGCTCAGCTTTGCCCTTTTCCGTCACGCGGTGTTCAGTCGCCTTGTATACGTCGCCGTAAGCATGACGGGCTATCGTTATGGGCTTTTTCCAGTTCTTGACTACGGGCTTGATAGAATCGATAAGAATAGGAGCTCTGAACACAGTGCCGTCCAATATGGAGCGGATAGTGCCGTTCGGGCTCTTCCACATCTCTTTAAGATTATACTCCGTCATCCTTTGCGCATTTGGCGTGATGGTAGCGCATTTCACGCCGACCCCGTGCTTTTTGATGGCATTGCCGGCTTCGTGGGTTATGCGGTCCAGAGTCTCATCGCGTCTTTGAAGCCCGAGATCATAATACTCGGTGTTAAGATCAACGAACGGCAGCAGCAGTTCATCTTTTATAAGCTTCCATATGATCCTCGTCATTTCGTCGCCGTCCATCTCGACGATGGGGTTAGCCATTCTGATTTTTGCCATTGTCGTATCCCTTTCTTGTGCTTTATCCTTTCACTTGTTTTTTGCCGCGTAAAAATTCATCAGACAGCCTTCGAGTATGATGCTTTTTTCATCCTTCGTAAGGTTCTTTACATAAAGGATGATATCGTGAACGGAATTTTTCGTGATCACTTTAGCCGGGATCTCTTCCCTGCCCCGCTCTATAGCTTCACGGATATTCGGAACGTACACAAAATCTCCCTGCTCGTAATCGAAAGGCGTTTCCCTGTCGATTGTAAAGGGCACGATACCCCAGTTGATGCAGTTGCTGCGATACCTCTTGGTCGCATATTCATAGCAGATATTCGCAAGCCCGCCGAGCACCTTCTGGCTGGAAGCCGCCTGCTCGCGCGCGGAACCGTCGCCCGGTTTGTTTGCAAATATTGCGGAGCCTATCGCCGTTTCCTTTAAAGTTTGCGCAGGATCGCCGACGACGCGTGACAGCGCTGAAAGCACTTTCTCCGGAAGCTTGCCAGCCCTGCGGTCTTCCTCGAGCTTTGCTGCCTGTTTGCTTAAAACCACATATTCGGGAACGCGCCTTGACAGCGTGAATTCCGCGAGCTTCCGGGGATTGGATCGATACGAAGAGGTTTCTCCCGAGGGGATAAGCTCGTCCGTGGTGGTAACCGGATCCTTAATTACCGCGGTCAATTCGAGGAAAAGGTTTTCGGTCAAAGGATACATCAAAGGCCAATCCGTGATGTTGGGACCCATTTTGAGCTCCTCGTCACGCATCGGCTTTCCGAATCCGTTGTATACGCGTTTTTCATAGATGCTCTCATCAAAATGATATTTCTGACCGCCTATGCAATGCTCACACTCCGTCGCGGGCGTAAGCGCGCCTTGATTGCGTGCGGTAGCGGCAATTGAGCGCGCATCCATGAGCGCAACGGACGAGATCTGTCCCTGCCCGGGTTTGCTGCCTTCCCTGTTGGGGAAGTTGCGCGTTGTGTGGCGGATTGAGAAGCCGTTGTTTGCGGGCACGTCTCCGGCGCCGAAGCAGGGCCCGCAGAATGCGGGTTTCACCACGGCGCCCGCCGCCATAAGCTTGGTCAAAACGCCGTTTCTTGAAAGCTCAATGCTGACCGGCATGGAGCCCGGGTAGACCGAAAGGCTGAAGTAGCCGTTGCCCGTCGACCCTCCTTCGAGAATAGCCGCCGCGTCGCAAATATTATCGAAAAGACCGCCGGCGCAGCCCGCGATTATGCCTTGATCGGCGTAGATCCTTCCGTTTTTGATTTTTGACATAAGGGAGAAGCCGATCTTTTCGCCGAAAAGGCTGTTGGCTTCTTTTTCGACGGACGCGAAAATATCTTTCGGATCGGCATTCAGCTCTTTTATGGTATACGCGTTGCTCGGATGGAAAGGAAGCGCTATCATGCACTCTATTTCGGAAAGATCTATGCGGATCATTCCGTCATAATATGCTCCGTTTCCGGGCTTAAGCTCTTTATATGCTTCCGGCCTTTTATGCACGGTGAAATACTCTTTGACCTTGTCGTCCGTTTCCCAAACGGAGGAGAGGCAAGTGGTCTCAGTCGTCATGACGTCTATTCCGTTTCTGAATTCCACGGGAAGATTTTTAACGCCCGGACCGGCGAATTCCATAACCTTATTCTTCACAAACCCGTTTGAGAAAGTGGCGGCCACAAGCGTTATGGCTACGTCGTGAGGACCTACGCCGGGCTTGGGAGTGCCTTCAAGATAGACGAGAACGACTTCGGGAGCGTCTATGTCATAAGTATTGGAAAGAAGCTGCTTTACGATTTCCGGCCCTCCCTCTCCGACGCCCATAGTGCCCAAAGCACCGTAGCGCGTATGAGAGTCTGAACCGAGTATCATATTTCCGCATGCTGCAAGCGCTTCCCTTGCGTACATGTGGATAACGCTTTGATTAACAGGCACGAATATGCCTCCGTACTTCCTGGCGGCGGACAAACCGAACACATGGTCATCCTCATTTATTGTTCCGCCGACCGCGCAAAGGGAGTTGTGGCAGTTCGTCATCGCATAGGGCACCGGGAACTCCTTAAGCCCGCCTATGCGCGCAGACTGGATAATTCCGACATAAGTGATGTCGTGAGAAGCGAGCGAATCGAACTTAATGCGCATCTTCTCGGGATTTTCACTTTTGTCGTGAGCTCTCAGGATGGAATAAGCAATCGTTTTTTCCCGGGCCTGCTCGGGCGGAAGTATACCTTCACCGCTCTTTACGGGCTCCCCGTTTACCAGGTATATACCTTCTTTGATTAATTCCAGCATGACTCTCTCCTCGTGTCAATATTTGTTAAGAATTGTTTAATAGAACATCCTACTCCACATGACAGTATAGCAGTACGCCTGCAGCGATGCAAGAGTACTGCCAAAAGTAAAACCCGATATATTTTCCATAAAAACTAGATATTTCTTATCATGAGTACACGGCATGTTATTGACATTTATACTTTCTGTATGTAGCCTGACCGCCTCTGATATGCCTTTCCGCCTTGTTGTGTTCCATTACCGCGCAAACCAGCTTGTAGAGCAAAGGGTTTAAATGTCTCAGCCTGTCGGACATGTCTTTGTGAACGGTACTTTTGCTTATATTGAATACCTTTGCAGCGTCGCGTACCGTGGCTCCGTTTTCGATTATATATTCCGCCGTTTCCAGCACCCGCTCCTCGATATAATCAGTCAAACCGATACCCCTCCCCGCATAATAATACTTGTACAGCATATGACGGACGGGGGGCATGTATGTCTGTTATAACAGGGTGTAACGGTACATATCCGTTATGTGCGGCAAATCATCCGTTTACAAGGTCGGGGTATTCCCCGCTCGCGTGCAGGAATCTCAGCTTTGTTTTTACTTTTTCGCCGTCCTCCTTATACGTAACGCCGAACCATTTGGAGCCCGTCGAAAGAACGCGGACCGAGAAACGCTCATTCCGAATAAGATGGCCGACCATAGAAGGCAGAAGGCATTCGGACTTGATGTCGTCCGCCGGAAGCGCTTTTAAGAATCCGTTGAAATAATCCTCTGCAAAGGCGAATACGGACGTATCAAAACCCCAGAAGTTCATGGATACGACGGATCTCGGGTCAAGGATGACGCCTTCGGGGGCATCGTGAACATCCCTTACGGTGCCGTCCGGAAACCGCATTATCTTGAACGTTTCTTTTATTGCGATCAAATTCCCGTCCTTAACGTCACAGACGCCGCGAGTTACGTGCCCGTGCTCCGAAATCGTATTTTCGAGATAATAACCTGCCATTGCGGCTTGCCTTTCGCCTTGCGGACGATCCGCCAGAAAGGAATGCATCGAGGAGAAAGCGCTTCCGCCATAGAAATCATCGGCATTTATTATCGCAAACGGCTCATTGATCGCATTTTTGGCGCTTAAAAGCGCTTGCGCGGTACCGAACGGCTTTATTCTTCCCGCTGGGACTTTATAAAACGATGGCAGGGTTTCAAAAGACTGAAACACATATTCGGTCTCTATCTTCTTTTCGATCCGCTTTCCGATGACTTCGCGAAAATCATGAAGCATCTCCTTCTTTATGATCAGCACGACTTTATTGAAGCCCGCCTTTTGCGAATCGTATACGGCGTAGTCCATAAGTATCTCGCCGTTTGGCCCTAAAGGCTCGATTTGCTTTATCCCGCCATAGCGGCTGCCGAGACCCGCCGCCATTATTGCCAATGTGGTTTTCATCATTTCTCCAAACCTGTTTTGTCTTATAACGACGGTGTAATTTTCACCGGAGTTCCGCAGCTCGTGCAAAACGAAACTCCGTCCCCGCACTGTTTGCCGCAGCAAGGGCAATATACGGCCTGTGCCTGTTCATTTTGAGGTTCCGCAGCCGATTCCGCTTCAAGGGTGCTATCTTTGCCCGAAGCTTCCCCGTCGCTTTTATCGGCGGAAGGCGCTTTTGAAGAATTGAAGGTAACGGGCGCGGGGCGCTTCGCGCCGCAGCCGTTGCAGAACAAAGCATCTGCACTCAGATACGCTTTTTTGCAGACAGGACAGACATCCTGCCCGCCCGCTTGAGCGCCGGTCAAAATCGCGGCCGGCTTTTCCAGCTTGTTGCCGCAGCTGTTGCAAAACACGGCTTCGGGGTTTACCACCGCGGCCCCGCAGCGGCCGCAGACGAAACCGGCTGCGGCTCCGCCGGCTGACGGCTGCATGACTTTTACCGGTTTAGGCGCTTTCGGCTTCGGAACATGCGTCGCTTTGTAACTTGCGATGAACTTAATGACAGCCGGCAAACATAAAAGTCCGAACAGAACGAAATCCGTAAGCACATTGATGCTGAAAAAACCGAATGCAATAAGAAGCCTTAATAAAACAAACAGCTCCAAAAGAGCCTGAATACCACAGGAAATCATCAATATCAGCCAATTGCCGCCGACAAACAGCAGCGCGATGCTGAGCAGCATAACGTAGAACGAAAGATTTGTGAACTGGGATACCGCATCAACCATTAAGACCTGGCCCAGCAGAAAAACAAGAGGACAAATAAAAACCGATATGATCGCAAGCTTGCTTAAGAACCTCAGAAGCGAGCTGCTTTCAACATACTCTTTGAGAACTCCGACTAATTCTTTGCCTTTCATCCGATCCACCTCTTTTTTGTATTTGAACTGAAGCCTGAAATCCGAATGTTTTCTTTATTGTTCCATTTTTTCCATATCGATTATATCATACTTGCTTTTTAAACGTCCAACCCATAAAATAAAATCAGGAAATAACGGTAAAAGGAGGGGACATATGGCTGATTATATTATTACGACGGACTCAACGGTCGATATTCCCAAAAAAATCATGGATGAACTGAACATACCCTGCGCGTACATGAGCTATATCGTTGAGGATAAAGAGTACAGGGACGATATGACGGATAAATCGGCGCTTTTCATGTACGGCCTGATGCGCGAAGGAAAGGTCCCCACCACGGCTCAGGTGAATACGGAGGATTTTATTGAACTTTGGACTCCGTATCTTGAAAAGGGAACGGATATCGTGCACGTCGGCTTTTCAAGCGGATTATCCGGCTCGACGAACTGCGCGATGCTTGCGGCCAGGGATTTGAAGGAGAGTTTTCCCGACCGGAAAATATTTGTCGTCGATTCATTATGCGCTTCCGGCGGAGAAGGCTATCTTTTGATGCTTGCCGTGGAAAATAAAAAAACAGGAGCCGGGGCGCTTGAATGCTTTAATTATTTGGAGCAGATCAAACTTCGCATACATCACTGGTTTACGGTGGACGACCTTGTGTATTTAAAACGCGGAGGCAGAGTCACCCCGACCGCGGCTTTTCTCGCGAATCTTTTAAGCATAAAGCCGGTTTTGAACGTCGACTCGGAAGGCAAGCTGATCCCGCAGGAAAAAGTCAAAGGAAGGCGGGCGGCGATAAAGCGCATGTTCGAGCGCATGTGCGATTTTGCCGACGGGGATGACAACAAATTCGTGAACATTACACATGCGGACTGCGAAGAGGACGCCCTTTACCTTAAAGGCCTTATCGAGGAAAGATTCAAAAAACCTGCAATAAACATCTCAATGATAGGAGCGATCATCGGCGCGCATGCAGGACCCGGTACGCTCGCGCTTTTCTTCCTGGGAACGAAAAGGGAATAAGAATCCAATACGAAAAAAGCCTGTACGCTCCGATAATGAGCATGCGGGCTTTTCAGCCTGTCGAAGAAGTCCGGAATAGACTCCTTCGAGCTTTCACGTGATCAAAAACAAAATTTTTTAAGCGATTTCCCGTTAAATATTTTTGCTTAGCTCCCGCTTTCCGCTAAGCCTTGACCAGAATTTGAACGACAAAGGCCAGACGATACCGGCGAAAACGACCATGAGCAAATACCTCACGGCGTCCGCAACGGCGTGCCCGTTAAAAAGCGAGGCCAGGGGAGCCTTGCATACGGATCTGATAAGCATTACCAGACCGAGGCCTAAAGCGCATTTCAGTACCTGAGCCCACCATACGGCACTGTTTTCATATTTCAGATATCTTTCGTCGACATGCCAAGCTATAAGCAATCCCGCCATCGTTCCCGCCAGTTTATAAGCGTTTGCTATGCCCTCGCGGGTATACTCTTCGATTGCGGTCGCGGGAGCCGGAACGAACGACAAAAACGCGAGCAGAAGCAGCAAGAACGCCGCGCCCGCCAGCTTCAATACCGAGTTAAGCTTTGGATTTTTATCCGAAAGATCGAACAGCCATCCGTAAAGCATAACGGTTCCGACGCCCGTCAAAAGAGAAACGCAGACGTCCGCAGGCGTATGAACTCCCAAATACATTCTTGAAAATGCCGTCAGCAATATGCATGCTATACAGACTATAGTCAGCCATCTGCGTTTCAAGAACAGCGCAAGGCTGCCGAAAAGAACGGAAGCGGATTGCGTGTGGCCGCTCGGAAAGGAATAACCGCCCGCGCCGGCCTTCGCACCTTCCACGACCGAAAGCGACGGATCCCTTACCCACGGGCGAGGAACTACAAACACGGATTTTAAAAACAGGTTTATGCCGTTTCCCGCCAAATTGATGAGAAGAAGCCTGTAACCCATTTTTTTATCAAAGCACCACAGCATTATCAAAACAACGGCGGTCAATGTCAATTCATCACCCAAATAGGTAAAGACGGAGAAAAACGCGTCCAAAAACGGAGTACGCAAAGCTTCAAGCGCCTTCAAAAATTCCATGCTCATCCCCCCTGTTTCGCATAGCATTATATCACAATAATTGCCGTTTATAATTATAACATATTTTGTATGCACAATATCGTAAAAGTTACCATTCATAATAATTGCAATACCGGCAGAAAATTTTTTAAAGCAACCTCTTGCGAAATTCAGCGCGATGTTGTAATATATTACGCGTATCCGTTCCTCCTTAGCTCAGTCGGTAGAGCATGCGGCTGTTAACCGCAGTGTCGCTGGTTCGAGTCCAGCAGGGGGAGCCAAGGAAAAAAGTCCCGAAAACAAGGTGTTTCGGGACTTTTTCTTACCCTGAAACAGGGGTCAGAAACGGTGCTTTTTGCCTTGAAAACAGCGATTTACTGTTTCCTTACTGTTTCTTACTGTTTCCAACCAGTACTTACCGCTCCATTTCGTCCCGTTTGGTCTTACTTTTTGCGGCAATATGCGCGTTTAATGTATCTACTGCTTCTTCTTTTTTTACCTTTGTGAGGTGCGTGTAGATGCCAAGGGTCGTTCGGATATCGGCATGGCCCGCCATGTCCTGTGTGACCTTCACATCGATACCTGCCTCATGGCAAAGGGTGATGAAGGTGTGCCTGAGCTGATGGGCAGTAAACGGCTCGATGGCGGTTATCTTAGGGCGGGAACGGCTTCCGACCCGACCGCCGGCGGCGATGTTCAAATGGTGCATATAGCTCTCCCACGCCCGCCGCCACGCGATATTGGTCATTTCCACACCTTCGGCCGTGGGGCAGACAAGGGAGCTCTTTGCGTCCATCTTCACGCGCACCAGGACGCTGTACAGATTATCCAGTATGGGAATGTCGCGCTTGCCTGACGAGGTTTTAGGCGCTTTTCGATGGCCCACGTTTGTGGCCTCAAACGCCCATGCTTCGCGTACATGAATGACGCGGTTTTCAAGATCGATGTGCGACCAGCGAAGCGCCATCAGCTCGCCGCGCCGCAGCCCGGCGTACAGCATGAGCATAACGGGAAGCCCCATGCGGTGATCCAGGCAGTGCTCGTTTACCAGCTCGATCTGCTTCTCGGTCAAGGGGGTTCGCTTTTCCGCTTCGATGGACGGAATCTTGATCCGTTCAAACACGTTGCGCATTACGATGTCGTTGTCCATCGCAAGGCGCATCACCTGAGACGCGACCTGCTTTATGCCGCTGAGCGATTTTGTCGCATAGCCCGCCTGGGCAAGGCGGTTGATGAGGCTCTGCAAATGCGCCGCTTTGAGGTCGCGGAGCCGTATGTTGTTCAGCTCCTTCAAATGCTTTTCACAGGTGGTGACATACCGCTTGCGAACGCCCTCGGATACCATGGGTTTATAATCGTCGCAGAGGATTTTCGCCATCTCGCCAAACGTGACATTTTCGTTTGCAGGCAGCATGCCGTATTTTAACTGCTCCTGATACTCAGCAACCTTTGCCTCCAGCTCTTTTTGCGTTCGCCCATAGATGATTTTGCGCAGCGGCTTACCGTCACTGTTGCGCCCAATTGTAATAGAGCGCTGATACAGGCCATCATCGCGTTTCTTCATCCTCGCCATTGGCGCGCCCTCCAGCAAGAACAGGCTTCGCCGTTCGGCAGCCCATTTTTGTTTCTCTGCTCACAATATTTCTTCATGAGATGCTCCTGTTCTGTTTTTTCTGCGTTCGATTGTTTTGCCGCGCTGCGCCTGTTTTTTTGCTTCGCGCTCTTGTGCCTCGCGGGCGAACAGCTGCGTGAAAAAGTCTCTGACCGCCTGCGGGGCAAGCTTTACCGCCCGGAAATATTCCCGCGTATTGGCATAGAGCTCATGATAGCTGTCCTTGAGCTGGCAAAAGCGCCGGTTGAGCTCATTAAGCTGACGCTCTAAGCCGGAGATCTTAACGCGGGACGTCAAGCCCTCCTTTGCAAGCGCGGTGAGGGCGCTATGCTCTTTCGGAGACAGCTCGACCTTCCCAAACAGCGTTTTGCTCCCCATGCTTTCAATTTCTCGGATGGTGCTCGATGTTTTTATAGTCGCGCTAAGTTCCGTTTTGAGCTTTTTCAGCTCCCTCTCAGCGAGGCTATTGCTGCGTTCAAGGTCCTGCGCTCTCGCTTGTTCTTGCCTCGCCTTAAACGCCGCAACCGTGAGATTCACTTCCGCGCTGTGCTTTTCGCCGCGCTCAATATTGCTGTATCCGGCATTTTTCATATGCTCGAAGAAGCGGTCCTGCAAAAGGCTGTAAGACGGGATCAGTCGAGCATTGCCGTGTTCGTCCGTGATGCGTTCGGACTTCCACTTTTTGCTGTGGCTGACCTGCCGGATAACCTCCCTGACCGTGCCTACAAGCGCCACATCCTTGCAGCGCTTTGACCATTTGATTTCCTTTTCCACAACGGGAATGTAAACGACATGGAGGTGATAGTGGAACACATCGCGCCGGAGGCTATCCGACAGGCTGCGGTTTCGCTCATCCGCGTGCATGACCGCCGAGAGGATGTACTGCTCTGAGCCCGCTTCTTCCACCGCCATTTCATAGGCGTGTTGAAAAAATTCCCTTGCATATTCGTACCCGCCGTGGCGGTCAAAATAAGCCGTGTTCACATCGAATATCATTTCGTCGATTACCTTTGCGTCCGGCTTCAAGCCGCGCGTGGAGATCGTTCCTTCTTCCACCAGGCTGTCAAAGGCTTGCGCATAGGTGGTGCCGCATTGCTTGAAATGAACGTTGAGATGGCTCCGCTCCGGCATAACATCCGGATTGGCGTAGCTTTCGTTTTTGCGCTCGTTGTGCCGTTCACGAATGCCGACCGCGGCTTTCCGGTAAGCGGTGTTTCGTACAACGGTGCGGTCTACGCCGTCGTTTCTTGCTATATGACCACCTTCCTTTCGAAATAACCCGGGGGGCGCGTTTCATCCGCTTTGCGAAAGCGTATGACCCACTATGACACTTTCAGCAAGCTGCAAAGTGTCATGTGGGCTCTGCGAGGCTTCGCAGCTGCAGGCCCGGGTGCGCCCGCAGCTGCGTGTGCGGACAAGTCCGCACAGCGGAACGTTTGCCGTACGGCAAACGAATCAAATGCACCGTCATGGTGCATTTCCCCGTGCTACCGCCGTTTTACTGAACCATCATGGTTTAAATTTCGTCCAGCATGGACAGCAACGCGCCGGGCAACTCGGTGACACTTTCAACTGTATCTTTCTGCCGCTCTGTTCGTTCCGTCAGCGAAACGCCTTTCAGCGCATCGAGCACCGCCGCGTGTACTACTTCTTTCAGCTCAACTTCCTGTTCCGCCTTTAGAATGCAGGATATGATGTATTCGCTTCGCTGCTTTGAAGACCGGGCCGAAAGAAGAGCAAGCGCCTGCCTGTGGCGCGGATCGTTCATGTCGAATGTGAGGTAACGCCTTTCCCGCATGGCGTTCACCCGAGCAGCATCTTATAGCCCTCGGCGTTTGCGAAGCGGTCAAGAACATCGACCGTCGCGACCTCCGGCGTGATGAGCCGGTCGCCCAGCAGTTCCGCGCCGCCGCCCGCAAAAACGGTGGGCAGCTTCAAATCGAGGCCACGCTCTCTTAGCGCGTTGAGCAGTTCGCGGAAGTAGTGCTGCACATGCCGCTCCGCAACCGATATGATCCGCTCCTTATCGGCATGCTGGATGCGCCCACGTATGGCGTCGGCAATCAGTTCGTCGGTCAGGATGATGTTCGCCTGCTGAAGCTCGCCACGAATGGCGTTAAACAGCGTGATTGTGCCCATGCGAAGGCTCACGCAGCTTCCGCGATCGGCCTTGAAGTCCCGCAAGCTAAGAATGTCCACCGTGTACCCGCCGATGTCCACGAGCGTGATGGTCGTGTATTGCCGCAGAGAGCCATAATGCTTGCAAAGCGCCGCGTGGCCTTGCGCGAATACCTTACAATCCGCGATTCGGCAGCGGTAGGATATGTCTTCATATTCAAAGGCGACCTCGCCGCGCAGAAAGTAATCACGGAACATGTTTTTCTGTGTGCCATAGATGTCAATCGGAAGCCCGACGCCCAATGTGATATCCGCTTCCTGTACGCTTGTCAGGCGCATGGCATGGGCGACGGCGGGCAGCGACAGGATGAAGGTGTCCGGCTCTTTTGTCTTGTTCTGCTGAAAGCTCATCCTTTTGCCGCCGAGGGCATAATAGGTTCCTTCGAAGAAAAGTTGCATGTCGTTTGTGATAAAGCTTTTTTCGCTCTGCGTGAAGCCCGACGCGTAGAGCATTCGCTCCGAAGATTTGGTGTTGTAGTTGCCGTTATCGATACCGAGTTTGATGTGCGTCATATATTCCCCCTCTCTTAACCCCAGTTTTGAGCCTGTGCAATCGTTTCACCGGCTACGGAGCCTGTAAATGCACAAAACCAAATTGGCTGACTTCATGCCAATTCAGCGGACTGCGCTTCGAGCCATTGGATGAAACGGTCTTTGGGAATCAGTATCCGCTTGCCGATCCGCATGGACGGGAAGCCTTTAGAATGACAAAGGTTGTACGCACCCACGCGGGAGATGCCGAGCACGTTTGCCACATCGCTCACGCTGAGGGTGATGGGCAGGGAATCAAAATTCGTATAGTCTTTCATTTGAACATTCCTTTCTTTGTTTCTCGTTTTGTTTTTGCTCGCGCTACGACGGCTGCCGCCCATAGGATTTTCACCTCCCCCACTCTGTGCGGGCCGCCCTCATTGCCTGCGATGGATTGGTTACCACTCGGACTGTGACTGGACGGAAGTTTCATGATCTGTTGCCGTAGCGCTTGTATTTAATTGTCGTGTTCTTTTGTCCTGTTACGTGGATGATAGAACACTACATTAGAATAAAACAACTTGAAGTAACGGTCAATATGTGTTAAAGTATTAATCACATAAATACATAAAACACAAATACGCACACAAAACCACACACGTTAGGCAAAAATTGATAAAACACGGAGCAGCGTATGGATCAGACGAAATATCTAAGCTTCAGCGGGAAGAACGAATATATCGTGAGCGGCGGACAGGTTGAAGAATACGGCATCGGGAGTTTGCTATTTGCCTTTCTTGATGTTGATTGGATGAAGCTTCATGATGAGGCCAATGATCTGAATCGGAAATGCTATATCGAGAATATTGACAGAGAAACATATTTTAATGTGCACGACGAAAGCCGCTCCTATATGATTGCGGCGACGTATTATAAGCTTCTTATGAAGAATCTAAACGCTTTGCACCCTTTCCTTGGGCAGATTATTGACGAGAAGCTATGCGATGCGGTCTATTCTGTTTTGCCCGAAAACTACGATTTGGTGCATGACGTCACTTTTGATTTATTTCGCAATTATCCCAGTACGCCGGAATCGGTTGAGCGAATGGAGCTCTTTGCCGAATCAAGCGGGGACGCGTTCAGTTCGCCCGTGAAAGATTGGTCGTTGGTAGAAGCTACGAATGCTTTTTCCGTTCATCTTATTGAGCTCATGGAAAACATGCTCGCTTTCAAAGCCGACATGCTCGAGATGATGGCGTTCTCGCTGGATAAAGACAGCGAATTCGCCGACATGAAGCCGCCACAGCGCTTTTATTTGATGCAAGTTAGCTGCTTTGAAGCGCTTGTCCGAACAGAAAGGCTTATCGTCAAGAATAAGTTGTTGGGCGCAGAACAGCGTATCCTGCGCGAGGGCGAATTCAAATATCCCGAGGAGAAAATCACGCCAGAGTTTATTGCCGAGCTAAAACGCTGTACGTTCTTTGCGCATATGTTTTACACGAGCGAGGATGTGCGGGCTTTGGTTTTTGCCGAATTCAGGCACATGTGCATGAACGAGCTTGCCGTGCGCAAATGCGAGTATTGCGGCCGCTATTTCTTGCCGTTTTCCTCTGCATCGCTCTATTGTGACCGCGTTGTGGAAAACTCAGAGGGGAAAACCTGCAAGGAAGTCGCGCCAACGGAAAAATACTTCAACAAACGCAATGCCGATGCTGCAAGGAAGCTGTACAGCAGGCTGCGCAACACCTATCATATGCGCTGTGAGCGTGCGCCGCAGGTTTACCCGCATGAGGAATATTACGCGTGGATGGACAACGCCAAGGGATTGCTTAAAGAGGTAGACGCGGGCAGCTTGTCGGTGGAGGAATTTGAGCAGAGAGTTGTATTAGAAAGAACACGCTAAACAGTGGAAAATCACGAAGCATGCAAAAGATTATATTCAATCAATAAGCGCGAAGCCACAGCAAATCGTAGTTGCCCTTGCTTTCCTTTAAAGAGCAGGGCCAGAATGATTCAGCACAGTAGACGTGTTGTGTAATTCTATTAAAATCAGCTTTCGCATGAATAATATGGTGGACATTTCTGGAAGCTCATGCTATGCTGTACAATATAATAAATTTGGCGCAATACATGCGGGTTTTTTGCTGTGTTACGCCCGGAATAGATGTGGATGGCGATCTGTAAAAAATCCGCATCTTTATGATTTACGGCTCGTGCAGCGTTCGTGTGCGAGGCTAACGCTCAGGGAAAGGGGGAGGCAAGATGCTGTCTGAAAGCCAATGCATGGTGCTGGAAAAAGCCTTGACGGAAGACATCGAACCCAGAAAGCTTGCCGCATACCTTTGCCTGCATATGGGGTTAAGCGTGGCGGAGGCATCCGCCGTTAAGATTAAGGACATCGACTTTAAGGCTAAAACGCTGACAATCAGGAATGCGCTTGCGCGTACGCTTGGCACCAACGGACAAGCCGGTCGGCAATATAAAATCATTTCCTCCGACGCAGCGCGGACGATTCCGATTCCGCCGCATGTGTATCGTTTGCTTCAAAAAAACACGCATCTTTACCCAAATAAGCACTGCTATATCATCAGCGGCGAGCAGGACGCGCCCAAGGCGCATATGCTCCAAAACCAGCTGGCTTCAATCAACACGAAATATCAACTCGTCGATAAGATTTCAACCGGCATGCTTAGAGAAGCCTTCATTCGCCGCTGCCTTGCGTGCGGGCTCGACCTTTATACCATCAGCGAGTTTGTAGGCGTGAAGCAGCTCAGTGAGATGCAGCGCAAATTTGGCCAATATCTTGAGGCATATATCCAAAGAATCGACAAGCTCGAAAAATACAGCCTAGATTACGAGCCGCTGCTCGTGCCTAACCCCGATTCGGGCAAACGGATGAATTTGCTCATCCTTGGCGCGGGAAGCCAAGGGCAAGTGGTCAAGGAAACCGCCGAGGCGCTGGGCGTGTTCCATAAAATTGCATTTCTGGACGACAATACGGACATCAAATCCGCTATCGATACTTGCGAGAACTATAAACGATATGTGGAGCTCTACCCTATCGCGCTTCCGTCTTTTGGGAATTGCGAACTTCGAGCTATGTGGATTGAGCGGCTTGAAAAAGCGGGTTTTATCCTGCCGACGCTTATTCACCCCATGGCGACGGTGAGCCCGAGCGCCTCCGTCGACGCAGGCACCATCGTGGAGGCAAAAGCCATCATCAGCGCTAATGCGCGTATCGGTAAGGGCTGCATCGTAAGTTCGGGTGCGCTGATCGACGTCAATGTTGTCGTTCAAGAAGACTGCCACATCAACTGCTCCGCAACGGTGAAAAAGCATTCGGTGATCAAACCTTTTTCGCGGATTGCGAGCGGCGTTGTTGTAGACGTGCAACCGGCTTAAAGAATTGCCCTAATGCGCTTTACTAAAAGCGCTTGAGGATATACCCGCAATCATCGTAAAGGCACGGCGACACAGTCAGTGCACGGGGCGCTTGCGATGTACACAATGATCAACAACCATACATCGCGTATGGGTGGGGGAAACTGTATGCCGAATTTCACCTATTGCATTGCCTGCAACGCAGGAAGCGAAGCGGTTTTAAAGCGCGAATTATCCGGACGGCTGCCCGAGGCGACGATCCTCTACCCTGTGTTTGACCGCGAGGAACACAAAGATGGGAAATGGACGGTAAAAACGCACCCGCTGATTCCCGGCTATCTTTTCTTATACTCTGATACAGTGCTTGCCCCCGATTTGATTTGCCGCTCAAAGCGCGTCAACAAAGTGCTCGGCTATTCGGACACCGGGGATGCACAGCAGCATGACAAGTCCTACTCCCTGCTTGGCGAAGACCTTGATTTTGCGAACTGGGTCTATAAGCATGATGGACACATCAAGCTTTCGCGCGCTATGCTCGTGGGAGATAAAACGACCATCATCGACGGCCCGTTGTTGGATTATGAAGGCGAGATCATAAAAATCAACCGGCAGCGAAGAAGCGCGCTTGTACGGATTGCCATCGGAGAGACACGCAAGGATGTATGGTTGTCCTTTAAATGGATGGAACTTAAGGACGGGGAGTTGACGGAGTGGGCATAGATGAATACCTTCTACAGATGGGATGCCCATCTACACGGTAATTCTAGATATTGTCGGCATCAGAAGTATATGTAAAACGAAATTTGGGTAAGCCTATTTTTGGTAAACAGATTTGAGAGAGGCACTAAAATCAATGTACAGTAAGTTTTTTAAGAGAGTAATTGATATATTAATTTCGGGATGTTCGTTAATAGTGCTATCTCCCCTACTGCTTCTAATAGCAGTGGCAATAAAGTTAGATTCGCCGGGTCCAGTTTTATTTAAGCAGAAACGCGTCGGAATACATAAAACTTTCTTACATGATGACAAGTTTTATACAGGGCATTATAGGGCGAAAACGGCATAAAAACGGCTGATATAAGGTTCTTTTAGCTTATCAATTTGGTGTGATTACTACACAAATAGAAAGAACATACCGATGAGAATTTTATTTGGATAAGTTCCTAACAGAAATCGATTGCCGTTATGTAATTATCTTATTTACATCAGGGTGTTTATAGAGATAGATTCAATGGGGGGTGAAGAATAGCACGGGTAATCTCGGTAAGAATATGCAGAAATCAGCGTAAAACGGGCGATTTATGCGCATTATTATACAATAAATCGAATACGGGCAAGACGTTACAAACTTATTACCGACAAACATATACAAGCACAATAAGTGCGGCAGAGTGAGGCTGACATATTCGAGGTGCGGTAACGCGATGACTGGCTTGGCAATAAGCTATGGACGGCATGAATTATAAGGATGGCGACCAAACTATATTATGAACTTCACGGTAATACTACAACAGCATAAGAGAAAACTCATAATCCTTGTAGTGGCACTCTTGTTTCTCGTAGTCGCAATAATAGTATTCCTCTCAGGTCAGAAACCAATACCGTCCACAACGGTGAAAGCCTTTCTCGAAGACCCCAACGCGGTGGAAATCGATGCGGTGTTTTTGAAAGAGTTTCAGAATTATGATTGTAAGACGGTTGAACAAGGTTACTTCATTCACAACTGCTTTTCGCAGCTCTACTTTAAGTCAGACACAACGGCTCAGGAACTCGCCGTGTGGAACGACCCCGCAAATGATAAGGGTTTGATAGCTACGCTGTACTTGGGAAATGCAGAAGCAGTTGAGAATGCTGATGAAAGCATTGAACTTCTCTATAAATCGAGTGTCATCAAACCGGGGCGAATGTTGACAATTGTTGACATGGTAAGAGGTTTAAAGGCAGGCGATTATGACGCCACAATAATTTATACGCCGGTTGACGATTTCGGCAATATCTACGGTTCGTTAATCACGCCCGTTAAGCTCCATGTTGCCAAGGACTGGACAAGGAAATCTGACGGTAAATGGGCACCCGTAGAATAATCACAGTAATCACAAGTTCAACAATAAACATTTCATAGAAAGGATGTGAGATACATGGATGGCAAACGATCCACAGCTAATCACTGCATCAATGCGTTCTTAACCGCATACATAGCCCTATGCTTTATCGCAGGCTTCATCCTGTTAGATTTGTCCGGAGCACTCGAAGCTTTGGGTATTCCAATATCAGCATCGGCAGCTGAGACGTCAAATAACGTCACGCTTTCATATACGCCAGCCTTTAACACACAGTATTTTGTTTCAGTGCCTACAGGCTTGACTATGAATTCCGACGGCTCAGCAACCAGTCTTGATATAAATATCGCGTCATGGTCGGATTTTCCGGTTAATCGGCAGTTGTATTGTAATCTTGCCGGTGTCACAGATTTGACGAACGGTGAGGAGACAATAGGGTTAACCATAAAATATGGTGATACTATTGTAGAAGCCGGAGATGAGATTGACAGATTCCAGCCGTCCGCAGTGTCCTCTGATACAAAGGCAGATTTCGTTGTTTTAACGGTTCAACCAGCGGCAAAACCGACTCAGTCCGGCACATATTCCGGCAACCTGAGCTTTACAATTGGATTAGTTGAGGAGTGAACTAGTTGAGAAAAGGGGAGGCTACAATATATTGTATGTTTATGCGTCGTGCACCACAACATGCAGTATGCCAAAAAACACGAACATTATATGCAGAATATGGAATAATGTTCGCAATCCTTTTGAACGAATCTCGAAAATGAGGGGATCCTGTCCGGATTTTGAGTGATGTTGTTTCAGAAATGAAGAACCACAATATGTTGTGTATTTATGCGTCAGCCACCACAATATGTAGCAGCCTGATTGAGAGAGTATGAGTGTACAAAATGCACATAACCGGGCATGTAGAAATGAGCAATATGCACATATAATGTCAGGTTGTTGCAGGTTAATGTCAGGTTGAGGTAGTGCTGTTGATAGGGGATAGGGAGAGGGGTAATTATACAGTATATCCTGCCGTTTATGCAAGAAAAGCACCATAAAATGCATAAAAGAAGCCCGAAATGAATAATAGTTGCATAAAGGAAAATCACAAGTTAGAGCAAGTAGTCCGACAGTATGTTAGTACCCCCGAACACTGGCACACCGGGATGAGGTTGGAAGAGTCGAAAATGGCAATATTAGGCATTTTTCTTCCTCTCCCTATCCGCATACAGCAACCTTGGTATGTCGGCAATATCACATGGAGCTGGTTTAGAGAGCGTGGAGAGCATAAATCATCTTCTCCCTATCCACATACAGCAACTATCGAATGTCAGCAATATCATTGTGAGGCGCGGGAGGGGCTGTGAAAAAGTACACTGCCTTATGATAACAACAACAGTCAGAGAATAGCAATATCAAATATTGATAACCACAGCCATAAAAAGGCTGTAGAAAAACTAATATTCAAAAGCTGAC
This sequence comes from Firmicutes bacterium ADurb.Bin182, assembly GCA_002070205.1. GTDB lineage: Bacteria > Bacillota > Clostridia > Christensenellales > CAG-138 > MWCU01. The sequence continues at coordinate 24,024 of MWCU01000023.1, read as the reverse complement.
CGGAAAACGGCAGCGAAAAAAGGAACGGTATATAAAGATGAACGACCTGTACAAACAACTGGTGGAAAAGAAAGAATCCCTGTCTCTGGTGGGCCTTGGTTATGTCGGAATGCCAATCGCTGTGGCTTTCGCTAAAAAGATCAACGTCATCGGATACGATTTGAACGAAGCAAAAATCAATCTCTATAAGAACGGCGTTGACCCGACGAATGAGGTCGGCGATGAGGCGATTAAGGCTACCACCGTGGAGTTCACCGCCAACGAGACAGCTCTTCGTCGCGCCAAGTTCCACATCGTTGCCGTTCCCACGCCTGTGTTCGATGACCATACGCCGGATTTGAGCCCTGTAGAAGGTGCATCGAGGATACTTGGTAGGAATCTCACAGCTGGTTCTGTCGTAGTCTTTGAGTCCACGGTCTACCCCGGTGTTACTGAAGACATCTGCGTACCGATTTTGGAGAAAGAATCTGGGTTGAAATGCGGCGTGGACTTCAAGATCGGTTACAGCCCGGAAAGAATCAACCCCGGCGATAAAGTCCACAGGCTCGAGACCATTAAGAAGATTGTTTCCGGTTGCGATGCCGAAACGCTGGACACTGTGGCGAAAGTGTACGAGTTAGTTGTAGAAGCGGGCGTTCATCGTGCTCCGTGTATCAAGGTTGCCGAAGCTGCGAAGGTCATCGAAAACAGCCAGCGTGACATCAATATCGCATTCATGAACGAGCTGTCGATCATCTTCAATAAGATGGGCATCGACACAAAATCCGTTCTGGAAGCAGCGGGAACGAAGTGGAACTTCCTCAAATTCTTCCCCGGACTCGTTGGCGGTCATTGCATCGGCGTAGACCCCTATTACTTGACATACAAGGCTGAAATGCTGGGCTACCACTCTCAGGTCATACTGTCCGGACGTCGTATCAACGACGACATGGGCAAGTACATAGCTGAGAACGTGGTCAAGAATTTGATCAAAGCTGAAAAGCCTGTAAAGGGTGCTAAGGTAGCTATTCTTGGCTTCACGTTCAAAGAGAACTGCCCCGATACGAGAAACTCTAAGGTTTTCGACATCGTGAAAGAGCTGCGTGAATACGGCATTGAACCGCTCATCACCGACCCCACGGCAGACGCGGCTGAAGCTAAGAAGCTCTACGGCGTTGAGTTCTGCGGAATGGACGAAGTGATCGGTTGTGACGCTGTTATTCTCGCCGTGGCGCATACACAGTTCAGCGAGTTTAAGATGGAACAGATCGACGCAATGTTCGGCAACGGTCAGAAGGTTCTGGTAGATGTGAAAGGTCTGCTGGATAGGGCTGAATACGAAGCCGCAGGCTACATTTACTGGAGGCTGTAAACCAGATGGGTTACAAGACATTACAATTTCCGAAAGGGACGCAATTCTTGGTCACAGGTGGTGCCGGTTTTATCGGCTCGAATCTGTGCGAAGCCATTCTGAACCTCGGCTATCGTGTCCGTTGCCTTGATGACCTTTCCACAGGCAAGCAAGCGAACGTAGATATGTTCCTTGGACGCGACGGATATGAGTTCGTGAAAGGCGATATTAAGGACTTTAACACGTGTATTCAGGCCACGGCTGGTATGGACTACGTGCTTCATCAAGCCGCATGGGGGTCTGTTCCGCGTTCTATCGAAATGCCGCTCTTCTATAACGCAAATAATATCGGCGGCACTTTGAACATGATGGAGGCTGCTCGGCAAAACGGTGTGAAGAAGTTCGTCTACGCCTCCAGTTCGTCTGTCTACGGAGACGAGCCGAATCTGCCGAAAACAGAAGGACGAGAGGGCAATCTCTTAAGTCCGTATGCTCTCACAAAACGATGCACCGAAGAATGGGGCAAGCAGTACACCAGACACTACGGCTTGGAGACAGTAGGTTTAAGGTACTTCAACGTTTTCGGCCGCCGTCAAGACCCGAACGGCGCATATGCCGCTGTCATACCGAAGTTCATCAAACAACTCATGAATGATGAGCAGCCTACGATTAATGGTGACGGCAAGCAGAGCCGTGATTTTACATATATTGAGAATGTTATAGAGGCAAATCTGAAAGCGTGTCTGTCCAGTTCTGAAGCAGCCGGTCAAGCCTACAACATAGCATACGGTGGTAGAGAGTACTTGATTGACATCTACCATGCCCTCACGTCCGCTCTTGGCAAGGACATAGCGCCGAAGTTTGGCCCTGATCGGAAGGGTGATATAAAGCACAGTAACGCCGATATATCAAGGGCTGAAAGACTGCTTGGCTATCATCCTGATTACGATTTCAAGACAGGACTAGCTGAAGCCATTCAGTGGTATAGAGAAAATCTTTAAACAAAATCGGTTACAAAGGAACGGTTACAATATGAACACAAAAAATTTCACGCCATTTGAGCGCCGTGTGTGGCTTGCCAGTCCCTTGATGCACGGAGAGGAACTCCAGTACATGAAGGAAGCCTACGAGACGAACTGGATGTCCACAGTGGGTCAGAATATAAACGAAATTGAAAAGACGATAGCTGAGAAGATCGGCGTGAAGTACGCCGTTGGTCTGTCCACCGGTACGGCTGCGCTACACATGGCGATGAAGCTGGCGGGGATTAAGCCCGGCGATAAGGTGTTCTGTTCCGATTTGACCTTCGATGCCACCGTGAATCCTGTTGTCTACGAGGGCGGTGTTCCTGTGTTCATTGACACAGAGTATGATACCTGGAACATGGACCCGGTGGCGCTGGAGAAAGCGTTCGAGTTGTATCCGGAGGTTCGAGTAATTGTAGTAGCTCACCTGTATGGCACTCCCGGTAAAATCGATGAGATTAAGAGAATTGCTGCTGAACATGATGCTATCGTTATCGAGGACGCGGCAGAGAGTCTCGGCTCTACCTACAAAGGCATTCAGACTGGCTCCTTCGGCAACATCGGCTGCATCAGTTTTAACGGTAACAAAATCATTACTGGCTCAGCAGGTGGAATGCTGCTGACTGATTCCTACCATGAGATGTGCAAAGTGCGGAAGTGGTCAACACAGGCGCGCGATGACGCTCCGTGGTATCAGCACGAAGAACTCGGCTACAACTACAGAATTTCAAATGTTATCGCTGGTGTGGTTCGCGGACAGTTGCCCCATCTAGAAGAGCACATAGCCATGAAGACGGCTATCTATAACAGGTATAAAGAGGGGTTCAAAGGCTTACCAGTATCGATGAATCCGTGGGATGAAGTCAATTCAGTTCCTAACCATTGGCTCTCATGCTTGATTATTGACCCAGACGCAATGTGTCCGCAAGCGCGCGATGATCACAAGGCTGTGTATAGACCAGAGTATGGCAAGTCCTGTCCTACCGAGTTGTTCGAGGTTCTCGACAGGGCTAATGCTCTTGGCAGACCGATCTGGAAGCCGATGCACGCACAACCAATTTATCGGATGAATGGATTCGTTAATCGTGATGGTTGGGCTCGCGGATTGTCCGATGCCTATATCACAGGCGGATTGGTTGGAAAAGACGGAAAACCTGCTGACATAGGCTACGATATCTTCGCTAGAGGCTTCTGCTTGCCGACCGACGTAAACATGACGGTTGAGGAGCAGGAGAAGGTAATTGAAATTATCAGAAACTGCTTTGAATAAGCTTGTCGATTAACAATTTTAAAGATTTGCAAGTTGAAATATGTGGAGGATAACAACAATGATGAGCTTACCAAAGCTACAGATCAGCGAGAAGGTTAAAGACATTCCAGAAGCTCTCTCGATTTACATGAATACCTTGGTTTACAATATGCGCAGACGAGGAGAGAGCGTCACTACGCTTTCGCTTGGAGAGGCGTATTTTGATATACCAAGATTCGATTTTAACGGCATTGATTTTACTAAGGGATATCATTATTCCGAGAGCCAAGGGTTGCCAGAATTGCGTGTGAAAATTGCAGATTACTATAATCGAGTATACGGCGCGCAAATTGATGCAGATAAGAATGTAATTATCTCAGCTGGCTCAAAACCTTTGATTTTTATGGCTATGCAGGCTGTGTTGAATCCGGGTGATGAAGTTCTTGTACACGAACCGGCATGGCTTAGCTATCCAGAAGAAGCAAAGCTTGCCGATGCAATTCCTCGGTATATTCCGTATGATTGTGAGCCAGAAAGCTTTGAAGCCTACTTCTCTGAAAAAACGCGCATGTTAATTCTTAATAACCCAAACAACCCTGCAGGGAGAGTATATACAAAGGAACAGTTAAGACATGTCTATGAAGCTACGCGTAAACGTGGTATATATCTTATGCTTGATGAGGCGTATAGCGATTTTCTCGTAGATGAAGAATTTGTTTCTATAAGCAAAGTCGTAGCAGACTTAGACGGAGTAATCATTGTCAATTCTTTGTCGAAAAATTTAGGAATTTCAGGCTGGAGAATAGGTTACTTGATTTCTACCCCCGAAGTAATATTCAGCGTATTAAAACTCAATCAGCATTTAATCACTTGTGCTTCGACAGTATTGCTTATGTATATTGCGAAGTATTTCGATCAACTGATAGAAATAACTGTTCCACAAGCCAAAGCCGTTACGCAAAAGCGGCAAGATATAGGCACCTATATTGATGAGATCGGTCTAAAAAAACTCGAAGGATCGGCGACATTCTACTTCTTCATTTCTATCGGGAATTACAGCCGCAGCTCATTAGAATTTGCTATGTATTTGCTGATGAAATACAAGATTGCGGTAGTTCCTGGTTCTGCATACGGAGAGAGTACGGATAGATTCATACGAGTCGGAATAGGCGTGGAAAGTATAGAAAACCTCAAAAGTGCTCTGAACACAATAAGTAAAGTGATAACAGCAGACGAGTACGACGAATCCTTTGTTCAAAACAAGCTGACAGAAATGGGTGTTAAGCCGTTCTGCGCTTCGCATAAAGAAAGTATTAATGAGGCTAATGTATGATGAATGAAAGTAAAAACATAGTCGTAACACCCGGAGGAAAGTGGCAGGTACCAATTGTTCAGAAAATTAAGTCTATGGGTCATAAAGCCTTTGTCATTGACTCAAATGAGGGAGCGCCATCGTTTAAATATGCGGATGGTCACCTTGTAGGAGATATTTTTAATGTTGAAACGTGCGTTGCGTACTGTAAAGAAGTAGGTGCAAACGCAATTCTTACAGAAGAATGCGATATTGTTTGGGATACTATCGTTCATGCGGCGGACATATTAGGCATAACAACTCTAAACCACGCCGCTGCGTTGATGTACGTGAATAAATACATGATGAGGGAATACGCACAAAAGAATGGATTCCCTCACCCGCGTTACAAACTATGTAGAAGTGCTGTTGATGCCTATGACTTTTTCGAACATGAAAACGGAAAGGCGATAATCAAACCGATTGACAGCTACAGCAGTCGAGGCGTTTTTGTAGTTAACAGCAAAGCAGACATCGATGCTCACGTGGCGGAAACTATTTCACAGTCGCGTACAGCACCTGAATTCCTTATTGAGCAATACATCAATGGTGTAGAATTCACGGTAGATGGCATAAAGACACCGTTTGGGCATTTCACACTGGCTATATCAGAAAAGAAACACTATAAACATAACGACAACATTGCAAATGAGCTGTTGTTTACGCACGAAAACGACAACTTCGATTATGGTCGTATCCGTGAACTTATCGATACATATGTGGATAATTCTCCGTTGAAGTTTGGTCTGACGCATACTGAGTATAAGTATGAAAATGGAGAATTCTACATGATGGAGACCGCCGCAAGAGGCGGTGGAAATCTCATCTCCTCACACATCGTGCCGTTCATGTCCGGTGTTGACAATTACGAATACCTCGTTAATTGCTTCCTCGGAAACGGGCTTGATGTCAAACGCGATTTCAGTGTCGCTGATCGTTTCAAAAAACGCGCGGCTGTACTTAAATTCTTCACAACTCCTGGAAACGGTGGTGTTGTCAAAGCCGTTCACGGCATCGATTACATTAACAGCCTGCCTGAAATTGTGTCCTGGAAGCTAAATTTTGAAGTTGGAAGTTCAATTGAGCCTCCCAAAAATGATGGTGCTCGGATTGGTTATTATATTGCCTGCTGCGAAAGCATCGATGAGCTACATGAAATCATGGCGAACGTTGAAAAACAAGTCGCCTTTGATCTGATGTGAAGCTGACGGAGCGAAGCAATATGAAACAACCGAAAAACGCTGGTTGCAAACATTCTATTTACAAATCGTTCGTCAAACGGGTACTTGATCTGAGTCTGTCCGTCATAGCGTTGATCATCTTATCCCCGTTGCTTTTGATAGTAGCGATCCTTGTTAGAATAAAACTCGGAAGCCCTGTTTTGTTTACTCAGATGAGAATAGGGAAAAATGAGCGGCCATTTAAAATGTACAAATTTCGTTCGATGTCTATGGAGACAGATGCCGAAGGCAAGCTGCTACCCGACAAAGAAAGGCTGGGGAAATTCGGTAAACTGCTACGGGCAACGAGCATAGACGAGCTTCCCGAGTTACTAAACATAATCAAGGGCGACATGAGCATTATTGGACCGCGCCCTCTGCCGGTTCTTTACCAGCCGTACTTCAAAGAAAATGAACAAATCAGGCATTCTGTTCGTGGTGGTTTAACAGGGCTTGCGCAAATAAACGGACGTAATACCCTGTCATGGGAGGACAGATTCGCATATGATGTTAAATACGTCGAGAATATATCATTTCTCACGGATGCCGGTATATTTTTTAAAACAATTCAAAAAGTGTTAATGAGAAAAGATGTTGGAGTCCGCGGTGTGACTGGACCTGGAGATTTGAATATTTTAAGAAGCGAGAAAGCTATCGAATCGGAAGCTGTAAAATAAACTGTTAAAAAGGAGTATATAGATGAATATAAAAGGACGTTTTGTTACTCTTAGAGCCGTTGAAGAAGACGATCTGGAAATGCTGAGAGATATGATGAATGACAGCGATATGGAACAATATGTTGTCGGTTGGTCGTTCCCCGTATCTAAAGAACAACAGCACAATTGGTATATTAACTTACTGACCGATAGCAAAAGCAAGCGTTTTATTATAGAAACGAAAGACGATGGCGCGGTCGGAATCGTAACTCTCACAGATATCGATTGGAAAAATAGAAGCGCAAATCACGGTATCAAGCTTGCAAACAGGAAAAATCGCACAAAAGGTATAGGCACTGATGCTGTCATGGCATTGATGCGTTACACTTTTGATGAATTAGGGCTTCATCGTTTAGACGGTGCATGGTTTGATGATAATGTTGCTTCTAAGGGACTTTACACAAAGTGCGGTTGGTCCGTTGAGGGCGTTAGACGAGAGTACGTTTTTAAAGGTGGTCAGTTCAAAGATTTAGCAATCGTAGGAGTGTTAGCATCTGATTATTATGCATTAATCGAAAAGAACCATTATTGGGATTGAGTATTCTATGTTGAACATAAGAATAATAACAGTAGTAGGCGCGAACGGCACAATGGGCTGTAATGTCTCGGGTATTTTTGCCTCTTTCGGCAATTGCCGCGTCTATATGGTTAGCCGTGATATTGAAAAAAGCAAAAAGGCTGTTGCAAAAGCGGCGGCTTCGGTTAGGGCTGGAAGCATTAGTGCTAATCTGATTGCTGCTGACTATTCAATGCTTCAAGCATGTGTCGAAGATTCTGATTTGGTCTTTGAAAGTGCCAAGGAGGATTTGGACGTTAAGCTTGATGTAACGAAGCAATTGGCAGCTTACCTGCAACCACATGCTATTGCCTGTACCGGCTCCTCTGGTTTGTCCATCACGACATTAGCCGAGTGCTTTCCAGAGAACCTGCGCTCTCACTACTTTGGTGTTCATATGTTTAACCCTCCGTACAATCTTACTCTGTGCGAGGTCACGCCGACTAAGTATTCGGATAGAAAGCTCTTTGATGAACTGAAGGAATATCTGAAGCACACCCTTTTCAGAACAGTTGTCGAGGTTAAGGATAGCCCGGCATTCCTCGGTAATAGAATTGGCTTCCAGTTCATCAACGAGGCATTACAGTATGCCGAGAAGTACAAAGATAACGGTGGTATCGACTACATTGACGCCATTCTAGGCTCATACACTGGCAGAAGCATGAGCCCGCTTACAACCTCCGATTTCGTCGGTCTTGATGTCCATAAGGCTATCGTGGATAACCTGTATGAGAACACGCACGATTACGCTCACGAGACCTTCACGCTACCTACTTTCGCTCAATGTCTGATTGACTCCGGCAAGCTTGGTCGAAAGACTGGCGGTGGGCTTTACAAGCTGGAGAAGTATGACGGCGGCTTCAAGCGTCTGACGGTTTACGACATCGCATCCGGTACATACCGCGACAAGATGAACTATGTTTTAATAGTTGGTGCTGAAGGATGATGATGTCTGTATGATCAGAAACGAAATAGGAAGTGAATTCTGGCGGCGTCCAGAGCCTCGTGTCAGCTCCGCGACCGTCTCTCCGGATTCGCAGTTTCATCGATATTTCATCTCCGGAAGAACAGCTCTAGAGCATATTATCGCCGATATCAAAGTCCATAATGGTGAGTTTAGCGTGGCACTGCCATCGTATTGCTGTTATTCGATGATAGAACCCTTTATACGGAACGGAATACGCCGTCTTAAATTCTACGACGTGCTTGTCGGTGATGAAGGATTTGAACTCAACACGGAACTGAGCAATACAGACGTTGTATTTATAATGGATTACTTTGGGGTGACATCCGAAGCGACTACTGGGCTTGTACAGCAAGCTTCAGACCAGGGCATATTAACAGTTCTTGACACTACGCAATCGATATTTTGTAAAAGTACAGATCTAGAAAAAGTCGATTATTCCTTTTGCAGTTATCGAAAATGGTTTTATACAAACGCAGCATACGCGAATGCAAAAAACGGTTTTATTTCAGAGATGCCCATAATTTGTGACAGTAATTACACTTCAGCAAGAAATGCCGCCGCAAAAGCCAAGGAAGCATATATGTCTGGTGAAAGCGATAGTAAGGATTACCTTGGCATTTATCATTCCGCCGATCTTGCCCTTAAGGATGATTACTCTGGCTACACTCCTGAAAAGACTGAAATCGATTATGTCTTACATATCGATTCTGAGCGCATCGCATCAGCACGACGTGAAAACGCACGAAGACTTATCAAAGGTTTATCAGGGCTGGCAAATGATAAATTTAGTATTGTATTACCACAAGTTAAAGACTGTGATGCGCCACTGTTTGTGCCTATTATACTGGATGAAAGTGAGCGCAACGGTTTAAGAAGATACCTAATATCTCGAGATATATATTGTCCAATACATTGGGGGTTAACCGATTACCATAACGATTTATCAGATCGGCAGCGTAACATATATCACACCGAGCTTTCCTTGATCTGCGATCAACGGTATGGTTTCGACAGTATTGATCGAGAAATCTATGAAATAGTAAGATACTTTCGAGAAATAAAGTGAAGGGGTATCACATGGCTGATAATAAAGAAATATGGATGTTTAATCATTATGCAGTAAACATGTTTTATTACCGTATAGGAAGACACCATTCGCTGGGGAAGCATTTGGTTGAAAACGGTTATCGTGTTACAATATTCTGCGCTAGCTCTTGGCATAAGGGTGGAGAAAATGTGATCACAGATGAGAGTCTATATAAAACAGATTCTGCCGATGGAGTGAACTATGTTTTCATAAAAGCGCGCGATTATGTCGGTAACGGAAAAAAGCGTATTCTGAACATACTGGATTATTATCGTAATCTCATGAAGATCGCCAGAAATCTCGAATCACCGGATGTCATCATCGGTTCGTCTGTTCATCCGCTGGCCTGTGTTGCTGCTATAAAACTGGCTCGCAAATATCACTGTAAATCCATTGCCGAAATACGCGATCTTTGGCCTGCGTCGTTGGTCGCTTACGGTGTACTAAAAGAAAAAAGTCTTCCGTGCTCGTTGTTGTACAAGCTTGAAAAGTGGATTTACAAAAAAGCCGACAGAATCATCATGACATGGGAGGGCGGCGCGCAATACATACAGGATAAAAACTGGTCTTATGTCATCCCTATGGAAAAGATTTATCATATAAGCAACGGCGTGGAACTCAAAGAGTATTCGGAAAGAGCGGTCGCTGATTTGCAAGATGCAGATATAAATGACAGCGAAAGATTTTTGGCGATATATGCAGGGTCTGTAAGCATGGTGAATAATATTCAAGTTCTGATCGATGCCGCAGAGATTCTCCAGAAACGCGGTAATGAAAGAATCCGTATTCTGATTTATGGTAAGGGTAATCAGCTCGACACTCTTACGGACGAGGTAAAGGCAAAGGGGCTGACAAACATTAAATTCAAAGGTTTTGTTCCTCGTGACAGTGTGCCTGCTGTTCTTTCTCATGCAGGATGTACCTTGCTCCATAATACCAGTACCGTTTTGAACAAATACGGACAGAGTCAGAACAAGTTCTTTGAGTATCTAGCCGCAGGAAAACCGATTCTGATGACCTATTCAGTCGGTTATAGTGTGTGTAAACGAAATAAGTGTGGAATTGAACTTTCCGAACAATCACCGGAGGCAATAGCGGATGCTTTGGAAAGCTTCTGTAACATGTCGAAGGAGGAATACGGCGAATACTGTGCAAACGCGGTAAAAACTGCCGAAGATTATGATTATAAGAAACTTACCGATAAGTTGATCCAGGTAATTAATAGCTTATTCTACGAGGACAAGGAAGTACTCAATGAAAAAATATGAAATTGGTATGTGCGGACATTTTGATTCTTCCGCTGTCGGCGAGAATGGTCAGACAATACGCACAAACAACATCAGAAAGCAAATCACAAAGCATTACGGTGAAAGTCATGTTCGGTGCATAAGCACGCATCAATGGAGAAAGCACCCCGTTTCCTTAATGCTTAAAATATTAAAGCTTTGTTTTTCCTGCAAAGCCATTCTACTTTTCCCCAATACTGGTTCAGTTCGGGTAATTTTGCCGCTGTGCGTATTTATGAAAAATATAACTAGAATAAAGGTGTACTACAACGTTATCGGAGGCTGGCTTCCCAAGTTGCTTTCTGAAAACAAAAAAGTATTACGTGCAGTAAAAAAGACTGACATGTTATTTATTCAAACAGAGACAATGAAAAAGCAGCTCGCAGAAGTGGGCGTGCTAAACACAGTAGTATTCCCAAACTTCAAGGATCTGAAACCAGTTGGCAATGAAGATTTACATCCTGCCTTTTCGTATCCACTGCCGTGTTGCTTCATTTCCAGGGTAACCGAAAGAAAAGGTGTCGAGGACGCTATAAATGCGATTCAGCAGATAAACCGTGACGAGATTCGGTTGAAGTTCGATATTTATGGACCGATAGACGAAACATATAAGAACAAGTTTGAGGCGGTTCTTGCTGCGTGTCCGGACTATATAGCTTACAAAGGCGTCGTAGATAACGATAAAACAGCCGAAGTTTTAAAGAACTACTTTGTTCAGGTATTCCCCACTCACTATGCGACCGAGGGGCATCCAGGGTCTCTGATCGATTCACTTTATGCTGGTCTACCGGTTGTCGCCTCACGTTGGAATTCCTGCGACGATGTAGTGATTGAGAATGTAACAGGTGTTACCTATGATTTTGCGAGTGAAGAAGCACTGACCGAAAAACTGCTGTACTGCCTAAATAACCAAGAGAAGATAAACGCGATGCGTGTGGAATGCGTAAAAGCCACAGCACGCTATTCTCCAGAAGAGATAATGAAAATTATGTATCGAGTATTTGACACAGAATGAAATGGGTTTATCAAGATGTGGGCTAAACAGATATTACCACGATGGAGGACGGGATAATTATGGCAAGTAAAAAAAAGTGGATGATTGGATATATGGTATTTGCCAAATGGCTTCCTGTATCTTATCACATGAGGCTTGCTCAAAAAATGCGCGGCTTTTTCGGTCGGCGGATTATGGCCTCCATGGGCAAGAACGTAAACATTGAGCGGGGCGCCGCCTTTGATTCAAAGGTTTCGATTGGTGATCGTTCAGGACTTGGTGTGAACTGTAGCGTAATAGGTCCTGTTACCATCGGAAAGTATGTCAACATGGGTCCCGATGTGATTGTATATACACGTAATCATGCACATAACAGAACAGATATAACAATGCAGGAACAAGGATTTGAAGAGTATAAACCGGTTACGATAGGTGATGACGTCTGGATCGGTGGAAGGGTGATTATTCTTCCTGGTGTCAGTATTGGATCGGGAGCCATTGTAGGCGCAGGAGCTGTCGTTACAAAGGATGTTCCGCCTTACAGCATCGCGGCGGGTAACCCTGCAAGAATAGTGAAATACCGAAAAGATGAATAAACAAATGGCTCGAAATGTCGGGCAAGGATGTGGATCACAGACATGATGAAAATTGCACTTGTAGCAGCAAACATGAAGAGCGGTGGCAGCGAGAGAATGATGAGCCGGATTTCATTCTTTTTGTCTGCAAATAACGAAGTAGATATCGTATTATTCGACAGTGATGAAATTGCCTATGAATTCGCGGGCAATTTGGTAAATTTGAATGCTGGCGTCTGTAAAAACAAATTAGCTAGATTATTCACGATTGCAAAACGAATCATCAAATATAACCTGCTCATATGCAAAAGAAAGTATGATGTTATATTCGCTTTTGCTTCCGGAGCTAATAAAATAGCCGCATATTCAATAGGTAAGGCTAAAGTATACCTTTCATGCCGCGGCTTCGGTTCTCTTAAAAATGATTGTGGAAAGTATCATAATATGCTCAAGAATAAAAAGAACATGATTCTTTTTAACTCATACGCTCTTCAGACTTACTATGAGAGTTTTTATCCAGAGGATATTACTAGGACTATCGTTGTTCAAAACGCCTTTGATATTGAAATGATAAGATCTGAAAGTGTAAAACCGCTACCCGCAGAGGACAAGCACTTTTTTGAAACACACGAAGTTTTGTTATCTGTTTCAAGTTTTACCGATAAAAAAGGGCAATGGAACTTATTGAAAGCTTTTGAACTACTGAAGAATGATATACCCGATGCCGGGCTGGTTTTTGTTGGTTACAGAGGTGATCTTGAGTCAACCATAAAGGACATGGCAAGCCGTTCGAAATACTCCGGGGACATACTTTTTGTCGGCTTCAGTGATAATCCGTTCAAATATATGAAGGCTGCCGACGTATTCGTACTTCCTTCAGTATCTGAAGGCTTTCCGAATGTTGTTGTCGAGGCAATGACCTGTGGTGTGCCGATTGTTGCTACCGACTGTATGACTGGTCCGCGTGAAATACTCTGCGAGAGTAGTGAAAAAGCCCCCGATTGTTTATGTGATTATTACCTCGCGGATTATGGAATCTTAACACCTGTTATGCCGAAAAAACCGAATTACGAGTATTCGCAGACGGAGGATTCACATAAGATTTTTGCACGAGCTTTAAAACGATTACTAACCGATGATAACTTATCAGACCAATACTCTAAAAAAGCATTTGAACGTGCTAGAGCCTTTGATAATAGTGTTATGTGTAAAAAATACGATACTCTGATTACTCGGGAAGGTTTAAACTGATGTTGAAAGAATACGACATAGAAAGAGAAACGCTCTTACCGATACCTGCATCAGCCTCAAAGTATGGATCTAGGCAGCTTGTTGCATTTTGGTGTGTGTTATATGGACTGATACTACTACGTGACTTTTTTTCTGTTCAAATTCCTGTTCAGCTGATTACTGTATTGCTAATCTTATTTGCAGTGTCTTCGAAAAAAGAGACAATAGTCAAATATGCAGTATCTCTTATTCCTGTTGCTCAAGCAGTTCAGTTCTCGACAATAATAGGCGCGATGGCGTTAATAATATTGTTCAAAAATAGAAAAGTTCAACTTACACGCGTATCTATAATCTTCTTACTGTTGATGCTTATGGAGTTACTGCACAGCGTTATACCTCCTTTTTCACTTTCTGCATATATTACCTTTGCATGCACTTATGTATTCATGTTCGTAATTTTTTCGGACAAAGAAAGGTACAAGGTTTTAAACGCAGATACGGTTATGGCGTTCATAATATCTGTAATCATTGCAAATGTAATTGTCGTTGCGCTAACTTTAAAATCGAACTCATTAAACTTTGCCAGCATAATTCAAAACAATTGGCGATTGGGTAACACATTTGCTGATGATGAAATTATCGGTTATCGCTTGAGCAATAATCCTAATAGTATCGGTTTCCATATGATCATTGCGATCTCTTCATCAATAGCAATGTATATCGGGAAATTTATTAATACAAAGAACTTTATTGTTTTAATGTGTACATCGTTTTTTATAGGTCTTTTGTCAATCTCGCGCACTTTTTTTGTGGCACTGATAGGCATGTTAATTATGTTATGCTTTTGTATACAGCGTGAGTATATGAAGAAACTACTCAAGACGCTATTGTGGATTGCGTTGATAGTTATTGTTATATACTCAATAGCGCCAGAAGCAATAAACAACATGATTAGCCGGTTTCAAGACAGCGCATCGACCGTTACGATGGGAAGCAGAACCATAATCACGCAGCAGTATTTAGAGGCGTTCGCAAACGACCCACTAAAGATAATTTTCGGTGTTGGCATGCAAGATTTGCAAGCGAAAACTGGAGTTATGATGAATCCTCATAACTCAATAGTAGACGTTTATGTAGCGTGGGGCGTGGTGGGTGTAATAATAACTGTGATTCTATTTATTGAGTTAATAATGGACATGAAGAAGTATAAACGGATGTACATATATACTCTCCCTATTTTATGTATGATACTCTATTCTATGAGTGGAAGGATATTTAAATCTGCGCACGTTATGATGCTGTTTGTTGTTGTGGCTTCTGCCATAAACATGAATAATGAATGTATGAAATTTATGAAAGGTGAAACTCATGAGTAAACCAATCATTCTTATCTCCAAAGATATTTTGATGCCGGGGTACCTACCGACATATGGCAATAAATATTGGAAGACACCGAACATTGATGCGCTTGCAGCGAATGGAACGGTTTTTCTCAAGCATTATACCGCCGCTCCGTCTACTGCGATGGCATTTACATCAATGTTCACTTCCAAGTATCCTTATCAGCTGAATCGAACGAAGTATACTCACGAAGCGGAATACTCCGATTCTACTTTGTTTGATGAGCTCGAGAGCCAAGGCTACTCCAGTCATATCATCTGGAGTGATAACTATATGAAGGTGGCACATCCTTTTGCTAATTGCTTTGGTCATGCAAACATTCACACGCTTGATATGAATCAGCCAGTTGGTCCGTACATAAAGGGTCTTGATGAGATATGCCGAAACGACGAAAAAGCCGACGAAATTATTGAGAAGCTGTATGTACTGGCGAAAGATATAATTACCGATAATGTTTTCTTATGGATTCATCTCCCACATGTCATTTTAGGAAGATGTTCATACGGTGATGATATCGATCTTGTTGATAAACTTGTTGGTCTGTTACGTACCATTGCCGATGATGATTGCTTTTATATCACTGCTGACCACGGTAATATGAATGGTAGCAAAGGGAAATGGGTATACGGCTTTGACGTTTACGAATCGGCAATCCACATCCCGCTTATAACGCCGCGAATCGATGGAATGCCGAAAATCGACTTTCTCACATCGAATACACAGTTGTCGACTTTACTTCGCGAAAGATCATGTACGCGAAATGATTACGTCATTTCGGATAGTGCCTATTATGCACAACCAAACCGCAATATTGCGATAATTAAAGACAGGTATAAATTGATCTATAGAAAGTTGAACAACAGCTTTGAACTATATGATATTGATTTCGATCCACAGGAAAATGTTAATATGTTGAATAGGCTCGCATATGATAACGAAAGAAGACGTTATACAAATGTACGTGAAGCATACTACTATCCTGGTTGGGGTGATGTGGAAAAATATCATTCCGAGTTAATGGATATATTTAATCGGATGTACAGAAAAACTTCAGCGAAAGAAGAACTTGTCGGAAAAACAAAATACATCATTATGAGAATAATCGGGAAGCAATTCAACAAACATAAATTGAAAAAGAAGGTAGTGAGAAAATAAAATGCTGGAAAAGGATTTGCAATCATTGTTGGAGCAGTCAGGAGTATGTTGGTTTTTAGATAGTGGTTCTTTACTTGGCATGATCCGTGAAGGTGCGTTTCTAAAACATGACCATGATATAGACATAGGAATACTATCCGAAGGAAAAGAAGACCAGATTGATAAGTTCATCGCTGTGATGATCTCAAAAGGATTTCGTGCCGTGAAGTTTTTTTGGGGAAAGGTGTTGTATAAATGCAAGCTGATACCCGAGTCTTCTCAAATCTTCCCATACATAATAGACATGCAATTTTATCATGCAAGTGGAAGTGATTTTATTTGTCCACAGCTAGTTTTCCGTGATCAGCTGACAGCATTTCAAAGAATCAAACTCAGGTGGATACGCCTTCGCAAAAGCGGAGCAGAGGGAATTGAAAGCCGTAAAAAAAGCTTTAAAGATAGTTTTAAAAGAGTGCTTCGGAAGATAGTGACTAGGAAGACTATTGAAATACAATACAAGAAATACAGCAAGATGTTTGATTTCTATATGTGGTATATTCCCAAGGACTATACAGATAAGTTTACTAACATCAATGGCTATCAAGTATTCAAAGACAATGAAAACTACTTAGCATACAGATATGGTGACTGGAAAACCCCTGCGAAAAAATGGGATTTTACCAAGGATGATACCGGTTTGAAAATGACTTCATATAATTACATTTGCGATTTATATGAGTAGAAATACGTTGAGGGTAAGAAGTGAGTAATCATGTCATCCACAGATAATATCAAAAGCAAAGCTGTTTCAGGCATACTCTATAGGTTCGCCGAAAGAATTGCAGCACAAACTGTCAGCACACTCGTTTCAATTGTTCTCGCACGAATACTCTTGCCTGAAGAGTATGGTATTGTTGCCTTGGTGACGATTATTATCACACTTTGCGATACTTTCGTTGTAAGCGGGCTTGGAGCATCTTTGATACAAAAACAAGATGCTGATCGTAAAGACTTCTCAACGATATTCTGGGCAGGTTTATTATTATCCAGCATTCTATTTGTCATGCTCTTTTTTATGGCACCTGTTATTGCAAGCTGGTACGAAAACGATACTATAACACCAATCATAAGAGTTATGGCGATACGTATACCGATAGCATCGGTTAATTCTGTACAACAGGCATATGTATCAAAAAAACTCATGTTTAAGAAATTCTTTTGGGCGACTATTTCGGGCACCGTGATTTCCGGAGTAACCGGGATTATCATGGCTTATCAAGGATTCGGCGTTTGGGCATTAGTAGCACAGTATTTGATTAATGTTAGCGTGGGAACAATCATGTTGTTCTTGGTAGTCGATTGGCATCCGACTTTTGAGTTTTCATTTAAAAAGTTTACTTCATTATTGTCGTTTGGATGGAAAATACTGGTCAGCGGGCTTTTGACGGATATTTACGATGAATTAAGAAGCTTTGTTATAGCCGGAAAATACTCAACAGAGGATTTATCATTCTATACAAGGGGGAAGCAATTCCCACAACTGATATCAAAGAACGTTAGCTCAACGATCACAAGCGTTATGTTTCCGGTTTTTTCTCAGTATCAAGAGGATAAAATAGCATTAAAGAGAATGATGCGAAACTCGATAAGCTTGAATTCTTACATAATGGCGCCTCTGTTGATAGGACTGGCAGCTATTGCTCACAATTTTGTTGCTGTTGTCTACACTGATACATGGCTGCCGGCAGTTCCATTTGTTCAGGTTTTTTGTATTCTATATTTATTCAAACCATTAAAAAACATCAATAAAAGTTGTTTGAAAGCGATGGGATACAGTGGCTTAGATCTCATTTTAAACCTGGTTGAAAAAGTGATAGGAATCATCCTTATCTTTATATTCATGAACCATGGGCCTCTATACCTCGCTATAAGTGCCTTGGCGACTTATTTCATATCAGCAATCATTGATGCGTTTGTAAATGGCAAGATACTCTCGTATAGTATTTTTGAGCAGATCAACGATTTGATGCCATCGTTGATTTTAAGCGCAATCTCTTGCGGGATTTCTTATTTAATCGGATTTCTTGACGCTAACATATATCTGTTGCTTTTGTTGCAGATAGTTGCGGCAATAGTTATTTACATTAGATTATCAGCAATCTTAAAAATACGGTCATATAAATATTTGCTGGACATAGTTAAAAAACTAATTATCAAAAAGTGAGGAGAACAGAAATGAAAGCATTAATTCTAAACTCAGGTCTAGGTCATCGGATGGGTGTTCTTACATCAGAGCATCCCAAGTGCATGACTGAAATATCCGCACACGAGACTATTCTCTCGCGGCAGCTTAAACTGCTCTCCGACGCCGGAGTTGCCGAAGTCGTGATGACCACAGGCTATTTTGATGATGTGCTGGTGAACTACTGCAAGAGCCTGAATTTGCCGCTCCACTACACATTCATCAATAATCCTATCTACGATAAAACCAATTACATATATTCAATTTACTGTGCAAGAGAAGCTCTGAACGACGATATCCTGCTCATGCACGGCGATTTGGTGTTCGAGGCTTCCGTTCTTGATGACATAATCGCTTGCCCAGAATCCTGTATGAAGGTCAGCTCTACAATACCGCTGCCGGAGAAGGACTTCAAAGCGGTCGTTCATAACGGTGCTGTCGAGGCTGTGGGCATTGAGTTTTTCAATGATGCCATGGAAGCACAGGCACTCTACAAGCTCAACAAGAAAGACTGGCGTGTATGGCTCGACAGAATTATCCAGTTCTGCGAATCTGATGATGAGAAGCAACGGAAATGCTACGCAGAGGTGGCTTTGAATCAGGTTTCGGCAGAATGCCACATCAAAGCCTTTGACGTTCAGGACAGGCTTTGCACCGAGATTGATACCCCGGAAGATTTAGCGGTCGTGAAGTCGAGACTCGCTGAAATCGAGAACCGCACTGTTTATATGTGCTTCTCCACCGATATTATCCACGGTGGTCATATTGCTATCATCAAGAAGGCTGCCAAGCTTGGTAAGCTGACCGTTGGCGTTCTCTCTGATGAAGCTGTGATCAGCTATAAGAGATTCCCGCTAGTGCCTTGTGTTGAACGGATTACGCTCTTCCAGAACATTGCGGGCGTGGCTCGTGTTGTCGAGCAGAAGACGCTGTCCTACAAGGAGAATCTGAAGCAGTACCACCCCACATATGTTGTCCACGGCAACGACTGGCTGACGGGTTTCCAAAAGCCTATCCGTGACGAAGTGGTCTCAGTTCTTGCTTCCTACGGCGGCACACTTGTCGAATACCCCTATTCGGCAGATGCCAAGTATGATGAGATGGAAGGCAGAGCGCGGCTGGAGCTGTCCCTGCCCGATGTCCGTAGAGGTAGACTGAAAAAAGCATTATCAATGAAGGGCTTGGTTACAGCCATCGAAGCGCATAGTGGCATAACCGGCTTGATCGCAGAAAAGACTGTGGTGCATCAGGATGGAAAGTCCTATCAATTCGATGCCATGTGGATATCGAGCCTTTGCGACTCTACGGCGAAAGGCAAGCCCGATATTGAGCTTGTTGATATGACCTCCCGATTCCGCACTATTGATGACATTATGGAAGTCACGACAAAGCCTATCATTTTCGATGGTGACACCGGCGGCATGACGGAGCATTTCGTTTATACCGTCAAGTCTCTTGAGCGCATGGGCGTGTCGATGATTATCATTGAGGACAAGACCGGGCTTAAGAAGAACAGCTTGTTTGGCACTGAGGTCGTTCAAACGCAGGATTCTATTGAGAACTTCTCTGCCAAGATCGCAGCCGGTAAGAAAGCACAGAAGTCAAAGGACTTTATGATTTGCGCCCGTATCGAGAGCTTGATACTTGAGCAGGGCATGGACGATGCTTTGACCAGGGCGTTTGCCTTCGTAAAAGCCGGAGCCGATGCGATAATGATTCACAGCCGCAAGAAAGACCCGGCTGAAATTTTCGAGTTCGTCGAAAAGTTCAGAACGCAGGACAGTATAACACCTATCGTTGTGGTACCGACATCATTCAACAGTGTCACCGAGGAAGAGTTCAAGGCGAGAGGCGTCAATGTTGTTATCTACGCCAACCAACTTACGCGCTCCGGATTCCCTGCAATGCAGAACGCCGCGAAGATGATTCTGGAAAATCACAGGGCGAAAGAGTGTGATGCGACGCTGATGTCTATCAAAGAGATCATCACGCTGATTCCGGAGGAATAAGGCCGTGGGTCAGAAACTCATTGAAGGGTCGGGCAGCAGTGAGAAGATAGCTGATGTACTGAGCGCTTTAGGCGCATCAAAATTCCTGCTCGTCTGCGAAAGCTCGTATCAGTATCTATCGAACCGTGATGTTATCGATGCTATCTCAATACCGCACGTCAAGTTCTCTGACTTCACGCCCAACCCTCTTTATGAGCAGGTGTGCGCGGGAGTTGAGATGTTCAATAGTAGTGCTTGTGATGCTATCGTGGCGGTCGGCGGTGGGAGTACGATTGATGTTGCCAAGTGCATAAAGTTGTACTGTAAGATGGACACAACAAAACTATATCTTGAGCAGCCAATGCTTGATACAGGCATACCGCTTATCGCCGTTCCGACAACCGCCGGTACAGGCAGCGAATCTACGCGCCACGCTGTGATTTACTATGAGGGCAAAAAGCAGTCTATATCACACGAAACGATAGTGCCCGATTACGCTATCCTTGATGCTACGGCTTTAAAAACGCTCCCTCTCTACCAGAAGAAATGTACGATGCTCGATGCTCTTAGCCAGGCCATCGAATCATGGTGGTCTGTTAATAGCAATGAGGAGAGTATTGGGTATTCGAGAAACGCAATCGACTTAATCATGAGTAACTGGCGGGAGTACATCGAAAGCAACACAGGTTCATCAGCCGAACAGATAATGCTTGCGGCGAATTACGCCGGAAGAGCAATCAACATCACAGCGACGACAGCCGCACATGCTATGAGCTACAAGCTTACCTCCATGTACCATCTCCCTCACGGTCACGCTGTTGCGGTGTGTCTGCCGCACGTTTGGCGGTATATGAATAAGCATATAGATAAGTGCATTGACGCGAGGGGAGCAAAGCATCTGGCAGGAACGCTTAAAGATATCAGCAATGAGATGGGTTGTGGAAGTAGTGCTGAAGCAGTAGAAACGTTCGAACAATTGCTGCGATCACTGGATATTCAAAATCCGCAAAGGCAATTAGATACTGACATAGATACTCTAACAGCATCGGTCAACCCAGTAAGGCTGAAGAACAACCCCGTGGGCTTGGATACAGAAACGCTTCGTTTGATGTACGAGGCAATAGTCAGATAGAGGTAGAAAATGAAACTTGATTTTTTAAAGCGATTTGACTTTTTCTCCGGGGTGCCGGATTCCCTGCTCGCGCCTGTGTGCTCGTATCTGATATCAACCTACGGTATAGGGAAGCAGCACATCATTGCCGCCAACGAGGGCAACGCGGTGGCGCTGGCTGCTGGGTATCACCTGGCCACGGGCGGCGTCCCGGTGGTTTATATGCAAAATTCCGGCGAGGGCAACATCATCAACCCCGTGGCCTCGCTGATGAATGAGAAGGTGTACGGCATTCCCTGCGTCTTTCTGATCGGCTGGCGCGGAGAACCCGGCGTTCCCGATGAGCCGCAGCATGTGTATCAGGGCGAGGTTACGGTAAAGCTCCTTGAAGATATGGACATCGCCGCGATGATCATCGGCAAGGACACCCGGGAAGCCGAGGTAGAAGCGCGGCTTGACGCATGGCAAGCGCGCTTGGCATCAGGCAAGCAGGTGGCGTTTGTTATCAAAAAGGGCGCGCTGGAGTTCGATGGCAAGGTTCAGTACAAGAACAACAACACAATGTCGCGGGAAGAGATCATTAAGCACATTGCGGCCGTGACTGGTGACGACCCGATTGTTGGCACTACCGGCAAGGCAAGCCGTGAGTTATTTGAGATTAGAGAGAGCGCGGGTAGCGGTCATGAGCACGACTTCTTGACTGTAGGCTCTATGGGCCACAGCTCATCAATCGCACTCGGTATGGCGCTCCAGAAGCCAGAGAAGAAGGTATGGATTATCGATGGCGATGGCGCAGTTTTGATGCACATGGGCGCTATAGCGGTCATTGGAAGTAATAAGCCGAGTAATTTGGTTCATGTTGTCATCAATAACGAAGCGCATGAATCGGTCGGTGGGATGCCCACGGTGGCTGGAAAGATTGACTTGGTAGGTGTTGCCAAGGCGTGTGGTTATCCGAATGCGAATAGCGTTAATAGCTACGAAGCGTTGGATGAAGCCTTGAGAGCTGCGAAGAGCCGCGAAGCTCTGTCGTTCATCGAGGTTAAGGCATCTATTGGCGCAAGAACTGATTTGGGCAGACCTACTACGACGGCGAAAGAGAACAAGGAAGCCTTTATGAAGGGTTTAGCCGAGTGATGTGACTGCGTTAGACATAATCCGGGTGACTACGGCATTCCCGTCCCCGACTACCTCGACACTAACGTATCGAGTAAAGTAGTCAAGATCATCCAGTCTTATACCGGGGTCGTGGATAAAATGGTGTGGAGGAAAAATTGACACCTGGATAAAACTGAGAGAATATATAACAGACAGTAGGAAGCACTATCACAGGAGGCATTATTATTGGCCCTCCCCAAGCATACGCAGTCCATGATAGAATATGTCTCAGACTTTACAACGGGCAACTTGAGCCGGATGTTCTTCGATTTGGACTATTCATACTACGTGATTGAGCGATTTCCCAAGATGGAGCGGGAAAACGCTGGTATAGCGCAATTGTATGCGGATACCATCGATGCGGCGTACAATCAATGCTCCGGGAAAGATGACTTGGAATGTATGGAGATTATGAAAAGAGCATTGAAAGATTTTGTGGAGCAGGTGGATGAGGGTTAGAATAGGATGTAAGCATGTGAGATGGTGTGGCCAGCATCGCGTACTACCTCGATATCAACGTCTCAAGTAAAGCGGTCAAAGTCAATCCTTTACTGGCGTTTGTTTGAGATAGTCGTGTGGAGGAAGAATCAGTCAAACCGCTGTGGCTGCCAATGATGGGAAGGACGAATCAAGTTTGGATCGCTTAACGACAGCTTAGGAGGCAAATACTGAAGACCTGAGTCAGAGGAGAAAGCTTGATGCAAAACGAGGTGTTTGAACGAATACTGCGTAGAGTAAAGCTACCATTAGGTGAGCTATTGGGTGATAAGACTACGTATCGGGTATCAGCATATGATTTTCCGATCTTAGGCGCAAAAGCTGCAAAGGACTTAGAGATGTTTGATAAGTTCTTGGTATTATCGGATGGTAATTTGAGTGTTGTTGGTGGCGTATTGTTTTATGGGAATACCGATATTCAAATCACAACACTCCAAAAGTTTCGCGGAAAGCATTACATGAGCGAGATTCATAGAAACGGGATTCTTGCATCGGAGTGCTATGAAGGACAGCAAGTATCAATAACAACACACGCAATCCGATCATTTGATGATTTCAAAATGAAGAGCCATCTCCTGAAACTCGCTGGCTTGAAGGCAAAGAACATTGATGAAGTATATAGGTATCTATCGATGCTGCACTATCCAGAAATAGAAGGGTATGATGAAAACTCGTTTGAAGAGGAGTTCTCGTATCAGGATTGAAATGGTATGTGTGTTTGCGATTGGTCGTGTCGGTGGAAGTTCAAGAGATAGTGTGGGTGTGGGAGAGTCACAGCCAGAAAGCGTGTTGACCATAGTCGAGAAGGGGTGGTGCGAAATCAACTCTGCTCCATTTGTCACGCCCACGCTTGCTAAAATGTGACGTATTGACAATCGATGATTCGCCTGATATAATACTCATGTG
>MWCU01000022.1 GCA_002070205.1 Firmicutes bacterium ADurb.Bin182 | reverse complement strand
GGACCCCTTAATTTTCAGACGGCCGTGACGGATGTAATCCGTAGAGCGGCATGGTCGCTGATACGTTCCGTCATCAGCGACTACACGGTGAAACGGATGAAATCCGTATAGATTTCGTACTTTGCACGCTTTACCGCCCGGAAATCTTTGATTTTAGGTAAAGCGTGTAGAACTCGAAGAAGTCTATACAGACTTCTTCGACAAGCTGAGCTCCCCTGTAAGGGGAGCCTTTTTATGAAACCTCCCCTTCGAGATTTAAACCGGTACCGCAGTATAAAATTACCCTTGATTGGTTTTAAAGCTTTAACGGGCGGGCAGCCTGCCCTTGAGGTTAAAGCCGGTACCGCAGTATAAAACCATCCGGTGAATGGTTTTAAAGCTTTAACGGGCGGTCCGAGCATTAAGCGATAGCATAATGCGTGGCGTTACATGCAAGTATGCTGTGCTTGCATACCGCCCCGAGGTTTTCCGTTTCATGGAAAACGAACCTATATATGTGGCGTGCGAAGCCATGTCTGGCGACCCCCGCATAAAAATTTATTTTATACTCGGAACGGAAGGGTGGTGACATACCGCCCCCAGGTTTTCCGTTTCACGGAAAACGGACCTATAGATCTAGTACAGCATTTCCATGTCAGATCCTTCGGCTCGAAAAAGCTGTTTCCCTCATTCCCCGCTTTCGGATTTTTCCGAAAGCTTCGACAAAGCCTTTTTAAGCGCTTCCGGCAGAGGAAGCCCCATCGCCCCGGCGTTCTCGAGTATGCTCAGCCCCTCGTTCGCGATGTAAAACACCAAAACGGCCGCCCGCACCGCGCCGTTCGCGGAAGGGATCACCCTGTCGATCAATGAACCGAGCGCGACGAGCAGAAAAATGAACACTTTCTTAAGCAGGCCTTCCCACCCCGTCTTTGAAGACGCTTTTTTGTGAATGAACGCGTTGATGACTCCCGTCACGTAATCGAGTGCGACCGCCGCCGCGAGCACGACTATAAGCGAATCGCAGGGGCCCCAAAGCCAGACAAAAATACCGCCTATAGCGGCAGCGGCAAGTTTGAGCCAATCGATGATTTTGTCCATAATAAACCGTCCTTTCAAATAATGGCTGTTCGGATCTATAAACCGAGCGTAAGCCTCATCTCTTCGTCCGCCACTCCGTTTGCGGTCAATGCGGCCGCCCTTTTCTTGAACAGCCGCACCGCCGCGTCCGTTTTGATCCCGAAAATCCCGTCGGCCTCCCCGACCGCGTATCCGAGCGACACAAGCCTTTCCTGGAGCCCCTTCACGTCCTCCCCGCGCATCATGGGGTCTGTGAGATAAAGCTCCCGCTTACCGGAATTATCCGGCAGGATAAGGGTCTCCCCCTCGCGGATCAAAGTGCCGCCGAGCTTGTTTATTTCCATGATATCCCTGTATTTGAGCGCGCTTCCAAGCAGCCTTTTCGCTATGGAGTAGAGAGTATCTCCCTTTTGCACGGTGTAGATGCGCCCGCAAAGCGACTGCCTGAACGCGTTCATATCCATGCAGGGACACAGAGTGGGATACAGAGCGCCCGTAGGTTTTGCGCCCTCGTATACCGGCACCTCGTTGTGGCCCAAAACAGCCGTAACGGGAAGCCCGTAACACTCAAGAACATCGCGCGTCAGCTTGAGCGCGCTTTTAAGCTGCTCGGGAGACGGCAGCAGCTCGTCGCGCATATCGCCGTCCAGCGCGATGGCCACGCAGCGGCCGTTAAGGTTGTTTGTTCTGTCGTTGCGGACGCTCCCGCCTTCATATTCAAGGCCGCGCCCGATGTAAACGGTGCCGTCCTGCAGCACGAGATAATTGTACGAAACTCCCCTGTGAGAAGGGGAGGCGACGCGGCTTTCGTGCAGCTTTCTCCACCTTTCCGGAGTGCCGTAACTGCCTACGGTATGGTGAATAATGACCGTATCCGTGCTTTTCCTCCTGTTTCTCCCTTCCGGCCATTCAAGGCCGAGGTCGACAGCGTAATCGAATTCCATAAATACCTCCGGTATTTCGCTCGCAAGAGCTAAAGCCCCCCGCATAAGGCGTTTACGCTTATGCTCGGCACCACGGCATTGTGAGCGAGTTTTGTAGGATTCTTACGCCAACATCTAAAATCGCTTCGGCGATTTCCGGGCGATGTTGCCGCAAGGTGTGATTTACTGACGCGCATGTCGCCAGAAATCACGACTGTTTATCCGCTCTGCCGGTGTTTGCTTCGCACCACGCCGGCTGCATCAACAACTCGGCG
This sequence comes from Firmicutes bacterium ADurb.Bin182, assembly GCA_002070205.1. Classification (GTDB taxonomy): domain Bacteria; phylum Bacillota; class Clostridia; order Christensenellales; family CAG-138; genus MWCU01. The sequence continues at coordinate 12,545 of MWCU01000022.1, read as the reverse complement.
GGGAAAGGCTTGTTTATTTCTCCGGCTTTCCCTTCAAAAAGATACTGCTAATCTTCAATATCCCGTTGCGTGCCAGGTGTAATTCCCGGCGGGGAGAATCACGAAGCGGAACGCTCCCTTCTCCAAACTGTAGCTTTCGGGCGAAGTCAGATCCGCTATCACACTTTGCTGAGACTCGCGCACCCTTACGAGCTGCGTATCGCTGATGCGCATCATCGCCCCGTCAACCTGCCCGTAAACTACGACGCCTGTCGGCGTAAAATCCAGACCGTCCACAAAAAGCGCGCCGCCCGGAGGGAGCTCCGCCGTGCCCGATGCGTATTTCGGCTTCGCTTTGCCGCCTTTCTGCCCGTGGATTATCGCCATCAGCTCACCTCCCCTTCGCACCTGTAAATCGCTCTGAACGTCACGGGCAGGCAGGGCTTTTCCTCATCGCACAGGAACAAAAAACCTCCCTCAACTTCTTTGATATCCGAAACCCTGTTCCACCCCTCCTGCTCAAGTGCCCGCGCCGCGGGGTCCGCCGGCCTTACCAGGTCGATATCATATATCTGCCCTTCCGTAACTCCCGGCGCCGGTACGGTGACGGAAAACGGGGCTTCCGGGCTCCAGCCCTCCGCCGGAAGAACCAAAACATACTGCGGGGGATTCTTCGCGGCGAAATCATTCGAAAATGCCGCCCTGACGTCCGCCCAGCCGGACTTTCTTATTAAACCGTCGCCGCCGAAAAGCACCAGTGCGTCCCCGTCCCCGGGCGCGGTCTTTACGGGCGCAGCCTCAAGTGCCGCCGCGGCCGAACAGTCCGCGTACGCGAATATGTCCCTTTCCTTGCCCTCCGGATCATAAACGCATTTGAGCATATCTCCCGTGCTTTCACCCTTCGCCGCAATAAGCAGCCAATGCTCCCGGTCCGTCGGCTCGACCCCCGTGCAGGAGGATCTGTTCTGGTATGAACTGCCGTTAAAAGAGACTTTGTTCAGCGGCACGTATTCCTTAGCGGGGTCATATTCCTCAAACACCGAAAACGCAGCGTCCCTGCTTATTCGCCCGGCTTCAGCGGCGCTCACGCCCTCCTCGAGCGCCGTCATGTCCGATACCATTTTGACGAGCAGAGGGTATTCGTCCGTCACCTCGACCGTTTCGGGAAGGAATATGCCCTTGCGGCACTTGAACCGGAACTTCGCGGACGTAACGAGAGTTGAGTTGTCCGCGCCCGAATAGACCTGTATCTCGCTTTCGACCTTGCCGGAAGTGAACGACGTTATGTACAGGCTGACCGTGAACCTGTTGCTTTCCTCCGGGTCAAGCGTGATGCCGTGCCCCGCGCTGTCCTGCTGCGCGCTGCTTCCGTCCGATTTTTTAAACACGGCAAGCACAAGGCAGCCCGTCAGGTCCACCGGCGTTCCCCCGTCAAAAAGGGAGACCACGAACTCGTTGCCGTTGTCTCCCTCCACCACCTCGAACTCCCTGTTCGAGCTTTCGCGCTTGATGTCCAGCGCTATTGAAAACCGTTTCTTAACTTCGTGCATAGATCCTCCGCTGAAAAAGGCGGCTATTTTGCCGCCGTGGAGCGCCACTTCGTGCATAGATCCTCCGCTGAAAAAGGCGGCTATTTTGCCGCCGTGGAGCGCACTTCGTGCGTAGAGCATCAGCTTCGCTGACGTAGAGAGCGCTCCGGCGCGTAGAGAGGCAACTGCCGCTGCCGTACGTATTTGCGATTGCTCTGCTTAAGCGCTCGCTCTTATTCTCTGCTGCTGCTCCACTATTGCTCTACTATTGCTCAACCATTGCTCCACGTAATGCGAAACGTTACCCTCTACAATCGTATTTGCGATTGCTCTGCATAAGCGCATGCGCTTATTCTCTGCTGCTGCTCCACTATTGCTCTACTATTGCTCAACCATTGCTCCACGTAATGCGAAGCGTTACTCTCTACAATCGCTCTACTATCGCTCTCGCAGCAAGCCGGACCCGCCGCTGAAATTCATCGGGTACAGGCGCATCATCTGCCGCGCAAGCTCCTCCCCCACACTGTCTATGATCTCCTTGCGGTATACCTTGTTCTGCTCGCCGATCCCCATATACAGCTCGCCGCGCTCGCTGGGACTCAAAAGCGAAAGCCAGCGGTCGATCTGCTCCGGAGTCAATGCTTCGCCTTTTACCTGTTCGGAGCGGGAGGACGAGCCGCTGTGTGAAGAAGCGCCGCCCTGCGTTTGGGACTGCCATTTCGCGATTGCCATCCGGTTCTCAAACTCCTGCTGCGCCGCCGCCCTTTCCGCATTGGTTTTTGCGATTTCAAGATCGGCGAGTTTCAAGGCATATTCATAGTCGCGCGTCAGACCCGCCTGCGACAGTTGAAGAGCGATTTCGTTTCTCAGCTCGTTTTCCATGCGCGTTACGGCATTTATGTCGTTTCGCATACCGATGTCCCGGGCGATCCTTGATGTTTCGGATACCCCGCTCCTAGGCTCGTCATACAGGCTCCCCGCAAGGCCGAGGGAAGCGAGCGCCTCGTTGTTGCCTATCGCTTCAAGCCTTGCGTTCACATAGCCCCGGCTCCTCGCTTCGTCCGCCCTGCGAGCGAGCTCTTCCGCCTGCTCGTTGAGCCGCAGCTCCTGCTGCCTGTATGAAGAGTCCAGAGCCGCTTTGAAGTTCGCCGCCGCTTTGTCGTATGCGACTTTGATGTCGACCCCGGACGCGAATTGCGGCATAAGACCCATCGTTTGGCTTTGCATCCGCTCGTACGCGGCCTGCGTTTTGGGGCCCCAAATTCCGTCCGTCTTCAAATCCGCGCCGGCGGCGTTCAGCTGCCGCTGAAATCTTAGAACGTCCTCTTTACTCGCGACTCCCGGAGGAGCCGAGTAACCTTCCAAAACATATGACATAGGCAAATCCTTTCAGCTTGGTTAAGTACTCAGTAATCGGTATTCAGTTAATGAAAAAAATCTGCGGCAGCAGATTTTACCTGAACTAACAACTGATAACTTTTAACTTATGTAAAAAAGCCGCATTCGCGGCATGCGGATACGGCTTTTGCGCAACGGGGTAATTCTGGGACTTTATGCCCTGTCTCCGCCAATGTCCGCAGAAACTTCGTTTCGCTGCACATCGGCTTCGATTTGGCATAATAAATTATGCACGAACTTTTTTAGCGGCGACGACGAAGGCTGCCGCTATCGCGAGTCCGATCATTACAAAGCCCATCAGGGAAGCGGAATCGCCCGTTTTGGGGACCGAAGGCCCGTCGGGGAGCACGATTGAGCCGGTATACAGGTTTATGGCAACCTCGTCTTTAAGGTTCAGGCCGTTGGACTTTGATTCGAAGTGCTTCGCGAGAAGCCTGCCCTCGGCGTCATAATTGAATCCGAAGAATGACATTACGCCTTCATAAAGCTTCTTGTCCGCTTCGTATTGGCTGCCGGAGGTCGCTCCGCCGATAGCCGTGACTATAGTGCCGCCGCCGCCGATGGGGTTCTTGTAGGTCACTTCCCTGTCAACGACGTAAATGCCGGTGACTTCGTCATTGTCATCCGTCGAGAATACAACGTATTCGCTCGAGTCGGTCGCGCCTTTGTAAACGGTAAAGCCTGCGCCGTTATCCGTTACGGTATAGAGCAGCGAGCCGTCCGCTTTATAGATCTGCAAGCCGTCTTCCCAGGATTTCTTTGAATTTTTCACGAGCGTCGCTTTAAGAACGCCCTTGGACGCAACGATGCCCTGGCCGAAGAAATACAGGTCGAAGTCTTTTCCCCAGTAGCTGTCCGGAATCTGCATCACGAGTTCGCCTTTCGAGTTGAGCGTGGGGCGCTCAAGGTCTTTATCGCGGCGAACGACCTTTTTGTTACCTTCTTTTTCATAGGCATGCGACCCGGCAATGTCTTTAAGCGCGAAAGCGTCGCAGGAGATGATCAGATCCGAATACTCATAATCCGAGGGTTTCATGGTGAGGTCATGCTCATCGTCATCAACGGCATAGCTGAGCGCGATCCCCCAGAAAGCCACTTCGTTTACGACATACATTTTGTTGGAGGCGACGTTGCTCAGCGAAAGCGCTCCGGCACCGAGGGCTTCGGGAGCGGTGAACAGCTGAAGGTCCATCGCGATGGGAGCTGTTTTGGGATTTGTGGGGTCCTGAGTCAGGTCACCCGTGATGGCGAGTGCGGGAACGGCGAGCGCGAATGCGAGCGCGATCGCCAGACTAAGAGTAAGAATTTTTTTCATAGTTGCCCTTCTTTCTACATCTTTTATGGTTTTCCCGTTACACATAAAAAGCATAGCATTAGGCAAAATGATGTGTCAATAAATATATTACAGAAATATTAAATATTCTGTGAACGATGTAACAACACCCGCCGCGGAGCGCACTTCGTGCGCAGAGCATCAGCTTCGCTGACGTAGAGAGCGCTCCGGCGCGCAGAGAGGCAGCAGCCGCTGCCGTATAGAATATCGTGTTTACGATTGCTCTGCGGAGTGTGAAACGCTCCTCTCTGCCATTGCTCTGCGTAACGCAAAGCGTTACTCTCTACCATCGTATTTACGATTGCTCTACGGCGGCTGTTCCAAATAAAGCGAGGTACGGCCGCAAAAAGAATGTTGACATATTGTGTAAATTATGTTAATATTTAGGCGTAAGCAGTTTTCTTGTTTAGAACTCCTTCTTTACAAGAAAGCAGAGGATCGCAGCAATACTGCGATTCTTTGTTTTTATGAGGATGTTTCTATTTCACATACTTCCCGAGCGCGTACTGCAATTCCGCTCCGAACACACCGAATCCCTCATTCACGGTATCGTTTTCGAAAACGAGCATCAGCAAAACGAACTTTTTGACCTTCGTGTTGAACGGCACCACCTGCACCGGTTGATCCGTGTTCAACTCCGCTCCGATATCGTCCGCAAAGCCGAAAAGGTCCATAGTCTTTGACCTTATCATTTTCTCGATTCCGTCTTCCGTTAAAACGTACACATGAACGCTCGAGCGCGTATACGGCTTGACGAGCAGACCGCAGCCCCGCTTCGTCAGGGTTTTGCGCCTTGTAAACGCGCCGAAGTCATCCGCTTTCGTTCCCCAAAACGCTTTTATCGGCGCGCCGTCGTCATTGAACCGGGAAACGCCCGGAATGTCCGTGTTGAACTTGCAGATCCTTCCGTCCGCCGTCCCGAAGTACAGCTCGCCGTCGTGCTCAAGGAAGACCCTTGCGGGAATGTTCGTCCAGTAATACCATTCATACCCGAACTGCTCCGTTGTGCTGTTTCCCGTTTTCTGCCTGCCGTCGGCAACGTAGCAGCTGCCGTTCACGCATAAAACATAATAGCTGCGCCATACCGCGGCGGCCGCTTCATTCAGCCCCGGCTCATTTGCGAGCCTCGAGTTCACAAAAAAGCTGCGCTCCTGCGTGCTTTTTTGCTGCGTGATGACCTCCGAAACGAGCGCGAAGACGCCTTCGCGCGCCAGGAACAGCGGATCGTCGCGAAGGTTCGCGAACGCGTGCCTGCTTACAGCGCCTATTCCCTTCACGCCCTGCCTAACGGGGAAAATCACTTTTTTGTCGTCCGTCATCTCCGCGGTCCGTATAAATATCTCGGAGTCCTGCCGGTTATCCTCCTTCACGACTGCCATCGTGTCGTGATGCTTTAGGTACCCCATAATGGCGGAAGTATCGGAGCCCATTTTCGTAATTCCAGTATCGGGGAAAAAAGTCGGGTCGTCAAGTCCTGATTGATAGTCCGTGTTCGGAGTATCCGGATTTCCGGCAAGAAAAACGCGGTTGTCGTTGCCGAGCCCGTAAAACGCCACGACCGTGCATTTTTCTATCCTGTCCGTATACCCGTCCGGAAGCAGCGCCGTGAACTCGACTGTCACGTTGTCGACCCCGCCGCCCGCGGCGCTTTCCGGCGGAGCCTCGCCGAAAACGATTTTCCCGTTTTCCAAATCGGCGGTATAATCCGTCCCCTCGGCTTTCGGAACACCGTCCACCTTAACTGAATGCACTTGCGCGACAGGCTTCGTATCCAAAATAAAATCCGTGCTCATCCCGTCCCCGATCATCGAGTTTATCCGCCTGCCCGTCAAAAAGTTTATTCCCTCAAACGGAGTTCCGCCTCCCGCCGCGGGAGCGCCGATGACTGTAGTTGGCACAAAGCATTCCCCGTCCGCGACGCGGGAGACAGAAAGCCCGCTCTCTGTTTCCTTCACGACAAGGTAATGCGCTCCGTCCAATATATAAAGCTTTCCCCCGTGCGCGAAAGCCGCGCTTTTCGCGTTGTTCATTCCGGAGCAGATTTCGGCCGGGTCCGCATCATCGGCCCACGCATAGAGCCTAGTTCCTCCGTGAGCGAGGAAAACCCCCGCGCCGCTTTTGAAAACGCAGAAGAAAAGCCCGTTCACCGGCGCGTCGACTGAGTGCAGGGTCCGCCACCCCGGGCGCTTCTCGGGGAATCCGGAAAGGTCGCTGATGAGGTTCCGGCATCTGGGCGAGCGGGTTTCGTCGACCCGGATGGGATCCGTGGAAAAGTCCGCACCCTTGAAGCGGTCGAACTTTTTGCGGTAAAGCGGTATTTGCTGCATAAACAACTCCTGTAAATCAATGGAAACCGGCTTTTGCGCCGCTACGTTTTATTAAGGGGAGAAGCGCTTGTTTCGTTCCGCTTCGCTTTAACTCAGCGCAGCGGAAGCAAGCGATTAAATTTGTTTCGCGTATATTTTGGGGTAATCTGTAAATTTTTGTTGACAACGCAGTAATAGACAATCAAAATAAATTATAAACAAACTGTTAACTGTTTCGCCGAACAAGTTCTCAATAAAAACGAAAGGAAAAATAAAATTATGAGAAAAGCACAAAAGACGCTGAAACTGCTTGCGCTTTTGATAGCGCTGCTCACGGCTTTCGGAACCGCTTTACCCGCGCTCGCGGAAGGCGAGGCCGACATAGAGGCCGCAGTTGCAGCTCCCGAAGCTCCCGAAGCTCCCGCGCCTCTGTTTCCGGGAATGCCGCAAGGCTTCGTGCTCAGCAAGGCCGAGCTCGCTAAAAAAGAACGGCTCGTCACGACCGGCATGCTTAGCGACATGGAAAAAATGGTCCCGGGCGTCGATTATGTCGAAAGCGAAATAATCTTCCGCGCTGAGACCAAAGAGGAAGCGGCAAGTATCGCCGCTGCATACGGCGCTGAGTTGCTAAGTTTCGATTACACGGTAGCAGTTGCAAAGATCAATCCGAAAATTACGGTCTTGGACTGCATGAAAGCCGCGGCAGACTTAAGCAGCAGCCTTCCCGCGGTATATCCCAACCATATCATAAAATTAGACCCTATCGAGAGGGAAGGCAAACGTCTGAATTCCGGAAAGGGCGAATACTCGACCGACTCCATCCAAACCTGAAAGGACCGCCCGAATGATCCGTTTCTTCAGTTGCCCAATTTCGGTGGCTATCAATGGCAGCATGACAACATTTTCAGTTACGGCGCCTGGGGCGCAACGATGGGAAGCTACGATGTCAAGGTCGCGGTTCTTGATACCGGCATTAATTATGATCATCCGGATCTTGAAGACAACGTAGTGGATGCATGGTACGTTGACGATGTGGCGGCGAACGGCATAGACGGTCACAACCACGGCTCGCACGTATCGGGCGTCATAGCCGCAATAGCAGACAATAATAAAGGCGGCTGCGGCGTTGCGCCCGACGTCGGCATAATCTCCGTTAAAGTCCTTGATGACGAAGGCAGCGGCACCACATCAAGCATAATGCAAGGTATATACATCGCTGTCAATGCGGCGGGAGCCGACATCATCAACATGAGCCTCGGCGGATATTTCTATCATGACTTGTATCAGGAAGCTGTAACGTATGCGGCAAACCGGGGTATCCCCGTAATCGTCGCGGCGGGCAACGACGGCACGAACATAATGTGCTATCCCGCCGCGTTCAGCAATGTAATTTGCGTCGGCGCCGTAAATCAGGATAACTCGCGCGCTCATTTCTCCAATTACGGCCCCTGGGTGGACGTTTGCGCGCCCGGAGTCTCGATTCCTTCGACAGGGTGCTATGACGGAGACAGTTATGAAAGTTATGTCGTGATGAGCGGCACTTCTCAGGCGACCCCTGTAGTTTCCGGCGTCGCCGCGCTCATAATGACGGTTTACGGAAAAGACGTGAACCACGACGGAGCGCGCAATATCCTTGATACGATAGCTGTCGAGAATCTGCTTAAATCGACCGCCACAAAGGCCGCGTCCCCGAATATCGGCGGAGTCGTGAACGCGCAGAAGGTCCTCCAGAACGTCGTCAATAAACCGGTAATCTCGCTGAAAGTGGACGGCGCCGCGTGGGACCCCAAGGTCCCGTTCCTTTCGGGACACGGAGAGATCACGATAACAAGCGGCGATTATGAGACCATATATTATACGCTGGACGGCAAAACTCCCACTCAGGCGACAGGCATTGAATACACCGGACCTTTCACGCTTACCGGCACGGGAAACATTACCGTAAAAGCGATAAGCGTGAATAATATCGACAAAGTCAGCACATTGGCTTCCGCGGTATTCAAGCTGACCCAGCCCGTTGAAAGCATTACGATAAACGGAAGCCCCGAGGTCGCGATTAATAAGAGCATCCAGCTTAACGTGGTCGTGGAGCCTTCGCACACGACCAACAAAAAGGTCACGTGGAGCATTCCGGACGCTGAGGACAAGCTGCTTGCCGCAATTTCCTCATCCGGAAAGCTGACTGCTAAAAGCACGCCCGGCGTTGTTACCGTGAGGGCGACCGCTGCCGACGGGAGCGGCGTGTACGACGAAATCGATGTTGCCGTCACAGCGAATATGATAGGCAGCCTCACCCTTTCAAATTCAACGTTGGCGCTTGCGAAAGGCTCCTCGCATAAGCTGATACCCACGGTTCTCGACGCAGCGGGGAATCCCTATTCCGGCTCCGCGAAGCTTATCTGGACTTCGAGCAGCGCTAAGATAGCGACCGTATCGGAGTCTGGCGAAGTGATCGCAACGGGCAAGGGCACCGCCACTATCACCTGCACGGCGGGTGACGGCAGCGGCAAAAAAGCGACCTGCAAAGTAACCGTCGCGGTAAATCCCGAAGAAATCCAGATCACCGGTCCCAAGTCGATATTCCCGGGCGGCAAGGCGGTTCTGAAAGCGACCGTGCTTCCGGCGGATACTGCAAATAAAAATTTAGTATGGAGCGTCATATCCGGCGACGCGACTGTGGCAAAAGGTACGGTAACTGCGGGGCCGGGCGCGTCCGGTATCATTGCCGTAAAAGCTGCTTCTCAGGCGGACGGCAGCATATACGCGACCTACAACCTTGCGGTGCTGCAGGGAAAGGTAACCTCCGTTGACATCCATGAAACTGCCGTGACTCTGTTTACGGAAAGCATGATCAACAGCGGTCTTGACGCAGACGCCGGTTACAATATGGATGAAACTTACTATAACCTGAGTTGGGAAGTAAACGGAACATCGGGCTTCAGCGAGGACGTTATATGGACCACCAGCAACGCGAAAGTCGCGACCGTGAGCGAATTCGGCACGGTTACAGCCGTATCCCCGGGCACTGCCGTCATCACGGCGACGTCCGCTGACGGCACCAATAAAAAGGATACCTGCAAGGTCACGGTCGTTGTACCCGCCGCCCGCGTTACGGTAACCACAACAGCGCCGCTTATGGTATATAACTATCCCACGCTTGGCGCCGGCAAAAGCGCGCAATTCAAGGCGACCCTCGGTTCCACGTTCGGTACCCCCACGGTCAAAACAGTCAAATGGTCCGTCTCTTATTACGACAGCCCGGATGACTGGGACGCAGATTATATCGAACAGTACATCATGCCGTACGTGACTATCACGCAATCGGGCAAGCTTACGGTAAATTCGAAAGCGGCGAACTATCTCTACGACATTTATTACGAGACTTTCACCGTAAGAGTCAAAGCCGAAGCGACCGACGGCAGCGGCACATACGGCGAGATGTTAGTGGATATCGTTCCTCTCACAACATATATAAACTTCACGAATACGTCTGGAAGCAAGTTAACTTCCGCTTACGCATACCTTGAAGACGAAGTGGTATACGTCTTTTTCGACACTGACAGCTACTACATGGATTACACGCTTACTTCCTCCAACCCAAAGGTAGCGGGCACAATAACCTATGATTATGAGTCCGGCTATGGCCAGTACGTAGTTATACAGCTGCAGAGCAGAGGCACCACAAACATCACCATCTTGGCGAATGACGGATCGGGAAAGAAAGCGACCCTTAAGCTCACAGTATATTGATTCCCTGTATGGCTTCAAAAACCCCCGCTCGGCGGGGGTTTTTTTTTCGTAAGCCCGGCTTCGCCGCCCGGTGGTCGGCGGCAAGTGATTCTTCATAAGTATTAAGTTATAAGTATTCAGCATTCAGTTTATGAAAAAACTGCCCAAAAGCAGTTTTCATATGAACTTATAACTTATTGCTCATTACTGAATACTATTATGGTATACATCCTCAATTTCACCGGCATTATACTTCTTCGCCCTCTCCAGCGCTGAAACGAACATAGTCCTCATATACAAGGCTTCGCCGGGATCCATGTTCTCCTTGAAATACCGCGCCGCGACTCCGTAAGGCAAAGCGGCCCGCGTGATCGAATCGGAATACGGCACAGTTTCCGTCATCCCCGTAACGAGCGGAGCGGCAGCAAGCATTTCCCTGCCTTCGAATTCGCGGATGGAATTTTCATATGGAAGCGCTTCCTGCAGGCAAACGTTCAAAAACGGCAGGAAGTAGCTTTTGTTCTCCTCGTCCTCGTCCGGCTGCTCATATAAAAAAGCGACGGCAAGCTCATAGATTTGTTGGGCGGTCATGATACCTCCGGTATTTCGCGCACAGTACTGCGGTACTGTGCGCGAATTTGGAATTGGTTTTTACACGGTCGCTTAAAAACTCTGCGGAGTTTTCCGGGCAGCGCCCGTGAAAGGAGTAAAACTCACCGCACATGTCGCTGAGTTTTACGAATTTTTTAATACGTCCGCATCGTCGACAACTCAGCGGAAAACGTTTGGTCGATGTGCACGTAGAGAAGCAACTGTTGCCGTGTTTTGGTTCTACAATTGCTCTACGGAGCATAAAACGCTCCTCTCTGCCATTGCTCTACGTAACGCAAAGCGTTACACTCTACCATTGAGTTTTATTCTCTACGCAAGCGAAGCTTGCGCTCTACGGCGGCTGTTCCGCCTTAAGCGCGGCGCAGCCGCCCATCACACGCAAGTATGCGTCAACACGGTCGAAGGCAGCAGCCCTGTCTTATACGCGTACGCCTTGATCACAACGCCCGCGTCCGGATTCGCGAACGCTCCGGTATATACGGCCGCGCTCGCCGAATACCTCGGGTCCGAGCCGTCCAGAGTGTATTTTATGGAAGCTCCGGCCGTCTCCGTCGCGAGGGATGTGGTCGCGCCTTTTGTCGCCGCGGGCTCCGCGCACGCGTTATCCTCGGCACAGGCGACATATACGCCGCTGCACCTTGCGCCAATCACGAAAGCGTCGAAGTTGTACCGCCCTTCAAGCAGAGCGCCGCTTATTCCCGGCGGGTCCTGGTGCACCTTCGCGTCCCGTATCTTTTGCGGAGCCAAAACGCTCTTCTTCTGAACTGCCAAAAAGTAAACGCCTGCGGGAAGATAGCTTGCGGGAACGCGAATGACCTTAAAGCTCGCGATATCGCCGATGTAACCTCTCTTTACGATCTCTTTGGTCAGCTTGTCGCATCCGGTCCACTCCGGAGCGAGGCGCAAAAGCGAAAACTGATCGCTCTTTATGTAGAGGTACCTCTCGCCGTCCGGCACGAAGTTATCCGAAAAATAGGTCTCCGCGTCCAGTATGGCCGATACGACGGTCGTTTTTGTTAAAGCCGAGGCGAATGTTTTCACCATGCCCGCCTCGTTGCACCACTTCGCGAGCACGTATTTGTCGATATGCGGAACGACCTGCTCCTCGATTTCCGCCTTCATCACCGTGCCGGCGTTCTTCATGAGCTGCTGCTCGGAATTGTCCCCTTTGTCAACCACGAGCGCGAATGATTTATCCTGAGTCATACTCATTTCCTGAACGGTGTCCTGCACGTCCGCCGGCGTTCCGTAGCGAAAATATTCGTTGTTCGGCGTCCTGTCGTAATCGCCGAGGGGCTTCGTCACGATGGACGGTATTTTGATGCTCTTCACTCCGGTGAACTCGAATTCCGAGCTCGCGTTCCCCGCGACAAATGAAGAGCGGGTATAAGCCTCCGCAAGCTTCTTCTCATATTTCGCGTGCAAATTGATTGCCATGTGATCCATCCTTCCTGTGTTTGGATATTGAGGCTCCCCTGTGAGGGGAGCTGCCGCGAGCGGCTGAGGGGTGCGTATTTCCCACCCTTCCTGTCCCATGGATAACACATAGGTCCGTTTTCCGTAAAACGAAAAACCTCGGGGCGGTATGCAAGCACAGCATACTTGCATGTAACGCCACGCATTATGCTATCGCTTAATGCTCGGACCGCCCGTTAAAGC
>MWCU01000021.1 GCA_002070205.1 Firmicutes bacterium ADurb.Bin182 | reverse complement strand
ATAACGAAGTGCTTATAAAAGTCAAGGCCGTATCCATCTGCGGTTCCGATATAGGTGCGTACCGTTTGCCGAGCATCAGCAAGAGGTGGAACCCGCCATTAGTTTTGGGGCATGAATTCTCAGGTACGATCGCAGCGATCGGCGACGGCGTCAAGGGGCGAAAGATCGGTCAGCGCGTGACCGCCAACCCGATCCTCTATTGCGGAAACTGTCATTACTGCAATAGCGGAATGATAAATCTTTGCACGCACCGCAACAGCTTAGGCACTTCGATCGGGGATATGCCGAAGGACGGCGCCATGCAGGAATATATGCTGATCCGTGATTCGGCGATTGTACCGCTTGATGATAACGTCACGTTTGAACAGGGAGCACTGCTCGAACCTTTGGCTGTGACGTATTGCGCTTCAAAATGCGGCTCGACAGGGCGAGGAGAACGGGTTTGTATAATAGGCGCGGGACCCATCGGTCTTATGACCGTAAAGTTTCTCAAAGCGTTCGGCGCTTCACAAATATTCGCATCCGATATTTTGGATGACAGACTGAAAAAAGCGTCTGAATACGGAGCCGATGAGGTAATAAACGGTCGTGAAAACGTCGCGGACACAGTTTTAAAGCTTACAAACGGCATTGGTGTCGACCGAGTAATAATTTGCGCGGATGCGCCCGACGCAGTACATAATGCGTTCAGAATGGTAAGAAGCGGCGGAAACATCGTACTGGTTGCACTGATGCACCGGGAAATCACTATCGATCCGATGCAGATAGCATGCCGGGCGGTGAACATTTTGGGCAGTTATATGTTTACACACGAGATGAACACGGTGATGTCTATGTTAGCGGAAAAAAAGCTTAACACTGACGGCATCATCACTTCAAAATTTCCATTTGAAAAGGGAGAAGAAGTTTTTAAACTGCTTGCATCTAAAGAGTGCAAAGACATAAAGATCCTATTGACCATGAATGAGTAAAAAATGAGGTCTGTTAAGACCCGGAAAGGAATCAGTATGAAAGCATTGGTTTATTTTGGTGCAAGAGATCTAAGGTACGTTGACGTCGATACGCCCCGGCCGAAAAAAGGAGAGGTACTTGTCAAACCGAGAGCGGTCTCGATATGCGGTTCGGATCTATCCGGTTTTAAAGGGACTTCAAAGTTTCGTGTTCCTCCGCTTATTATGGGTCATGAATTCTCGGGCGAAATAGCCGAACTCGGCGAAGGAGTCAAAAACTTAAGTATAGGACAGAAAGTCGGCGTAGTGACGAATCTGTTCTGCGGAAAATGCCCTGACTGTAAAAGGAACCTGCAAAACATCTGCGACAACCGCTATATTATCGGAACTACGATGATGGCAGGCAGCTATAACGGAGCAATGGCCGATTTTGTACCGGTTCCCGCAGAAAAGATCGTTCCGCTTCCTGAACACGTATCATTTGCCGAAGCCGCACTCGCAGAACCTCTGAGCATATCACTGAGGGCTGTAAAACATGCAGGCAATATCAAAGGCAAAACAACCGCGGTATTCGGCGCAGGTCCAATAGGTCTTCTTGCCATCAAATGCTTAAAGATGTTCGGAGCAAAGGAAATCATAGCAATAGATATCATCGAAAAGCGTCTTGATATGGCAAAAAAATGCGGAGCAACAGCCGTAATCAATTCAAATGACGACGTTCTCAAGTTTACGCGTGATCTGACATGCGGAGAAGGACTTGATTTTGTATTAGACGCAGTAGGCATTGAGGCAACCATAAATAAGGGAATAGAAATCGTGCGTAACGGCGGCAATATCATTTGGATCGGTCTTTCGGCAAAACAGATCAACATGGAATACTTTACTTCCGTTTGCAAAGAAATCAACATTAAGAGCAGTTACATGTACACAACGGAGATGAATGAGGCTTTGGATCTTATATCTTCAGGAAAGATAATCGTAAAAGATATAATCACCAATTCTTATCCAATGAGCAAAGGACCGGAAATATTCGCGAAGCTCGCCGGAAACCAAGCAGAGGATGTAAAAGTCATCCTCACCAACGATTAAGTATACTGCCGGCCAAGTCATCTGCGAGTTTCCGTCGTCGTCCGCTCTTTGATTTAATCTGAATGGACAGCGCAAAAACGGAGATGCCGATAATACTATTGCATAATGATATTATAGGAATTTTGCTTTTTTATCGGCTATTGACTACTGTTTCGAATGATATATAATGGTGATATATAACAATTATATTACTTGTTTGACAGCCATTATATAACTTCGAATACGTAAAATCTCTCTGACATAATACCCAAACAATGGGTAATTATACGACTAACAAGTTCCCCCGTATCATACGGATAAAAGCGTTACATGTTGATATACTGTCTGCTTTTATAGAGCAATCATGTATTGATACAAATAAATGTTACAGGATTTGTTAAATTATCCAGGTGTATCGCAATTCCGTATCAGATAGACTTAATAATGCATTGCGCGGCAGCAGTGCAGTATTAATAAATAAACAAGGAGGAAACACCATGAAAAGACTATTTGTACTGGTACTCGCGTTTGCAATGTTGTTCGTGTTTATCGGATGCACACCGGCTACTGTAGAAACGCCGGAAGAAGCGCCGAAGGAGGAGCCGACAACAGCACCCGTGCAGGAACCGGCCGAAGAACCGGCCGAGGAACCGGAACCTGAGGCAAAGAGTTTTGTGCTCAACTACAGTATACTTGAGCCGAATGAGCATCCGCAGGGCATCTGCATGCTGTCGTTCGCGGAAAAAGTCGAGGAGCTTTCCGGCGGTCAGATCAAAGTGAATACTCATCCGAGCGGATCACTTTTTACGCAGGAAGGCATGGTAACCGCTCTGATGGAGGGAGACTTGGATATAGGCAATATCGCATTCCAGGACATCTCGCCTTACCTTCCTTCTGCCGCAATGTTCGCAGCTCCGTACGCTTTTACGAGCTATGAACACATGGAAAAAGTGTTCGAGTCGGAAATCGCCGACAAGTTTTTTGAGCATGTTTTCGAAACATGCAATTACCTGCCCATCGGCTACATGTGCCAAGGTTCGCGAATCATCAACTGCAAATCGGAAACCCCGATAATGACGCCCGAGGACATGAAGGGCATGATCCTTCGGATGCCTAACGCTCCGTCCTGGATCGACGCAGGCCAGTCGCTGGGAGCAAGCGTCACGCCTATCGCTTATGCCGAAACGTATACCGCACTCCAGACCGGCGTAGTCGAAGCACAGGACAATCCTCTGCCCGGCACGTATGCCATGAAATTCTATGAAGTCACCAAACAGATTTCCTTGACGAAGCATATCATCGACGTAAAGCTGATAAGCGTATCAAGAAAGGTTTGGGAACAGATGACCGATCAGCAAAAACAATGGATGATCGAAGCCGCGGAGTACGGCGGACAACAGGCAAACGCCGCAACGTACGCACAAGAGCAGGAGCTTCTTACCTTTATGAAGGAAGAAGCGGGGATGATAATTACCGAGCCCGATATCGATGCGTTCCAAGCTCATTCCTATCAATACTATCTCGATAAAGGTCTGACGGCCGATTGGGATATGGATATGTATAACGCTATCCAGGAGCTTAAGTGATCCGAATAAGACCTTGCTGCTTTGCGGGCGCTTTCCCGGCGCCCGCAAAGACAAATTTCGGGGAGGGAAATCGTCTTATGATAAAACTTAAAAAAGCCGCCCGCCTGTTTATGGATTTTTTCGAAATCTATCTTCCCTCGGCTGTCTTTTTGTCCATGTTCGTTGTGTTCCTTATCAATTTGATATGGCGCTACGTATTCAGAAATCCCCAGAACTGGACAATGGAGTTCTCAATCAACTCCTTTGTGATCATCGGTCTTCTGGGAGCGTGCGTTGCGCACAGAATGGAGGATCATGTCGTCTTTGATTTGCTGTATGCAAGCGTCGGGCAAAAAGGGAAAACCGTACTGCGCATCCTCTCAAACCTACTCATCGCGCTGTTTATCTCGCTTGCGCTTCCCGGAACCATCAAATACCTGTGGCAGCATCCGGCCATCACGGCTATCATGAAGATACCGCAGAACATCATCTTTTCCTCATTTGCGATCCTGCTGATCTTCTCCGCTGTACGCTCCGCATACCGTCTTGTGCAGGACGTAAAATCCCTTCTGAACGCGACGTATGAACAGACCTATAATACTGAAGAGAAGGAGAGCCTGATATGAGTTGGTATCTTGCCATACCGTTTGCCGTTTTGGTGATAGCGTTTATTCTGCGCATGCCCATCGGGTTTGGAATGCTGATAGGCTCCATAGCGTACTTCATAATAAAGGGCATCAGCATCGGCACATTCGTCAACACGATATGCTACGGGCTGACGGGATCCTATATTCTGATAGCCATACCGCTGTTCATATTTACCGCCAACGTAATGAACGCCAGTGCTATAACGGACAAGATATATGACTTCACTACGTCCATTATCGGACGCCGCCGCGGCGCCTCCGCCTATGTGAATGTTATCGGATCTTTGATATTCGCCGGCATGACCGGAAGCGCGGTAGCTGATGCTGCCGGCATAGGCATGCTGGAAATCAGCCACATGAAAAAAGAAGGCTATGACGTGCCGTTTTCATGC
>MWCU01000020.1 GCA_002070205.1 Firmicutes bacterium ADurb.Bin182 | reverse complement strand
GAGTACAAAGTTGCTTAACAAACGTTAACTTATCCCTGCGGCAGCAAAGCTGCCGCAGGGTACCCATGAAAGGAGAGCGAATACCGTGAAGAAAAGAACTAGGACTTATCTTCTTATTATAATAGCGCTCCTTTCGGTATGCCCTCATACTGCTTCTTTTGCCGATACCGGGACGACCGAGGTCACGGCTACTGTGAACCCGGTTTATTCTTTTTCCGTTCCCCCCGATACGGTCATTCCGTATAAGCAGTCTGACACATTGCTTGGGCAGTTTAAAATCAACGATCTATTGCTCGGCGACAGCGAAACGCTGACGCTTGAAGTCACGGCGGGTCCGCTGCGTCGAGGCTCGGGCGGCGAGCTTCCGTATACACTTGAGTTTTCATCCCCTCAAACCATTACCGCAGCGGATATTGGCAGAACATTCGACGCAAGCGTTCAAATCGCGCTTGACGACTTTCTGGCCGCAAAAAGCGGAACCTATAAGGGAACTCTGACATTCAGCATCATATCGTCTTTAACGGATTCGGTCGTCTGGAGCGGTGAAACCGAACTGACAGTAAAAAAGCCGGGCGCCGTCCAGAAACCTCCGCCTCTTAAAAATCCGACTATTACTGTGTTCATCGAAGGCGAAAAGGGCGGCAAAGTGATGTATGAAGGGTATTCGCTGCCAAGCGGAGCCGTGGTCACAACCGTTCCGAACGGTACCGTGACATTCACTCTTGTGCCGGATAAAGGATATAAAACCGGGAAGGTCATGCTAAACGGAATGGACGTAACGCACCGTATATGGCCGAACGGCTGGCTGATCATTGCCAATATTCACAGCGACTGCGTTCTGGAAGTCTCGTTCATAAGATCGGCTTCCGCTCCCAAGACCGGAAGCGGCACGCTGTTTCCGTTTGCCGCCGGCTGCGTCATTTTCGCCGGAATGCTCGCTAAGCTGATTGTAAGAAAGCGAGGGGAAGAAGACGAAGATACGGAGGGGCTGAAATAGAGAGCCGGCAGCGCAGGGTTTGGCGGTTAAACGGGTGATTTCCCGGGCAAAACCTTCAAGTTCCGCCGTTGAATACAAGCAAATCCATTATTCGCGGCGCAATCGCTTCGAAAAACGCGGAAATTGCCCGGGAAATAGTGCCTTTGGGGATAAAACCGGAGCAGCGCCCACGAAAACGCATCGATTCCGGTAAAAAGTTCGGCCGGTCGGCCGATTTGAAACGGGCAAAACGACCGGTAAAAGCTGAAGATTACCTTAATCCGCGGATTTTATCGTAATTGCTCAAATTCTAAAATCTTATAAAAAAACTCTTGCAATCCCGTTCTTATTCATGTATTATAGCAATGTTGCGCGGATAAGGGCTCTGTACGCGTTTTTATGCGCGGAGCCGGGGATGAAGCGAAAGGTTGCCGGTGATGCCATCCGGGTAATTTTCGCAGACCAAGTCCAGAATTGTCGGGCTTTGTGCCCGGCCGTAAAGTTTTATAAATGAAACACCCGGCCGAGTGTATTGCCCAATATCACTACAGGAGGAAAACAATAATATGGCAAATCAGAAGATCCGCATCAAGCTCAAGGCCTATGAAAACAACCTGATCGACCAGAGTGCCGAGAAGATAGTCGATACGGCCAAGCGGACGGGAGCCAGGGTATCAGGCCCCATCCCGCTGCCAACGGAGAAGGAAATAGTCACCATACTCCGGGCGCCCCACAAATATAAGGATTCAAGAGAACAGTTCGAGATGCGTACACACAAGCGCCTGATCGACATTCTTCAGCCTTCCGCAAAGACCGTGGACGCGCTGATGAAGCTCGATCTGCCCGCCGGTGTGGACATCGAGATCAAGCTGTGACCGGAGGTGGATTTGATATGAAAAAAGCAATTTTGGGTAAAAAGATCGGAATGACTCAAGTCTTCCTCAGTGACGGAACAATGGTTCCCGTTACCGTCGTTAAAGCGGGTCCCTGCCCCGTGATACAGAAAAAAACGGTCGAGCATGACGGCTACAGCGCTGTTCAGGTCGGATTTGCCGAGATGCGCGAAAGGCTCGTCAACAAGCCGAGACTGGGCCATTTCAAGAAAGCCGGCGTTGCAGCGACGCGCTACATAAAAGAGCTGAAGCTCGACGACGCCTCGTCTTATGAAGTCGGTCAGGTCATAAAAGCAGACGTATTTTCGGCGGGCGATAAGGTGGATGTTTCCGGCATAAGCCGGGGCAAGGGTTTTCAGGGCACGATCAAGCGCCATAACCAGCATCGCGGCCCCATGTCGCACGGCTCCGGGTATCATCGCGGCGTGGGCTCCATGAGCGCGAACACCTACCCCGGAGA
This sequence comes from Firmicutes bacterium ADurb.Bin182, assembly GCA_002070205.1. Classification (GTDB taxonomy): domain Bacteria; phylum Bacillota; class Clostridia; order Christensenellales; family CAG-138; genus MWCU01. The sequence continues at coordinate 7,625 of MWCU01000020.1, read as the reverse complement.
GATATTCAAATCCAAAAAGCTGCCCGGGCATATGGGCGCCGTGAAGGTCACCGTCGAAAACCTTGAAGTCGTGCGCGTGGATGCCGAACGCGACCTTTTGCTCATCAAGGGCGCCATACCCGGCGCGTCCGGAAGCATGGTCGTCGTCCGCAGCACGGCAAGATAGGGTTTACAACGGAAAGGAGGAAATAAAATGCCAAACGTAGCATTATACAATATCGCGGGCAAAGCCATAGGCGAGGTTGAGCTCAGCGAAGAGGTCTTCGGCATAAAGGTCAACGAATATGCCATGCATCTGGTCGTGAAGGCGCATCTTGCGAACAGCCGCCAGGGCACTCAAAGCGCGCTTACGAGAGCCGAGGTAAGCGGCGGCGGCATCAAACCCTGGAGGCAAAAAGGAACGGGTCGGGCCCGTCAGGGCAGCACCCGCGCCCCTCAATGGCGCCACGGCGGCGTGGTATTCGCTCCCAAGCCCAGGGACTATCACATGGACGTCAACAAAAAAGTCAAAAGGCTCGCGATGAAGTCCGCGCTTACCTCCAAGGTGAATGACGGCGATCTTATCGTGTTTGACGCTCTGGATATAGCCGCTCCCAAAACCAAAGAGATGATCAAAACCCTCAAGGCGGTCAACGCCGAAAAAGCGCTTGTCGTTCTTCCCGAATCCGATGAGATAGTCGAGCGCGCCTCAAGTAACATTCAGGGCGTAAAAACCACTTTGGTCACAACGCTCAGCGTATATGAAATACTCAAATACGACAAGCTCATCCTGACGAAGGATTCGCTTGCAAAGGTCGAGGAGGTGTACAACTGATGAAGGATCCGCACGATATAATCATTAAACCAGTACTGACGGAAAAGAGCTATGCTTCTTTCCCGGATAAGAGCTACACCTTCATTGTGGACAAAAGGGCGAACAAAACCGAAATCCGGCAAGCGGTCGAAGCTGTGTTCGGCGTGGAGGTTGAAAGCGTCAATACAGTAAATGTACTGGGCAAGATCAAAAGGCAGGGCCGCACCGAAGGCCGCCGTCCCTCGATCAAAAAAGCATATGTGAAGCTCAAAAAGGACTCCAAGGGCATCGAGTTCTTTGACAGCATGGCACAGTAAGGAGGCACACATGGCTATCAGAAAGCTCAAACCCACTACGCCCGGTCAGCGTTTCTCAACTGTAAACGCTTTCAGCGAGATCACTGCGAGCGAGCCCGAAAGATCCCTTGTTGAAGATCTCAAGCGCACAGGCGGCCGCAACAATCAGGGCCGCATCACAGTTCGCCACAGAGGCGGCGGCGCAAAACGCAAATACCGCATCATCGACTTTAAGCGCAACAAGGACGGCGTTCCCGCGAAGGTAGCTACTATCGAATACGATCCGAACCGTTCTTCCAATATCGCCCTGCTTCATTACGCGGACGGCGAAAAGCGCTATATTATAGCTCCTTTGGGACTCAACGTCGGCGATACCGTAGTCTCCGGCGAAGGCGCCGACATCAAGGTCGGCAACGCGCTTGAGCTTAGGAATATCCCCGTCGGAACCATGATCCACTGCATCGAGCTTAAGCCCGGAAAAGGCGCCCAGCTCGTAAGGTCCGCGGGTAACGCGGCGCAGCTCATGGCGAAAGAGGGAGCGTATGCCCACGTCAGACTGCCTTCCGGCGAAGTAAGGCTTATCGCGATGAACTCGAAAGCCACCATAGGCCAGGTCGGCAATGTTGATCACGAGAACATCAAGCTCGGCAAAGCGGGCAGAACAAGGCATTTGGGCTTCAGGCCGACCGTACGCGGTTCCGTTATGAACCCGAACGATCACCCGCACGGCGGCGGCGAGGGCAAAAGCCCGATAGGCCGTCCCGGACCGGTCACTCCCTGGGGCAAACCCGCGCTCGGGTACAAGACCCGCAAGAAGAAGAATGTCAACGATAAATTCATCGTACGCCGCAGGGGTACGAAGTGATAGCTTGGAGGAAGGAGTACATATGAGCAGGTCTGTTAAAAAGGGTCCGTTTGTCAGCGAGCGTCTCGCCGGACGAATCAGCGCCATGAACGAGAGCGGCAAAAAGTCGGTCGTCAAGACTTGGTCCCGCGCTTCCACGATATTTCCTGATTTTGTGGGGCATACCATCGCTGTTCACGATGGCAAAAAACATGTTCCGGTTTATATAACCGAGGAAATGGTCGGTCACAAACTGGGCGAATTTGCTCCCACCCGTACGTTCAGAGGGCACAGAGGTTCTGAGAAATCCTCGGGCGCGAAGTAAGGAGGAATAGAGAGAATGGCAACAAGATCGAGAGAAAAAGCGGAGATGCGCAGGGAGAACGCCGATAAAAGGCCCCGCGCGATAGCCCGTTACGTAAGGATTTCCTCGCGCAAGATCAAAGTGGTTATCGACCTTATCAGGGGCAAAAGCGTGAACGAAGCGCTGGCGATTTTGCAGTTTACGCCCAAGGCGGCGTCCGAGCCGGTAGCTAAGCTTTTGAACAGCGCGATAGCAAACGCCGAGAATAACCTTGATATAAGCCGCGATGTGCTGTATGTGGCCGAGGTCTTCGCAAATCAGGGCCCGACGCTCAAAAGGTTCCGTCCGAGAGCGCAGGGCAGGGCGAGCCGCATCAAAAAGCGCACCAGCCATATAACCGTAATTTTGGATCAGGCGAAATAAGGAGGAGAGTATGGGACAAAAGGTTAATCCGAACGGTTTTCGCGTAGGCGTGATAAGGGACTGGAACACGCGCTGGTATGCGTCCAAGAAGGATTTTGCAGACTATCTCATCGAGGACCGCAAAATACGCGATCATATTAAAAAGAAATATTTCGTCGCTTCCATCGTAAAGACCGAGATCGAGAGAGCAGCGAACAAAATCACGGTCAGCATTTATACCGCGAGGCCCGGCATGCTTATCGGCAAAGGCGGAACGGGTGTTGACGCCATCAAAGCGGACGTTTCCGCGCTTGTCGGCAAGCCTGTTAACATAAACATCATGGAAGTTCGCAATCCCGACGCCAACGCGCAGCTGGTTGCCGAGAATATCGCGGCTCAACTGGAGAAGCGCATTTCGTTCCGCAGAGCCATGAAGCAGGCGCTCGGAAGGGCTATGAAAGCAGGCGCGAAGGGCATCAAGCTCGTTTGCGCGGGGCGTTTGGGCGGAGCGGAAATCGCGAGGAGCGAAGGCTATCATGAAGGTTCCATTCCCCTGCAGACCATGCGCGCGGACATCGAGTACGGTTTTTCGGAAGCGCATACGACCTACGGCCGCATAGGCATTAAGGTCTGGATCTACAAGGGAGAAGTTTTGGGTAACGCCAAAGCGACGGAAGGAGGCAAGAAATAATATGTTGATGCCGAAGAGAGTAAAACGCCGCAGGGTGCATCGCGGCCGTATGAAGGGCAAAGCGCTTCGCGGAAACGTGATCACATACGGCGAATACGGACTGGCGGCTCTTGAACCCGCATGGGTCACGAGCAATCAGATAGAGGCGGCGCGTATCGCGATGACGCGTTTTATAAAGCGCGGCGGACAGGTTTGGATCAAGATATTCCCCGATAAGCCGGTCACCGAGAAGCCGGCCGAGACCCGAATGGGCAGCGGCAAGGGTTCTCCGGAATACTGGGTCGCAGTCGTCAAGCCCGGCAGAATCATGTTTGAAATTGCCGGCGTGGACGAACAGACCGCCTATGAAGCGCTGCGGCTTGCGATGCATAAGCTGCCGCTCAAGTGCAAAATCGTGAAGAAGGAAATAACGACAGAAGCGGGTGGTGAGAGCGATGAAGGCTAACGAATTGAAGAAACTGACCACGGAACAGCTCGAAAAGCGCGAGAAAGAGCTTAAAAGCGAACTTTTCAACCTTCGCTTTCAGCATGCGACCGGGCAGCTCACTAATCCGCAGAGGATCAAAGAGTGCAAGAGGGACATCGCGCGGGTGAAGACTATTATATGCGAGCGCGAGCTTATGGCCCGTGCCGAATAAGGAAGGAGGAGCATTCGATGGAAGAAAACGCAAGAGGATACCGCAAGCTCCGCACCGGAGTCGTGGTAAGCGATAAGATGGATAAAACCGTCACGGTAGCGATCAAAACCAAGGTGCGCCATCCCCTTTACGGCAAGATGGTCAATCGTACCCGCAAGTTTAAAGCACATGACGAGAACAATGAGTGCGGCGTCGGCGATACGGTCAGGATCATGGAGACGCGCCCGCTTTCCAAGGATAAGAGATGGCGTCTTGTCGAGATCGTCGAGAAGGCCAAGTAAGGGAGGTTTCTTAGTATGATTCAGCCACAGACAAGGCTCAAAGTGGCGGACAACAGCGGCGCTAAAGAAATAATGTGCATCAGAGTGCTGGGTGGTTCGTTCAGAAGGAGCGCGAATATCGGCGATGTCATCGTCGCGTCGGTCAAGACCGCCGCACCCGGCGGCGCCGTAAAAAAGAAAGAAGTTGTAAAAGCGGTCATCGTCAGGTCCGTATCCGGCGTGCACAGGGCGGACGGGAGCCATATAAGGTTTGACGAGAACGCGGCGGTGATAATAAACGATCAAAAACAGCCCCGCGGCACCCGTATTTTCGGGCCGGTAGCGCGCGAGCTGCGCGAGAAGGACTATATGAAAATAGTCTCGCTCGCTCCCGAAGTTCTGTGAAGGAGGGATAACGATGAGTAAGCTTCATGTAAAAAAGGATGATACCGTAGTTGTCATCTCCGGAAAAGACAAAGGCAAGCAGGGAAAAGTCATGGTCGCGCTTCCTAAGGAGAACCGCGTCATAGTTCATGATGCGGCGATGGTCGTCCGCCATACCAAGCCGCGCCAGCAAGGCGAGCCCGGCGGGCGCATCAACAAGGAAGGCACCATTCACGCTTCCAACGTAATGCTTGTCTGCCCCCACTGCAAAAAAGCAACTCGCGTCGCACATGCTTTCAGCGCCGATAAAAAAGTCCGCGTTTGCAAAAAATGCGGCAAGAATATCGATTGAGGTTTGGAAAGGAGGTAACCATACATGGCTAAGACAAAAGAAACCGAAGCGGCGTCCAAAAAGAAAAAGGTCCAGCAGCAGGAAGCCAAGTCCTTTACCGAACCTGCCCGTCTTCGGCTCAGATATCAGCAGATCGTACCTCAGCTTGTTGAAAAATTCGGCTACAAGAACGTGATGCAGGTGCCTAAGCTTGAGAAGATCGTTCTCAACATGGGCCTCGGATCCGAGAAGGATAATCCCAAAGGTCAGGAACACGCGCTGGAGGAGCTCGGCATTATCGCCGGACAGAAGCCGATAATTACCAAAGCGCGCAAATCGGTCGCGAACTTCAAAGTGCGCGAGGGCATGAACATCGGAGCAAAGGTCACACTGAGGGGCGATCGCATGTACTACTTCGCCGATAAGCTGTTGAACATAGTTCTCCCCCGCGTGCGCGACTTCCACGGCGTATCCGACAAAAGCTTTGACGGCCGCGGCAACTATGCGATGGGAGTAAAGGAGCAGCTGATATTCCCCGAAATCAATTATGATGACGTCGATAAGATCAGAGGTATGGATATCGTATTCGTAACGAGCGCAAAGACCGATGAGGAAGCTAAGGAACTGCTGACCCTTTTGGGTATGCCGTTCGCACAGAGTTAAGGAGGAAGTATTCGTGGCAAAGAAAAGCATGATCAATAAACAGCAGGCTCCTGCGAAATTCAGTACCCGCGCTTATACGCGGTGCCGCATATGCGGCCGCCCGCACGCGGTGCTTCGCAAATACGGCATTTGCCGCATCTGCTTCCGTGAATTGGCGTACAAGGGCGAGATCCCCGGTGTGCGCAAGGCCAGCTGGTAAGGTCCGCTCGAAAGGAGGAAATAACAATGCTTACAACCGATCCCATCGCCGATATGCTTACGCGTATCCGTAATGCGCTTATCGCCAAGCACGATGTAGTGGATGTGCCCGCTTCCAATATGAAGAAGGCAATCGCTAAAATCCTATTGAGCGAAGGCTATATTAAAGGTTTTGAACTGATTGAGGAGGGCGTGGTCAAAAACATCCGCATCACTCTGAAATACGGTCCCAACCGCACAAACGTCATCACCGGCCTGAAGCGCATCTCCAAGCCGGGCCTTAGGGTATACGCGCGCAAGGATCAGATCCCCAAGGTGCTCAACGGTCTCGGGATTGCGGTCCTGTCAACGTCCCGCGGCATTATGACCGACAGGGAAGCGCGCAGGCAGTCCATCGGCGGAGAAGTGCTCGCTTATATCTGGTAACGGAGTTTTAAGCGCGCCATCATTCAATAAACGGAGGTGTAAAAAATGTCTCGAATCGGAAAACTTCCGATCACTGTCCCTGCCGGAGTGACAATCACGGTTGCGAACGATAACACCGTGACTGTTAAAGGGCCCAAGGGGCAGCTTTCGGAGAAAATATCGAAGAATATGATTCTCGGAGAGGAAAACGGCGTATTCACAGTCAAGCGTTCCTCCGATACAAAGGAAAATCGCTCACTGCACGGGCTGACCCGCTCGCTTATAAATAATATGGTCGTCGGCGTGACCGAAGGATATCAAAAGAGCCTGGAGGTCGCCGGCGTAGGTTTTAAAGCCGCAAAGCAGGGCAATAAGCTGGTTCTCAACGTCGGATACTCTCATCCCGTCGAAATCGCAGAGCCTGCGGGAATAAGCTTTGAGGTCCCCGCACCCAACAAAATCACGGTAAAGGGGATTTCCAAGCAGCTGGTCGGCCAGATGGCCGCCGATATCCGCGCGGTGCGCAAGCCCGAGCCTTACAAGGGCAAAGGTATCAAATACGAAACCGAAGTCGTGCGCCGCAAGGAAGGCAAGACAGGTAAATAACGCGTAGAGAGGAGTGAGTGAAGGATGATTAAAAAGATCGACAAAAATGCTGTGCGCAAAGCGCGCCATCACCGTATCCGCAGGCATATAGTCGGAACGGCTGAACGGCCGAGGCTTAACGTATACCGCAGTTTGAACAATGTGTACGCACAGATTATAAATGATGAGATCGGCTGCACCCTCGTTTCCGCTTCTACGCTGGAGGCAGATATCAAGGGGAAGCTCGAAGGCAAGTCCAAGAAGGAAGCGGCCTTGATGGTAGGCGAGCTTATTGGCAAGCGCGCGATCGAAAAGGGTATTAAAAAGGTGGTTTTCGACCGCAGCGGGTATTTGTACACAGGCCGCGTTGCGGAACTTGCCGCCGGCGCCCGCAAAGCCGGACTGGATTTCTAAGGAGGAGACGAGATGCAAAAGCGTATTGATCCGACGACGTTGGATATGAAAGAAAAGCTGGTTGCCGTCAACCGCGTTGCCAAGGTCGTTAAAGGCGGCCGCAACTTCCGTTTTTCCGCGCTCATGGTCGTTGGCGATGAGAACGGACATGTGGGAGTGGGCATGGGCAAAGCGGCTGAAATACCCGAAGCTATCCGCAAGGGTATCGAGGACGCAAAGCGGCACATGATAGAAGTTCCCATTGTCGGGACCAGCATCCCTCACGCCGTCGAAGGCAGATTCGGCAAAGGGCATGTAAGAATGCTTCCCGCTGAAGAAGGAACCGGCGTTATCGCCGGCGGTCCCGCCCGCGCGGTCCTGGAAGCTGCGGGCATAAAAGATATCAGGACCAAGAGCTTCGGCTCCAATAATCCCGCG
>MWCU01000019.1 GCA_002070205.1 Firmicutes bacterium ADurb.Bin182 | reverse complement strand
CCCGCCTTCGTGCCACCAGCTTTCGGGCGCAACATGAATGGCTGTTCCCGTGATATTTTTAAAGAGGCAGTTCGTAACGGCTGCCCTTTTGCATTTTATAAGAGCGCCCCGCGCAAGACCGTATTCAATGATATTATCCGTAAAAACAAGATCCGGGCTGCGCGTTTCATTTATAAGCCAGCATGATTGCTCGTTTATTTGCAAAGGTTTGTCCAGCACAGCGCACGCGCACAGCCTTTGTTTATCGACAGTACAATCAACGACCGTGAAACTTTTAAGCTTTTTGAGCGTCTTCTTATCGATCAGCGCCAAAGTGTCGCCTGTATCCGGATAATCGACGATCTGCGCGTGCGTAAAATCGGGGGCTTTGACTTTCAAATCGGCACGGCAACCATGGATATTTTCAATGCTGTAATAATAATTGTGCACGTTGATGACGTCGTCTTCACTACCCGCGAACACGCTGTTTTTGAGCTCTATCATCCCCTTGCACGAAGTAAAATGGGTCGAATCGGTATTTGTTGAAATCGGCATGCCTTCGGAGGGGATAATATTAAGCCCGTCGATAAATATATTTTCGCACCGGTGCGCCAGAACGCCCATTCCGCATTGCGCGTGGATAGTGACTTCCTTGATATTCACATTTTTGGAATCGCAGATAAGAAAATTCGGACGGTAATGATAAGTGTGGATAACGACGGTTTCTTTGTTCAAGCTGTTTTTTAATGCGCCGTTTGCCGAATGGTATCTGACGGTCCGCTCGCCTATCTGCTCTTTTTCAAACGATTCCATAACTTCGGGCGAAAAGCGGTTTTTTCCCCTGTCAAAAAATACGATCCTGGGAGAAGGCGTCATGGCGGTCACGCGATATCGATTATAAAATTCCACGTCTATATAGTCCTTGGTTTCATTGACCGTCGTGCCGACGCTGAAAGGCTTTGTCAGATAGTCTGTGGTCAGTCCGCTTATTTCAACGTTTTCACAATCAAGGATCTCTACGGCCTGCATAAACCCTTGAATGAGAAACCTTGCACCGTGAGCATTGATTTTTACGTTCTTTGCTCCGTTGAGCGTGAAAGCGCAATCGTACGGATAATACGGCGTAAAAATAACGTCCTGCGGATTCTGCGTCATCTTCCCCGATAACACGTCATCCATAAGCTGTTTGGAAAATTCAGTGGAGACGACATAGTCGCCCGGGGGAATGACGAGTTCGGCGCCGGGATTTTCGCGCAAAAAAAGTGAAGCCCGTTTAAGCCGCTCTAAAGTATTTCCGGAAAAATCCGAAATATATTTCTTGTTCATTTTTCACACCACAGTTTGCTCTGGTCATCAAGAAAATGAAGGAAAGTATCGACTGAGCCTCCCAAATATTCAACGTATTCCGGCCGTATGCCGGGAACCGTGCCGACGTCAAAAAAATCGCCGTCCTTTGACATTTCCGTATACATGAAGGAATCGCTTCCGGTGATGCCGCTGTCAAGCTCGAGGTATTCGTCGCCCCAAAAGCAGCATTCCTTCATGGAGATCCCGTTCGGAACTAACACATGCCGGATAAATGCGTCCACGTTGTCCGATTTGTCGAGCACACCGACTTCGAGGTATTTCGCGTCGCAGGTGGCTTTGATGTTTAGCCCGTGTTTTTGTCCTGTCTCTTTTGCAAGCTTGATTAAACCTGCAAGCCCTTCGTTATAGCCGTGTTTTTTAAGATTTTTCTTGATGTCGTCGATTTCGTTCCCGGAAAGATACATATTTGTCATTCGGCTGCTCGCAGTCATTATATCGATTTTGACGTAGTTGGGACGATCGAAAACGATATCGGTATTGTACCCGTAATCAAGAAAAAGCGTACGGTGTATATCATACGCAACATCGTGGATTTTCAGCACGGTATCCCTTTCTATTCCGTAATCTTCTATCGTGACGAGCCTTCCGTTATTGTCAAAACCGAAATTATGGCTTCCGCGGGCTAAGCCGAAAAACAGAAACTTTAACTGTTCGTTTGTAAAGCGCTTTTCAATGTTCCCGTCCCCGATATTGCTGTATGTCGTGCCGCTTATCACAAAAAGGTAAACGCCTGATGACAGCAGTTTTCGCATCGCATCGACCGTCTTTTCAACAGGAGCCTTTCTGTTGACAACGGCTGTGCCGTCCCAGTCGAAAAAAATCGCTTTGTATTTTTTCATGAATGACCTCATGTATATCAGTATTTGATCGTTTGGGCGGCGCCGGGCTGCATTTTATGTTTTTTGCCATAGATAACAAATGTGATTTCTTTTGTGTTGCAGGCGAAAGAATTCAGAATTATTGAGCCATGCGCGATCTTTACTTCGAACTTCTGGTTTTGGCAGTACATGCGGAACGCGAGCGACTTCCATCGCTCAGGCAATTTTGGTTCAAACGACACCTCGCGCTCGTATGCTCTTAGTCCTCCAAATCCAAGTATTGCGACCATCCAGCTTCCGCCGTTTGCGGCGGGGTGCGTTCCGCCGATATACAGGTCGCCAGCATATAATTTATAGTCGCCCGAAAGGTCCGTGTGAGCGGCGCGCATAAAATACTTATACGCGTAATCCAAAAGATCGCACTTAACCGCTGCAAGCGCATAAATACAAGTGCTCAAGCTTGAACCGTGTTCCGTTCTCGGCTCGTAATAATTAAAATTGGCCAATTTTTGATCGAGCGTATAATCTTTATCGAACAAGGCGGTCACGAGAACGACGTCCGCTTGTTTTATGACCTGCGTATTGACGGCAATCCCGTTCGGACTTCCCAGGTATTCGTCCTTTTTTATTATTCTTTTTTTAAGTTCCCGGGGCGTTGTATCCTCCGTTTTAAAATATCCGTCGTACTGCTCGATCACGCCGGTTTCTTTTTGGGGCGAGGGAATGTACAGCTTATTTTTAAAATCGTCGATCGCTTTTTTATCTTTTACATAATCGATTTTTTCAATGATATTCGCAAGCTTTTCGGGATACTTCGTCTCTAGGATTTCAATAACGCGCGCCGCCGCTTCAAGCGCCTTTTTTGTCATAACGTTCGTGAAAGCATCGTTGTGGATCCGCTCGTGGTATTCGTCGGCGCCCGTGACGTCAAGAATTTCAAAGCGATCCTTATCACACTTAAAATAGCTGTAGCTGTATAAAAATCGCACGCATTCAAAAATTGTTTCGGCGCCGCCCTCAAGCAAAATCTCATCGTCGCCGGTCATTTTGTAATATTCCCATATCCCGTAGACGACGTCGGCACTGATATGCACCTGCTTGTCGCGAAAATACGTACGGATCGGCCTTCCGGTAAATATGTCGTTAAGATTGTATTCGGTGCAGTATTCATCTCCCGTCTCCTGGCTTTCCCAGGCGTAAAAAGCGCCGCGGTATCCGTATTCTTTTGCTTTTCTCCGCGCGCCCTCGAGCGTGTTGATGCGGTAAAGCACAAGGTTTCGAGCTGTTTTCGGCAAACAACAGCAGTAGAAGGGCAGCATGTATATCTCGGTATCCCAGAACATTGCGCCTTTATATACCTGACCTGAAAGTCCCCGTGCGGGAATGGCCACATGACTCGTGTGGAACGGCGTTGAAACAAGAAGCAGATACGTGCTGTACCTTAGCGCAAGTTCGGCTTCTTTGTCGCCGTCTATCGTTACGAGCACGTCGTCCCAAATCTGTTGCCATCGCGCGGCGTTTGCGGCAAGCAGTTTTTCAAAACCGAGCCGCGCGGAGGCATTAACGCTTGCGATCGCGGCAGATTCGCAGTTTTCGATATCCTCGTCGCTGCTTTTGTAAACCGCGGCGTAAATATTTGCCGTAAGCGTTTCTCCCGAAGACATCGCTTTTTGAATGACGAATCCGCTGCCGGTCTCAAAAACTTCGGCGTGTGCGCTCACCGCTTTCTGAGCCACTACGATCTTTTCTTTAAGCTCTATAGTATTTGCACAATAAACAAACACGCCGCCTTTATGATTCAGGCTGACATTTTCAAGATGCGGTCCGTTTAAATCCCATATGTCACTGTCGATTTTTATATTAAGCGATATGTCACCGCCATGTTCACAGAATACGGTATATTCCGCAGCCATGACGTGTTTGTCCGCCATGCTCACAAATCGCCTTGAGGCAATACAAAACCCGTTGTCAAACGTTGTTTGCCTGCTATGGACGGCCCCCTGCATATCTATGCTCTGCATATGCGCGGCGGGCTTGCGTTTCAGCACGGACATGTCCTCGCCATTGTATTGAGCCACGATGAAGAAAGGATTGGGAGCATTGACAGGCTCGCGCCATTTCGTGCCGTTTTGATCATACAATCCGCTTAAAGTACATGCCACGAGTTCGTGTTTTGTGTATTCCTCAAGCGTTCCCCGATATCCCAAAAAACCATTCCCGATCAGAAATTTGCTGCCGAAGAATTCGATTTGTTCTTTGTTGAACCCATGTTCAGTTATCGTACCGACCATCGCTTCCTCTCAATACCTCATCCTTATAGTCCCCGGGCGTAAATCCCGTGTACTTTTTAAAAATGTTGATAAACGAACGAACGTTTGAATAACCCACGTGCCTTGCCACATCGCGGATCTTCACATTTCCGGAGCTTAGCAGGTCCTTTGCCTCCGCGATCCGCTTTTCCGTGATGTATTCCTTAATGGATTTTCCGGTCGCGTTTTTGAAGACTTTCACAATGTGCGAAACGCTGAAATACAGCTTTCTTGCAAGTACGTCAAGGCAGACCTCTTCGTTGCGATAGTTCGCGTCGATAAATGCGATGATCTTGCCGCTCAGGCTGCTGCTTTCCTGTGTCTTGCGATTTATGATATAGTCGCTGATGTTATTGAATATGTCTTTGAAGTAGGTTTCGATCGCATCTATCGTGTCAAGCTTCATGATATCGTCGAATATGGAGTTCAAATCCCCGAATATCATCGAACTGTCAATTGACCGTTCCTGCAAAAAGTTCAGGGTATCGTTAAGGATCTGGACTGCGAGATGACTGATATGCGGCGTCGCCTGAGCATTTTTGCGTATATATTCGATGAACTTCCCGAAAGCTTCGTCGATTGCGGCCCTGTCGTTATGCTTGATCGCGTCGAACAGCTTATTTTCCAGCTTGAACGGGTAGACGAATCCTCTTTTTTCGATTTCGGGCAGCTCATTTGCATATATGATGGTATTGTCGCCCGCGATAATGCGATACTGGTAGGCTGAATTGGCTTCCTGATAGCTTTTCCACACGGAACTTAACTCAGGGCGAACGTTTCCGACTCCGATAGAGACCGCGACGCCTATATCGTTCGTAACCTTTTTGAATATGTCATTGAGGATATCTCCCAGCGTCTTGTTGCGCGTATTCTCATCGCGGATGTTTAAGCTGAAGAGCAATACCATTTTACGGCTTTCCTGCCCGCGTATGAATTCCATTTCCACATTATCGTACCCGTTTGCGACTTCGCGAATCTTTTCCATCACATACAACAATATCGTGTTTATTTCCATTTCGCTGTAATGCTTGGATAAGGCGTCAAGATGGCGCACGGACAGAATAACCGTGCAATACCACGCGTTCGGTATGTAAGATACGTCATAATTGTTAAAGCGCTCAAGTATTGCCGTTTCATCCGCATCTTCAATTGTAATCAGCTTATGCAAAGCATCGTCGCGCAAAAACGGCTTGTTTTCCTCAACAAGCTTTTCCGCCTGCTTTTTTTCCGCCATCATGGTTTTAATGTTTTCGTTGATGAAACTCATCTCGTCATGGCGGACGCTCGAGGGAGCCTCGTAACCTCCTATTGTATTGATAACCTTTCTGACCGGTTTGTACAGCTCTTCCGCCAAAAAGCGGGCGCCGATGAATGCAGTGAAAAGCATGGCGACGGCAATTATCCAAAGCCACATCATTATGCCGTTTACCTGCATCCTGATCTGATGCTTCGGGATCTCATATACGTAATTCCATCCCGTTTCCTGAGATTTGATAGAGACCACGACGTTATCTTCGCTGCCGGTGCTGACTGTTTCCCGTGCGCCGTCAATGCTGAAAATGGGCTGCCGGCTGTCCTTTCCGAAAAGAAACCTGCCGTTCTCGTCCAAAACGAATATATTCCGTTCATCTTCCAGTGAGATCGCCTGAAGCACTTCCTGAAAGTAGCTTTGTTTCACTGTAACTACGATAACCGCCCTCGGAACGGAAGCCATCGGGGGAGCCGGTTTTGTGGCTACAAGCAGAGTATCCTCGCCGGGCTCTGCAATATTGTAAACAGTAAATATCTTCTGAAAGCGCTCCGACAAACAGCGCTCGACGGCGGCATCTATAATATCCTTGTCGCTGAGCTTTTCGATGCTTGTCATTCGCGCGTCTATTCCGTTAAGATCAATGACCATGCCGTCTTGATAATAGCATACGTACAGTTTATCAATATATTGATTTGTAGCCCTGAATCGATAAAGGCGCTCATAAACGCTTTCGCAATCGAATATGTTCAGAAGATCGAGCCGGTCCGAAAAGCTTTGCACCTCGGTATCGAGCGATATCTGGACGAGCGAGTTGTTCATTACTTCAAGTATCTGCTCAACCGAGGATTGGAGCTGGGCTGCCGTGTTTCGGCCGTTTTCCACGATTTGCTTTGTAATGAGGCCTTTCAGCATAAAAGAAACCACGATCGTGCTGAGAAGCAGCAATACTGCCAGCAGAATCGAAAGCGTCACTATGATCCTCAGTTTAAATTTCGGTTGATTCTTCATTTTTCAGCATCCCACGGATTGCGCTGCTGCCTGCTATTCTTTTGCTCCGGACATCGAAATGCCCTGGGTGAATCTCTTCTGGAAAATAATGTAGATAATAACTATCGGCAGTATGGAAATACCGGTCGCTGCCATAAGCTGACCGTAGCGTATGAAATTTCTGCCGTTAAGGAATTGCATCGCGACGGTGATCGTGTACTTGTTCGGATCATCGATCATCATATACGGCCATAAAAAGTCATTCCAAATATACAGAAACACGATGATCGCAACGGTGCTTATCGCATTTTTTATAAGCGGCAGGATAATATTGTGAAATACTCTGAATTCGCTGCAGCCGTCTATCCTGCCCGCTTCAATAATATCATTCGGGATAGTATCGATAAACTGCTTCATTATAAAAACAGCGTAGCTGGTCGTCCCGTTGATAACGATTATCTGCGACAGCAGCTTCCCGTTCAACTTGAACCATACCATTTCCTGGTACAGCGGTAAAAGTATGACCGCCGTCGGAATCATCATTGCGGAAAGCACCATATAGAATATCGCCTTGCTGCCGCGAAACTTCAGCTTGCTGAGCGCGTATCCCCACAATGCCGACAGATACACAGTTATAGCGGTTCTCACCGTTGCGATAAAAATGCTGTTGAAAAGCGACGAAAAAAGATGCATGGAATCATTTTCTATGATGGCCTTAAAGTTATCGAGCGTGATTTCACTCGGAAAAAAGGTCGGCGGATAGCCGAGGATCTCGCTTTCCGGCTTAAACGCGTTAAACAGCATTGCAATGAACGGGATCATAAATACGATGCTCGCCAGTATGAGAACCAAATATGATGAGCCTTGACCCGCTGCTTTTGAAAAGCTGTACTTTTTCACCGATTCCGTCTCCTTATCTGTTTCTGCTGAGCCTCAACTGGAGCATTGAAAGCCCCAATATGATGAGCAGCAATACGATGGCCGTCGCCGACGCATAGCCGAAACGGTAAAATCCCAAAGCCTTGTCGAACAGGTAATACGTGGCGGTATATGATGCGTCTCCCGGCCCGCCTTTTGTTAACGCCATCACCTGGTCATATACCTGAACGTACGTGATGATATTTGAAACCACAACAAGCGCTGTGGTACCGGAAAGCATGGGGAGTGTGATTTTCTTAAACAGCTGGAACGAATTTGCCCCGTCGATTCTTGCCGCTTCGTACAGCGTCGGAGGAATTTCGCAAATGCCTGCAATATATAGGATGAGCGCAAAACCCACGTCATGCCAGATAGTCATTATCATGAGGCTTGGCATTACGGTAGACGAGCTGTTCAGCCAGTCAAGGCCCTGCTGTCCGAAAACGGCAAGTATGTTATTGATTAGTCCCCCCTGAGCCATAAATATCCATCTCCAAATAATCGCGACGGACATGATCGCCGTGATATAAGGCATGTAAATAAACGTTTTGAAAAAGCTTTTGAACCTTTTGGTATTGCATATAAGAACCGCAAGCACGAGCCCCAAAAACGTCGTGATAACGGTGCATACTGCCGTAAAGCTCATCGTTGTGCCTACGGATTTCCAAAACAATTTGTCGCTTAAAAGCTCAATGTAGTTGTCCAGCCAGATAAAATGAAACATCTTTTTAAGCGGATGCCAGTTCGTGAAGCTGCCGACAGCGCCGTAAATGATGGGAAACAAAAAGAAAACGCCGTACAAAAGGATCAAACTGCCCATGGAAACGATCAAAAAGGATATTCCCGTCCTTTTTTGCTGCATGATCCGACCCCCAAAATGTTTTGGCATTTTCATAAAGCGTTTAGAATTTGAGAAGTCTGCTAAGACTTCTTCGACACTATGAGAGTCCTATCGGCAGCCGACAGGACTCTCTTGTGCAACAAAGTCAGTTAGAAAAACGGTCAGCGAATTCGTATCTTCTTTCGACCGGTACAAACGAAAGGTTTACGAGGTCCTTTGCCATGATTTCGTCCGTGTTCACTACCGCCTGGGCTGCGGGAACATTGTTCTTGAGGAAATCGTCCTGCAGGTACTTGCCCTGTATTGCCTCGACCTGAGCCGGTACGGGGCCGGGCCACACGGTTTTGTTGATGGTTTCTTTCAGCGCGATATGGATCGGGCTTGCATTGATTTCGGGATCGTTATCAAGCGAGTACTTGCTCGGGAATATACCGTTTGCAAGCGCAAAATCGCGCAGGAAGTCGTCGTTCGCAAGAAGATATTTCACAAAATCGAACGCGACGGCCTTTGCTTCCGCAGTCGCTTCCGCGCTGACGCACGGAGAGCATTCGCCGTTGTTGCGATCGAATGCCGCCGGGTCTCCATCGAACGAAGGAGTGGGGAATATGCCGATCTCAACGTCGGGGAAAGTGGAGGCGATATAGCCGGGTATCCATGTCCAGTCGCATATCATGGCCGCTCTGCCCTGCCCCAGCGCCTCGCGGTTGAGAGCGCCTTTATTGTCGCCGATCTTATGCTCCGTGTACCAGGATTTGAGATATTCCATGTTTTC
>MWCU01000018.1 GCA_002070205.1 Firmicutes bacterium ADurb.Bin182 | reverse complement strand
CGGAAGCGTTAGCGCTGACTCGGTTACCCGCCCGGTTTGTGGTAATCGGCGGCGGCGTGATTGGGTTGGAGTTTGCAAGCGCCTATCACGCGTTAGGCTCGCATGTTACGGTGATCGAAATGCTTCCAAAGCTACTTGCTAACGAGCAGCCAGATGCTGCACTGCTTCTAACCCGGTTGCTCGCGCGCAAGGGGCTATCCATCAAAACCAATTGCCGTGTCGATTCCGTTGTAAAAAACGATGCTGGAATGACCGTAATTTATACAGAAGGCGATGCAACACAGCGGTTGCATGCGGATGTCGTTCTGATGGCAATCGGACGGAAGCCGCGTCTGACCGGTATAGACAGTCAAGCGCTGGGCCTTGCGCTAGGAAAAGGTGGCGTAGTAGCGGTGGATACACATATGCGCACAAATTTACCCGGCGTTTATGCCATTGGCGACGCGATAGGTGGCTATCAGCTCGCGCATGCCGCATATGAAGAGGCAGAGACGGCTGTCAGGGATATGTTGGGAAAGGTTTCGGCGGAAACGGACGCTCCTATGCCGCGCTGTATCTATACGAAGCCTTGCTTTGCGGCAGTAGGCATGACTGCTGCGCAAGCCGAGGCCGCCGGGCATAAGGTAAGGCTTGGAACATTTTCTTTAGAGAGCAACGGTATGGCGTTGGCGGAGGGAACCGAAGGCGCGGTCTTTGCTCTGCTCGATGCGAAAACCACGCGTACGCTGGGTTTACAGATTGTAGGCGGACAGGCGCCAGAGTTGATTGCTTTTGCGGCCATTGCGGTTAAAGAAGGCTATACGCTCGATCAATGGGAACGCATGATTGTTGCACACCCTTCACTTGCCGAAGCGGTACGGGAGGCAGCGCTAGACGCATTCGGCTGCGCGCTGCACAAAGTGAGCAAAAATGCTACGCCACTGGCATAAACTAGGCTTCACAGGCAGAAATACAGGAGGTCATATGCAGGATTTATTGATGGATCGCGTCGCCGTAGTGACGGGTTCGGGCCGCGGAATTGGAGAAGCTATTGTTAAAAAGCTTTCGGCATGGAGCGCAAAGATCGTTGTAACCGATGTTTTGGAAGACGAGATGCTCCGGGTCGTCGAGGAGATCAACAGGGCTGGCGGTACGGCTGCATCCTACCGATTGGATGTAACCCAATACGAATCCATGCGCGAGCATGTGGAAAATATCCATAAAATATTCGGACGCATCGACATTTGGGTGAACAATGCGGGCATTACCGCCGTTGCGCCGGTAGAAGAGATTACGCCGGCGCACTGGGACCGGCTTATAGAGCTTGATTGCAAGAGCGTATTCTTCTGCACGCAGGCTGTTTTTGATGTGATGAAGAAGCAACAATACGGAAAATTGGTGCATATTTCTTCTATGGCGGGAGAGCGCGGTGGGCGCAGTTCCTCCGCGGCATATTCGACTGCAAAAGCGGGCGTGTTGAATCTGAATAAATGCTTTGCGCTTGCAGGCGGGCCGTACAATATTACCTCGAATGCGGTATGCCCCGGTCGTACGCTAACCAAGATGGCCGAGGGCCTGAGTTGGAATACGGATCCTAAGGATGATCCGAAGCTGACGATCCCGCTCGGACGATTTGGACAGCCGGAGGATATTGCAAATGCCGTTTTATTCTTGGCTAGTAATCTTTCTGATTATATAACCGGCGAAGCGATTGACGTAAATGGTGGGCTGTTCATGCGCTGATGGGTACGGGAGCTGACGCGGATGCAGGAGGAATGTTGTTTATTTGGACGTTAATAATTGGATTCGCTCTGTTGGATTGTTAGAGTAGAACGAATGGACGATACTATTGCGGATTGTATTGGCTACGGTCCAGGGTGGCCTACTGGGGTTGGAACGCACCAAAAAACGCCGCGCTGCTGGTATGCGTACCTATACATTGGTATGTCTTGGGTCAACGATCGTGATGATGACGGGACAGTTTATGATGCTGGAGTATGGCAATACCGACCCGGCGAGGCTAGGCGCGCAGGTGATCTCTGGCATCGGTTTTCTGGGCGCGGGAACCATTTTGATTACAGGCGTACAGAGAATCAAGGGCTTGACTACCGCCGCGTGCCTGTGGGCCTCAGCATGCATGGGAGTAGCACTTGGCATTGGATTTTATTTTGGCGCGTTGCTCATGTTTTTTGCCATCATGTTTGTTATGACACTGCTGAATTTTGTGCAGACGAAATATATTGGCAGTTGCCGAAACCTGCACCTATATATAATTTTTGACACCCTCAAAAACGTGTAAGATTTCATGGCGCTTCTTCAGTCGAAAGATATCGTTGTGGAAGAATTTGAAGTGGAACCCGCAATGCAGGGGATTGGAATTGGCACGCATTTCCTGTTGCACATCAAGGGAAAGCACTGTACGCACGCAGATGTAATGCGTATGGTAAACGAATGCAGCGGGCAGACGATGATCGTTGAAATGTAGCAACGGCAATTTGTCTGATAAGCAAAGGTTGGAGCACCTCTGCATCTGCGCATGTATACGAAGGTATTCGGCTTACCAGATATGATTTGTAAATTGCTGTGTGCGTACCCTAACGGATTTTTGTTCCCGATTCATCCTTATACGAGGGCTCTCCTGTCCGCAATACCCGTCCCCGAGCTTTCTCACAAAAGGCAGAGAATCTCCCTTAAAGGCGAGATTACTAGCCCTATCAACCTGCCGGATGAATGCCGCTATGCCAATCGTTGCTTCGAATGTGACGAGACTGCCGCGCCGGCATTCCAAAGTTATTTGAAGTGAAACCCAATCATTACGTTGCATGTATTAAGCATGGCGTATGATAGTAACCAACGAAAGTAGGGTGGTTTGAAATGCTTACCATTCGCGAACTGACATACACTTCCATCTTTATCCGGATTCTGGTATCAATCCTGCTGGGCGGCATGATCGGCTTGGATCGTGGATTGAAGAACCGCCCTGCCGGATTGAGGACTTACATGCTGGTCTGCCTTGGTGCGTGCATCGTGATGATTACAAACCAGTACGTTTTTCAGGCATTCGCCGTCGGCGACCCGGTACGCATGGGAGCGCAGGTAATTAGCGGAATCGGCTTTCTCGGTGCAGGCACAATCATTGTGACGGTCCGGAATCAGATAAAAGGTTTAACAACGGCAGCGGGGTTATGGGCGAGCGCATGCGTCGGGTTGGCAATTGGCATTGGATTATATGAAGTGGCGGTCATTGGCAGCATCAGCATATTTGTCGTACTGACATTGATGCACAGGCTGGATTTTCTTATGCGACAGAGAACAAGGATCATCGAAGTTTACGTGGAACTTAAAAAGAACGTGCCATTAGGAATGTTCCTTGATTTCGTACATTCGCAGGAATTTGAGCCGAGCAATCTGCAGATGCAGTTGGATAACAGTTCCGAAACCGGCATTCTTGCCTTTAGCGTTACGCTCAAGGCATCCAAGAAAGTCACCCATGACGATATCGTGCAGACAGTAAAAACCATGGACGGAGTCGGATATGTGGAAGTGCTGTAGCGAAGAAGAAAACAGATATAAAGCAAGCTGCAATGGGTATAACCTAACAAAATAACGCTCATTCGTCATAGAAATGGCGTTTCAGCCTATCGGAGCAGTACGACATTTATCTGAACGACATCACGGGTCTTGACATACAGGGCGCAAAGCCAGTATGTTCAACTTCGACTATGCGATCGTTGCGATCGGGGATCCATTCAGCGCTAGTTAGCGGAAACCATTCTCGTGAGAAAAGATAACTGGTTCGATAAACTGTACAGCTGTTCCTGACTTCTCGTGCTAACTCGGCAGGAAGCATGGGGACGGTTCTTTTGCTTTCATAACATGGTTGTTTATGGTAGTATATCGCTGAGGTGTGTATTATGCCCAGAACAGCAAGAAAGAAAAGCACGAGCGGAATTTATCATATCATTCTAAGAGGAATAAACAGGCAAACGATATTCAGTGATGAAGAGGATAACGATGAATTCATCGGGATCTTATCCGAATGTAAAAAACTAAGCGGTTTTGATTTATACGGGTATTGCCTTATGGGAAACCATGTTCATTTGCTGATAAAAGAGAAGTCAGAAACCATTGAACAAATCATGAAAAGGATAGGCACAAGGTATGTCATTCGATACAATCGAAAATACCGGCGTTGTGGTCATCTATTCCAAGATAGATTTAAGAGCGAAGCGGTTGAAGACGACAGTTACTTTTTGACGGTATTGAGGTATATCCATCAAAATCCGCAAAAGGTCGGATTGTGTAAAGAACCGGATCAATATCCGTGGAACAGTTATCAAGATTATATAAGCAAAAAGGGAATAACTGATGTTGACTTTGCTCTTGATCTAATCGGAGAAAATCGGTTCGTAAAGTTTATGAATGAACAAAGCAGCGACGAAGTTTTAGAATATGACGAAGAAAGAACACGTCTGACAGACGTGCAGCTATGCGAGAAAATCGGCATTTCAACACGGCAGCTGTCCCGTGTCACGGGTATCCCTATTAATACTATTTGGAAAATGTGAAGCGCAAGAACAGTTTCTGTGCTTCACGGAATTGGAACGGGCAAAGCAGAATGAGAAAGGAGTGAATTTAAATGGGCAGTCGATCCGGATATAATTGGTCATGGCAAGTGGATAAGGTTAATAGACTCAAGGAATCAAATACACCATTGGAGCTCATAGAATTCCAAAAAAAGTGGGAACAAAAGTTTAATGAACTGACTCTGGAACCGGCTTGGCCTGAAAAATATGCTGGATTTATTTTCGAGTATCGTGGGGAGAATTACGTAGTTTACGCAGCCGATTTCGGCGTGAGCAATTCTGTTTTCGCATTACTGTCTCGTGAGATGGAAGATGAGTTGGTTGATATGGATGCCGAAAAAGTGTTCTATACTGGTATGTTAGATTAAGCATTTGGTATTCATGACTAATTAGCAGATCGTACTTCTTGTAAGAAACCGCTGAATACAAATTTTATATCATAGAGGAAATTCGTTTTGGAATCGCAATTTCATCCTTTTTCAATAAATAGCTAAATTTCATTTGTGTGTTATGGATTGATGCGTTGAATAATGGTTAAACCTGCAGTAATTGAAATGTTGTTTCTTTTCATGTTTTTTTAGGCAGTGAACGCATGGCAAACGATTTCGGATTAAAATCAAACAGGCACATCTGGAAGTTCATATCAATATTCGTATCTCGTCTTAATATCATTATAAAATAATCACAACGTACCGATATGAAAAATTTGTAAAGTAATGTCCGGTGTGTTATATTAATTACGCGTTTATAAGGTTATATATTCATTCCGTAAAGAAAATTGCCGGTCACGGGCGTTGTTTATTTGATAATTCTTTAACTGAACTGATAGAGCGCAAAGACCGGTCAGTACGGAGGGGTTCTATGCTTTCCAATGTTTTGAGCCACGGACTTAGCGGAATAAACGGATTTTCCGTTCAGGTCGAGGTCGATATTTCAAACGGCCTGCCGGGATATGAAACTGTAGGCCTGCCGGACGCCGCGGTACGCGAATCGAAGGAAAGAGTACGCGCAGCAATTAAAAACAGCGGCTTTGAGTTCCCGATGAGCAGGATCACGGTCAATTTAGCGCCCGCGGAACTGCGCAAGGAAGGATCGGTATACGATCTTCCCATTGCGATCGGGATACTTGCAGCAACTGGTCAGATACCCTGCAATAAGATCGAAGGCATACTTTTTTTGGGAGAGCTTTCGCTGGACGGTGTCATAAGGGAGATATCCGGAGTGCTTCCGATGGTGATAGATGCTTATTCAAACGGAGTCACGTCCGTCGTGCTTCCAAAGGGCAATGCGGCGGAGGCGGCATACATAAAAGGCGTTCGGGTGATCTCTGTAAATACACTCCGCGAAGCGGTTTCAATGCTTAAAGGCGAGACTGAGATGAACGTTGTTCCGCCCCTTGAATGGGACAGCTGCAATTTAGCGCTTGACTGTGACTTTTCCGAAATAAAGGGACAGCAGGGAGCGAAGCGTGCAGCGGAGATCGCAGTCGCGGGATCTCACAACATACTTTTAATCGGTACGCCGGGTTCAGGCAAAACGATGCTCGCAAGAAGCATACCTTCCATTCTGCCCGAACTTACATTCGACGAAGCGCTCGAAATCACGAAGATACATTCCATTGTCGGAGCAGTCAAGGGAGCGAACGGGATCATTTGCCAAAGACCTTTCAGATCTCCTCATCACAGCGCTTCGGCAGCATCGCTGGTTGGAGGAGGGCAGAAAGCGCTCCCGGGCGAGATCAGCCTTGCCCACTACGGAGTGCTTTTTTTGGATGAATTCCCGGAATTTCGAAAGGATGTTCTGGAGTCTCTCCGTCAGCCGCTCGAGGACGGTTTCGTAACGATCGCGAGAGCTGCCGCCAAGTCCACTTATCCCGCAGACTTTATGCTGGTTGCCGCTATGAACCCCTGCCCCTGCGGAAATTACGGTTCGCGGATGAATCAGTGCAGATGCACTCCTTCCGCCGTACAAAGGTATCAAAGCAGGATCTCGGGACCCTTGCTGGACAGGATAGACATGCACATTGAGATGACGGAAGTAGGTTATTCGGATATATCCGGAAGGACAACGGGTGAAAGCTCAAAGATTATACGGGATCGCATCAACAGCGCGCGGGAGATCCAGCGGGAAAGATATAAAAAGGACGGAATATTGTTCAACGCCCAGCTCACAAATAAGCTGACGCTTAAATATTGCAAATTGGATGACGAAGGAGAAGGAATACTCAGGAAGGCGTTTTCCGCTCTTAAGCTCAGCGCAAGGGCATATGGCCGGATATTGCGCGTTTCAAGGACGATTGCTGATATCGAAAACAGCGACCGTATCCTCCCGACGCATGTCGCCGAAGCTATTCAATACCGCAGCCTTGACCGCAAACTTTGGGGTGACCGGATGTGAGGGAGTATTCGGATCAAGAGCGTTATTGGATCTGGCTGAACCGTACCACGGGCCACAATGTGCGCTTGTTCGATCGATTGATTTCTGCTTTTGAAAGCCCCGAGCAACTTTTCCGCTCCGTTGCTTCGGGCCGGCCGTTGAAGGAAAATATTCCGGACGAAGTTTTCGGAGCGCTTAAAAAAACAGCCGATGAAAAACAGACGGACAGTTATATTAAACGGCTTTTTGAAAAGGGGATAGAGTGCGCAACGAGAATAAGCGGCGATTATCCCGCGCTGTTAAAGGAAATCGCGGACGCGCCGTCCGTATTATATATTAAAGGCAAATTGTATGAACATATCGAGCTGCCTATCGCCGTTATCGGCTCAAGAAAATGTTCGGCTTACGGCCGCGACGTAGCTTATAAGCTGAGCGCTCAGCTCGCAGAGCAAGGAGCTTGCATAGTTTCCGGGCTCGCTTACGGTATCGACAGCATTGCGGCACAGGGAGCGCTCTCATGCGCTGAAAATCAATATCCGTCCGTCGCGGTATTGGGATGCGGGGTCGATGTTGTATATCCGTCCGGCAGCGCCGCTTTATACAGGCAGATATCGGAACGCGGGGCCGTTATATCCGAGTTTTTGCCCGGCACAAAACCGCTCGCTCAGCATTTTCCGATAAGGAACAGGATAATCAGCGGTCTGTCGCGCGGTGTCGTTGTCGTTGAAGCCGCGGAGAAAAGCGGTACGTTCATAACGGTAGATCACGCGCTCGATCAGGGCAGAGACGTATTTAGCGTTCCGGGGAGAATAACGGACCCGGCCAGCAGGGGTACGAACAGCCTAATAAGAAACGGGATGGCTAAAGCGGTTTACGGTGTCAACGATATATTGGAGGAATACGGCAAGGCCGTAAACGGAAAGATATTCGCGAAAGAAGTTGATCTGTCAAAGCTCGATGTCCATCAGGCTTTGATAGTTAAACTTCTGCAGGTTGACGACAGGGATTTTGACGAACTGTGCGAAATGGTGCCTCTGCCCGTGAGCGAATTAAATTCCGCATTGACATCGCTGGAATTTTCGGGAATAATTAAGCAGTTGCCGGGAAGGGTATACAGAATTTGAATGATCCTGAATCGTATAGCGGCAAAATTCTTTGGGAGGGACTTAAATGCCAGAAAAACTCGTTATCGTCGAATCGCCGGCGAAAGCAAAGAC
>MWCU01000017.1 GCA_002070205.1 Firmicutes bacterium ADurb.Bin182 | reverse complement strand
GATAGGTTTTTCCCGCACGGAGGGCACTTATCTCGCGTGGACGGACTTAAGGGCGCTCGGTTTATCCGATGCCGAACAGGAGAAGCTTATGCTGGAAAAAGCCCTCCTCGCTTTGGATGAAGGATATATTTTCGGGACCGGCGGATCGGGTTTCGAGCGCTGGAATCTCGCTGCTCCGCGCAGTAAAATCATTGAATCGCTTGAAAACTTCGAATCGGCAGTAAAATCGGTGTTGTAACCGTTCCATAAAACTTTATCGGATCAGGGGGAAAGTATGGGGAAAAACTACTTTAAGCGAAACCTGTTTTCATTCGGCCTCGGTACGATCGGAAGGGATATGCTCTACAGCCTTGTCAGCATACAGCTTATATTCTATCTTACCGATATATTGCAGCTCGACGACCGCGCCATGTGGTGGATAACCGGCATACTCCTTGTTTTCCGTATTTATGACGCGGTCGATGACCCGATAATGGGCACGCTGGTGGACAACACGAAGTCAAAATGGGGAAAGTTCAAGCCGAACATGCTTATCGGCGCGCTGCTCTCGGGGTTGTTCACGATATTGCTGTTTACCGATTTTAAGCTTACGGGAGCGGCATATATCGTGACGTTCTCTATCGTTTACCTTTTATGGGGAATCACGTTCACAATAAACGATATAGCATATTGGTCGATGCTGCCGACGCTTTCGATGGACCAGAAGGAGCGGGAGAAAATAGGAGCGTTCGCAAGGATTTGCGCGAACGCAGGCCTGTTCACGGTCGTGGTTTTAGTCGTCCCGATGACCAACATTATAGGCGGCGCGGTCGGGAGCATGAAAACAGGCTATTTCCTGTTCTCAATCGCCGTCGTGCTCATGATGTGGGGCACCCAGTCCATAACTCTGTTCGGAGTCAAAGAGCCGCATCTCGTCGTTAAAGAAAGCTCGACTACATCAATCAAAGATATGGCGAGAGCGATATTCAAAAACGATCAGCTCCTCTATACCGCCGTATCCATGGCGCTTTTCATGATAGGATACTCCACTACGACCAGCTTCGGCCTTTATTTTTTCAAATACGCGTACGGCGACGAAAACATGTACCCGGTATTCGCCGCAATACTTGGCGCAAGCCAGATCGCTGCGCTTGCCATGTTTCCGCTCTTTTCCAGGAAGTTCTCAAGAAAACAGCTGTATACCGGCGCGACGATACTTGTTGTTGCCGGCTACCTGCTTTTCTACTTCTCGCCTTATGACACGATGGCCGGGATCGGCGTTTCCGGTATGCTTATTTTCATAGGCGAGACAATCATAGAGCTTTTGATGCTGGTATTTTTGTCCGATACCATAGAGTACGGTCAATGGAAGCTTAAAAAACGCAACGACAGCGTTACGTTCGCCGTTCAGCCCTTCATCAATAAAATGGGAGCCGCAGTGGGAAGCGGCATCGTGAGCGCGACCGTCATAATATCCGGCATAAACAGTGCGGAGACCGCCGCGGACGTTACGGCGCAGGGACTTCTTATTATGAAATTCTCAATGCTGGTGCTGCCGCTCCTGTTCATAGTCGCGGGCTATGTCATTAACAGGCTGAAGTACAAAATCGACAAGCAGATGTATGAAAAAATACTCGGCGATTTGCGCGAGAGGGGAGAAATTCGATAGCGCGGCTGTGCCGCGCAGTGGTGAGTGGGTGCCCGCTGACGCGTGCAGTCCGCAAGGCGGACAGTGGTCAGTTATTAGTGAAATGAAGGAACGACCCAGCGTCGTTCCTTTAATTAATCTGTGCATGCGATACGTATATCCCCCGTTCCCCGCCGAGTTGTTGACGAGGCGGATAAACGACAGAATCGTGATTTTTAACGACATGCGCGTTAAAAATCACTCCGCTCAATAAAAGAGATGCGACAGACAGAATGTCCAAGCATCTCTTTTATTGCAAAATCCATCCGCAGATGACTCGCGAATAAGCTTTAGCTTATTCGCGACAGCGAAGCGTTTATAGTGTTGCCACCATCACCGCTTTTATGGTATGCATGCGGTTTTCCGCCTCATCGAACACCTTTGAATGCTTGGACCTGAACACCTTGTCGGCGACTTCCATTTCGGTTATGCCGAACTTTTCGTATATCTCCATTCCGACCGTTGTTTCAAGATCATGGAAGGAGGGCAGGCAGTGAAGGAAAATAACGTCCGGATTGCCTGTCATTTTCAGCATATCCATCGTGACTCTGTAAGGGGTCAGAAGGCGGATGCGCTCTTCAAAATGCGCTTCTTCACCCATGCTAACCCAAACGTCTGTATAGATAGCGTCAGCGCCCTCTACAGCTTTGGGATCTTCCGAGAACTCGATGACAGCTCCGGTTTCTTTTGCCGTCCCTTTCATTTTTTCAACGAGCTCTTTATTCGGGAAAAGCTGCTTCGGCGCTATGCCCACAAAATGCATGCCCATTTTTGCGGAGCCTATCATCAGTGAATTGCCCATATTGTTACGCGCGTCGCCGACATAGCAAAGCTTGGTCTTATTGAGCGGCTTATTTATGTGCTCGCGCATCGTCAAAAAATCAGCGAGTATCTGAGTGGGGTGATACATGTCCGTAAGCCCGTTCCATACGGGTACGCCCGAATGCTTTGCCAAAAGCTCCACGGTTTCCTGCTTGAAGCCGCGATATTCTATGCCGTCATAGAACCTGCCGAGCACCTTTGCCGTATCCTCAAGAGATTCCTTTTTCCCCATCTGACTGTTGGAAAGGAATGTAACGTGAACCCCCTCGTCAAAAGCGGCGACCTCGAAAGCGCAGCGTGTGCGGGTGGACGTTTTATCGAAAATCAGCACTATATTTTTTCCGTCGAGCAGTTTTTCTTTACTGCCCGCTCTTTTTTTGTTCTTTAAATCCTGGGCCAAATCCAGAAGATAGTTGATTTCTTCGGGAGTAAAATCCAAAAGCGTTAACAGACTGCGTCCCTTTAAATTGACCGGCATAGCGATATCTCCTTTTAATATTCAGATTTCAACGTAATTATATCATAGACCTCGTTAGCATAGTAATATATTCCACGTCAGCGGCCTCGAATATACAGCGGATTGACATGATTTACAAATGAGGGTTAGAATAAATAAAATTGACAGCCAAGGTGAAATTTATGCGAAAAAAACGCATCGGGGACCGAAGCGACGGACGAAGGCTGCGCAAGCTGAATCCCGCCCAGAAGATCTCCCCATATATCCTCAAAAGCCGGACAGGTTCACAAAACTTAATATGGGATGAAATCGAGATCGAGGAGATTGAGAGGTACATCCGCCAGAAAAGAAACAGCGGACTTATTCGTTTCGGCTTTATGCATGTCTTGGTCGCCGCGTATGTGAGGACCGTTTCGCAGCGCCCGGGAATAAACCGGTTTGTAACAGGCCAAAGGATATTCGCAAGGAACGATATCCAGGTAATAATGACAGCAAAAAAAACGATGACGCTCGGAGCTGACGATACAATTATAAAAGCGGTTTTTGAGCCAACGGATACGGCGGAGGACGTATACAGGAAATTTGATTTCGAGCTTAATAATACCCTTAATGCGGATGACGAAACCGGCTTTTACAAAATCGCGAAAGCTCTTGACCGGATTCCCGGATTTCTTTTGAAGCTTACATTTTGGCTGCTGAGCATTTTGGACTATATCGGGCTTTT
>MWCU01000016.1 GCA_002070205.1 Firmicutes bacterium ADurb.Bin182 | reverse complement strand
GCATAGAATAGTTTTAATGTAAAGGCCGGCGGAAGACCGGTTCGGGAAAGGAGTTGGATCATGCGTATTTCAATTTCCGGAAAGAACATTGAAGTATCCGATTACCTGCGCGACCTTGTGAAAAAAAAGGTATCCAAACTGGACAGATATTTTCCGAAAGATACCGAAGCGCAGGTCACTATGGCGGTTGAACGAAGCCGCCACATCGTGGAGGTGACTATTCCGTATTCGGGAGGAATCATCCGCGGTGAGGAAGTAACCGGCGACATGTATGCATCCATCGATAACGTGCTTGACAAGCTGGAAAAACAGATCATCAAACACAGGACAAAACTGGAGAAAAACCTCAAAGCGGAAGCATTTAAATATGAATCGCCTCTTTTCGGGGGGTCATATGACGATCAGGAAGACGAAGGTCCCGCGCTGGTCAGGACAAAACGCTTCGACATTAAGCCCATGTCCGTTGAAGAGGCTATGCTCCAGATCGAGCTTTTGGGTCATTCCTTTTATGTATTCAAAAACTCCAGGACGGGAGCCGTCAATGTGCTCTATGTTCGCAAGGACGGCAATTACGGACTGATCGAAACCGAATAATCCCGCAAACCTTTTTAAAAATGCCGTTCGGAACCGGACGGCATTTTGCGTTATTACCGCTTTACCATATAATAGTTTTTATCGTATTCCAATACGTCGATATTTCCGTAGAGCAAAGACAACCGCTCCCGTATTTTAGGCAATGGCGTATGCTCAGGCAATATCTCGCCCGCGATCATGCCCTTATCGATAAGCAGTATGCGGTCGCAGTAATAAAGGGCAAGGTTCGGGTCATGCAGGGTAATGAGCCCCGCCCGCTTATTCTCGCGGATAATGTCACGTATAAGCCGGAGCACATAATGGCAGTTTACAAAGTCAAGGGAGCTTACGGGTTCGTCAAACAGCATGACCGAGCTTTCCTGAACTATTGCGCGGGCTAAAATAACAAGCTGTTTTTGTCCTTCGCTCAGCTCGTCAAAAACCGTATCGTCCATACCGGCGAGTCCGACTCTTTTCAGCGCTGCGGACGCAGTAAGCCTTTCGCGCCTTCCCGGGGAGGATAAAAGCGGCAGGTACGGATTGCAGCCCATCAGCACGGCGTCGAGCAGCGTCGTCCCCGAAATCACGCTGTAGCGCTGAGGAGTATAAGAAATAAGCCGCGACCTGATGCGCTCATTAAAATCGAGATAAGATTGCCCGTCAATGAGGCAGCTTCCCTCTTTAACGGGAATAAGACCGCATAAGGCTTTTAAGAGCGTCGTTTTGCCGGACCCGTTAAGGCCGAGCAGCGCGCAAAACTCGCCTTCTTGTATCGAAAGATCGATGCCGCGCAGCACCTTTTTTTTGCCGTATCCGGCTCTAAGCCCTTTCGCTTCAAGTTTGCTCAAAGCCTTTTGCCCTCCTTCCTTCTGCTCATAAACAGCACGAGGAAGGGAACTCCGATAAACGTCGTAAGTATGCTTATCGGAAGTTCGGCGCTTGCGAGAGTCCTTGCAAGGCAATCCGCAAAAAGCAAAACCAGGCTTCCGGTAAGGCCCGAAAGCACGCAGACCGAAAAGCTGTTCCTCTTTGCGGCGAGTTTTGCGATATGCGGGGCGATGAGACCGATAAACGATATGAGGCCTGTTACGGAAACGACGGAGGCTACCGCAAGGGTCGAAAAACTCAGCAGAACGGCTCGCATGAGCTTGACGCGAACGCCGAGCATCCTCGCTTCATCCTCGTCGAGTGAAAGCAAAAATATCTGCCTGCGAAAAGTTATAATGCCCGCGATGCCGAAAAGGCAGATCGGCATGACCGCCGTAAGTTTTGCGTCCGTAACGCTTCCGAAACTGCCCATTGCCCAAAAATCCATGGCGGCAAGTTCGTTTTCGGCATCCGCGAAAAATTTAAGGATCATGATCGCTGCCTGCGCGCAGGCTGATATTATGATTCCCGAAAGGACATACGTCGAAGTGTTGTTCGTCCCGGTTGCCCGTACAAGCAGCATAACAAGCATCACAGCCAAAATGCCACCCGCGAACGCTCCGCCCGCTACCGCCGCCATAGAGCCGCCGACGAGCATAATGGCGGAAGCCGCGCCGAGGTTGGCGCCGCTCGCGACTCCGATTATATCCGGCGAAGCGAGCGGATTTTTAAAAAGCATCTGGAAAACGGAACCCGCAAGACCCAAACCGAACCCTGAAAGCATTGCCATGACAGTACGGGGAAGGCGCAGCGTGAAGAACACGTTGCGCGTCATATCGCTGACGCGGCCTGCTCCCGTAATGATATTCAGTATCTCATCGACCGTTATGGGGTATTTCCCGACGCAGACGGACAGCACAAATGCTCCGCCCGATAAAGCGAGAGCGGCAAAAAACAGTATTTCAGTTCTTTTTCCCGAAGCTGACTTCATCTTATTATTTTGTAATGAGCGCAGTGTCAACGGTAAAACCGTAGAACCTGCCGTAAAAAGCCGCAACGTCGCCGGTAAAGTCATCGAATGAGTAAAGGTCTTCGTGCAGCACGGACGCCAGCCACATCGTGCCGAGAATTCCGGAAGGAACGGGGGAATCCCAGGGCTCGAACGAGGAGGGCATGACGAACACGTTTTTGTTTTTAACGGCTTTTACGCCTGCAAGAGCAGGGTCGCCGATAAGTTCCTGCGCGGTATATGAAGCTTCCGCGGGGATCACGATTACTTCGGGATCCATGGACAGAAGCTGTTCATAGGAAACCTCCGTCCAGTCGTCGCCTTCGATCGAGTCGGCCGCGTTTTGACCGCCAGCCGCGCGTATCAAAGAAGCCTGATACATATCCTTTGGCGCGGTGCTGAGATAACTCGAATTTCCCGCAATATAAACGACGGGTTTTTGCGCGCCTTCAGTCAGCGATTTCATCTTCGCCTCGGCGTCGGTATAATAGGATATCAGTTCCCCGGCGCGCTGCTCCGTGCCTGTCGACGCCGCGATAAGGTTTACGGCTTCTATCAAATCTTCATGGCTTTCTGGACTTACCAAAAGGACCGGGATACCGAGCCCGGAAATTATTTCGGCGCTGTCTTGAAGCTTTTTGGGCAATATGACGAGGTCGGGCGCGAGGGCGATGCATCCTTCCAAATCGAACTCTTTTGCGCTGCCGACATTGGGGAGATCAAGAAGTTCGGGCGCCGCGAGCTTATAAATATTGCGCTCGCCTGCCTTCGCCTCGATTCCCGCCAAACGGTCCTCAAGACCGAGCGAGATACACGCGGAAGTCGATATGTAGTAGCCCGAAACAATGCGCGAAGGTTCCTTTTCGACTGTCACGCTCCTGCCCGCCTGGTCAATGAGGGTGACGGGCGTAAACACCGGTTTTTCGGATACGTCCCCGGTCTCGGCGGGCGCAGGTTCCAAAGCTGCGGTATTATCAGGCTGCTCAGGTAAAGTATTTTGAGTACATGCCGTCAACGTAAATAAAAAAGCTATTATAAGCAAAGCCGTTACACTTTTTTTTACCATTTCTTTCTCCTCATTTCGTTATTCTCGGTCAAGTATAACGGATTTTCAGGTGCCGGTCAAGGGATAAGGATAGCTTCACGAACGCTTCGGGCGGTGTTATAATCCTTATATGATTAAAAACAATAAAAAAGTCAGAATGCGTACAGCTGTAGCGCTTGTTCTTCTCTTTCTTATAATTCTTGCCCCGTTTGTCATCAACGGGCTCGTGATCGGAGGCGCAAAGCCGTATATCCTTTCACCGTCCGAAGCGGAAGGGCTCGACGCCGACTGCATTTTGGTTTTGGGCGCAAGGGTTTGGAGCGGCGGAACGCTTTCCGCCATGCTGGAGGACCGAGTTATTCAGGGCATACGGCTTTATGAAGCTGGCGTATCCGAGAGGCTTTTGATGAGCGGGGATCACGGCAGGAAAAATTACGACGAAGTCAATCACATGAAGCGGTACGCCGTTAATAAGGGCGTAAAGCCCGAGCACGTGTTCATGGATCATGCCGGTTTTTCGACCTATGAATCCATGTACCGCGCCCGGGATATTTTCAGAGCGAAAAAAATAGTGATAGTCACGCAGGAATTCCATATTTACAGAGCGGTATATATCGCAAGAGCGCTCGGGATAAACGCATACGGCGTGCCAACGGAGCCGCGTATTTACAAAAACGAGGCATATAACGAATTTCGGGAGTTTTTGGCGCGGGTGAAGGATTTTATAATGGTGATCCTGTGTCCCGAGCCTACCTATTTGGGCGAAGCGATTCCCATCAGCGGCAGCGGCGCGCTTACGGACGACTGATAAAGATTATTCAAACATGTCTCGTGTCATCGGCTTTAAATTTTTCTTGTAGACAGTAAACTCGTTGTTCGAATCGCAGGTCGCAAGAAAAACCTCGGATGCGGAAATGTTTTTTTCGGCGAGTTTCCGTTCAAGCCAGCTTTGGTCGTTGCCGGTATATTCGAGGTTATCGTAGAGTATCTCTCCGTCCAGTATGATATTGACAAGCGGTTTCTCGATCTTCGGATAAATATTAAGATCCCTTGGTTCAACGGGCCTATACTGCGGTTTTTGCAAAAAGCTTATCTTTCCGTTTGATTCCAAAATTGCGGCTTGAAGCTTGCTTAAGTCAAAATATCCGTTGTTGCGGCATTGCGTCAGAAACTCGCTCAGTTCCATTTTTGCCTTTTTGAAGTTCGCAAAATAAAGATTGCCGTCATAGTAGAGTATCAGCGCCTCTCCGTTTACTACCCGCCGTATTTTCTGCGACTTTGCCGTAATATAGAAAAGCAGCAGCGTCATCAGAGTATATACGGCAAGAGCAATGAAAGGCTTCATAAAACTGCCTTCCAAAGTCGTCGCCATTTCCGCCGCGATCGAGCCGATAGTGATGCCCGAAATATAGTCGAACAGACTCAATTGCGACATCTGCCTGTTGCCCGTCAGCCGGGTAAAAATGAACAATGCCGCAAACGAGCCGAACGCTGCGATAACAACGCTCAGATATTCCATGATTTCCTCCCCGCATTTGCCATTGCCCTTATTATCTGCAACAAAGCGGGAGCCATTCAAATATGGTTTTCGAGGTTACGGGACTTTGGATATAAAAAGCGGTTTTCGGCGAAATGTTTCTCCGAAAACCGCTTAAATTATTGGGGTGTGAAAGTTATAGGTATCGGAATCTTTATATAAACAGCGACATATCGGATTCCTCGGCATTGGCGAGCATGGCTGCGGCTCCTCCCAGCTTAACTCCGTTTATAAGTTCCTCGGGTTTTAAACCCATAACGTCAAGACTCATCGAACACGCCACAAGCTCCACGCCGTTTTCCATAGAGGCTTTTATGAGCTCCTCAAGGCTGTCTACATTCTTGTTTTTCATTACCTTTTTGATCATTGCCGCGCCCATGCCGCCCATGTTCATTTTGGAAAGCGCGAGCCTCTTTGCGCCGCGCGGCATCATCGCGCCGAACATGCGGCTCATAAAGTCCTTTTTGACGGATACCTTTTCGGGTTTTCTCAGTATGTTGAGCCCCCAGAACGTAAAGAACATCGAGACCTTCCTGCCCATGGATGCGGCGGCGTTCGCTATTACGAAAGAAGCGATGGCTTTGTCAAGGTCGCCGGAAAATACGATTATGTTTTTATTGTTGCCTGCTCCCGAAACGGACGCCTGCCCTCCTTTTTTTACGGTTACGGTCGATACGCCCTTTTCGGACTTGCTGCAAACAAAGGTGTTGCCGGTCCTTTTGCACCACGCTTCGGCGTCGGCTGCGAAGGCGGGATCGGTCGTCGTTATCTCAACGGTATCGCCCGCATTCGCGCTTTCCATGGTTTTTGAAAGCTTCATGACAGGCCCCGGGCACTGAAGACCGCATGCGTCTATTTTGATAACCCCGGGTTCGATAGGCCTCATGGTCTCGGTATTGATATGAGTATCTTTAGCCGCGGGTTCGGTTTTTTTGAATATGCTTTTGTAAAGCCTGTAACCGCCGGATAGATTGAAGCAGTCAAATCCGTATCCGCTCAGTATCCTGCATGCGGTGTAGCTTCGAAGGCCTGTTTGGCAGGCAACGTATACGGGCTTGCTTTTATCAAGATCGGAAATCCTTTCCCTTAGTTCATTGAGCGGAATGTTGACGAAACCTTCGATATGGCCGTTTTCATATTCATATGCCGTCCTTACGTCCAGCTTTTGAGCATCGCTATTCTTTACCGCCTCTTCAACTTCGTTCCAGTGAAATACCTTGACTTTTCCCGTGAGTATGTTTTCCGCAACGTACCCGGCCATGTTCACGGGATCCTTCGCGGAGGAGAAGGGAGGCGCGTAAGCGAGTTCCAATTCGGTTAAATCGAATACCGTCATATTCGCGCGTATTGCGCAAGAAAGCACGTCGATCCGCTTATCGACTCCGCCGTAGCCCACTATCTGCGCTCCGAGTATACGTCCCGAGGGTTTTTCGAACAAAAGCTTTACGGACATGTTTACGGCCCCCGGATAATACGTCGCGTGGGAAGCGGAATAGGTATATGATTTTTCGTATTGAAGCCCAAGCTGCTTCGCCCTTGCTTCGGTTATGCCGGTCGTTGCGACCGTAAGGTCGAAGCACTTGAGAATGCCTGTGCCCTGCGTCCCTGTATATTTGCTTTTTATGCCGCATATATTGTCCGCCGCAATGCGCCCCTGCTTATTGGCGGGCCCCGCAAGCGGGATATAGCCTTTTTCTTTCGTTATAAAATCCGTGATCTCAACAGCGTCGCCGACGGCATATATATTTTTGTCGCTCGTCTGCATATGCTCGTTTACGACTATCGCGCCGCGCTTGTTCACGGCTAAGTTCGCTTTTTTCGCAAGCTCGCTCTCCGGCCTGACTCCGACCGAGAGTATGACCATGTCGCACTCAAGGCTGCCTTTTCCGAATGATACCGAAAGCCTTCCTCCGCTGTTTTTAACTGATCTGACGCCGTCGTTCAATATGAGCTCAACGCCCTTTTCCCGCAAATGGTTGTGAACGTCACAAGCCATCTCAAAGTCCAGCGGTGCTATAACGTGGTCGGCGAACTCCACGATCGTCACGTCAAGTCCCGCCGACTTCAGGTTTTCCGCCATCTCGACGCCTATATATCCGCCTCCGACGACCACGGCTTTCTTTGGGTTCTCCTTCTCGATGAAATCCTTGATCCTATACGTATCGGGGATGTTTCTCAGCGTAAATACCCTTTCGTTGTCCGCGCCTTCGATATCCGGACGGACGGGAGCCGCGCCGGGCGACAAAATCAGATTGTCGTAGTCTTCAAAATATGTTTTTCCGAGCCTGTAGTCCTTGATTATCACCCTCTTTTTTTGAGGGTCTATTGACAGTACTTCGTTTTGTACCCTGACGTCTATATTAAATCTTTCGTGAAAGCTTTCGGGAGTTTGCAGCGTCAGCCTGTTTCTGTCATTTATCTCACCGCCTATGTAATACGGCAATCCGCAGTTGGCGAACGAAATATGCTCTCCCCGTTCGAGCAATATGATTTCATGATCCTCATCAAGCCTTCTAAGCCTTGCCGCTGCCGTCGCTCCCCCCGCGACTCCGCCGATAATAACCGTTTTCATAACGCTGCCGCCTTTCTATGCATGAATTTCACCGTTAATAATTTAACAGTCGCACGGGATGCCTTCCGTGACTTTGTCACAGAAAGCGCTTTGAGTCCTCATAATTATTATACAACACAAAACCCGCCGGCATCATTGCTCAAACACGCAAAGTCAATTATAATGGATTTATTCCCAAAAACCGGTTGTTTCGGAGGCTTTATGAGAACATCGGGTCCAAAGGCCGCAGAAAAGGACGGGCTGTATGAGATCGTTCAATCCTGCAGCGTC
Source organism: Firmicutes bacterium ADurb.Bin182 (assembly GCA_002070205.1). Lineage (GTDB taxonomy): Bacteria > Bacillota > Clostridia > Christensenellales > CAG-138 > MWCU01. The sequence goes on along the minus strand of MWCU01000016.1, from coordinate 62 downwards.
TGCCGCATTGCGATGGCAAAGGACAACGTTCCTTATGTCGTTCCGATGAGTTTCGGCTTCAC
>MWCU01000015.1 GCA_002070205.1 Firmicutes bacterium ADurb.Bin182 | reverse complement strand
TCGAAGGCGCTCGACTCGAAATCGAGTAGGCCGTGATGAGCGGTCTCCAGGGTTCGAATCCCTGTCTCTCCGCCATAAAGCATATAAATCAAGGGGTTATCGCTATTTAGGGCGGTAACCCCTTGGGCTTTTTTTTGGCCGAAACAATCAGCAGCCGACGGTTTAGCCGACGACAGCCGCCAGTTGGCCGCCAAAATAGGTGAAAACAATTAACTAGACTTTATAGTTCAACAAACACGAGTTCTCTTTCGCAGCGACGTGCAATCCGATTGTTAACAGCGGGGGATAGCTGTTAAAACTTGATTATTTCAAGCAGCGCATGGTACTATTAGGGTAAATTAACCTTGGGACTATTGTCGGGTATATTTTCCCGGGCAGCTTCGCGCCGTTTAGAGTATAGGAGAATCTATTATGCAGATACGTTCGTCTGCGGAGGACTATTTAGAAACTATTTATTTATTATCAAAGAAAACGGGTGCGGTGCGCTCCATCGACATTGTTGAAGAAATGGGATTTTCCAGGCCGAGCGTCAGCGTCGCCATGAAAAAGCTGCGTGAAAAAGAGTTGATTCACATGGACGAGGACGGCTATATCACGTTGACCGAAAAAGGCATACAGGCCGCAGAAAAGGTGTATGATCGCCATTCAACGCTCTATGACTGGCTTATAAGTATTGGCGTCAGCAAAAAGATTGCCGCAGCGGACGCTTGCCGCATGGAGCATGTGTTAAGCGAGGATACCTTTTTCGCGATAAAGAAGCTGTGTGAAAAAAGCCTGAAAAAATAACGTCTGCTTGCACTACCGCCCAGAAAACTATTTTTTTCTCCATTTAATGTTGCTAGATTCTTAAGAAATATTTACCCAAAACTTCTTGACAGACATTTACCAGATAGATAGAATAAAAGTAGTTAGTCATGGCTAACTACTTTTATTTAAGCTGATGTTAGTCATAACTTACTCATATCGTGGGCAGGAAGGTGTATTATGATGCCTTTGACAATGGCCAGGGTTGGAGAGGAAAACTCAATCAAAAAGGTAGGCGGCAAAGAAGAGACGCGCCGGTTTCTCGCCAATATTGGATTTGTCCCCGGTACCCATGTCACAATCATCACGGAAATCAGCGGCAACGTGATTGTGAATATAAAAGAATCTCGTGTGGCTATCAGCCGCGAGATGGCGGCGAAAATAATGATATGAACAGAATGAGGCATAATTCCATAAATTTGAAAGGGGATCGGACCATGCAGACACTCAAAGAAACCAAACCAGGCATAACTGTGCGGGTGACGAAAATCGGGGGCGGTGGACCCATCAAACGACGGATTATGGAGATGGGTATTACCAAAGGCGTGGACGTCTTTGTCCGCAAGGTTGCCCCTCTCGGTGACCCGGTGGAGGTTACGGTGCGAGGCTATGAGCTTTCTTTACGGAAATCCGACGCTCAACTCATTGAGGTGGAATAACTTTTAAGCTGTGCGGAGAGACGTGAATTGAATTCTCCGCATATTAAGGGATTCTTGTTAGTCATAACTAACAAGAATCCGACATGTTTGAAGGAGGAAGATTCTCATGTCTATTAAGATCGCGCTTGCCGGAAACCCCAACAGCGGCAAGACAACACTTTTCATGCGGCGCAAAGCTGCCGATTATTGCCCTGATTGCAGGTGCGATCTTTAACGGTGCGGCGTGGGTTGCCACCAGCGCTTATTTTGTCGGTATAGCGGCGATTGTCTGCTCCGGTATAATTTTGAAGAAAACGAGGCTATTCGCCGGGGACGCAGCGCCGTTTGTTATGGAATTACCCGCGTATCACTGGCCGACCGTGGGGAATGTCCTGCGGAGCATGTGGGAGCGCGGCTGGTCGTTTATCAAGAAGGCCGGAACTATTATCCTGTTGGCAACGATTATCATTTGGTTTACGGCCAGCTTTGGCTGGGACGGGAACGGCTTCGGCATGGTGGACATGACCGGCAGTATCCTTGCTAAAATCGGCAACATCTTCGCGCCAATTTTTGCGCCGCTGGGCTGGGGGGACTGGAAAGCCGCCGTCGCCGCCATCACCGGTTTGATCGCCAAAGAAAACGTGGTCGGCACATTTGGTGTTTTGTATGGCTTTGCGGAAGTGGCGGAGGAGGGCTCGGAGGTTTGGGCGGAGCTCGCCGCCGCCTTTACCATGCTGTCCGCCTACTCTTTCCTGCTGTTTAACCTGCTCTGCGCTCCTTGCGTTGCCGCTATGGGGGCAATCAAGCGGGAGATGAACAACGCTAAATGGTTTTGGGCCGCCATCGGATATCAGTTCGTATTCGCCTATATTGTAGCGCTGTGCGTTTATCAGCTCGGCATGCTGTTCACGGCGGGAAGCTTCGGAGTCGGAACGGTTGCGGCGCTTTTGCTGGTGGCGGGGTTCCTGTTCCTGCTGCTCCGTCCGGCAAAGGGAAACAGGCAATCCGGCAGAATGTACGGCAGTATGCTGAGCGTGAAAAGCTGACGCCCGAAAGGAAGGGTTTTATATGTTCGCGTTTTTAACTGAAAATCTCGGAACAATTATAGTCGGTCTTATCGTTGCGGGAATTGTGTCGGCAATTATCGTAAAACTTGTCCGCGATAAAAGAAAAGGAAAGCATGCCGGGTGCGATTGCGGCTGCGCAGGATGCGCCGCGGGCTCGTCTTCCTGCGATACGAAACAGTGATGTTGTCTGTACGGGGCGCAGGTTCAAGCCCGCGCCCCGGCCGATTTTTCCGGAAAAACCCGTCACAATTTTGACAGGGGCGCTTTTAGGCAATGGGTACTAAGCGGTTGATTAACTGCTTATATGGATTTATAATTTAATGGTGGTGTTTTGCAATGTTTTTATTAAG
>MWCU01000014.1 GCA_002070205.1 Firmicutes bacterium ADurb.Bin182 | reverse complement strand
CGGGCTGGCGCTTGACGATAACATTTCGAAGTACTTTGACGAGCCGCTCTTAAGGGGATTGCATATTTTTAGGGGCAAAGATATTCGTTCGATCTGACAATTTCCGATTTGCTCTTTCAAATCAGCGGATTGCCCGACGTATATACGGAGGGGGAAAACCGTTACAAGAGCCGTGTTATGGCGGAAGATTTCCGCTATACCTTTGATGAAATGGTGGCTAAGACAAAGCGCGCAGCGCCGCATTTTAAACCGCGCGCGAAAAAAAGAGCTTACTATGCGGACATTAATTTCGATCTGCTCGGCCGGATCATGGAAAACGCCATGAATCGCCCGTTAAGAGAACTATACGACCTATATATATTTGAACCGTTGGATCTGAAAAACACGTATCTTCCCGCAGGCAAACTTGATTTTGTGCCTGCGATCTATGATAAAAACAGAGCGATTTTCCGTCCCGGCTTTATAATGAGCAGCGGAGCAAGCGGCGGATGCGTGACAACGGCCCGTGAGATGATGAAGTTTCTCAAAGCCTTCTTTAACGGCGCTTTATTCGATGTTTCAGCCTTGCATGACCTGCCGTCGTTTCGTAAGCTGCAGGCTTCGATGATGCCGATATGCTATGGCAGCGGGTATATGCGAATTCCGTTGAACGGCGGGGCAACGCTTTTTGCGGGAAGAGGCGAGTTAATGGGCCACGCTGGTTCAACCGGCTCGTTTGCTTTTTATTATCCCGCCCGGGAATTATTTATCGCAGGGGATCTCAATCAAATGACGAATCCCGCTCTTCCCGTGAGGCTGTCGATGAGAATCGCCATGGCCGCGCAGCAATCATTCGGTTATGCCGATACGGCGGAAGAGCCGCTCAATAAGCTCCGGAACTAGCCGGCCCATATCCGGAGCACATTGAGCGCGTGAACGGCAAGGCTGCCTGCGTTCTCCCGAACCATTTCGAGCGGGCTTTGCATGGCGGCGCTTTTTGGGGTTTTATAATATATAATGAAAAGCCATTGACAAAAGGTAACATATTGCCTATCATAAAGGTAATATGTTACCTAAAGGATGCCGACGGCATTTTTGCTTGAGGAAAGAGCCGGGATGCCGATCGCGGGTACATGGATGGGGAACAGGAGGATCATACGTTTCAAATGGTCAACATGGCGAACAATTGCGAAATATGCAGAATGCAAGAGCCGGACATTGCCGGGGCCGCGGCGATCTGGGTCCGGCAATATGAACTGTATTGCGGCGGATCGGATCTGTTCCCGCGCCATTGGATAGAAAACACCGGCGAGATCACGCGTTACCTGGCCAAGAAAGTCGTCGGGGGAGCCGCGATCGCCATAAAATCCGGCAAGAAACTGCTGGGTTACCTGACATATGACGAATTCCCGTTTCACGGGGAAAAGTCGGTGTTCTGCCCGGTGATTGCGCACGCAGCCATCGATGAATATAAGGAAGAAGCATATCTGTCCTTATATAAATATATTTCCGGGGAGTGGGTTGACAGGGATGTTCTTAATCATATGTGGACCATTTTCTATCATGATACGAAACTGAAAGGCATTCTTTACGATCTGGGCTTCGGTTCCTATCTGGTAGACGCGTATACCCATACAAACAAAACGCTGGCCGCCAATTCGGCATTTGAAGTCAGAGAGGCAAAACTTCAGGATGCGGATTTGCTGTATGATTTGGTTGAGGAATCAAGAGCGTATTATAAATCGGCGCCGATTTTCCTTAATAGAGAGCAATACTCAAGGGAGGATATCGAAAACGTTATAAACCGCAATAAAGTGTTTATTGCCTGGGAAGCCCGCAACGCAGTCGGGTTCATTCATGTGGGTATATCTCAGACGTATAACATCATTGACCTGTCGACAAAGAGCTGCGGCTTGATCGATGAGATAGGCGCATATATAAAGCCCGGATACAGAGGCAAGGGCTTAGGCAAGGATTTGCTGAAGAACGTATTTGATCATTGCCGCGATAACGGAGTTGACGGTATCCACGTCGATTTTGAAACGGCCAATTTATTTGCCAACAAGTTCTGGAAGAAGCATTTCAATCCCATGCTTCTATCCGCAAGAAGAACCATAAACAAAAACATGAATCAATGATAATCCGCCATGTCGGATAAACCGGCCGTGCGGGCCGTTATCGGAAGGGGGAATGCGTGCGATGAAAAGAATGCTTATCATCTTGGCGGCGGTTGCGGCCATCGGGGGGATATTTCTTGCCGGCGTGCTGTCGATGTCCGCCAAGATGGAGGATGAACTGGCGAACCTGAAGTATTATGAAGCAGACCTGAGCGGATTGAAAGACGGGGTATATCGGGGACAGGCTCAAACGACTTTCGTAAAAGTAGAGGTAGAGGTTGAGGTAAAAAACCATCGAATAACCGGAATCGATATACTCAAGCACGACGATGGATTCGGAGCAAAGGCGGAGCGTATCGTCGAGGACATGATAAGCGCGAACACATATGACGTTGACGCCATAAGCGGGGCAACCTCTTCAAGCCAAGTGATCAAAAGCGCGGTGAGCGACGCGCTCGCAAACGGATCGCGCTAGGGCTTGGAAAAGTACGCGGAACCGTACGCTCTGAAATCAGGGCATGTAACCGGAGTGATATATAATGACGCATAAAGGAAACGGAGAGCAAACCATGGAGAGGAAGAAACGGTCGATATCGCCTGATATCATCATCGTTGCGATAACGGCGTTGTCATTCGTTGCAACAATCCTTATTTATTCGAGCCTGCCCGCCAGAATTCCATATCATTGGGGATTGAACGGCGGCGTTAAAACGACCGATAAGTGGGTTGCGTTTATAACCGCGCTGGCGCCTGCCGGCATTTACTTTGCGGCTAAGCATCGTCCGGGGAAGAGCCGGTCGGATGTTATGTCGTTTTTGATTGCTCTGCTCGTTGCAGGGATCCATTGGGTTATCCTCATCATTTCAATGGGATGAACGTCATGCGGCCATGATGCGGTCCCGAAAACCTGAACAGGTAAAAAGGAGGTACTGATTTTATGAAAAGGCTGGAACATAACAGAACGCTGTTCGGTGCGATCGTTTTCATTCTATTGCTTCTCATGCAGATCGCTTTGGGGAAAGCGGGCCATTTGGTTGCCGGAATGATTCCTTATCGGCAAATAGATCCCTTCGACAGTTTCGCCGAGATCTCGATACATCATGCGGTTCAATTATTGATTGCACTTTTAATGATGCTGGCGCTGAGCAAGCTGTTGAATCTCGATTTCTATTTTCAGCTCGGCGATAAAAAAAGGGGGATAAGATCCTTAGCCATATTTACGGCTGCTTTTGCCGCGATTTCGGTTGCGCTGCACACATTTATGGCTTTGAATAACCAGCTTCCCGTCTATGCGTTTCCGCTGGATGAAAGGAATGTTCTCGGAACCCTGGGATTCCAGTTGCTTTTAAGCGGACCGGCGGAGGAGGTTGTATTTCGGGCGCTGCCGATTGTTCTGCTGATCCGCTCGTTCGGCAAGAGCATTGAGATCAAAGGCAGTTTTACCCTGGAGGTTCTGCTCGCATCGGTATTGTTCGCCTTTGCCCATGTCGATTGGTCGCTGATGCCGCTGACCTTCGAAGCGGACCTTTTTTCCGTGATTTATGCGTTTGCGCTTGGAATCATCCAGGGAATCGTATACCAAAGAAGCAGAAGCATACTGTACCCGATTCTTATGCATAGTTTCAGCAATGTTTTAATGGTCGGAGGAGGGTATGCGTTTACGGCCTTGTTCTCCTGAAAGCCGTAACAGCGGGAGGCTTGTTAAACATCCCTTTTTGCGAACCTCCGGGAAGGCGCGTGATGGAAGCGCCCAACGCAGGTATAATGGATCGGCAGACGGCAGGGCCGGGG
>MWCU01000013.1 GCA_002070205.1 Firmicutes bacterium ADurb.Bin182 | reverse complement strand
GACGTCCGGAAGCGTTAAGGTTTTGGGCCGAAATGTCACTCCGGATATTCGCGAGCACGTCGTTTATATGCCGACAGAGCCCTACTTTTATGATTACATGACAATACGGACGGTAGGGCGGTTCAACGAGGATTTTTATAAAGGTTTCGGTTTTGAAACCTACGGCGAACTTGTGCAATCGATGGGGCTCAGGCTTGAAATGAAGCTCAGCCAGCTTTCGTCGGGCATGGCGGCTAAACTCAAACTGGCGGTAGCTTTATCGCGCGACGCTAAGCTGGTAATGCTGGATGAACCGCTGAACGGCATCGATCTCATTGCGCGCGATGTGGTACTCTCATCCATCATCAAGAAGTCGAACGATAACAATACCGTTTTGATATCCAGTCATTTGGTAGACGTTGTGGAAAATATTCTGGACGATGTGATTTTTATAAAGGACGGGAGCATAGTGCTTACCGGAAATGCCGAAGAAGTACGTCAGACGCACGGAAAATCCATCGTCGATCTTTACAAGGAGGTGTTTAAGTGATGCAAGACTTGATGAAATATGAACTGCTGCGCAGGAAAAATCTTCTTATCGGAGCCGCCCTCGCGATGGTCCTGGCGGAATCCGTTATACTTTACGGTATTTCAAGGGGCGGGGACTGGAACGTTTTGTCCGGCGTTTTGACAATAGTTTTATGCGTCGGCGCTCTTCTTCTCCCGCTGCTGGATACGGTCGCGCATTTTTACTCGGACTTTAAACAAAAGCACGGATTCATGCTGTTCATGACGCCGCAAAGCGGTTACAGCATCGTGTGGTCAAAGGTGCTTTTCGGCGTTGCGGAGCTTGCAGCCGTCGTCCTGTTGCTGCTCGGGTGTTTGTATTTAAGCTTCAGTGCCGCAAACGGATTCAACTCCGTTCTTTTGACCGATTTTGTTGAGGAAATGCGCAGAGGGTTGGGCGCCGGCGGGTCTTCCGCCATGCAGCTGCTTTTCAGTTTCGTCGGAATGGTCGGTCTTCAATTGTCGGCGCAGATTTCGGTAGCTGTTTTGGCTCTTTGCGTAACGAGGGTGATCATGCCGAGGAATTCCTATCATTGGGTGGTCGCGCTGCTGATGTATTTTGCGCTGATGTTCGGCCTCGATCTTTTGAACAGCGGAGTTATGCTTATGTTCGGATTTTACGGGGATATCATGCATTCGGTTCAAAACCCGAATATCATAATGGAAATGCTCGGGAAATATTTCGTGATCAGCGCCGTGACATACTTTGTGTGGTTTATCGGCTGCAGCTTATTCTCAGGGTTTTTGGTAAACAAAAATCTTGATCTTTAAGACCGCTTAAAAAGTGCCAAAAACTGTCGTTTTGATGGAGCAAAGCGACTGAAGAATCTCCGAAATCAGGAAATCTTTTAGATTCTTCGCCCGTGCGCGAGGTTTGCAGATACTTCGTTTCGCTGTACCTCGACTTCGGCTAGCATAAGTTTGCAACTTATGCCACGTTCACTCAGAATGACAAAACACGAGTTTTCGGGAACCTCATCTTTAAGGGTTTCTGATATGAAACTCCCTTTTTGGGGGGAATCGCAAACGAGCCGGCGGTAGATTAGTCTGCTTCCGGCTCATTTTGCGTTTTTATGGTCTTAAGTACTGCCTAAGCTTAAATTCAATCCGCAATAAACTTGATATGAAATTTTCGCACTCGGTTGCGATCTTAGCTTGTATCTCGATGTCGTCTCGAGCGCGGCCTACTTCCATGGAATGATCGGCGCCTTCAAAAACATATACGGCGATGTCTTTCCTTTTGCACTCGGCTTTGAGCGCTTCGACGTCGATATACGGGTCGCGCGTCCCTGAGAAAGCGATTCCTTCTCCGGCAATCCTCCTTTACGGCTTCATGCTTATTTCCGGCGTCAAAGCTGTCAAACGAAATCGTCCTCCGCGAATGAGGCGAAAAAGATATCCGCCGAAGCCGCCGAGTCCTTCAGCGCGTGCACATCGGCGGCGTTGACGGGCGTCGTGAGAATTATTTCGTTTTCTTCCGCTTTAATCCTCTCGCCGGGCAAATCCCAAAGCGCCGGAATATCGCGCTTTGCGCGGATATAATACCTTTTTTTCGGAGGCGGTGCGATTTTGAACGGTTTTATAACAGGCTTGAACGCGGAGCCTTCCGCGATCTCTATAAGATCCTGCACGATTGCGTTGGCGGTGGCGGGGCCTCCCGCGCCCTGGCCGAAAAAACCGAGCCTTCCCGAGCTGACTCCGTCCAAAAACGCGTAATTATAGTTCAGCGGGACGGACGCCATCGGGGAGGAACGCTTGAAGAGCATGGGTTCCGTTACCGCGTAAACCCCGCCGCCCGGCTCTTTGCCCGCGACTGCAATAAGCCTGCAAACAAGCCCCCGGCTTTTGAAAAACCCGATATCGACGGGACTCAGGTTCCTGATTCCGGCCGTAAGCAGCGATGCTTCGCTAATGCATATGTCAAACGCAAGGTTTGCGGATATTGCGATTTTCCGCGCAGTGTCGATACCGTCTATATCGTCTGACGGGTCCGCCTCCGCGAAGCCTTTCATCTGCGCCCGCATCAAAGCGGCTTCGGGCTCAAGCCCTTCGGATTGCGCAAGGTCAAGAATGTAATTCGCGGTTCCGTTCAGTATTCCGCCGACGCGCGTGATGCGGTCCGTTTGCTTCGCTTTTCTCAGGTTTTTTATCCATGGTATACCTCCCGCGCAGCTTGCTTCAAAAAGCAGGGCAGCGCCGCTTTTCTCCGAAAGCTCCGTGATCTCACCGTAGAATCTTGCGAGCATCGCCTTGTTGGCTGTCACAACGTTTTTGCCGCAGAGCAGCGCTTTTTTAACATAGTCATACGCAGGGCTGTATCCGCCCATCACCTCAACGACGGTATCTATTGAAGGGTCAAGAAGGATATAGGAAAAATCCCGCACGGCAAAGCGCTCTATGCCGGGAATATCCCTTCTTACCAATATCTTTTTAATTCTTATCTGTTCAAGCTCCGGCGTACGGGCTGCGGTCAGCATCTCGTATACGCTTCGTCCAACCGTGCCGAATCCGAGCAACGCTATCTCCATTATCGTACCTTTCGATTGCATTTGAATCGATTGCATTATATCATGGGAATATCAAAAATCAAACGGAGTCCTGATATGCAAAACTATAAAAGCACAAGGGGCGCAGATGCAGTAACTGCATCGAAGGCTCTGCTTTACGGAATAGCGCCGGACGGCGGATTGTACGTTCCTTCCGAATTCAAGCGGCTTGACCTTGAGAAGATCATCCGCTTGTCTTCCGTTGAGATAGTGAACGAGGTGCTTTTCAGCTTCATAGATGACCTCTCGAAAGGGGAAATTGCCGATTGCACGAAGAAAGCCTATACGGGCCGCTTCGAAACCGGAGATATAACTCCGCTGAAAAAAGCAGGGGACTGTTATTTTCTGGAACTGTTCAGGGGACCGACCGCCGCGTTCAAAGACGTTGCGCTCTGCGTTCTGCCTCACCTTATGGCGGCAGCGCGGGCAAAAAACGGCCTTGAAGGCGAGCTCTTGATACTCACCGCAACGAGCGGGGATACGGGGAAGGCGGCGCTTGAAGCGTTCAAAGACGTAAAGGGCGTCCGTGTACTTGTGTTTTACCCGAAGGACGGAGTGAGCGCCGTCCAGAAAGCGCAGATGGTAACGCAGCGGGGAAGCAACGTTTGC
>MWCU01000012.1 GCA_002070205.1 Firmicutes bacterium ADurb.Bin182 | reverse complement strand
GGTCCTTGCGCCCAATGAACCGTCGCTGAGCATTTTAAGCGGTCCGATTTTGAAAAAACCGGAACCCGTTCCGGTATTATATCCTTTTCGGATGAACTCCTTCAATCCCTCAAGGGACTCGAAATGAGACTGTTGATATACTCTGACGGTAAGGTTGCCTTCCCTCTCCAGTTCCCTGTAAGCCTCTATGATCTCATAAGGGCTTTCAGCGGAGCCAAAATCGTCGGAATGGCACGACGTAACGCCATAGGAGTTCAAAACAGCGGCAGCGGACAGTATCATGCTCTTTATTTCCCGCCTGTCCGGTGCCGGTATTTTTTCATATACGAGCCCCTGCGCGTTCTCTCTGAATATTCCGAGCGGCTCGCCGTTATCGTCCCTGTCTGCCGCTCCTCCCGGTATTTCATCCGGCAGTACGCCGATAATCTCAAGCGCTTTGGAATTTACCGCGCACACGTGGCCGCACGCCCTGGTGACCATGATCGGATGATCTTTCGACACCTCGTCAAGATCATAGCGATTGGGAAAGCGTTTTTGATCATTAAAATAATCCTGGTTCCAGCCCCTTCCCAAAAGCCACCTGCCTTTCGGCAAGCCGCTGTTTGCGAGGTGTATTTTTAGAGCGGCTTTGAGCTCCGCCAAAGAGCCGGTATGCGCGGCCAGTTGCGCCATTTTTAGCGAAGCGCCGAAATTTACAAGATGCATATGCGAATCTATGAAGCCCGCGCATACGAACTTGCCCGTTAAATCGACGATCTCGCCTGCCCTGTCATTTTGAGACAACGCTTCCTTGCTTTCTCCCGCAAATACGAAACGGTCGTCTTCCACTATAAAAGCTTCCTTCAACGGTAATTCTCCCGTATAGACTTTGCCGTTTATAAAAATAGTTTTTGCCTTCATTTTCGCACCTTTACTAAACCGGCAGCAGAAAAATCAATCCCTGCGGCGGAGTTAATGTGACTCCGTTTATGATTTTTTTCAAGCACTGACAGCACAGTTCACGCGTTAATTTCGAGATCCTTCACCGCCGGCTTGTTTGTATTCATCGAACCCTTATAAACAAAAAACCTGCAAAAATATATTCCGAAGCGAGGTTGACGAGCATCGTGCCAAACAGCACGATGTATTCGTTCCAGCCTATCCCTGTCAGCGCATCCCCCCACCATGTGGACAGCGGCGTAAAAACCAAATAAAAACCCGCAACCTTTAGCATGGCGACGGGAACATTAGCCGCAGATTTAAATGTAAAGCGCTTGTTCAGCGTAAAATTATAAAGCACGGAAAGCGTGAGAGCAATCAGATAGCTCGGCCAATAAGGCAGTTGGGATATTTCGTTCATCAAAGTGAAGCTGACAAGCTGGATGATGCCTGCCGACACGGAAAAAACGGTAAATTTCAATATTTGAATGATATTTTGTTTTCCGGTAAGTTTTTCGGTTTTGTGTTGTTCCATACCGTCCCTTTCAATTTTAAAGGATGCTATGATTGTCGCATAAATGACTTCACAAATCAAGAAACTGACAAAACTTGAAACAAACTTTTCAAGCATTAACGAATAGATGCTCGTCCCAAGGCTATAAAAAAACTGCTTGGGGGATTAAATCTATGTTTCAGCAAATTGCACCTTTGTATGCCCGCGTTAAAACAGATCTAAACGCCCGGAAATGGTTTTAGGTCGAATGAAACCTTTGTTTCATGGGATCATGAAAAGCTCGAAGAAGTCTGTACAGACTTCTTCGACATGCTGAGGACGGGCAAATGCCCGTCCCGATCTATATTCCGCTTGAACACATAGAGGTCTTCTGCATTTCAAGCGGTCCATAAGGCATTGAAAACAACTCGTGTTTTCTTTGCCGTACTATTAGAATGCGCATCATATTTGGTAATATGCATATGAATTTGTTTTAGTCCTGCACTGCAGCTTTATATACATGCCGCAAAAATCCTGACTTTCAGCTAAATGTCTTCACAAGATTTGTTGAAAAACGTCCCCGCTGCCATTATAATTATCGGGGATGGGAATACTATCCATAATAAACAATAAGGAGATTTATGATGAGAAAATTCATTGCATTCTTTATGGCTGCGCTGCTTCTGTGTGCGCTGCTGACCGGATGCGGAGCAAAACCGAGTAACCCGCTCAAGCCCGATCCCTCAGAGCCGAACGAAACTACCGAAGAACCCGCCAAACAACCCGAAAGCAAAAATCCCGATACAGCCGGCGAAACCGCTGGAACATTCAACAGTGCTTATACCGCTTTCAACAATGCCAAAACTGCGCTTGTCAACCGCATATTGGACAGCTTGACAGAAAGCGAGAGCGGCGGCATGGCGGCTTTGGGGCTTCTCGGCCTTCCGATGATTGACCTGTCTCTTATTCCCGTCAGTTTAATGGGGATAGATAATACTTCGCTGCAGGTGGGATTAAGCATATTAAGCGTTTCGGATATCGATTATCAAGAGAAAGGCAACAATTATACACTCTCCTACAAAGATTCGGAGGGGAATACCTGGAAGTATGACGTTCAATACAAAATTGGCGGCAAAGATCATGCACAGTGTACGGTTAAAAAGCAGGAAGCCGAAATGCTGTATTTTGAGTATATGAAAACCTCGTTCGGTTATGCAGCGCAATATTTCTCGCACGAAGAAGACGGTTCGGGGATAATATATTTAATCGCAGGCAATGAAAACGCAGACGGTATTGTCGGTATTTCCGGCAGTATTTCTCAGCCTGTTACGTTCGGCGACAGCTTGGCTCCCGATTTCCCGAAACAGTGCGAAAGCTGGTTTTCGGTGCAAGGCGACAAGGGCGAAGCCGTTACCGCCGAC
>MWCU01000011.1 GCA_002070205.1 Firmicutes bacterium ADurb.Bin182 | reverse complement strand
TTTCGCCCGGTCAAAAAGCCATGGATTGCTTTCAGGATTATAACAATCAAATATCAAGAGATCTCCGTCAATATCAACGGCAAACCCGCTGTTCCCGGTCCGGCGCACCTTCATATATCCGCACCTCCTTCTTTCGGAATTTTATTTATTATATCATATTCGGGCTTTATGTCGCCGCGGTTATACTTTACCGGCCGGCTTATATGTATAATATGCCCGCCTTGAATATGAATAAATTTATGTCAAAAAGAAGATATTTATCCTGAGGGTTTGGATTTTTATTATCTCGAACTTCCCGGATTTCCGCCTTCAGGCGGAGGCGCTTCGGTTTAAACCTTCGGGGTTCTTCGCTCATTGATGTCGATTTCGCGAAGATGCTGTGCTATAATGGTAACTGTACCAAATTTAAGGAATTCAAATGAAAGGTTTTTATTCGGGAAAATACGATGTGATAGTGCTCGGCGCGGGCCAGGCGGGCTGCGAAGCCGCGCTTGCTTGCGCGCGCATGGGATTTGAAACGCTTTGCCTTACCATAAACCTCGATTCCGTGGCGTATATGGCATGCAATCCCGCTATAGGAGGAACGTCTAAAGGGCATCTTGTAAGGGAACTGGACGCGATGGGCGGTGAAATGGGGCTCGCCGCTGACGATTGCATGATTCAAATGCGAATGCTGAACACCGCGAAGGGGCCTGCCGTACATTCTTTAAGGGCGCAGATGGACAAGCGCCGCTACCATGAACGCATGAAATCCGCATTGGAAAATCAGGAAAGGCTCACGTTGAAACAGGATGAGTGCTCAAGGATATTGACAAAGGGAAACCGTATCAGCGGCGTCACCGGAGTGTCCGGAGCGGTTTATGATTGCCGGGCTGTTATAGTTGCAACGGGCGTATACCTCAAAAGCAGGATACTCATCGGCGATTATATAACGGAAAGCGGACCTGCCGGACTTTTCGGAGCAAACGCGCTTTCAGAGTCGCTTACGGAACTCGGGTTCCGGCTTCGAAGATTCAAAACAGGTACTCCGGCGCGTATACACAGAAGGAGCATCGATTTTTCCAAAATGGAGCCGCAGTACGGCGATGAGCCCATAGTACCGTTTTCTTTCCTTACAAAAAGCATAACAAGAGAGCAGCATCCCTGCTACTTAACGTATACGAACCCGCGGACACATGAGATCATAATGGAAAACCTCCACAGGTCGCCTATGTATAAAGGAGTTATAAAGGGGACCGGAGCGAGGTATTGCCCGTCCATCGAGGATAAGGTAGTTCGTTTTGCGGATAAGGAGCGGCATCAGATATTCATTGAACCCGAAGGACTTACCACTTGTGAAATGTACGTACAGGGCATGAGCACGAGTATGCCCGCTGATGTTCAGGTCAAAATGCTCAGAACTTTGAGCGGCCTCGAAAACTGCGAGGTCATGCGCCCGGGTTACGCCATCGAGTATGATTGCATCGATCCTACCGCACTGACGCTGAATCTCGGTTCGCGAGAGATATCGGGGCTGTACTTCGCGGGACAGATAAACGGCACATCGGGTTACGAGGAGGCTGCGGCGCAGGGGCTTTACGCCGGAATCAACTGCGCGCTTTGGCTGAAGGGGGAGCCGCCTTTGACTCTGACCCGTTCGGACGCCTATATCGGCGTGTTGTGCGATGATCTTGCGACTAAGGGAGTGGACGAGCCTTACCGCATGATGACGTCACGCGCCGAATACCGGCTGCTGCTTCGGCAGGACAACGCGGACCTTCGTCTCACTGAGCTCGCTTTGCGCACCGGGCTCATATCAAAAGAGAGGTATGAAAGGATGTGCAGAAGACGGGATGCTTTGAAAGATGTCCGCAAAGCTTTGGAATCCGTGGCGCAGCCGGATAAGGCGCTTCAAGCGCTCCTTGTTCAAAAGGGATTGCCGGAAGTGAAAAGCGCCGTCAAGCTTTTCGACCTTTTAAAACGGCCGCAAATAAGATATACGGATCTTTTGCAGCTTAACGCCGCGCTACCCGTGCCGGGCGACGGCGTTATCGATCAGATAGAGATACAGGCCCATTATGACGGCTACATCCAAAAGCAAAAGGAGCAGGCGGAGCGCTTTTTGGGCATGGAGCAGACAAAACTCCCGGAAGATATCGATTATGCGGCCATTTCGGCGCTTCGCACGGAGGCGCGGCAGAAGCTCAGCGCAAAACGGCCTTCCAATCTCGGGCAGGCGTCGCGCATACCGGGCGTTTCTCCCGCCGACATTGCCGTGCTTCTTGTAAAGCTCAGGCAGCTGAAGCAGGGACAGCCATGACTAAAATACAAAGCGCTTTGGAGCGCGTGATGCCGGGCCTTGATGAAAGGCAGCGCTTAGCGTTTTCGCGTTACTATGATATGCTTGTCGATTGGAACGAGCGCATGAACCTGACCGCTATAACCGATCCTTTCGAAGTGGCGGCAAAGCATTTTGCGGACAGCCTTCTGCCCGAAAAAATGATCCCCTTCGGCTCCGACTGTATAGATATCGGAACCGGCGCGGGTTTTCCGGGAATACCTCTCAAGATCGCGCGGCCGGACATACGCATAACGCTGCTTGATTCGCTGAATAAGCGCATCATGTTTTTAAAAGCGGTAACCGATGAACTCGGGCTTGAGGCGGTTTTGATCCACGCGCGCGCGGAGGACGGCGCAAGAAGACCCGAACTGCGCGAACGGTTCGATGCGGCCGTATCGCGCGCGGTCGCTTCCGCGGGAGTGATTGCCGAGCTGACTCTCCCGTATCTTAGGGTCGGGGGG
>MWCU01000010.1 GCA_002070205.1 Firmicutes bacterium ADurb.Bin182 | reverse complement strand
GAGAAAAGCAATGGGAAAGAGACATATGGAAGGCATGGTAGTTGAAATAAAGGAATAAAAAACAAAACCTCCTAAAGGCACGGTCTGATAGGGAAACTTATTGAACCATACCCCAAACCGATACGGAAAATCAAGAGATAGGCGTTGTCCCGCAAGGGATGACGCCTATCTACATATAAAACTCAAGTGATTATTTCGTATTGAACATTCCGGCCATCCAAAGCCGTATTAATTGCATTCTGGTCAAATCCATCTGGTAAGTGGATATATAACTCTTCTCGAGCACGGCTACAAGCGACATAATACATTCGTACAAATTCATCGGCAGCTTCTTCTTTTAGAATTTCTGGGTTACTGTAGACCGCAGGCAACTTTATTTTGTCAAAGTTGTTTGGGTTTACGCTTACGATTACTTTGTCCCACTCTAATCCTTTGGCTTGGTGAACAGTCATATATTTGCTTTCGGGTGAAAAAACCTCAGTGAACAACTTATATGAAGTCGCCCAAGTTAAAGCTGATAAATTTGATACAAACGCCTTATTGTTATTCAAATCATATTCATCGAAGACAGAAACACAGAAAGTATCTCCGAGTAATGCTGTCTTCAAATCTTTATATTCTGCCTCATCAAGTTTGTTATTGAAACTGGCTATTACCTCAACTGGCGATGAAGTGTCGGTTAACCCCTCAAAGGTATCCCTTATAATTGCTATTATCTTTCGTAACATGGAATGGTTAAGTTTCTTGCGATCAATGTCAGTATAAAGCTTGAAAGCATTTAATGCATCAACGAAAGAACCGCTCTTGTGTGCCTCATGCAACCTGAAAATAAACCTGAAAGCACGAACCCAAGTAACATTGTTCATCTCAGTTATCTCGGTTCTAATATCAATAGGAGAGTTGTAATATGAGTTATAAATATCTGTCAGAACCTTGACTTGGGCATTTTCAATATTCCGAATATAGGTGAATGCTCTCGCCCATGCACGTGTTAATACAACGCCTCCCGCTTCTATCACAGCTGTTATAATTGATTTTACATTATCGGAATCACCAATAATAAATCGTACTGGAATGGCTTCAGCGGCTCTTTTTTGGTCTTCACTGTCATATGGGCGAATTGAAGTTTGTATAACGTTTGTATCAGACTGGCGCAGAAAATTGCAGAAGCACACAACATTGTTAGTTGAGCGCCTATTTCCATTAATCACATACTCCGACAATTGCCGCTCGCCATCAGAAGTATAATTTGCAAACTGAGATGGTCTTGCTCCCTGAAAACTATAGATTGATTGTGCAATATCGCCGATGATGCCAACGGTTGTAGATTTTTCTCCAATTAGCTTAATGAGCAATGTCTGTATGGGGTTGGTATCTTGAAATTCATCCACAAATATGAACGGAAATTTGACACGTAAGGAGTATAGTGCCGTAGGATTCGTTTTTAGAATTTGATACCCAAAAAACAGTATTTCATCATGGGTGAGCTTACGTGCTACAGACCACACGTACTCTTTAATAGGCAACTTGTGGTTTTCGGCAATGCTTTTTGATGCCGATAATTGAATTGTTCCATCGCCCAAAAACGCGGTATTATCAACCTGAACTTCTCCCATGAGTTTTTTGCTATATGAAAGCTGTGCTGTTTCAGACGTTTTATCCGTAATGAATTTATGAATATCTTCTCTTTCAATCCCATGCAATATGCCTAAGCCTTCCACCTGTGATGTAATAGGCTTATTCCCTTGAATATCGATGGTAAAGTGCTCTCTGATAAGCCTGCGTAAATCAGTCTGAAACGGCTTGATGATATGCTCGATAATAAAGCCGTGGATAGTGAATACTTCGACGGAGTCAGAGAATCTGTTTAAGCGGCGTATTATCTCTTCGACAGCGGCATTAGTATATGTAATACACAACACTTTTCTCGAGCGGCTCTGCGCAACAATCGGATGATTTGTAACAATATTTTTAACATTCTCAACCAGAAAATGTGTTTTCCCCGCTCCCGGACCCGCATAAATCTTAACATGATTTTGGAGCTGTTCAGCGGTTAGAATTGTTCCTGATTCTATTTCGAAAGCCATTCCAACCCCTCCTGAATGTAGCTTGATACAGCAATTTGAGCTGCCAAGTCTTCATTTGACAGAATATCCAATGCAACATCGCCTTTTCTGGTTTTAGCATATGCAAGGAACAACTGGGCAAAGAAAAGATGATGATATTTATCAGTGTTGGCAGCATCGCTTGAAGCTGCCGTCTGGAATATCGTAATCATATCGCCAACTTTTTTCTTTGTTTTAGCATTAGAAATAGCCCCTTGGTTTGCCACCCATTGAGCAAAGTCAAGAGCATATGTATCAACGAACTGCGACAGGCAATCAGGTAATACGATTTTTAACAAAGCTTTTGCGACATCTAAATTTCCAGCGTTTGCAAGGAACAATTCATCCTCAAATGTTTGTCCGCCCAGCACCTGTGAAACTAAGTAAAAATTATCGATGGGGAATTTTTCATTTAGTTTTTTGATATGTGTTGCGTATTCACGTTTTGCATAATCGGTAAATGATTTCATTGCATTATCATCAATCCAAGGGAAATCACAATCAGTGATGCAAAGCACTTTTTTGTTAACAGCGTTGCCATTAAACAACTCAATGAAATGCTCGAAATGTTTGCCCCCTATCTCGACAATCGAAATATGCGCATCTTCATATGAGCAGTTACACTTTTCCATAAACAACGGTAACAGCAACTTCTCGGCAATACCCTCAACGAGTATCACCTTGTTCGCAAAAAGCATGTCGGAACGAGTGACATCAAGGAATTTCGTCAAATGCTGCTTTGCGTCTTTTTTGTCTTGAAAATGCTCTTCAAGGCTCTGTTGGCAGCATTCTGAACCCTCATCCGCACGGCAATAATCCAGCATAAACATATTGTCTATGCCGGCCACCGCAGAAATATTACTTGAATGCGTGGTCACAAAAATTTGTTGATTAAGCTTGTCCTCTTCGTCCAGTTTTCGAAGAAACTTGAATAGCTTATATTGCATTGCCGGATGAAGATGAGCTTCGGGCTCTTCAAGGCAAAGAATACTGAAATCCTTACCTTTTCGAATCTCTGTTAATTTCACAAGCATATATATATTTATCAGGTTATTATAGCCAAGTCCATTATAGGCCAGTGGTACTACATAATCGCCCTTTGTATCTTTGACATCGGTCACATATGCATCCGAAACCCGAACATCAGGCCTTAAATTCTGAAAAATTGATACATTGCCTTGCTGCAGACCAATTTCGTTCTGTTCCTTTTCAAATAAATCTGACATTTTGTCAAGCGCTGGCTTGAGAACTCCTTTCAGATCATCAGAAAGCTTATTTTTAAGTTCGCGGATAGCTTGGATGTTATCCGGATCTTTTGTAAACGCTTCAATCTCGCGCTTAGTTTCCTTGGACACATTCTCGCTGGTTCTTTCGGCTTCAATAAACCTAATATCAAATATCCCCATCGCATCTTTTTTATCAGCGGGGGTATCGCTGGAACCGTTAGTATAAGACCATTCGTAACGGTCAATGAAAGTCTCCAGTAAAGAAAGATATTCCTCCACCGTTTTTACATCGTTCAATGCTTTCTGATAGTCAGCTAACGCTTTGGTTTCAAGAGAAAATACAAGCTTAACAATGGCCATAAGTGAATAGGTAGCGTTTTCGCCGTCTTCTTGCCGTGCCTGCTCAACTTCTTTCATGCCGATAAAGGGCACCAGCTTAATAATGCTTTCGTCTTCGGTATCGTCTTCGGAAATTTCGTGTCTGATTTCATATTCAATCTCGATACGTGGGGCATCATCACGATATTTTGTTGCATAATCTAAGAGATTGTTCTTGTTAAAGTCGTGCACTGAAATCGGTGAAGAACTACTCAAAAGGCGAATTGCATATAGCAATCCTGTCTTACCTGAATTATTTGAGCCAATTATGACATTCAGGCCTTTTCTAAACTTCATGGTAAAATCATTGAAATTTCTGTAGTTTCGAAGTGTGATTTTTTGAATATACATATTCTTTCTCTACCTCTCAATCCGACCATTTCTTAAAATTCTCCGCCTGCTCCAGAACTTTCTCAAATACTTCCTCGTCCCATTCGGGCGGGTAGCCATTCTTATAAAGCAGAACGGTTAAATCCATATTCAACTGGTTTTTGATATCGGCGCGGGTAGACCAATCGGCGAATTGCGCCTTGTCATCTACCAGTTTCTTAATCTCTTTTGCAAGCACAAGACACTTTTCATCGGCATAAGGGAAGCCGTGATCGTCTCGCACCTTAACGAGAATGTCATAAAACGCCTTCTCCTCATAGGTAATACCCATCGCCTCGAAAGAGGTCTTGTCGGCATGGAGGTCAGAGAAAATTTTAATAAGCTCGTCAGACAGCCCGTTGATAAAGTCAGCAACAACCTCGCTCGTAAACACCAGCTTGTCGCGATTGTTATAGTTGTCAACGACGGCTTTCAAACGCTTGTCAAACTCAATCGCCTTAACCTTGTTGACCTTTCCATAACCGGATATCGCCTTGCGGAGCAGCTTCAAGAGAGCGTTAAATTTAGAAATCGGCAGATTGACTTCGTCCAACTGCTTCATAAACTCGTCGCTGAACAAGTCTTCCGGCTTGCCTGCATTGACGATGTTCTCAATGCCCGTGCAAGTGATAGCGTCCTGTACCATTTTCTCGACAACGCGGTTCATCACTTCGGCGTCGGGCGCATCGCCTTTTGTCTGCTTATAAATGATAGAGCGGATGGCAAGGTAGAACTGAGCCTTTGCCGTTTCCGTCTCGGTTAGCTCTCCTGAAGGGAAGCATATCTCATACGCCGCTTTCATTTTGCGGGAGATGCTCATAAAGCGGCTTTCCATCTCCTTGCTAATTTGCACATACTCGGCGGCGGCGTCCAAGCAAAGCAGACGCTCCAACGGTTCGCCGGAGTAGAATTTTGTAGAGTCGAAATCGTGAAGCAGCTCATCAAGCAGAGCCAGATGATTGCGGAAAACCGCCAGCGCAACCGATATTTCATCAACAGGGCTCTCATGCGGGCTGCCGTACTTCTTTAGGGCTTCGAGCATATCTTGCTTGATACCGATATAGTCCACCACCAAGCCCATATCTTTGCCGTCAAAGACACGGTTGACGCGGGAAATTGTTTGGATAAGCGTATGCTTCTGCAATGGCTTGTCTATGTACATAACCGCCAGGGACGGCACGTCAAAGCCCGTAATCCACATATCAACGACAATGGCAATCTTGAAATTGGAGTTGTTGTTCTTAAACTGTCTGTCGAGCATCTGCCGGTAATCCTTCGTACCACAGAGGTCGTACAGTTCCTTCTCGTCGTTGTCACCTTGGGTCGCCACGAGTTTGATTTTCTCAAGCGGCATAAGTTTCTCCAACTGCGACTTTGATAGAGCGGCATCGTTTTCGGATCTGCGCGGTTTATTCCAATCAGGGCGGAGCGCAACTATTTCTTTCAGCAAATTATATGCAAGTGTTCTGTCAGCGCAAACAATCATCGCCTTCTGCACAATTTCAGGCTTCTGTGCGGTCAAAGCTTCATAATGGGTAACGATGTCCGCCGCCAGTTTCTTCATGCGTTCAGGATGACCGAGGACACGCTTCATCTCGCTCATGGCGCGCTTGCTTTCCTCAACCTGTTCAGGATTGGAGCCTTCCTCGGTGCATTTGTCGTAGTATTTCTGTATCTCCCGCGCCTGTTCATCTGAGAGGATAACTCTCGCCAGGCGCGGCTCATAAGCGATGCGGACGGTGATACCGTCATCGCTGGATTCTTTCATTGTGTAGCTGTCTACGACATCGCCGAACACGGCAATTGTTTCGTCAATCGGCGTCCCAGTGAACCCGCAGTAGGTCGCTCGCGGGAAGCTGTCACGGAGATACTTGGCAAAGCCGTATGTAGTAAATACGCCCTTATCGGTCTTTTTCAACTTCGAGCCCACACCTGTTTGTGTCCGATGTGCTTCATCGGAAATACAGATGATGTTGGAGCGATTGGATAGCAGGCCTGTCGATTCGCAGAATTTCTGAATGGTCGTCAGGAACACGCCGCCGCTTTCTGCACCGGTCATACTGTAAGATGCGGGCTCCTCCGCCACTTTCGGAAGGTTAGATATTTCAACGCCCAATACCTTCTGCAAGTCACTCCGGCTTTCAATGCTCCGTACATTATTGTCGTGCAG
The DNA here is from genome assembly GCA_002070205.1 of Firmicutes bacterium ADurb.Bin182. GTDB lineage: Bacteria > Bacillota > Clostridia > Christensenellales > CAG-138 > MWCU01. Next base: position 12,741 of record MWCU01000010.1, on the reverse strand, counting down.
ATAGCGTTTGGAGGATACAAACAATTCCGAGGTCTGCCTGTCCAAATCTTCTCGGTCGGTGATAATAACCATAGTCGGGTTTTCAAAGGCGTCCCGGTCTCGTAAGGCAAGCAAACGGGAGAGAAACAGCATCGTATAGGTTTTGCCGCAGCCGGTCGCGCCAAAGTATGTACCACCCTTGCCGTCGCCCTCGGGTCTCATGTGCTTTTTGATATTCTTAAACATCTTCCGCGCCGCGAAGAACTGCGGGTAACGGGCGACAATCGCAGTTCCCTTTGAGCTGTCGTCCGGATAATAGACGAAGTCACGAAGGATGGCGGCAACACGGTCTTTAACAAATGCGCCATTAATCATCGTCAGAAGGGCGGCGATGCCGTTGCTGACTTTTTCTTCGTCGTTAATCTTGTTCCATGCATAGTAATATTCATACGGCGTGAAGATGCTGCCCATTCGGGTGTTGGCACCGTCACTGATGACAGAAAGAAAACAATACTTCATCAGCTTTGGGATATCGCGGCAATAACGGATGGTTATCTGCTCCCAGGCGTCATGAATGGTTGTGTTCTCCTTGACGGCGGACTTGAACTCAAAAATTGCCACGGGGATGCCGTTGATGAAAAGAATTAAGTCGGGTCGGCGCAGGCGCTCGCCCTGCACCGAATACTGATTGACCACTTTGAATACGTTCTTTTCTGGCTCTTCGAAGTCTATATAATTAATGTGAATGGCAAGTTTTGCGGGGTCATCACGCTGCAGGTCAAAGCCTTCGTTCACCAGCAGGAAAGTCTCGCGGTTGCCTTGATACAGCGGCGCAGAGGGTATGTTTTCAAGACGGCCGATGACCCTTTCTGTTTCTGCCGCCGTAAGGTCGGGATAATGGGCGGAGAGATAAGAACGCAGGTCGTCCTTTAGCAATATCTCCTCAAACCCACGATGAATTGTCTCGCCGAGGACATAATCATAGTCCTGCTTTTGGAATAAATCGATGATAGCCGCCTCAAGTTCGGCTTCGGTAAACATTCCTCTTGTAAAATTCAAATCCACGGCGATCCCCCCTTTATTCGTTGTCTTCATCAGCGGTGCTTTCGGCAAGCTCCGTCAACTCACGCAGTTTATTTTCTAAAATGTGTTTATCCGGCAAGTGCAGTTTGTAATCCGCAATCATAGCGGGCGACATACTGCGGCTGAGTGCATACTCGACCACCGTCGCGTCCTTTTTAGTACAGAGGATAAGCCCGACACTCGGATTTTCATCGGCTTTCCTGATGTCACGGTCGAGAGCCTCAAGGTAGAACTCCATCTTACCGAGGTGTTCCGGCTCAAACTCGCCGATTTTCAGTTCTATCGCCACAAGGCAGTGCAGCTCACGGTTATAAAAAAGCAGGTCGATAAAGAAGTCACGGTTGCCAACCTGAACACGGTATTCCTCGCCGACGAAGGTGAAGTCCTTGCCGAACTCCAAGATGAAGTCTTTCAGATTGGCAACTATGGCTTTCCGCAGGTCTTTTTCTTTATGGCTTTCGGGTAAGTCCAAAAATTCAAGGACATAGCTGTCACGCAGGGCAGTCAAACCCTCGCTGCGTTCGGTTATCAGCTTATTGGTAATTTCCGACATCATAGTCCGCTCATACAGCCCGCTGTCCATCTGTCGCTTCAACTCCCGGAAAGAATAGCGGTTTCTGACCGACAGGGTAAGATAAAACTCACGCTCCTCGTCCGTTTTACACGACATTATTTGAAGATTATGCGACCACGTCAATTCTCGCAACAGTGTTGCGAGTTTTTCATTGGCGCAATATGTTTCATAAAATTGTTTCATCCGCCAAATGTTTGACGCAGAAAAACCTTTTATGCCGACATAACGGCTCTGTATGAAGTTAGAAAACTCCTTGACGACAGACTTGCCCCAACCACCCTCGGAAACACGGCGGCTCACATACTCGCCGATGTCCCAATACATATTTATGAGTTCCCGATTGACGGCACGGAACGCACTCTCGCGGGCATTGTCAATGATGGCAATGACCTCGTTAAAAGTGTTTTCATTGTTCGGGATTAAGCTGTCGCCCATAAGTGTTCCTCCCTCAGTTAAGATATTGAAGTGCAGAGGCAATCAACGACATACAGCGGTTGAATATGTAGTCGAAGTGTCTGCTATCTGTTATATCGACTTTATCGGTTTCATGGTGGCGAATCCTAAAGCCGTTACCTATATCCGTCAACGCCTTGAACTCGTCCTCAAACAATTTGGCGAATTCTGTCTGCCCGCCGCTCATATCGGTAACGATTTTCGCCGCCGACCCTTTCTTGCCCAGTGTTGTGTAGTAGGTCTTCATACGCTCAAATGCATCCCATAGCTTTTCCACGGCATCATTTCGAGATACCGGGTCAGGTTGCTTAAAGAGAATAACCGCTTCTTTAAGTAAGTCTTTTAGCCCTTTTTCCTTAACAGATTGAATGACAGTTTCCACTTCGGGCGTTAGGGGGCTATGTTCAAGAACCCGTTCAACTACTTTTGCAGACGTCAGAGTGTACAATAATCCGGATTCCATAAAGATTTCATTGATCTCATGCTGATAATCGCAGAACACGTTTGTTGTATTCAAACATTCTATATTCCAGTAATTTTGATAACGTTGATTATTCCAACCTTCTGAAATATCTTTCATGTTTTGAGCTATGAACTCTATTAAATCCAACAATGCATATTGGTCATATTCATCACCGTCCTCCGGCGAACTGATTCTACCATATTCATCACGAAATAGCGCTGGTATTTTAACTTTAAGACGACTTTGGAGCTGTTTTTCACCCAATGCCAAATAGTCCTTTGCCGTAAAATCATCGTGACATTTTTGCGGGAAAAGATATGTTAAGTGTTTATAGTATTTTTTGCAACAATCCAAAAGTAAATAATACATCTCGACTGTTATAGTTGAGGTGCGTTCAATCGGTTTTCTCATCCCGTGTCTTTCAGTATAAAGTGCCATCTTAAGCAGTTCCTCCAAATGTGCAGACACCATCTGCACTTTTCAATTTCTCGCAACGTGTTGCGAGTTTTATGCGCTCGCTTCCTCAAGCGAGCCTTTTATCAGTATCGGGCAGATGTCTTTTATCTGCGCCTTCATTTTCTCATTTATTTCCCGTCTTGTGATATAGACGTTGTAAATGTTTACAATCGACTGCTGAATGCCGATGTCGGGGATTGGGATTCTTATTTCACCGAGCGTTTCAAATTGCAATATATCTCGAGTTGAACCCCATGAAATGAAGCCCATATATCTCTGTGTCTCTTCTCTTGTTAACCACATCATCAAGTATTCGGAAAGCAGCTCACAGTTATCACGCACCTGAAAAACTTGATAAGAACCAGAAACAAAGCACGGTTCACCTTTGCGAAGAGCAATGGGTAATTTCGTCCCGTTCGCTTTCATTACCTTGTTATAGGCAAACTGTCCCTCACGGACAATCCTACCTGATTCAAAATCTTCGGCGACACGCTTTGCGGGAATGAATACTTTATTGACATCAACGCCCTGTGCAAGTGTAACCTTGCCGCCGTCGTTTTTTTCATCAATAGGTTCGATGTATGGAGCAATCTCGGTCAGTGGCATTTCTCTACGGAGATTTTCAATATACGCTTCACAGGTCAGCTTCAAATCCTCCAGCCCAATCTCGTACGCCTGCTGGTTGGCGAGCATAGCGTTATACACATTTACATATTTCTGCTGAACGGTGAGCGGTGGAATGGTTATAGAAACGTCACACATTTCTTCCCAGTTGAAGAATTCTGTCGCGCTACCCCATGAATCCCAACGGACATAGCGGTCAAATTCGGGTCGGCGAAAAAAGATATTTAAGTAGTCGGGCAACAGAACAGATTCGTCTGTTATACGAAAAACAACATAGTCTTCAGTGACGATAAACGTTTCGCCGACATTATTGTACCCGAGCCCAATTTTCTCGCCCATGCGCGTTGTACGCCGATTAAACACAAACTCGTGCGGCTCAACGATTTGGAAACGATTAAGCGAACGGTCAGAGATATCCGCTTTAGTGGATTGTATTTCTTTTGTATTTGAAATACCCCGAACGTTGTCTATTCCAAAGCGTAAATCTGAATTGCGGCGTTCAACACGTTCGATGTATTTGCCTAATTTTTGTTTAGTCGATCCCATACCCAATCCCCCTGAACGCTTCTTCGAGCATCGCCTGCGACTGCTTCTCCGCTTTCAACACTTCACGCATCTCGGCTTGGATTCTCGCCATCTCAGCGGCGTAGTCAATCTCCAAGTCGTGGTCTAAAAACTCAATGTACTTGCTCGGCGCAAGTGAATATTTCTGCGCCGCGATTTCTGCTTTCGTAGCTGAGCGGCACAGTTCTGGCACATCGGTATATCCCTCGCCCGTCTGCCAGTCGGTGTAAATCTTCTTTACTGCGGCTATCTGCTCGTCCGAAAACTGGACGTACTTTTTCTCGTAAATGTTCTCGTTCCAACGGCGCAGGTCGATAAAAAGGACTTCACCTCGGCGGTCACGTAGCTGCCGTCCGTTCAAGCTACGGGCTTTCTTGTTGTTATTCAGAATCCAGAGCGTGACGGAGATGTCTGTGGAATAGAACATCTCTCGAGGCAGAACGATAATCGCCTCCACCTTGTCATTTTCAATCAGCCCTTTGCGGATTTCGCCCTCCACACCGTCGGCATTCAACGCACCGTTAGCGAGAAGGAAACCCGCAATGCCATTTGTCACGTCAAGTTTTGAGAGCATGTGCAAAATCCATGCATAGTTGGCGTTTGAAACGGGCGGCGTGGGGTATCCGTCCCAACGCAGGTCTCCATTTAACTTATCCTGTGTAACGCCCTGTGCATTCAACTTTAAATTGAACGGTGGATTCGCCATAATGAAATCGACCTTTTTATCCTTATGTAAGTCCTCGGCAAAGGTTGATTCAGGACGCTCGCCCAGGTTATGGGCAATGCCACGTATAGCAAGGTTCATTTTGGCAAGCCGCCAAGTATCGGGGTTGCGTTCCTGTCCGACCACGGAGATCTTCGAACGGTTGCCATTGTGCCGCTGCACGAACTTGATGGAGGAAACGAACATTCCGGCAGAACCGCAGCATGGATCATACACGACCCCGGAGTAAGGCTCGATGATTTCGGCGATAAGCTGAACAATGCTTGCGGGCGTATAGAATTCACCCTTCTCATTGCCCGTGCCGGAGTCAATGGCGAACACCTGCAGGAAGTATTCATAAACGCGCCCGATTAAGTCGCGGTCGTGGAAACGCTTTTCGTCTATTTTGTTGACCTCGTCAATGAGTGCCTTCATCTGTTCGGGGCGCGTACCGAGCGTAGCATAGAAATTCTGCGGCAGAGCACCTTTAAGCGGCGGGTTGCCATCCTCTATGTCTTTCATCGCCGTATCAATAATGACCGCAATGTCGTTTGCACTGGCGTTCTTGACGATATAGCTCCACCGCGATGTTTCGTTCAGGTAGAACACATTCTCGGAGAGGTAAAAAGACTTCTTCTCCAAGAACGCCGGAATGTCGCCGTACTGCGCCTTGATTGCCTCGCGACGCTTATTGAACTTGTCACCGGCAAATTTGAGGAACACCAAGCCCATAACGGCATCGCGATTCTTTTCATTGCCGCCGACCGTCCCACGTAGGGCGTTGCGGCAGTTCCACATTATTGATTCGAGCGACTGCTCCTGTACTTTTGTCGTTTTAGCCATTCTTTATATCTCCACTCTTTACCCTTAAGATTTGTCTCTTTCGATTGTCTGATCTGGCACCAACTCCATAATATCACAGAAGTCTACACCAAGAATGGTACACACTTTAATCAGAACATCCATACTGACGTTTTCATGATTTGACAGTTTGGCAATAGTTGTTGAGCTTAGCCCTGCTGCCAACTGTAAATCTTTCTTTTTCATGTCTCTGTCGATAAGAAGCTTCCAAAGCTTTTTATAACTTACTCGCATAGTCGCCACCCATTTCCCAAGTTTCAATTTATTATATCAAATTTCTGGTGCGTTTTACAATATATTTTACGCATTTGTAAAGATTCAATCCGAATTTATACGAAAAATAAGTGTGTTTATCGAAATAAGTATAGCTATCACCGAAAAGCTGTGGTAGTGTCGTTGCTGAAAGGAGATGGTCTACATGAAAAAGCAAATAATCGCAGGAATAGGCATTATCGCCTGTGTCGCGCTGTGTACCGCCGTGTGGCCACGAAGCGCCGAGATCGGGGATTTACTCGCCGAGCCGGTAAAAACCGCAGTAAACACCGAAATTGAGGCGCGGTCAGAGGGAACGCCGCGGATTTATATCGCTGCCGATTTACTTGCCACCGAAACAAAGCCTGTTGCGGAAAGTGAGCCGCCGAAAACAAAGATAACGGCAGAAAAAGAAATGGAAAAACCAGCACCAGCGCAGACAGCACAGCAGATCAAATCAACCGCAGCGTCCTCCGAACCACACAATGGAGATGTTTGTGTCGTAGACGGTGAAAAGCAAGTCTACCTCCTCGGGTTCGGGTGGATCAAGGATGAGGGTGGCGGAAGCGTCGGAACGACAGTCGGCAATCCCGGCGATGAGCTCACTGACAACAAGGTTGGTATTATGGGCGGTTCGGTTGGTAGCGACGGCGACATCAACAAGCAGGTCGGCATAATGGGTAGCGGCGATGAAGCACCAGCTAACGCCACCCCTATCCCCGGCACAAAGAAATATATCGACGGCGTGCTTCATGTATGGGTGCCGGGCTTCGGATATGTACCATACAGCGGAACCAACGTCGGCATTGTCGCCGAGGATATGTATGAGAACGGCAATAAGGTAGGAATTATGGGCGGAGATGAATGTCCATCGAGTGCGCCAACCTCACCTCCCGCAGAGCAGCCGGAGATTACGGGCAACGTCATATACACCGAGCTTCAGCCGTCAGTAACGAAGAACAGCACACCGCCGCCGTATAAACCAAACGGAGAGCCGATTAATCCGTAGAAAATATAAAGGAGGCGCACTCAGACCAATAGAACGATTGCGATTCCTTTTCTGTTCTCTTCCGCAGGGTTTTGAAGCTATGAGTTACATCTCCGAGTGTTCAGCTTCGATGGATATAGTACGCTGTGAGCGGACTATCGTCACATCTTGTCGTAAAGCTCTCTAAGCTCTGTGTCTGTGATTTTACCGGCTTCGGCTTTGTCCTTATACTCCAATGCCAGCGCAACAGCGGCGTTCCATTCGTCAACAGAAATCTTACCTCTGGCTCTTCGTGTTTTCAAGCGGTTATATATTTTATCATACTCAAGGCGGGCGGGTGTCTTTCCTTCCTTGCGCGCTTCTTTTTTGTGCGCCCCGACCTTGCGGCAGGTCTTTTCCGTTTCGCCGGGCGCAATATTGTTGCAGTAGCAGGTATCGTAACCTTTATTCAAAAGGAAGTACCGTCCGCAGTTGTGGCAACGGCGCGGAGCGTTCCCCGCAATGAGTCCCCGGTAAAAATCAGTATATAGAAAAAACGAGAGATATGAAAACTCCATTTCCTCAGCGAGGATGGGCTTGCCTTTCTCTGTCGGATGGGGCAGGGGAACAAACTTGACCTTGACGTCAAATTCCTGCCCAAAGGGTGTACCGGGAACGAGCAACGCACCGCCGCCTATCATGTCACGATAATACTTTGCGTAAGCCACGGCATACGCCTCGCTGTTCCGGCGAGGCAGCTTTTCAAAATACAGTTCAAGCATGTTCGCTATCTGCCCTCTGAAGTTTTCGATGCTCTGCGCAAAATACTCCAGCTTATCTATGAACACCATAAACGATTTGTTTCTCTCGGAACCGTCCTTCATCAGTTCATCCCATAGCGCTTTATCCTGAAGCAGCGCGGGCAGCAGATTTCGTGAGCCGTATATATTCAGCGGCAGGCTGCGGTAAAAAGGTAAATCGAATATAACGTCCCAAGCTGCGTTGAGTTTTTCCTGTGCAGGAAGAACGGCGCCGCTGTTTTTTTTTCTGAAAAGAGCACGTGCATCCTTCACAAAGTCTCTCGCCCGGCGGTGTATCTCCTGCAGTACCTTCACGTCAAGATTCAAAAAGTCTGTCGTCATCTGTCCCAGTGGAAAGCTCGCTCCCTCACCAAGCATAACAGTTCCTTCCCAAAACAGGACTGAGAATTCGTCATAAGCATACATGTTCGCCTCACCCCTTGTATCCGATGGATTTTCGCAATGTACCTGACATCGCTCCAATCTATTGTGCAGGAAAATCTTTTCTGCTATCTTGATTGTATCCGATAAAAACACGTTAGTCAATCGGTAACTCATCAGAGAACGGAGGTGAAAGAAATGCAGATAAAGAAAAACAGGCTCATCCGAATGAGCGACATCGAGACGGAGCAGGTGCGATGGCTTTGGTATCCGTTCATCCCCTACGGCAAGGTAACCATCATTCAGGGCGACCCAGGCGAAGGCAAGACATCTTTTGTTCTGGCGATGATTGCTCTGCTGACAACAGGCAAACCTCTACCGGAGGAAACCGTGGCGGCAGAACCCATACGCGTCATATACCAGTCAGCAGAGGACGGTCTGGCGGATACGATCAAGCCGAGGCTCGAAGCGTCCGGCGCTGACTGTTCCCGTGTTCTGGTTGTCGATGAATCTGACAAGGAGTTAAGTCTCTGCGATGAACGTCTGGAGCAGGCTGTACAGGAAACTGGCGCAAAGCTGATTGTGCTTGATCCGCTTCAAGCATATCTCGGCGACAACGTGGATGTGCACCGAGCCAATGAAGTGCGTCCGATATTCAAACGGCTGTGCGCTATGGTTGACAGGACAGGCTGCGCCATTATACTCATCGGTCACATGAATAAGGCGCAGGGATTGAAATCATCGTATCGAGGACTCGGCTCAATTGACTTCCGTGCGGCGGCGAGAATCGTACTTCTGGTCGGCAGACTGAAAAGCGATCCCGCTGTCCGTGTCGTTGCTCATGACAAAAGCAGTCTGGCGCCGGAAGGAAAATCAATCGCCTTCTCTCTGGATGCTGAAAACGGCTTTCAATGGATTGGATACTGCGATGTATCCTTGCACCCTTCCCGAGAATACCGGTAGGTGGATTTAATCCATGTTGGCTCACTTTGCATGTCACTGTCATCATACCAAAGAAAAAGTACTCCATCATGGCTCACTTCCTTGATTGAAAACATATCGCAAAATACGGTCTGAGAACCGAAACGATAGTTGGGCAGGCGCATAAACAAGAGAAGATTTAGGGGAGTGAACCATACGGTTGAAAAACCATGCAGGTTAAAGCGCGGTGCTGCAAGCAGCACCATCGCAACTCACAACGCCCCGCAATGCGGGTCGTAGCAGGGATTTTCGGGATTTTGCAATAGGTGCACCTGAAAATGGACAAGGGTCGTGTACGGTGTCCCTTTACCGCTGAAGTGCCAATGTTCGGGCATTATTACGGAAGTCCCATACGGAATTATGAAAGAAAAGGAGGTCATTACATGAAAGAGGACAAGAAGGAAAAGGTCGGGATCTGGATGCATCCCGACATGATAAAGCAGATTGACGCAGCCTATCCCCTGCATAAAATCTCAAGCCGGAGTGAGTTTGTCTGCAACGCTGTTGAGTTTTATCTCGGCTTTCTTCAGACAGAAAACAGTACAGAGTATATTCATAAAACCACTCTAGCGTTCCTCGAAAACCAGCTTGCCAAGCTGGAAGCTCGGATATGCCGACAGCTTTTCCGGATGTGCGTGGAGCAGTCGATGATAGCAAACGTCTCTGCAAGTCAGATTAAAGGCATGACCGATGAGCTGATGCAAAAGCTCAGAAAGAAGTGTATCGGTGATGTAAAGCATACGATCGGGAACATCCGGTACGACAGAATATATGCGTTCCAGAACGGCATCCTGTGGAAGGAGGAAGAAGATTATAAGCCGGGCGACTGAGAAAATTACCGTATCTCTTTCAGCTGAAACGCTGCGACTGGCGGATGACAATTATAAGCGTTTCGGTTTTGAAAACCGCTCCGAATTCATAAACGCAGCCATTCGGGAGTATGTCAGCCGAGATATTCTGCGGCAGTTCGGCAGCGAAATAGCGGAAGTATATTCAAAAATTCAGCATAGTGAAATCAGGAATTTGGAAGAACATATCTCAAAGCTGTCATACAAAATTGCGGTTGAAATAGCGCAGATGAATCTGCTTTTGGCATCGCTTCTAGAGGTTCCGTATCACGATACGCAGAAACTCCGAGGCAAAGCCGTGCAGATGGTTAATAACAGCAGGGGCTATGTTCCCTTAAGAGAGGCAATCAAAAATAGGACAGAGATTCGCTATATGGAGGACAGAGATGAAGAAGATTAAACAATTGACAGGAGGTATTAACCATGAAACCGCAACAGGAATGTTTTGACGCTTATTTGTTTTCTGAGACGATTATTCTCGTTCCCAAGGGGCATCCTTATACGCCGGAATTCGATATAGTTGCAAAAGAAGTCGGCGGAGAAAAGGTGCGGGTATGGCGCCGAAAGGTAGAGGATGAGTGCAAGCACTACATAAAAACCGGTATCGGCGGCAGCTACGAAACAGCCGGAATTGTCGATACCCCGCTTGAAAGTAAGCTGATTCCTCTGTTCGAGGATACGGAATTAATTGAGGAGCCAGACAGTATGTGCCTTGAAAGGCACATGGAGATAGCCGGAAAGAAGTTCGCTATCAAGTCCGTGTTCCCCAAAGCCGCCGCCTCATTACCCACAGACAAGCTCCTCACCTTGATCGATAAGGAGCAGGAAAAATGAGCGAGATTCTTTCGGAATTCAGTAGACTTCGGGCAAACTCTTCGGTATGCTTGGAATTGCGGAGCAATCCGCAGTTTCAGTATTCCGTATCGGTTTGCCAATAAAGAAGGAGGTACTTATGAAACAGGCAAACCAAAAATATACCATTTTATATGCAAGACTCAGTCAGGAGGATGACCGGGAGGGCGAATCCAACAGCATTCAAAACCAGCGGATGATGCTGGAAAAATACGCAGCTGACAATGGATTTGAAAACACCTTGTTCCTTTCTGACGATGGTTACAGCGGCACAAACTTCAACCGTCCGGGATGGAACGAGCTGATGAGACTGGCGGAGAACGATGAGGTTGCAACCATTATTGTCAAAGACATGTCCCGATTAGGGAGAAACTACCTGCTGGTCGGACAGTACACCGAGATGGTGTTCCCCAGCTATGGCATCCGTTTCATCGCCGTCAACAATAATGTGGACAGCCTATACGGCGACAACGACTTCACCCCGTTCATGAACCTGTTCAACGATTTCTATGCCAAAGATACCAGCAGGAAAATCCGAGCGGTCGTAAAATCGAAGGCTGAACGGGGCGAGCGTGTGGCAACCAGAGCACCCTACGGCTACAAAAAAGACGAAAACGACCCCAAGAAAAGGATTGTTCCCGACGAAGATGTGGCTCCGATTGTGCAAAGGATATTCAGCCTCTGTGCCGGTGGAAAAGGTCCCAGCCAGATTGCAAGGCAGCTCAAAAAAGAGCAAATTCTCACACCCGGTAATTATTACTACAGCAAGACCGGTGTGCGTCTTACCGGTGTGGACACCACAAGACCTTATGATTGGAGCAATACTACCGTAGCCAGCATTCTGGAGGGCGAGGTATACCTGGGGCATACCATAAGCCTGCAGTCCACCACGATATCCTACAAAAACAAGAAGCGTATTGAGCGTCCTAAGGCTGAACAGTTGCGGTTCGAGAATACTCACGAGCCGCTTGTAACGAGGGAAACCTGGGACATCGTGCAGGACATCCGAAAGCATAAAAGGCGCAGGGCAAACATGGCAGAGCAGAATATGTTCTCCGGCCTGGTCTACTGTGCCGACTGCGGCGGGACAATGGTACTTCACCGGGCACACACTATGGATGCTGTAAAAAACAACTTCATGTGCTCCACCTACAAGAAGCGCGGTAAGGATAAGTGCACCGCTCATTACATCAGGGAAAACCAGTTGGCCGAAATCATTCTGGACGATCTGCGACGGGTCACTCATTTTGCCAGACAACAGGAGGCCCTATTTGTGCAGCATATTAATCAGAAAAATAGCACAGAAACCAGGCGTGAGATCGAGCGACTCCAGCGCGAGCTGGATACCATGCGCCGGAGGGACACTGAGCTGAGCACACTCTTCAAGCGGCTGTATGAGGACAACGTGCTAGGCAGGGTAACTAGCGAGCAGTTCCGGATATTATCAGCTGACTACAACAGCGAGCAAAACAGCCTGAAGGAACGAATTCCCCAGGCTGTGGAGCGAATAAACAAACTGCAGGAGTCTATCTCCAATGTCTCCCGGTTCGTGGAAAAAGCCAAGCGCTATACCGAGATTCCGGAGCTGACTGGCGAGCTTCTGCACTTGTTTATCGAGCGAATTGAAGTGGGCGAACGCGGCGAGCGTTATTCCAGAACAGCGGAACAAAAGATTGTCATACGTTACAGAGACATCGGCATTCTCGGCGCATTTGCGGAAGAAGCACAGAAAATAGCCGAACAACAGCAAAGGCAGACAGCTTAATCTGCTGTCTGCCTTCCCAAAACACCTACGGTTCACATTATGTCCCTATGGACACGGGCATAATGGGGGTTTTGTTTTTTTATATATCTTTAATTTCCAGATACTTTTCAAGCTTCCGTTTCACTCGCTGAAGTG
>MWCU01000009.1 GCA_002070205.1 Firmicutes bacterium ADurb.Bin182 | reverse complement strand
ATTACGCTGACCGTTGCGATGCGCCTCAAATGAGACTATAATATAAATGTCATTTTATACCGAAAAAAGGAGCACGGCTATGTATATGACCGTCACGGAAGCCTCCGAGAAATGGGGCGTTTCTTTGAGACAGGTGCAGCGGCTCGTGACCGAAAACAGGATATCGGGCGCTCAAAAATTCGGAAGGGCATGGATGCTTCCCGCTGATGCGGAAAAGCCCGCTGACGCTCGCAAAAGAAGACGGCTGTCAAAGATCAAGAAGTCCGATGATTTTGAATTCGTGATTACCGGTGCCGCTATACCGGCGCCGCGCGAGAATCCGGACGAGATTTTAAATATGGTGAAGGAAGAAAGGCTGCGGTTCATCTACGAAGCCGAACTCAGCTATTTAAAGGGTGATTTTGCCCGGGCAACGGATAGATACCGCAAGTCGGAAGGAGATAACCCGGTGCGGCTGCGCATCTGTCCTTTGGCCATCGCCGCGGCAATAAGCGCGGGGGATTACCATGCGTATACGGAGATCGAAACATATTTGAAGCGAACCGTTCAAACATGCACGGAAGGCAATATAAAAGCCATTGCTGAGCTTTCGCTCGCAACCGCCGCCGTGAGCATGATCGCCCCCGAAATGGCTCCCGAGTGGCTGCGTGCGGGAGATTTCAGCGCCCTTCCTTTTCAGGTAAAATCCATTGCGCTTTATCTCAGGTCGAAATATCTTCACTGCATCGGTCAATGCGATGCAATGCTTGCGGTAGCGCAGACCGCGCTCACTCTGAGCTCAGCGGAGAGCGGAATCACCATTGCGGATATATATTTAAGGGTAACCTGTGCCGTCGCATGCTTTGAGCTCGGGCGAGCCGAAGAGGCTAAGCGATGGCTGCTTGAGGCAATGCGCATTGCTCTGCCTCACGGCTTTATAACGCCCTTCGCTGAAGTCGTGACAGCCCTCGGCGGTCTTGTTGAGCAGTGCCTCAAACAAGAATTTCCAAACAGTTACTATGCCGTGATCGAGCAATGGAAGCGTACATGGAAAAACTGGATCACTTTTCATAACCTGTTCACAAAGGACAATATTACCCTTGTACTGTCATTGCGCGAATACCATCTTGCCTTAGCCGTATCTCGCCGCATACCTTACGCAAAGATCGCAGAGCAAAACAATATTTCCGTCGGCAGGCTTAAGAACATAATGCGTGATATATACGACAAGCTGTTCATCACCGGCAGGGACGAGCTTTCAAAATTCGTATTTTAAAAAGTGGACCTTTTTCGGGAAAAGCCCTATCCATAAAGCAGAATTCAAAAAAGAACAGCGTTTTTTAGATTAAAGGAGTTATTTTATGAAAAGTGAGCTTGCCGTTTACCTTAGAATACAGGCCGCGATTTCCGCCGCATACAACTTCTTTATCAGCGGAATGATCGCCTCACTGATTTATCACAAGGCGGATTTCGTTAAAACGGATGCTCTGAGTATCGCCGTTGACCTGATGATCACCTGCATTATGACGTTTGCAATAACCACCCCCTTTTGCAGGATGAGCCTTCGCAGAGATAAAACCAAAGGCGTGCTCGCAGATAAGACGCATCCGGCGCGCTTGTTTATATGGTTCTTTAACCGCCCTTTGCTGCTTTGCGCCATTTTCGGCCTGGGCTCCGCCCTGATACTGTTTGTACCGGCGGCTGCGTTATTTACGCTTTTAAGCGTAAAAGAGATCCCTTTTTACTTTTATATTCTGCTCAAAAGCGTGTTCTGTGCGGCGCTTGGCGCATTCGCGACCTGCTCGGTGCTTTACGCCGGAATGTGCTCGGATGATCCTTCGCAGGAAACAACATGAAAACGGCATAATAAAAAACGTGACTTTTTATGTCTAAAAAGTAACTGTTATTCAGCCAGATTTACCCCTATAATAAGCTTAAAGAAGCTGTTAAAGGGGCATTTTCGCGAAAGGAACGCATACGGGATTATGAAGGCCAACGCAAGGCGTTGAAAGCGGCGAGATTTTTCCGTTTACTTGACGTACGACGGGCGAAATCGAGGAACGCGGAAGGCTTCGGAAAAGAAACGGCGGTGCAGAAAAGCTGCGAAAGGTGGAAACCTCTGAAAAAGACGCTCCCGGAGACTGCGGCAGCCAGGCCCGGTTTCAGCAAGAACGCCATTTAAAAACCTGCATTCATGGGTATGAAAAGCGTCGCGAATGCGACGTATATAGAGGAGGGGCACACATGAAAGGAAAACGGTTATTGAGCCTTATATTGTGCGCTATGGCGGTACTTATTCTGCTGCCGGCAAAACCATCGCAAGCGGCCGGGATATGGAGCGGAGAGGCGGAACAGCCTCCGGGAAACGGCAATGCAGCGTATCCCTACCAAATCAGCAAGGGCGAGCATTTGAAATGGTTTGCCAATCAGGTCAACAGCGGCAATACGCGAATTTACGGCAACCTGACGGTAGACATTCAGCTTAACGATACGCAATTGTGGGAAACTTGGGGGACGACCGGTACCCCGACAAACAGCTGGACGCCTATAGGCAGCGAAGCACACATATTCAGCGGAGTATTTGATGGAAAGGGACATACGATAAGCGGCGTCTATATCAACAGCTCAAGTGACTATCAGGGCCTGTTCGGATATATAATGGGCGATATAACAAACAATGCGGTAATAACAAATGTAAAGCTCGCAAGCTCGTATATCAAAGGCAGAAGCAATGTCGGCGGAATCTGCGGATATGTGTCTTACTACAGCAATATCAGCGGCTGCGAAAGCGGCGCAACCGTAATCGGCACCGGAAATTATACGGGTGGGATTACAGGTTGCGCCCTAAGAAATACTTTGCTCGATAGCTGCTTAAATACGGGAAGCATAACGGGCGGATATTACACAGGCGGCATCACTGGCCAAATCTCAGAAACGGTCATCCGCTGCGTTAATCAAGGAGTTGTCAGCGGCAGCGGTTCATATATAGGCGGCCTTGCCGGCATCAACTGTAAAGAATTGTCTGATTCTTACAACAACGGCAACGTAACTGTGTCAAGCAGCGAAGCCGCGGGGGGAATCTGCAGAGTCAATTCCGACGGCGGCACGGTAAAAAACGTATACAACAGCGGCATTGTAACAGGCGGATGGCCCGTATTCGAAATTACTTCGAATACGAGCAGCCTTGAAAACGTTTATTACATCGGCTCATCCGCGAATAACGGGATCGGCAGCCACTCGGGGATGGGAACACCTGTGAACCAAACCGCCGAGCAATTCGCTTCGGGCGAAACAGCATACCTGATGGGGGAAACATACGGGCAATCTCTGGGGACCGATCCCCTGCCGGTATTCCGTGCGCAGGACGGCAGCAACGCGGTATACAAGCTTACCTATATAAACGGAGAAACAGAGCACGCGGCGCAGTATTATAATGCCGGGGACACGGTATCGTCAGACGGAATAACTGACCCCGTTATGGAAGATGGCGATTTCCTGGAATGGGTCGAACTGCCGTCCGTCATGCCTGCGAAGGATGTCACGGTTTACGCGAGTTCCACGCCCGGTCCGCCGCAAATCGCGACTGAGACCTTGCCTCAGGGCAAGGTTTATATCGCATACAGCGCGCGTATTGAATCAACGGGCACAAAGCCCATTACCTACTCGATCATTTCCGGCGAACTGCCCGCGGGGCTGACGCTGAACGGTGACACGGGAGAAATAACGGGAACACCTCCCGCGCCCGGGGGAAGCAGCACGTTTACAATTCAAGCGAGAAACGATTACGGGCAGGATGAAAAGACGTTCACTATAGATATTTCATATGATATGCTCGGCAGCGGGTCGATGAACGACCCTTATCAGATTTGGACGGCAGACCATTTGATACAATTTGCAAATACTGTGAACAACTCTACCGCAAGGATCTACGGTACTCTTATGGCCGATATCACATTAAACGAAAACGACATCGAAAACTGGGAAAACTGGGGAACCGAACCGCCGGATTACGAATGGACACCTATCGGCAGCAGTTCGGAAAGAAGCTTTAAAGGCGGTTTTAACGGCAACGATCACACGATCAGCGGCATATATATCAAAAATTCAGACAACAACAATCAAGGTCTGTTTGGATTTATAAGCGCCGCAACTAAAGTTGAAAACTTACGCCTTGATAAATCGTATTTTGAAGGGAAAGATTATGTCGGCGGCATATGCGGATATATAGCGTCGAATAATTGCTCGATTACAAACTGCCGAACCACGGCCACGGTCAGCGGAAACAGTTTCGTCGGAGGCGTATGCGGATATGTCAATACAAGAAACATAAGCATTAAAAACTGCCAAAACGGCGGCATGGTGTCGGGGACAGAGCGTGCAGGCAGGATTGCGGGCGATAGCAGGGCAAGAATCGAAAACTGCATCAACTGCGGCACCGTTTCGGGAGGCCCGGGCGGTAATTGTATCGGCGGCATATGCGGCATAAGCTATAACTCTATCCTTAATTCATATAACTCAGGAAGCGTTTCCGGCAGCCTTAATATCGGCGGCATATGCGGGCTTTTAAACGGGAATAAGGAAATAAACACAATTTACACGGCAGAGCTCACAAATGTATACAACAGCGGGAGTGTTACGGGTACAGGCAACGATGCGGCCATCTGCGGCGCGACCAACGAATATTGCGCGCTGACAGGCTGCTATTATCTCGACTCGTCCGCTGTGGACGGGATCGGCTACAATCCGTCCGCCTACGTTACGATAAGCAAATCATGCGGGCAATTCGCTTCCGGCGAAGTGGCGTACCTTTTAGGCGCGGCTTTTGGCCAATCGCTGGGAACGGACGCGGATCCCGCGCCGGTATTTCGCTCGGCGAACAACAGCAACGCAGTATACAAGCTTACTTATATGAACGAAGAAACAGAGCATGCTGCGCAGTACTATAACGCGGATGACACGGTTTCCGCCGAAGGCATTCCTTTACCGGCCAAGGAAGGGTACTGCTTCTCTCATTGGGAAAGCCTCCCGGGCACCATGCCGGAAAGCGACGCGACGGTCAATGCCGTTTTTCTGCCGCTTACTGAGGTATCGCTTGTAAGCGCAACTGCGGATGGTTCCCCGGGCGCGGCGACCTCAACGAGGATCGATTTGAAATTCAGCGGCGGCATAAGCGGCCTGACCGCGGATAACATCGAGATCGATGACGGCACGGGCTCGGCCGTCAAAGGCGCCCTTACAGGATCGGGAACCGATTGGTCAATCGCGCTTTCATCGGTAACCGTGGAGGGCAGCGTAACCGTGACCGTAACCGCGCCTTACGGATACAGCATTTTGAACAATACGAAAACGATTGATATATACAGGTATGAGCCGCCGGCAGCGACCGTGCCTTCGATGCCGCAAGGGCTGACCGCGGCACCCGGGGACAGGCAGGTAACGCTTAGCTGGTCTGCCCCGGCAAACGACGGAGGCGCAGAAATAAACGGGTACGAGGTCATTAAAGACGGCGAAACGGCCTGGACTAACACCGGCATAGCAACGGAGCATACATTCACCGGCCTTATAAATGGTCAAAGCTATTCGTTCAGGGTTCGCGCGGTAAACAGCGAGGGAGCCGGCGCGGAAGCGGCTGTGACAGCAACGCCGCAGGCCGCGGTTCCCGCTATCCACACCATCACCGCCTCGGCGGGCGTAGGCGGCAAAATCAGCCCGGACGGAAAGGTATCCGTAACGGAAGGCGGAAATCAAACTTTTGAGATCACCCCGGACGCAGGTTACATAATTGAGTCCGTCACCGTGGACGGAACAGATGTGGGAGCGATAACATTCTACACATTCAGCAATGTAACGGCCGATCATACCATTCACGCAATATTTCGGTTAACAGACTACGGTAAGCCGATTTACTTTTATCGTACACTTACCGATTTCGCTACGGGAGTTTCGGTTTCAGGCAATATCCGCAGGGACGCGACCCTCACGGTCAAAAGTCCCTGCCTGCTCCGCAGGGGCCTGCGGCGCATGCGATGCAATCCGCAAACATATGACAAGCAGCAGCTTAACGATTCTGACGGGAATGGATATATCGCTGACAGGCGGCTTCAAAGGCCCTCTCACCGTCACCATACCCTTGGGCTCACAATACAACGGCGAAACGGTAACGGTTTTGCATTGCGCAAACGGCACGCTTAACACATACGCAGCCGCGGTAAAGGACGGCAAAGCGACATTCACGGTAAACAGCCTTTCGCATTTTGCCGTATTTGTACAAAGCGGCGCAATCAAAGTCCCCAAAACCGGAGACGGCGACTCGCTGCGGCTTTTCCTTCACGTGGCGGTCGTACTTGGCAGCTTGCTGTATCTGGTGCGGCGAAGGTTAAAACGCGCACAATAAAAAAGATTTTACGCAAGGTAAAAATATGCGTGCGCAAAATCGGGAGCCAAAGTGATTCAGATATCTTATCCGGGATCCGGATTCTTTGACCGGATAACAGCCCGCTCGGCGAAGGGATAAAACACAATTCGGCGCATTCTACTCGCCGTCGTAATAATCCGCTTCTGTGCCGTCTTTATAGACAGTTACGGGTTTTGAGCGCATCAATATGCCTGTTTTTCCGGAGTCGGGATAGCGCACTATGTCAGGATAGTTTGCGGTGTCGAAATCGATGTATTGAAGGACCTCTTTTGAAGAGGTATTCGTGAGCCTGTGAGCGCCCTTTTCTCCCGGAGGAATTACTATTATGTCCCCCGCTGTGACTGCCCTGCATCCGTCGGGAGTCCTGATCTCGCCGCGGCCGCTCAGAATAAAAAAAGCTTCCGTATTTTCGGTGTGATAATGATACGGGTAGTTGGATTTCATGGGCGGGATCTCGTAAAACGCAATATAGACTTGAGAAAATTCGCTGCGCTTCGTTACCTCATACTTATAGTACTCAAAAGGCTCATGCTCGTTTCTGTGGGTCTGAGCCAGCTTTTCTTTTCGCGTAATAAAAACTTCGGACATGTTCTGCCTCCTCTTTGCGTAAACCCCCGCGGCCTGACCCGTACGATTATTTCAGCGGGCTTCCCTTTTGAATAAGCAGACAGTCCCATTGAACGAGCGCGCCCCTGAATCTCTCCGCTACCCGTATAGCACGGGTCGTGAGGCTGTCTATATCGCCCTTGCGCAGCGTGCTTATCCTGTGCAGCACAACTCCGTACGGCAGGTCCCGCTCAGGCGCGTACACGGCGTCCCCGATAACAAAGCCCGCAAGCCTCGCCTCCTCCTGAAACAGGAGCCTGAGCGGTTCTGTCGGGAAGTGCATATGCAGGTTGATCCTTCGCGGCGCGGAAGTATTGTCCCCGCGTTTTGAAATGTTGTCGATAAGGGTTTTATTTCGGACAGTCTGGTACTTTGCAGCGTCCGGGTAAAGCAGCGTATAATAAGTCTGCCATTGCGGTTCATAGATCCTCTTGCAGGTACAGTCGATCCCGTTCTCTTTGTCGAGAATCTCACGGAGCAATTCAAAATCCCGCTCTTTGTCCGTGTAAAAATACATCCGTACTTCACGGTCCGAACTTATAATTCCCGCGTATACGGCGTCAAGCTGCTTCACGCTTTTTCTTTCGAGAGCTTCAATGCGCCGCCTTTCCCTCAAAGTCAGCCCGTCATCGCGAGGATCCTTTGAGCCGCATTTTACAAAAAGCAGAATTTGCTTTACCGTATTCGGCAGCATTGAATCCAGCTCCGTGTTTACGCGGTATTTTGAAGGCACCGAGTTCAAAATCCAGTCGTATTCAAGCCATTGCGGCATTTTTCGTTCATCGAAAACCATATTTTCTCCCGCGCGATAATCTTGCTCCCGGCAGAATGAGAAAGCACGGCTTATCCGCGGACCGCCGTTTTTTCAAAGCCGGGCAGTTGAATTCCCCCATGCCCGCAGCTATTTTATAAGTACTGCCTTGATCCTGCGGACGCCGGCGGAGGAAGCCTCTTCTTTTATTATTTTAAACTTGCCGAGAGAACCCGTGCGCTCCGCATGAGGTCCTCCGCAGATCTCGCACGAGAAATCTCCCATAGTGTACACCTTTACGCGCGAGCCGTATTTGGATTCAAAAAGGCCGATAGCTCCTTTGGCCTTTGCTTCATCCACCGTCATCTCATCGCAGGTGACGGGAAGGTCCCTCTCGATAGCTTCGTTGACCAGCCGTTCGGTCTCATCCAGTTCCTCCCTGGTGAGTTTCCGGGGAAAACTAAAATCGAACCTGAGCCTCTCCGCAGTGATGTTTGAGCCCTTCTGAGCGATGCCGTCATCATTAAGCGCTTTTCGAAGCGCTGCCTGAAGGAGGTGCGTCGCTGTATGAAGGCTCGTAGTAGCCTCCGCGTGATCCGCAAGGCCTCCCTTGAACACCTGCTCCGCGCCCGCCTGGGATTTTTTTTGATGC
>MWCU01000008.1 GCA_002070205.1 Firmicutes bacterium ADurb.Bin182 | reverse complement strand
AGATGCGTACTTTGAATGCTCCACGCTGACCTTACCGTCCAGAAGCAAGCCCAGCGATTCCAGCAGTGATGTCCCGAGCTGTGTCGCTTTACCGGCGATGGCGTTGATGGCTTCTGCCCGCATGGTCGCCTGATTGTCTTTTGTGACCGGCTTCTTGAACACAGGATAGTTCGGGTAACGGTCGTTGAAATAAGCGCTGAGTGCTTTGGACGCCACAATACTGATGACGTCGCGCACAGTAATCTCATTCATACGAGCGCCGCGCAGGTAATCAAGCACAGGCTTCTCGGTTCCGAGGTAGGAAATCTGGAAGCAGACGGTTTTGTTTTCCTCGAGGTATCGGCGCAGGTCGCGCAGCGTCGAGGTGGCACGTTTTGCGTAGGTGGAGCGGGTCTCGCCCTGTGCGGACATGGCTTCCATTTCTCTGGCACCGGCGTAGGCTTTCAGAAGCTCGATGAACTTCGGGCTGCTCTGGAAGCGGAAGTAAACCTCGTCCTTCTGCGGCTCCTCGACCGGCTTCATACCGAACAGGGGGAGCATATACACATAGAAATCCTGCGGCGGCTGCGCGGTCGGACGCTCGGTAGGCAGTCCCATAAAGAGGTAGCCCTCGCGGAAGATGTTTTTCTCCGTCCAGTTGATGCGGTACTCGTATATCTTGCGACCTGTGACGTGCTCGGTGAGCTGCAGGTCAGCGGCATCGTACATGACGGTGTAGAAATACTGATTCAGGCGGTCTTCACCGAGGAAATCCGCTTTTTCCTGTATCTTTTTATCGTAGTCAACATCCTTCTTCAGGTCGAGAAAGTATTGACCGTTGTCTTTATTGTATTCAATGAACTGCCCGCTGACGGTGTTCATGATGTCCTTCATGATGGTTTCAACCGTCGTGAGCAGGAAATCTTCCTCCATAACAGGCAGCGGGATGAACAACATCAGGTCGTCCTTCAGGTTCTGCGCCGTAAGACCGAGCTTTGCGTCGAGCACGACGGTAGTCAGACGATGAACGCTGAGCGCGGCGATAATCTGGAGTGCAATCGGCTTATAAGCAGCTTTTTGTGCCGGGAAGGAGCGGGCGATGATGTCCTCCAGCACACCGCTCTTTTGCAGCACTTCATGAATGGCGGGCTCCACACGCTTTGCGGGGTCGCCTTTAATACGGCTCCAGTAAGTGTCATAGGAAATAATACCGGGCTGTCCGGCGGGTATCTCTTTATCGATGATGGTGCCGATGGTTTCAGATATGGTCTTCAGCACTTCGCGCTTCTCAACGATGACCATGCGCTGGAATGTGCTGATGTAGGCAGGATGAATCGGGAATAAATCGACATACTCGTCAAGCTGCTCCGCCATGCTTTGATAGAGCGGGCAGAACGGCGTCAGATACTCGCGTATCATGGCTCTCTGTTCCGGCGTCTTGTGAAGGATGCGCTGCTTGACAACGTAGGCGATATCTTCGGTACGGATGAGCGCCTGCTCATAGCGGTCTTTCATCTTGAGCAGCGAGTTGGACACGTTATGGAAGGTCGGGTTTTCAAACAAGACCTCCTGAATGCCGCTGATGAAGCGCAGGTTGGTGGACTTGATGATTTCGCCCAGCTCACGCATGAAGCCGATGTCCTGCATCAGCTCGTTGTCCTTGCGTCCTTTCAGGTAGTCGAGCAGCTCGTCCACGATAATGAGATAGCCCTTATCGCCGTACTTCCCGGCAAATGCCGCCATCATCGCCACGAGCGCGTCTTTGTTATTTGTGATGTTCCCGACATCGGGGAATTGATAGGAGATGCCGCGGCGAGCCAAATCCTGTTCAATATTGCTTGTGATAATTGCACGAAGCGACGCTTCGGTGCTGCCTATCTCAATGCGCAGCACTTCAAACTTACCGGCGACTGACTTTGCAGCGGCGCGAAAACGCTCATTCTGTGCAAGGTCGAGATACGACGAATCGGCAGCAATGGCAGAGATCACACTCATCAAGTGAGATTTACCTGTACCATAGTTACCGACCAGCAAAACGCCCTTATTATCAACGACATCTGTAAGCTTCAGCTGTGAGAGAATTTTCGCGGACACAAGGTCTGCCATATCGTCGCTCATGACATAGCTGCGTACAAGCTCTCTTGCCTTTGCGCTGTCATCCGCGCTTTTCAATTCGATGACAGTGACAATGGGGTCAAATTGAATCAATTCACTGTACTTCATATTATTCGCTCCTATCTCAAAACGACGTATGTGTCCACATAGTCTTTGATGTTGTATTCTTTGTAATCGAACCTGTCCGGCTCGGAGTAGGTCAGTTTATCGCCGGTGATTTCTCCCGGCCACATCAGATAAAAACGCTGATTGCGACCTATCTGCAAGAGCATCTTAATCACATCCAAGCCGTATTCCGGTGAAAAGAGGATGTCGGTGTTTTCAAGAATGATATCATGGCTCTCCTGACCCAATATCGTGTCAAGCGTGTGTGCGATATCTATCGGTGCATTTCTCGATTTCGCGGTCAACGCGGCTTCGCCAAGGAGCATTCCCACGTTCACCGCAGGAGCATCTATTGGCACAGTCAACTTTTGGGCAAGCACAAACACGCCCTGCCGTGCCTGCCTCACGACCGCCGTGAAATCGCGTCGCTTTATTACGGTGCCCATCTGTGCTTCACCTCCAAATCTTCAGTTACTCTATTTTTGCGCTTTCGCCGCTTTCAACCCAAGCATCAACTTCGGATAAGCGGAATTTGTACTGCCTACCAACACGGTGATATGGTATGACGTTCTTTTTTATCCACGCTCTGATTGTGTCCTTGCTCACTCCAAGGTGCTCGGCGACTTCTTCTAAATTTGACCATTTTTCGGGTTCGTTAGTCATGCCCGTTCCTCCTGTTCGTTTCGCGTACAGTTCACGCTCACTTATTATACCACGACTATCTCTAATTTACAACAGATAAGTATGAATAAGTATGATTTACTCTCGCAATTCCTGATCGTGGAATCACAACAAGTCTAAAAGTGATGCGTCTGACTCCTGCTGTTTCTTCTTTAAATGCTCAAGGCACGC
The DNA here is from genome assembly GCA_002070205.1 of Firmicutes bacterium ADurb.Bin182. Classification (GTDB taxonomy): domain Bacteria; phylum Bacillota; class Clostridia; order Christensenellales; family CAG-138; genus MWCU01. The sequence continues at coordinate 1,862 of MWCU01000008.1, read as the reverse complement.
CCTCGCTTGTAGGTATTGTAGCTTATAGATAAAATTATCATTATCAAGCATTTTCACGAAATCTCTGTAGTTATCGGTATCTTCAAGTACAGTGGAGATTTCCACAGAATAATGATGCCCTGCAATTTCTGGTTCGCCATAAGCCTCAATATACTCACTTGGTATTTTATCTTCTTCGACGACATCTACCTCATCATCATCTTTTCCAACCTGTAGCCAATAGTAAGTTGTTTCAATAAATTCATCATATTCAGGTAAATCTCGAAGTTTATAGAATGTGTTTACCGGTGGCTTTATGAAAGAAAGCAAGCAGGTAAACAGATACGATGCTGGTGGACAATAAGTGATAAACGGCACATCACCACTGTCATACTCAATTGTCGGATACATTTTATCGAGGAAAGTCCAATATCCCTCGCCGCTGTCACAATCATCGAATAGTGCTTGCAAATACGGGATAAAAATAAACTCATCAACTTTGTCTGGTATTAGGTCGTTGAGCATTAAGAAGGTTTGGTCGCCGCGCATCCGCCGCTCACGCTTTTCAAAGAAAGCCCCCAATTTCTTAATAACATCATCTTTTTGCCCGGAGAGAAAAACCGCACTAAAATACTCTTGGAACGAACGGTGTGTGAAGTAATACTTGCCGCTCTCCAGATACATCAAACACATACTATAACAAAGGTCGTACATGAAGTCTGCCGCCGTAGTTTTTTTAGCATACATAGATGTAAGCTTCTGAAAATACACCTCAAATTCATCCATAGAGAACTCAAATTTCTCGTCCCAATATGTACGAAAACATACTTCTGCAAACACCTCCGAAAAGGCATCAACGGACAACTGCGACTTTAGCTCTCTTTTATAAGCTCCCTTGCTGGCATCGTGTGTTCTTGATAATGCATTGAACGCCTCACGATAAAATATATGCATTTGGGACGGAACCTCGGCGAACATCTCGAACGTCATGAGCATTATCGTTAGAAGGAGAGGATTCTCGGTAAAGGCTCTATGCGTTTTATATAGACGTTCGTTTAGCTCATATCGGAATTTTGCCTTAATTGTTGGGTCGTCTGGTCGAAAATCCAGATTGTCGATGAGATGCAATGCTTGCTCGATTGTAAATGGCAAAAGTCGCAAGACGCAAAATCGCTCAAAAGAAACAAATGACTGGTATGGACGTGAGGATATAACGTAGTAATTGGCGGTGTATTTATCGGTAAATGAACACAATTGGCGTTCAAAGAAACCAACATTATTCATACCAATTTCGTCCAAACCGTCGAAGAGTAATAAACACCGTCCAGCTGATAATGCTTTAACAAAATCAGCTTTCGTTATTCCACTTTCAAAGTCACTTATTTTTGCAAAGATATAGTCGAACAGCTTCCCAGAGGAGTTATCAAAATCCTTTAGTGGGATAAAAACTGGAATAAGCTTAAACGTCTCGAAATTATCTATTGCGTTGAGCAGCAGGTGCCGCATCATCATAGATTTCCCAAGCCCACCGGCTCCAGTAATGAAGATGAACCTCGAAATCTCTGCCAGCTTCTTAATATTTGCTTCTGAAATCAACGCCCGTCGGAAAGGTATCCTCTGTCCTTCGACCCGCTCCCGCCATGTAATGTTATTACATACATAAAAATCATAGAATGGCTTGGGCTGGTCGTTATAAAGAAGCGTTTTAATCGTACTATACTTCGTTCGCACCTTACTCATGTATGACAAAAACACATCGTCATGAAGTTCTGGTTCTGTACCTTGGGAATCCTCGACCGCAGTATCATCAACTGGATATGTGCCATCTGTAACTTGCTTGTTTGTCGTATTTTTAAGTCCATAAATGAATTCTGGAGTTAACA
>MWCU01000007.1 GCA_002070205.1 Firmicutes bacterium ADurb.Bin182 | reverse complement strand
CAAAGAAGCCGCCGACTACGCTGTGGCGTTCATTGAATCGCTCTGTCACACCAAAGGCACATGGGCCGGAAAGCCGTTTGAACTGATCGACTGGCAGGAACAAATTATTCGTGACATTTTTGGAACGCTCAAGCCCAACGGCTACCGACAGTTCAATACCGCCTATGTTGAAATACCGAAGAAGATGGGCAAGAGTGAGCTTGCGGCGGCGATTGCTCTGCTGCTCACCTGCGGTGATTTTGAGGAACGTGCCGAGGTTTACGGCTGTGCTGCCGACCGAAACCAAGCCTCTATCGTTTTTAATGTGGCGGCGGATATGGTGCGGATGTGTCCGGCTTTAGATAAGCGTGTTAAAATTCTTGACGCTACCAAGCGACTCATCTATCAGAAAACAAATAGCACCTACCAAGTGCTATCGGCCGATGTTGGTAATAAACACGGCTTCAACACCCACGGCGTGGTATTTGATGAGCTGCATACTCAGCCGAACCGCAAACTTTTTGATGTCATGACCAAAGGCAGCGGTGATGCGAGAATGCAGCCGCTGTATTTCCTTATCACCACTGCAGGCGATAACCAGAATAGCATCTGCTGGGAAGTGCATCAGAAGGCGCTGGATATTATCGACGGCAGAAAACATGACCCGACCTTCTACCCGGTTATATATGGTGCGGCACAGGAGGATGATTGGACAGATTTAAAGGTATGGAAAAAAGCAAACCCATCCCTCGGCATTACGGTGAGTATGGACAAGGTCAAAGCGGCCTTTGAATCAGCAAGACAGAATCCCGCCGAGGAGAACAGCTTTCGACAGCTCCGCTTGAACCAGTGGGTCAAACAAGCCGTGCGATGGATGCCGATGGACAAATGGGATGACTGCGCTTTTACGGTCGACCCGGAAGCCTTACAAGGACGTGTATGCTATGGCGGACTTGACCTATCCTCCTCCACAGATATAACTGCTTTCGTCCTGGTGTTTCCGCCGATTAATGAGGATGACCAGTATATCGTGCTTCCGTTCTTCTGGATACCGGAAGACAACATCGATTTGCGTGTGCGCAGAGACCATGTGAATTATGATGTCTGGAAGAAGCAAGGGTATCTGAAAACTACCGAGGGCAACGTTGTCCATTACGGATACATAGAAAAGTTTATTGAAGAACTCGGTACAAAATATAACATCCGTGAGATTGCCTTCGACCGCTGGGGCGCAGTTCAGATGACACAGAATCTTGAGAACCTTGGTTTCACAGTGGTACCTTTCGGGCAGGGTTTCAAAGATATGTCCCCACCTACTAAGGAACTGATGAAGCTTACACTGGAAAAGAAAATCGTTCACGGAGGACACCCGGTTTTACGGTGGATGATGGATAACATCTACATCCGCACCGATCCTGCCGGAAACATTAAAGCAGACAAAGAGAAATCCACCGAGAAAATCGACGGCGCGGTAGCCACCATTATGGCGCTTGACCGGGCGATACGGTGCGGAAACGATACGAGCGAAAGCGTGTATGACACACGTGGACTGCTCGTATTTTAACTGTTTCGCAAATTTAAGCCACTCCGTAACTGTGTGCGGACTCTTGAATAATTCGGATTTGTGTGATATACTATCAATATCCCCCCTGGGGGGATATTGAGGAGGACTAATAGTGGCACATCATCACGAAAATTCACGGGTGGTTATCAACCGCCTTTCACGGGCAATCGGGCATCTCGAAGCTATCAAAAAAATGATAGAGGAAGACAGGGACTGCAGTGAGGTGCTCATTCAAATCGCAGCGGTTAAGTCTGCAGTAAACAATGTCGGAAAGTTGATTTTACAAGACCATATTGACCATTGTGTTGTCGAAGCAGTGGAAACGGGCGACAAAAAGGTGCTTGAAGATTTGAACATCGCTATTGACAAATTTATGAAGTAGGAGAACACATATGGGAAAAATTAAGGAATGGCTTGTAAACGCAGAGAAAAGGAACATCGTTTTCTGCTGTATCTCAGCGATCACTTTGGTGTTGAGCTTGACTGGCGTGCTGAAAAATGTATTGCCGTTTGATATTGCGTGGGTTGCTATCGTTTTATGCGGTATCCCGATTGTCATCGGCTCTGTTATTGCGCTCATTAAAGAACATGACATCAAAGCTGATGTACTTGTATCGATTGCCTTGATAGCTTCTATAGCCATAGGTGAATACTTCGCTGCGGGTGAAGTCGCTTTGATTATGGCTATCGGTACAATTCTTGAAGATACTACTTCCCGCAAGGCGAGAAAAGGTATTGAAAAGCTGATTGACCTGACACCGAAAACTGCGAGAGTAAAGCGGAACGGCAACGAAGAAACAATCCCCGTTGAGGATATTCGAGTAAACGATATACTTGTCGTACTTGCAGGAGAAACAATCTCTGCCGATGGCATTATCATTTCGGGCGAAACCTCAATTGACCAATCAGTTATGACGGGCGAATCTATCCCCGTTGATAAAAAGGTCGGTGATGAAGTCACAAGTGGCACAATCAATCAATTCGGAACCTTTGAAATGAGAGCCACCAAGGTTGGAAGCGATTCATCTCTGCAAAGAATGATACGCCTTGCAGATGAAGCAGATGCAAATAAAGCACCGATTGTCAAAGCAGCTGACCGTTGGGCCACATGGCTTGTAGTTGTGGCTCTTGCTACTGCGGGACTTACTTGGCTTATCACGGGCGAGTTAATCCGTGGCGTGACGGTCTTGGTGGTATTCTGCCCGTGTGCCTTTATTTTGGCGACACCGACAGCTATTATAGCGGGTATTGGAAACGCTACAAAATATGGTATCATCGTGCGTTCTGGCGACGCGCTTCAGCGTTTGTCAAAGATTAAATATATTGCGTTTGACAAGACAGGAACACTTACTTACGGCAAACCGAAGGTTGTAGGCTATAAAAGTTGCACACCCGAAATCAGCGATGAAGAACTGCTCGCTTATTGTGCTCTTGCCGAACAGCGTTCCGAGCATCCCTTAGGAAAAGCCATCCTGGCTTCTTATCTTGACAACGGCGGAAAAGCAGAAGAAGCACAAAACTTTGTATTATCAACCGGTATGGGTGTAGAAGCAATAGTCAAAGGCAAAAAGATTCTTGCCGGAAAAGCGGATTTTTTTTCAAAGCAGAATGTCCACATTCCGAATGAAATAGCTTCTATTGTAGAGCAGTATTCGGCGGAGGGTGCGACAGTCATTTATGTGGGCGTTGACGGAATATGCGTAGGTATCATCGCCCTTTCCGATGTTCTCCGTGACACGGCAAAACCGATGATAAGCGAGCTGAAAGCAATCGGTATTTCGCCTATTCTTCTTACTGGTGACAATGAAGCAACCGCAAAGCATATTGCAGCACAAGTCGGTATTGAAGAAGTGAAGCCGAATATGCTGCCCGAAGAAAAAATGAATATTATCAAGCAATACACGGACGAAAGCAAAAATATCTGTATGATAGGTGATGGTATCAATGACTCACTTGCACTCAAATCCGCATACGCGGGGATAGCTATGGGCGGGATTGGCAGTGATATTGCTGTGGAAGCTTCCGATGCTGTGCTTGTCAGCGATAACATTGAGCGCATACCTTACCTGTTTGGAATGGCACAAAAAACCATGAAGCGAATTAACTTTAATATCACTTTTGCAATGATATGGAATGTGATAGCAGTTGTATTCTCAACAGTTGGTACACTCACACCAGTAACCGCAGCTCTCGTTCATAATGTCGGCTCGGTATTTGTGGTGGTGAGTTCGGCACTGTTGATGTTGAACAAGGAAAAGAAGTAATCATTATATTAATATCTCAAAAGGGCAATCGAAAGGTTGTCCTTTTTTGATGCTTATTTTTAAGGAGGCAGATGCCATATGAGCATATTTACAGGACTTTTCCACTCCCGTGACAAGCCCCAGAACAGCTTGGGTGGCAGCAGATACAGCTTCCTGTTCGGTGGTACGACAGCCGGAAAGCCCGTCAACGAACATACCGCCATGCAGATGACGGCGGTATACTCCTGCGTAAGGATACTGTCTGAAACACTGGCGGGTCTGCCGCTTCATGTATATAAGTACAACGACAGCGGCGGTAAAGAGAAATATCTGGTGCATCCGTTATACAAGCTGCTCCATGACGAGCCAAATCCGGAGATGACTTCATTCGCGTTCCGGGAAACGCTGATGAGTCATCTTTTGTTATGGGGCAACGCCTACGCGCAAATTATACGCAACGCACACGGCGAGGTTCTTTCCCTCTACCCGCTTATGCCGAATAAAATGACAGTCGACCGTGATTCAAACGGCCGGCTCTTCTATTTGTATCAGCGAAGCTCGGAGGACGTACCCTCGCTCGGCAAGGACAGCCAGGTCTACCTTACTCCGGCCGATGTCCTGCACATTCCAGGCTTGGGCTTTGACGGTCTGGTCGGGTATTCGCCTATTGCGATGGCAAAGAATGCAGTGGGACTCGCCATTGCTACCGAAGAATACGGAGCGAAGTTTTTCGCAAACGGTGCCGCGCCGGGCGGTGTGCTTGAACATCCCGGAACCATTAAAGACCCGCAGAAGGTCAAAGAATCCTGGAACGCCGCCTACCAAGGTTCAGCCAACTCACACAGGGTGGCCGTTCTCGAGGAAGGTATG
>MWCU01000006.1 GCA_002070205.1 Firmicutes bacterium ADurb.Bin182 | reverse complement strand
TGTCATGGTGAGCCTGTCGAACCATGCACCTTGCAGGACAAAGCAACGAGCAATGAGTGAAAAGACAGGCGATGGATTTTTCTTGACTTATGTGTGGTTGGGCGATATCCTTACTGTAAGGAGGTAAGGAATGCTTGCAAAACTTACGACCAAGAACCAGATCACGCTGCCACGGAAGGTTGTTCAAGAGTTCGTCGGCATTGAATATTTTGATGCTGATGTGCAGGATGGGCGTATCGTCCTGGCACCCGTCAGGATGCAACCTGTAGGCACTACTCTGAATGGAATCCGGGAAAAGATGAAGAAGCTGGGGATAGCACCTGCCGATGTGACGGAGGCTGTCCAGTGGGCCAGAAGCAAAGAACCGTGATCCGGGTAGTGCTGGACACGAATGTTCTGGTTTCCGCACTGCTTTTTTCCGGAGAGATCGGAAATGTCGTCTCATCCTGGAAGGTTCGCAAATTCTTGCCGGTTTTTTCGCATGATACGTTTGATGAGTTCAGACGTGTCCTCGCCTACCCTAAATTTTCATTGAAAACCCGGGAAATCGACGCCCTTCTTCAATACGAAGTCCTTCCGTTTTGTGAAGTGGTTGATATTGAAGATGAAATCATCGGCGTATGCCGTGATCGTGCCGATGATAAATTCCTCTCCTGTGCCGTGGCTGCAATGGCCGACTACATCGTCAGCGGTGACAAGGATCTGCTTGTTCTGGGCAATTTTCGCAACATCCCCATTATCACCGCAGCCGCCTTTCAAGAAAAATAATTAGGGACAGCGCCCTATTTTTTAGTAAAGCTCTCGCTTGACAGGAACGTTATCTGATTATATGATACCAGCAGATTATCAAAGGAGGTGACCGTCATGCTTCAGATCACTGCAACAGAGCTGGCCCGGAAGTTCAAACAGATGATGAATTTGGTTGAATTTCAGGGAGAAGAATTGATGATTATCCGCAACAACCACCACGTGGCGAAAATCATTCCAGGACCGGCAAGGATGACGGCTATCGAAGCGATGTCGGATCTTTATAGAACCTTGCCTGATGATACGGGTGCCGCCTGGGTGAGCGACGGCAGGGAAGAAACGTTGGACGACCTCAGCAAACTACGTGATCCATGGGCTTCCTGATCGATACTTGCATCTGGGTCGATGTTGAGCGGGGCGTTTTAGCCCCGGCGGATGTCGCCCGTTTCACCGGCAATGATGCCGTTTATATCTCACCCGTGACCATCGCCGAACTTAAATTTGGCGCCGATAACGCATTGGACCCGAACATCCGCCAAAGGCGGCAGGCAGCTCTTTTCAGGCTGAAACGAAAGCCTGTTCTGCGCATTGATGAAACCACCGGAGAAATCTTCGGCAGTTTGGCGGCGCAGATGAAAGCGTTGGGGCTCCAGCATCGACACCGTGTGCAGGATCTGTGGATTGCAAGTCAGGCCATACAGCACAATTTGACCCTGCTCACCTATAACGAAAAAGACTTCATTGATATTCCCGGTTTATCTCTGAAGGTCATTAACAATGTCTCGGAAAAATAGGGACAGCGCCCTATTTTTGGATCAATGTCATGGTGACCGTTCGACAAGCTCACGGTGACACACTTGTATGTCATGGTGAGCTTGTCGAGTGGTGAGCCTGTCGAACCATGACGGGGAAAACGAAACCGTAGCCCTTCCCTTCGATAAACTCAGGGCAGGCTAGGCTCAGGGGGACAAGAGCGATGTGGTTGTAGGGCGCGTTCCCCGAACGCGCCACAAGCTGGATTCATATAAAATTGCTTGACTTCTTAGCTTCGTGAGCCGAATATTAGGGCCATGAAAATACACTTTTCCGGGATCATATGAGGTAGATTTTATGAGGTCCGCAAATAATTTAGATAACATAGAAAACCAAATCATGAATTTGCCTGTGTCCGAGCAGATCCATCTGATTGAGCGCATTGCCAGACGGGTTCGCTCTGTTCAGACAAAAGAGGGTGCAAACCTGAATTGGAATGATCTTTATGGAGCGGGAAAGGGGATATGGGGTGAGGATGCCCAGGATTATGTGAACCGGGCAAGGGAAGACCGGATATGACTATATCCAAAGTGCTTGAGGAAATAAAAACGGTTTTCCTGGATACCGCGCCTGTTATCTATTTCATCGAGGCTCATCACCAGTTCGGTCCTCTGGTTAAGAAAGTTGTTGAATTAATGAATGAAAATAGGATTCAGGCATTTACATCCGTTTTGACCCTTGCCGAAGTCCTGCCGAAACCGGTAGAGACCAAGAATGACGCATTGATCGAAAAATTCAAGGCTTATCTCAAAAACGGGCAGAATCTGACTCTGCTCCCGATCACGGGAATCATTGGCGAAAGCGCGGGTGTTCTTCGTGGAAAATATCCGAATCTAAAAACAGTGGACGCTGTTCAGATTGCTACGGCAATGGATGTGGGAGCGGACGCCTTTTTAACCAATGATAAGAAACTCTCAGCGATTAAAGAAATCAAGATTCTCGTTCTGAACGATTATATCGCAGATAACACTGTCTCGAATCACCCATAAAAATCAAAAGGTTATGTCGGATAAATTAGGGACAGCGCCCTATTTTTGGATCAATGTCATGGTGACCGTTCGACAAGCTCACGGTGACACACTTGTATGTCATGGTGAGCTTGTCGAGTGGTGAGCCTGTCGAGTGGTGAGCCTGTCGAACCATGACGGGGAAACGAAACCGTAAGAAAATTAGGTACAGCGCCCTATTTATTCTTGACATTCACTTGCGGTTTGGTAAGAATGCAATCAGTAAGAATTGTAAAGGGAGGCTTTATGCGGATCACATCAAAAGGTCAGGTCACGATTCCTCAGAGCGTCCGTGAGCAAATGGGATTTCTGGCGAACACGGAGGTTGAATTTTTCGTCTCCGGCGATAAGGTGTTTCTTCAGAAAGCCGGAAGTGACGAAGGACGCGGGAAGGATCTGATTGCCTGCATGAAGGGCAAGGGGACTGTGGCTTTGCGCACTGATGAGATTCTGGCCATGACGAGGGAATGATGGAGATTCTCGTTGACAGCAGCGTTATCCTGGATATCATGACGGAGGATGAGACATGGTTTGCGTGGTCGGCGAAAACCCTGGCCGATTGTGCAAGCTCCAATATTATGATTGTAAATCCAATCATTTACGCTGAGGTATCGATCCGGTTCGAAAAGGTGGAAGATCTCGACGCGGCGCTGCCTGCAACGTATTTCCGCCGCCTTCACCTGCCGTGGACAGCAGCGTTTCTGGCAGGCAAACGTTTTCTCGATTATCGTCGCAAAGGCGGACAGAAAAGATCGCCCTTGCCGGATTTCTACATCGGCGCTCATGCGGAGGTCGGCGGTATGACGCTGCTGACACGTGATGCCTCCCGCTATCGCACCTATTTCCCCACCTTGCAAATCATTGCTCCTTAATTAAATAGGGACAGCGCCCTATTTTTTAAAGCAATGAGCGACGAGTGACGAGCAACGAGTGAAAAGACAGGCGATGGGCCAGGGGCGATAGGAAAGAAGTGATGAGCAAAGAGGCTGTAGGGCGCGTTTTCCGAACGCGCCGAGTGACCACCCCCTGCACCCCCGCCAGCGGGTGACAAATGCCAACTTGTCATGGTGACCGTTCGACAGGCTCAAGGTGACATTGCTTGTCGAGTCGTGCCCCTAGTAGTGTCATTGTGGGTATAAATATAGGTAAAGTGTTGCTGAATTTACGATAAATACATTGAAACTGCAATCACTTTAATATGTTATGAATGTGGTTTTAAAATAATATTAAAGTGGTTTAATATTTATGAAAAAAAAGTTGTTTGCGGTGCGGTTCTAGTGACGTCAAATTATACGGACAGACATTATGCGGAAGTCAGAGGTTTCGATGCAAGGAATGTGGTTATACCTATACATTTCATAATTATAAAAATAAGAAACACAGGGAGAAGAAGAGTTTTGCGTTATGGATTACAGAAGGCTATTCGGTCAGGCAGCTAATTAATATTGGCAGTCATGGTGTTTGGAAATTAAACCAGATCAAAAAGTATTGGTTGGAAAGAGATCCCCCTCAAGCTGCTTTTGATTACAGTTCGATCAAATATTTGCAGTTTGACGGAACATATTTCAAACATGAAAACTGCCTAATGGTTTTAATGGACAATACAACGAGTAAAATTATTGCCCACAAATATCATTACCGCGAAAATTATGAATCTGCCTGTCAGATGTTTAAGGCAATTATGGAAGGCGGTTTACAGCCGGCGGCAATCACGATAGACGGCAATACCAGCGTTATTCGGGCAATAAAGACAGTGTGGCCTGCTATAAAGATTCAGCGATGTAGAACGCACATACAGAGGCAAGGGTTGTCTTGGTTAAGGAGATATCCGAAGCTCGAAGCGTCAAAGGATTTGAGAGAAATATTATTAACTCTACCTGATGTTAAAGATACAAGAGGAAAGGAAATA
>MWCU01000005.1 GCA_002070205.1 Firmicutes bacterium ADurb.Bin182 | reverse complement strand
GATTTTCGATATTGAACGGCGCGTATTCACGCTCCTGTGCCAGATACAGCTTTTTTTGCTGATAGTATGACATTAGGCAAGCGGTCAAATATAGGCTGCGCTTCATCTCATCGCTGTCATCTGGCAGGTTGATAATGTTGTAGTCCTTACCGTAGCCGTCGCCATAGAAATACTTATATGAATAATCAAAAATAATGCACTTGGCATAACGCTCGGAGAGCGATTTATCATTTGATGAAGCAATCGCCTGTCCGAAGGTAGCGGAGTATTCAAAGGAAAAACCGTCGGCGCACAATTCATCTCTGTACTTCTGCCATTTTCCATCCTTGCCGGAGGAAGATCCGCGATGTCCTTCGTCGACAAAAACCACATTATGACTGCCGAACCGCTTCACGGATACTACGGTATCTTGGTCTTTGTCGCCGAGCTTGGTATTTTCAAGAACACTGATGGTATCGGCGCTCTGTGTCCAGCGGCTGGTGTTCTTATCGTATATCTGTGCGGTTATGCCAGACTCGGCGTAATCCTCGATATGCTGGAGTGACAAACCTTCCTTGGGCGTCAGCAAAATGTATGTGGCATCGTCAGGCAGCTTCCCGCCGGAGTAATGGATATACTGATAATAATTGACGTGCATGATGAGCGTCTTGCCGCTGCCGGTAGCATTCCACACGGCGATTTTATTCAGGTCGCTTGCGGTATACGGCGTGTAAGCATCATTCGGATACTGCCCATTAAAATCTTCGATGAATGCATTCAAACCGTCGATGAAGCCCTGTCGGTTATTAAAATACTCATCAAGATAGTATTCCACAAAGAGCAGCGAGAGGTACTGAAAGTACTTGAGCACCATGGGCTCGGTGCGCTTATCGTTGATTTTGCGCATATGCGAAACGATGTTCAAATCATAGCGAGCAAGCGTTTCTTCACTGATGGAGCATTTGCCGCCAAACTGCGTGATGAGCTGCTTATAAAAGCCCGTGACGCCTTCACCGTCGATTTCTTCAAGCGACGGTTTTTTCATATTCACGGCGAGGTCGCTCAGTTTATCCACGCCAAACTGCGCAAGCAGGTAGCGATTGAGTATGAGCTTTTGATAGAATTTCAGTTGCGGCTCGTTAGCCGTCGTTCGTCTTGGCATTTTGCCGCCTCCTTATTCCGCGTCCTCGAACATACGCTTTTTCATTTCATCGTCAATGAGAACGACCTGCCAGCTCTCGCCGTTTCCGCGCAGATTGAGCAGGTTATTATCGCAGTTGACATATACACGCTTGAAGCTACGCGCATTCGGCAGCGAAAGGAAATACGCGTCAAGTGCGGCGTTGTCCTTTTCCACATCGCCGGTCATTTCACGCCACAGTACAAGCACTTTTTCTCCGCTCGGGGCAGTGCCCTCGACGGTTTTGAATTTATAGGTTTCTCCGGCTTTCAACGTAGCCGATACCGCACCGTATTCACCGGTGGTAAAATCGGCGTCAAAGGACACGAGCGCATGGCTTTTCTTTACAGTCAAGCCGATAAGATAATTGAAGGTTTCAACGAGGTCAACAGTGCGCTCCGCACTTTCCAGATTGCGCGTGATGTTCATTTTATAGTTGAACGGTTTATCCAGCATCTCGACATTGAGCAAGCTGACGCTGCCCGCCGCTTCCGTGCCGAGCATATAGGAGAGCATATATCCTTCACGTGCGTCGGCAAGCAAATCCTGATTGCCGCCGGTGAGGACGATGTTATTTAAAGCGTCCTCATAGGATTCGAGACGCAGATATTTGAAGGCGTGGGAGCTGCCCTTGCGCGAGACAGGCTTGCCTTTTTTCCAATCCTCCGAGTAAATAATCCGTTCAATTCTCACCTTTGTAACAGAATCGAAATACTCACCCATTTCAACAAGAATATACTTTCTGTACCCTTTTTCCGCACGATTCAAATCAATTGCAGCGTGTCCCGTTGTCGCCGAACCGGCAAAAAAGTCAATAACAATATCTTCATCGCTGGAGCCTATTTGCAGATTGTCTTCGACTGTGTAGAGACTTTTGGGATAATCAAAGGGATTGTTTGGAATGATATCATTCAATATATTAGTCCCCTTTGATGAAGCATCGTAACGTTCGCCTACCCACATGGATTTTGGCGTAGCTTCATCGTCTCCGACATCGTATTGGTATACGGTGTATCCACTCTTCGTCTTTTTAACAAATAGAGTTCCGTTTTCCGCACCATTTACACAACTGTTATAGCCCCAGCGCCAACGGAAATAATCTCCTTGTTCACTAATAGGTAAAATGAAAGCGTAACCATCGAGCTCATATTTTTCTTTAAGTTCCATTAGGAGAGCATCATTGAATGATTTTGTTTGTGGATCGAACAGCAGAACATACTCTTCCTTTGGTAAGACAGAGAGCTTCTTGCTATCAATTTTATAAAGAAATGGGAAAAACATAAAAGGACGTTCTTCTCTGGTCTTACCACTTCCTGTTCTTTTTAGTGGAAGTTCACGGACTGCCTCGCCTTCTTTTACCTTAGAAAACTTCTTTGCCATTTCTTCTGGTGAAAGAACAAAATTATTTGTTTCAGCAAAACGTTTATCTTTTGCATACATTATTGTGTAGTCATGGGCTTGCGCTATATAACCTTGGTCGCGTCCTTTGGGATTAGTGAAAATTGCAATGTTTGATATGGCATTATTTGCGCCAAATATTTGCTCCATTAATGTATTTATATAGCGGAACTCGTAATCATCAATTGCAAGCTCAATAACACTTTTGGAGCTCATGAGTTTCTGCGCAAGGGCAAGACGTGAATCCAAAAGCGACAGCCAGCTCGAGTGCTCATAGCCATTTTTATAGATGATTTTGCTAGCATCTGTATTATATGGCGGATCGATATATACACACTTAATAGCGGACCTATATTTTTCTTGCAATAATCTCAATGCCTGTGAATTTTCACTGTGTATCATCAATCCATCGAGCTTTTCATCCAAGCCGTCGATGCTGTCAACAAGACGTTCTTTAAACTCCGTGTTGAAGAAAGCCGTATCCAGCACAAGGAACGGATTCTGCTTCAAAAACTCCACAGTGAGCGGTACAGAATACGCCAGCGTCGGAGCGGTCATAAGGTCGCCGTCACCGGCGGTAATCTCATCAATGGCAAAAAGACGCACCCATTCTTCGCGCTGTGCATCGTTGGCGGCGATTTCGGGGTACATGGCTTCCGGCACACGGTCAAGCGTGATGCAGTAATTCGTCTCGACAACAAACTTCTTTTTCAGGTACAGCTTCTTCTGGAAATCCTCAATCTGAGCAAGGAAAGCAATGATTTTCCGTGCGATTTTGCGGATAACCTTTGCTTTTGTCAGATATTCCTTTGTTTTTGCGTCATCCTGCTCGTCAATATCGTCAAGGAAAATAACATCGTTCTTTATATAGAAATCGAGCTCGCGGCGCAGGAATTTACCCAAATCCTTATGGATGAAGTAGTCAAAGGTGTTGCGGGCAGTGTAGCGGTTGAGCTGACGTTCCAACAGTGATTTCCCGTCGGAAACCGTAAGAATTGTATTGAATGGCTGAAAATCACGCTGTGTCTGTACTGCGGCGAATGCATCGACAATATCGGCGATATGCTTCGCCTGCGCCGTCTTATCGCTGTACTCAGAAGGCTTGTACTCGACATAGATATACAGCTCGCCGTCAATGACTTCAAACGGCTTGTCGGTATGTAATTGGAAGAAACGCTTCACATTCGCCTTGTTGTTGTCTCGTTCGGTTTCGGAAACGAACCGTCTCACCGTACATGGTTTTGAATACATAATCAGTGAAATACTCACTTGTTTTTACATAGTACTGGTCGGCGTTCGCCCAATGCAGCTTGACTTCCTCGCCCTCATAGGGAATGGCATATACGCCGTCCTTATAACGGCGCTGGGATATGAAGTCCCCGTCATCATAGTAGCGTGAGAAGAAATTTGTCAGATGATTATATACATCCGCTTCAACGGCGGTGATGTCGACGCTTCCGGCAACAGCTTTCTTTTTCTCCTCAAGCTCTGCAACGGCGGCAGCTTTTATGGCATCGGAAAGAGGAGCAGCTTTTGTGTCCGCAATCTGTTTATCAATAGCGGCAATATCAGCAGCGGTATCAAGCCCCGCAAGCTCCTTTAAACCATCGGTTATCTGCGCAGGTAAATCCTCTTCGATAAACCTGTTGACCTCATCGCGCTTCATACGCATGATGCGGTAAATACCGAAATCGAGATCGGCTTGATCAAACTGGAACATATCCCGTAGGATACCCAT
>MWCU01000004.1 GCA_002070205.1 Firmicutes bacterium ADurb.Bin182 | reverse complement strand
AGGCCAATAATGAGCGATACTCACAAGACAAGTACAGGGTCAGAAAGTATGTAAGGAGGCTGGAATGATCTCATTCAATTTTTGGAAACGCAAAGTAATTCTGAAACGCCCGATTGACGAAGCGATTCTCGAACATAAACGCCTCTTGCGGAAGTGGGAATCAAAGCAGCAGAAGGAGATAGTCACCGCACTCCTAAAGAGTGTTTACGAGAATCACCATGTTCACGCAAATCCGCCAAAGAAAGGATAGAAAATGGCTATCACAGATAATCATGCAAAGGAATCTGGGCATTGGTATACCAAAACAGGCGAGACTTGCTACGAGATAGAAGGTAAAAAAGGGATGCGTCCAACAACACTTCGGGATGCTCGGAAACTGAACCTAGTTCCGTCTGTCACCACCATTATCTCATGCGCATCAGCACCGCAGTTAGTCAACTGGAAAATTGACCAGGCTATTCTGTCATCATTAACCCTGACCCGCAACGAGAACGAAACAGAACAGGAATATCTTGCCCGGATTAAGGCCGATGCACAGGAACAGGCAAAGAAGGCCGCTGAGAGAGGGACTTACATTCACGCCGTTGTGCAAGGTGGGTTTGAGGGTGAGCCGATTTCAAAGGATGACCGCATTTACTATGAATCGGCAAGAAACACTTTGGTCGTGGCAACCGATAATGAGCAATGGGTTTGCGAGAAGTCGTTTGCGACAGAACGCTATGGCGGGAAGGCCGACCTTCATACATCAAAATTTCTGGTTGATATAAAAACTACGGACAAACCGATTGACGGGCTTAAATTGTGGGATAACCACTATCTGCAATTAGCCGCTTATCGGGTGGGGTTAGAGATATACGAGGCTCAATGCGGCATCCTCTACATCAACTCCGTCACGGCAGAGTCTAAACTTATCTGGGCAGACGAAAAGGAATTAGGAAAAGGCTGGAAGTGCTTTAAGGCTTTATTGGATTTTTATTACGCAAAAACAGGATTGGGGGAATAATATGGAAAACGCAGTAGCAGTAAAAGAAAAGACAGAAATAGCGATAGCAGACGTTAAGAAATACATCGCACCTAACGCAACGGACAAAGAACTGTTCATGTTCATGGGAATTGCAAAGTCTTTCGGCTTGAATCCTCTCAAAAGGGAAATCCACTTTGTCAAATACGGAAACGCCGCCGCATCAATTATAGTCGGGTATGAAATATATCTGAAACGTGCGGAACGGACGGGGAAACTGGACGGCTGGAAATGCTGGATTGAGGGTGACAAGGCTGTAATTGAAATCAAACGCAAAGATCAGTCGATTCCGATCAAGTGGGAAGTTGACCGCAAGGAGTTTGACAAACAGCAAAGCACCTGGAAAGCCATGCCGAATTTCATGTTGAAAAAAGTGGCAATCGCTCAGGGTTTTAGATTGGCGTTTCCCGATGAACTTGGGGGGCTTCCATACCTTGCCGAAGAACTACCTCAAACCGCAAAGATGTCATCAGAAGAACTTGCCAAAGACGAGATTATAGTCGATGCCGTACCCGAAGAAACACCCGAAGCACCTATGCCCCAACCAGAAGAAGTCACGCCACAGGGCAACGTCGTGAGCCAGGATGGTATTGACGAGGCATTTGTCAAGATTGAGGAGGTTGTCAGTAAAGAAGGGACAACCAACGGCAAGAAGTGGAAAGCCTTTTTTATTAAAACTGCTACGGGCGGGAGTTACGGCACGTTTTCTGAAACGCTTGCTGACCTTGCCAACACATATAAAGAAGAAGGCAAGCTAGTCAGAATCAGCCATAAGCCCGGCAAAAAAGCGGGGAGCCGTGAACTGGTGTCCATTGAGGAAGAGGCCGCATGAGTACCTTATCAAAGCAGATGGACAAGCTGTATGTGTTGGCTGAACAGCACAAGCTAAACGAGGCCGCAGAGTTTCTCAAGGGCTTTATAATAAAATGGGATGTTATTAAAAATAATACGAAGGTGAAACGTGGAACCCATAAAAACAAATGAAAGGGAAATAAAGCGCATCACAAATGCGTTATACCGTGCCGCCCACAGGGATGAACTGAATCGGAAACAGCGAGAGAGATACGCAACAAGTGCGGATTACAGGGAATACCAAAGGCAGTACCGTATAAAATATTGGCCGGAGTATGCCAAAATAATGAGGGATAGTAATGCCAGTAAGCCGAACTTATAAGGGATATACCAAACACAAAAGCACAGTGAGTAAGCTGTTCCCTGTTTTAAATAAATGCCCCTACTGCAAGGCGATGCACACAACATTTGAAATGACCCCGTTACAAAAATGGCTTTCACATTGGCATCAGGCTTGTCCAGCGTGTGTTTACAAGCGGCATGATGAGGGTAGCGGATACAACGAGAGGAACCAGACAAAGCCACGGAGGGCAAGCGCATGATTATCACCTCATCTGAAGTCAAGCAGAGATTGTCTGAAACTGAACTGCTGATTAAATATGCCGCCGAAATTGAGGAACTCCGTGAGGACAACGCTGACATGAGGGGCGTGAATCAGGAGTTACGGGCAAGAGTCCATGAGCTTGACAGGAGTAATCTTGAACTAGCGCAGGAGAATAAGAGATTGCGGGAGAAGATCAGAATTTTGCAGGACGGGCCGGTGAAAGGGCTGAATTGTGAGTAACCTAGACCTATTCAGCGGTAAAGACAAAGCGGAGATTGCGATAGAGCGATTGCAGACGTTCTGCCCACCAGAGGGGTATTATGTGGCCTTTTCCGGTGGAAAGGATAGCGTTGTCATCCTCGATCTGGTTAAGCGGTCGGGCGTTAAATATGACGCTCATTACAATATCACGGGAATTGACCCCCCCGAATTATTTTACTTCATCAGAGATAATTTCCCAGAAGTCGAGAGGCATAGGCCGGAAACAACGATCTGGAAACTGATTGTCAAGAAGATGATGCCACCGACAAGGAGGGTCCGTTACTGCTGTGAGTATCTCAAGGAACGTGGCGGTGCGGGACGCAGAGTGATCACTGGTGTGCGTCATGCCGAAAGTAGTCGCCGAAGTAAGCGTGGTTTTATTGAGGAATGTTTCAAAGACAAACACAAGATTTATGTCAACCCAATTATTGATTGGTTAGATGAAGATGTTTGGGAATACATCAAAACAAGGGGACTTAAGTATTGTTCACTTTATGATGAAGGATTTAAGAGGTTAGGTTGTATAGGTTGCCCAATGGCTGGAAAGATAGGTCGTGAAAAGGAATTTGCACGATGGCCAGCGTATGAGAAGAAGTTTCGCACGGCTTTTGCAGCAGCAGCAGCAGCAAGGAATTTGAAAAACTGTAGTCAGGAATGGGCAGACACTCACCCGCTTTTACAATCTTGGGTTGACGGTGAGGCTATGTTTAATTGGTGGATGAAGGAACAGAAACACAAAGACGATCCAGACCAGACGGTGATGTTTGAGTGACACCCGCACCAGCAACACGCAAGATTGAGGGTAGATAATGAAATGGCGTGAACACGCAAAACCGATAATTGAAAGGGTGATAAAAGAGTTTAGCCACGATCCAAAACTCCTAAAGGCTAAATTACGGGAAGCATACCCGTTTTATGAACGCAAATACCATCCTTATAAAATATGGTGTGACGAAGTACGGCGGCAATTAGGCACTAAAAAGATAAAATTACAGTGCAAACCCGATGATCCTAACCAGACCGTGATGTTTGAATGACCTTGCAAACCGCAAAATCTGTGCTATCCTCCAACTGGGGACGGATTTGCAATCACGGTCGGCCTGATGGAGTACATATCTGGCTGGTCAGCGTTGGAGATACTTTACTGGCTGCACGAAAAACAAGCGATACCAAGGAGATACGACAATGCGAGAAGGCAATGAAGACAACAAGCCTCATTTGTGCGTGCCGACGTTGGACGGCAATGCTCACGTAATTCCAACGGAAGTGTTTGACAAGATCATTTCTGGTGAAATGAAAATCACCGACATGGAGGATTGGGAAATCATCACCAGGACAGCCTTTTCGGAATGGCTGCGAGGATTGGAAACAACAGCAAAAGCAAGAGTT
>MWCU01000003.1 GCA_002070205.1 Firmicutes bacterium ADurb.Bin182 | reverse complement strand
TTTTATTATAATATATAGACATTGTTATTTCAACCTTTATATACACTTAAAAAGTAATTACTTTCAACACCTTTTTAAACTTTATTACTACCAGAATATAATAGCAATCTTGTCAATTCACCATTATTTTGCCAACCACCTTATCAACTCACCTACTCAATAAGCATACCGGCTGGTAATTTTTCTAATTCACCAATCTTCGATAACTTCCCTCAAAGCAAAAATCCGTGATTATCCTTCCGGCTTGGGGCCAGGTCTCAAATCACGGAAAGCCTTTATTTACTTATCTTATTACACGCTTACTTATCAACCCTTGACATCAATACCACCGTCTCAACGTGGCACGATCGCTCCATCTTGATGTCCGATTATTGACCTGTTACCGTGAACAGGCAAAAGTCAGCTCCGTTCGTACGCGGGAATATATCCACGCGGGTATTTTCCCTTATCTCAAGCGGATTTCCGATAGATTTATTTCCACGTACCGATATGCTTTTTCGGTTCATCAGAACATATCCAATGTACACTAATACCCGCAAACGCTCATTTTATCAGCATTTCTCAATTTCATAGGTTGAGGCTGTTGACATCCATTCTGAACACTCTGGCCCGATTGCTTCTGATTGATGTCGGATTAGCCCCGTATGTATACGGGAATTGCTCCAAGGGCATTTTTACCTGAAAATCGCCATTTTCTCAACCGCGTTCGTTATCGGGAACAGGTCAATGCCCTTGTTCCTACTTATCTATATGTGATCCAATGCTTTTCCTGACCGTCTCAACACTCCGCTCCGTGGAAACAAGTCGGAAATCCCACCGTCTCAACCCTCATCGATTTTTTCAGCTCTATATTTTCCTTGCGCTCCGTCTAATAAGCTCGTGTATTTCTTCAATATCAATGACACTCATTAACGTATTCTGGTCTTCAACAAACTTGCGAACACCGCGTGTAACGTGACCAGTTGTCACCAGAATAGCCTTATTTATTCTGTCTGCAGACTGCACGCCATACAAAGAGCGCACTATACTGACACCTACGGAATTCTGCCTTCCGTATCTTTTACATTCAATATAGAAAACCACAGGCTTTCCCATCTCGAACTTGGTAGCAATTATGTCTCTACCACCATCCCTGGTCTGCTGAGTCAAAGTCGTTTCAAAACCTTCATCCTGAAACACTCTTTCAATAATTTCTTCAAATTCTCTTGGAGAAATATTGTAGATCAAATCGCGGTCTTGAGCGATTTCCATAATCAACTGTTCTACTCTTGAATACTCAGGATAAGCATCATTTGGGTCAAAATCATCCCTACTATATATCACGCCCATGTGTGGCTCTTTGCCAAAGCTGCCACCTGTGATCTCAGAGTCCTCATAGTTAAAGGCTCCAACAGGATATTCATAACCGGATATTCTGAATGATATATCGTTTCCGCAACCATCACATTCTATGAAGCCATCATGTCTATATTCAATTTCTTCTCCCATGCCATTTTCACCGTGGTCATACACATAGGATTCAAAATCAAAATCTTCTTTATGAATTCCGATTATTCTTCCGCATTGTTCGCAGCGAATAAAAACATCTTCCAGTAATTCCATCAAACAACCATCATCTCCTTATCAAATTACAAGGCTACATAGGAAAGGCGCATAGCATAAATCTCTGCATTGGACGCCCGCACAAAGAGTAGAACATCTGCTGAAGGATTGTAGAGCTCAACAAAGTTGTATCCCTTATAGAAGAATCCGCCTGAACCACAGGTCTGATCTATAAAGATGCCGTCTTTGATACAAACAGAAAAAGCCTTCTCCGGCAGATGAGTGCCGAAAAAGGCCATAAAACAAGGGCTTCCGAGGTTCCGCACCTTTTCGATGCGAGCTTCGGGAGCCTTTTTTCTGTTTATTCGGTTGTCGCTGTGAGCCGCTGATTCTGAGTTTACTTACCCTGCAAAATCGGCAGCCGAGGAATAATTAAAAAGTGTGGCAAAATTAAAAGGTACTATCAGCTTAATTTAAAATGTACCCATAAAAATAGACATCCAAAAGGTTCAGAAACCCATAAGTAAGGACAGCAGGTTCGTATCCTGTCATTCGGAGTGAAAGTAGAGACAAATTTTAATACCAAATGCACATGGTACCTTGGAATAATTAAAATGTGCACACGCATATTTTTCCACTCACTGGTTGGAACGATAGCATCAGATTGATGTCGGGTATGTGTTTTGCTGATTTTCCGTACAAGTGAATAGGTCGATTAGGGTTTTTGCTGGCATTTTCCGTTCGCGGAAACATGTCGACAGCATATTAATAGTTCAGTGCGTTCTTGGGAACAAGAGCTAATATCCCGTTGTCCGCTGTGTCAAAGTAATGATAAAATGATAAGCTCATATTTTGCATACCTGTGGAGAAGTTCTAGTTATATGTAGCTTTAAAATGTCCATCCTTCTTTATCAGCTAACTCAGTCATATTGTAGCAAGGAATATTGTATGCCTCGCATATCTTAGGGATTTTCTTTGGCGACGTTTTATTCTCTTCAGTTATCACGGCAATCTGGTATTTCATTGCGGTTGCTATGAGGAATGCGTCCCCAGAGGATTTCATATTTGAAAAACTAAGTAGCTCTGGATGTTCATTTACGATTTTGGTTACATTCTGCTGAATGATAGAATCCACATCCAGAACCTCACACCCGTTCTGTTGAAGCCATAATTTCAACACGTCATCTTCAACCTCGTCCTTAATCTCCGAGCAGATGACTATTGCTTTCAATTTTACCATCTCGTCGATATTCTGCCATAATGTGCTGTACACGCTACGGCGGTGAGGCTCGTCCGATTTTTGAGAAAGAATCGAGCAAGTGTCGATTATGTAGCGGTATGGAGGCGGAATAAGTGTGTATTGCTCTCCATAAGCTGGTGTCACCATTTCGCCACCTCCGTCAAGAATTTAGGTATGTGCTTTTCTTTGATTCCGAGAAGTCCGGACACCTCTTGTTTGCTAAAGTAACCATCGCTGTAGCCAATGAGTAAAACCCTGCATATAGCTGTACTGGTTTTATCAACAGCTTCTCTGCTCATGTTTTTCGGTATCGTCTGCCCGCGTCCTTCCTGACGGGCAAGTCTATCTGCCTCACGCTCCTGTAGGAAATTCTGTCTGATTTCGTTTGCGTAGGTGTCGTATTCATCTTTTGAAATCCGATTTGTATCATATAGTCTCCGAGTGATGACCTCTTTGCTAACGCTGTATTTTTTGGCGATTGCTTCAATGTCGTCCAAGCTGAAATTGATGATTTCCTTTGCGGTTAGGACAACATTAAGTGAAGCTACCGGCACAAGCACTTCACCGGCGACTGCGTTGCAAAACACTTCCTCATTCTGAGAAGAGAAAGAAGCGAACATCTCATTACACAGCGTAGACTGTCGTTTTAAGATATGGACTAACTCATGTATGATGGAAAACGTCTTAGCTGGATATCTGTCGTTATCGTTAATTCCGATGATTGGTGCGGACTCATTGAAAATTGAGATGCCGCGAGCAATTTCAACATCGACCCCAGTAAAGCAATGAACGAAGATGCCCTTGCTTTCAATCTGCTGTCGAAGATACAAATAAAACTGTCGGGCGGACTGTAGCTTAAACTGGACATCCAGTTCCAACCCGAAATAAGTACGTATTATTTTTGCGTATTCAGCTACATCTGCCGTTTCACGAATGGATGGCAAAGTCAACGTTGGGGCTACAATCTTCAATTCTGCCTCAGCCGATGTTAAAAAATCGTGATAACGAATTAACTCAACCACTGCTAGATTCAGTGAACTATCATCTGGAGAAGAATACGGCAGTGTGCGTAGGTTGCGTAGCGAAGGCAACTGCTTTATCGGAAGGTTGTCTTTATGCATATACAGACCGGCAAACGGAACTTTTAGGACTTTTGCGAGGTTCTTTGCCTGATTCAAAGTCGGATATGCATCACTTGAAACGTCGAGCCACGCGCCTACTTTATCCTCGGCAAGCCCTGTTCTTTGAGAGAGAAAGGTGGTTGTAACGCCTATCTGCGAACAGATGAAGCAGATGGTTTCCTTGTTGATATTAGCGTCTATTCTTGCCGCCATAAAAAGACCTCCCTTCCAAAATTATTCTATAATTCATTATATGCGTTTTTTCTATTCCACACCCAAAGCTTTAAATACAGCTTCCTGCGGTGTACTGTAAAATATCAAGCTGAATGCGCCGATAAGGTCTGACGGAACCGTTCCAAGTTCGGCGGCTGATGTTATTGGTATTAATACCTTCTTCGCTCCGGCATCGAGGCAGACTTGAAGGACGCTCGCCAGCTCCTCGACTTTGAGGATTGTGCCGCTGATACTTATTTCGCCCAGCACAGCGAGGCTCGAAAGCGTAGGCTTGCCGAGAGCACATGACGCGAGCGCAATAACAGACGGCAATGTCAGGTACTTCGTCATTCCTATGCCGTTCAGGTCTTGGTAGTTGATGATGTAGTCCTTTGTAGTTGTGCTGAGTTGACCGCTTATCTGGTTGCCGCTTGCTTTCAGGTAGTTGAACGCGGTGTTTGTGGCTTCCTTTGCGTCACGGTCGGAGCCAAGCCCAGTGCGATCAAACTTGCCGTTGCCGGGAAGCATCTGAGTTTCAAGGCGGTACACACCTATCATGCCACTCTTGCCCTGTGAGATTGTGTAGACATTGCCTGGATTAGTCATTCCTTCTGGGATTATCTTGCCGCCACCTTGCTCCGGCACGGAAACATAACGTTCCTCAAAAGTCTCATTGTCGATGTAGGAGAAGTTCACATCATAGAACTCCATGCCGCCAATTTTCTTAAGCTGCTCTTTAACACGGCGGCGCATTTCGAGGGCGAAAGTTAGGATTTCTTCGATTTCATCTTTGGTGAACTCGCCGTTTGGATAGAGCAATTTGGCAAAGCCGGACACTATCTTGCGGACGGCTATAACGTCACGTTGATTCAGGTTGCTGCCAAACCGGAAGTATTTGTCGCACACGTCACCGAACGGTTCTTTCCGCATCTGTCGCATAAATTCAGCGAGGTAGTCGGTGATAAAACCGTAACCGTCGGTGAACGATTCGGGGCGGTACTTTGGGATTTCCCAACCGGGGATATAACAGTGCATACGGTCGAGAAATGCCGTATCATACGCCATCGCTTCTGGAAACGGATCAAAAAGGTGCGAGGTTTTCAGCAGCACGTCCACGCTCTGGTTGATGTTACCGACGAAAGCCATTGAAGCCGACGCCGCCTTTTCTTCCTTGCCTCTGGCAAACGAGCCGGAAGCCATATAGTCTTTCATTATTTGAACGCCGTCTTTGTCCTTGAAGGTTATGCCTGCTACCTCATCGAAAGCCACGCAGTCCCAAAGCCCAACAAGCCCAACTTGCTTGCTCGACATATTGTAGAAAAGGTTGGCTACCGTGGTCTGTCCGCCCGACACGAGGATGCTATTCGGCGAGATTTCCTTGTACAGATGCGACTTGCCCGTACTACGGGGTCCCAGTTCACAAAGGTTGAAGTTATTCTCGATTAACGGAAGCATCCTGGCGAGTTGTAGCCACTTCTCGCGATCTGTGAAGCGGTCCGCCTCCATACCTGTGGAACGGAGCAAAACGGTTATCCACTCGTCCTTGGTAAAAGCGCGGCGGCCTTGCTTTATTTCGTCCATGTCGATGTGCGGCATCTGAATCGGGGTCAGTTTCACGATGCGGATTGGCGTGGACTTCTTGTCTTCCTCGATGTACTCATATTCAAGCCCTACAATACACCAAATGCCGCCGCATAGCAGGCGATCGTACTTCGACACATAGTCCGACGATATGGGGATGTTGCGGATACCGAGGTTTGAGAAGTCGGCTTCATAGCGGTCAAGTTTGATGTTTAGGCTCACAGTTAGACGATCGATGACCGTGTAGCTACCGCGCTCTCGTAAGCCGGACAACACCTTCTGCGCTTCATCGGGTCGAACGAAGTTTTCGGAGAGAATT
Organism: Firmicutes bacterium ADurb.Bin182; assembly: GCA_002070205.1. GTDB lineage: Bacteria > Bacillota > Clostridia > Christensenellales > CAG-138 > MWCU01. The sequence continues at coordinate 7,322 of MWCU01000003.1, read as the reverse complement.
CGCTTAACGTTCTGAACGCCGCTTTCGATGATGTTCGGGTCGTCGGAGGAGCAATATTGGCCAAGCAAAAACTCCAAGACATAGACAGGCACATTCGCGCCTTCTTTGATAGCCTTGGTCAGGTCTTTGCGGACGATCTTGCCGTCGAAATGCTCACGAAGTTTCCGATAGATAACTTCATTCGTGTCATCTGTTTCCGGCGTGTATTGGGTTGATTTTAAATCCATCGCGGAATCCTCCTTGTGCTACAGGTCAAAGCCAAAATCATCGGCAAACGCTATGTCAATGCGGAACTCGACCTCTTCTGGAGCATCGGTATCATTGGCAATGACAAGGCGATATAATTTAGTTTTGTTGTATTGCATCTGCTTCAGCGTAAACCTCACGCGGAACACACGGTCGGAGGCGTTTGCGCTCGTCCTGTCGGCGATGACCGTCTGGAAGTCACTGACGGGAACACCCTCGTCGTTGGTAAAGTGCAGGGTGTAATTGCATGGCTGAACCTTGTCGCCCACAGGCTGCTTTTGCAGGAAGTCGAGCGAAAACATCAGATTAGAAACCTTGTGGCTTTCGGAAATGAGCGACAGCCCCGGATTCTGCACCTCGACATACTTCTTGTAGTCTGTCCGCATACCTTTATAGACGATGACAGGCACAACCATTTCCTGCAAACTGATGCCGCCGTGGACATAGTTCTCACCACCACCCTGTACCTTGATACGAACGGTATCCTGCGGTGCATAGCCTTTCATGGAAGTTCCGCCAATCGTCCTCTCCGTCTTGACGGGCAGTAGGTAGTCGGCGGCTGTATCTGTAGCAGTAAGTGCGTAACGTCTGCCCAGTTCGTATACTTCGCCATCAAAGGTCTGACGGCTGATTTTTTGACTCTCATCGAGTGGTTTATAGGTGTACAGGAAGCCATGGTCGGCGGTTATAAAAATATTAGTGCCTAAGCGATTAAGTATTAACTTTACAATACCGCTTAATTCATTAATGGCCGTTTGACATGCTTCAAACACCTTCATTTCAGTGGCGGGCTTGTCGCCGAGTGCATCTATCGTATTGTGATAGATGTACACGACTTGCTTCCCGACTACAAGCGCACTTTGCTCTGACGGCTTCATTTGAAGCAAGTCGTGGTAGGTTACGGCTACGCTGTCCGGGTTAGTGATGTTTAGTATAGCATCACGCTGGGCGGTGCTGGCGGTCGGATTTCCGTCCACGAATACTTCAATTTTATCGTTTGCCGACACCTCTTTGCCGGGCAGGAGCGCTGCCATTCCAAATTTCGTGATGCTTGGAAACACGGCTTGCATGGATTCAAGAGTCGCCTTGCCCTTGGTATTGTGGTTGAGGGCTTCGGAAAGCTCTGCGGCGACCTCATAGCGCAAGGCATCAGAAATTACCACAAACACACGGTTACTTTTGCTCATGTTCGGCGAAACATAACGGTTGTAGAATCTGCGCTGTTCATTTATCTCTGAAACATATCCGAGCGAATCCAAATCGCCCGCTATGGCTTTAGTCCAAGTCAGGGTGAGTTGCTTCAAGAACCACTCACGGTACAAACCCTCTACCACATCGGAACACTTCTTTAAAGCGTCCTCCAAGAGAGCGTTCGGGGATTTCAGTGTATTACCAAAACTAAAATGGAAGTGCCGGTAATGGCCGTCCATCTCGTAAGCATCGGTCGTGTATAGCTTCCAGACCTTTGCTGGTTCCACGATATGGAATCCGTCAATATGCTCAAGATAAAACTCTTGCATCTTGGCGATATAATAAAGGCTTTCGAGGTAGTCTTCGGTCAGAGCATACCAGGCGGCGGTACGGCGGTTTTCGACCGCACCGATGATCTCCTCCACCTTTATGACGTTCTCGCTAATCTCGGTAAAGAAGCGTTTCAGTATACTTTCATTGATGGCGGGGAAAACGTCGCTTTTTAAGAGGATGTTTATCTCCGTCTTGTCAAACCGGTCAGGAAGGCGTAACTCATGTTCAACATAGCGGCAAATCTCGATTAATCCGTCGCTGCTGTCTCCCCGCTGCCACTCGTGAACAAGTTGATAGCAATACGCCTTACATGGGTCGGAAATAAATCGTTCCAAGCCACGCAGAGCGGAGGCGGGTACTGTCTGCGACAGAGCGGTGATTAGTATGTGTGCGGCCAGCTCACCGAGCGGTCTATCCTCCGCATTCACATAGCCTGTGTACTTCTGCACAAGCTGCCAAAACGCTTCGATGTTGCCAAACTTGTCTATGTTAATCAGCGCATCGTTGCATTCTTTCTCTAAGCCTGCCGATAGCACCGCGACGATAACATCCTGTGCTGAGCCACCGTTTATGCCACACAGAACCGCCATAATGTCGATGTGAAGTTGTAGCGGGGTCTGGTATGTACGCCCGATACGGCGCAGCTTCTCCTTACGGTCTATTTTATTAAAGAATTTGGCGTACAGTTTCATTGTCTTTCGCATCGCGGATGACGGCTCGACGAGCATTTCCTCCATTTGCATCGACACAAGGTCGGCTCGGAACTCCTCGCTATAAAGCCTGATGTCCAGCAGCCAGTCGTCATGCTGATCTTTCTCATAAGACAGCGGGTCGTAGATAAGGTAATCGCCCGTAAGATCGTCCGACGAGAGCAATTTCTTGACGGCGAAGTTGTTTGTACCGGTAAGTTTGACAACGCTCACTCCAGACAAATCAAGTTCGTCAATCGCATCCGCAAATTCACCGTCTTCGTCGTGCCAGAAGACGATACGGCGTTTATAAAATTCCGGCAGTGGCGCGTCAAACCGCTCCTTAAGCCTAAGTTTTATCGTTTCTGACAGCATAGTGTCCTCCTATATCTTCGCCAGAACGTCGGTGAAGATTTCGTAATTCTTCTTCACACCGTCGTCAAGATCAATCCCAATGTTTTGGTCGGCGAGGTGGTGTACCTTCTCTTCAAAAGCAGTGATTTCTTTCAGCTGCTCAGTCAGCTTGTCCTGCTGTTTTAAGAGCCGTGCCCGTTCTGCGCCTGTTGCGGTGTTCAGAGCAGTGGCGATGTGCGCCAGCTGTGTACGGTAACGCTCCTGCTGCTCGTGGACGTAATCCGTCCGCAGTTTGGCGAGCAGGTCACGCGAGTAGCGATGCAGGTAGACAAGAGCTTTGAAGCCGTTCTTTTTCCCACTATCAAACAGCCAGTATATCGGGCGTTTCTGGTAGATCTTGCAATGGTCGGCATAGAAGTCGTTCAGGAAATAGTTCCGAATGACCTCACGCGGCGTACCCTTGCCGCCGAGCGCGTCGGCGATGAACTTCAAATTTTCCTCTAATGTTTCCGCACTGTAGACCACGCGCACGAAGTTCACAAACCGGCCCACAATGTCGTCGTCGAAATACTCGTCGTCGCAGATGGGGAGGATATTGTCCTTGTCAGGAATGAACGTCTTATATTTACCCGCGTCCCAGTCGCCGCCCGCAAAGGCAAGCCCCTCGGCGTCAAGCGAATACCGCCCGAACATACAGCCTACAGCATAGCTGATCAGGCTGCGAATATCACGCTTCAAATCAGCAGGGCGTACGGTCACGTCCTTATCCTCAACCTCCGGCGTGAGCTCGTCCTGCAAGCCATAAATGCCGATGAATATGCGGTTAAGCTCTTCTTCGTTGGCTTTGAGTGCGTCGAATCGCTCTGCTGCCTCGCGCTCCCATTTTCCATACGCCGCCGCAACCGTCCGCTCACCGCTGATGAGCGGGTGGCGTTTGAAGTCCCAAGAGGTTTCAAAGGAGTCCCAATCGGCACAAGCTAATTCAACTGATGTTTTGGACATCGAAATAATCGCACCCAGTGATGGCTTATCAATCTTATACGGTAATTTTGCAACGACCCCAGACGGATAGTTCATCGTCGGATTTAGGACGCTCATAAAGAAGTTACAAACCCGCGTGTTCATATACGCTAATGCATAATACGCGTTCTGGTCATATGCCAAACAAATGGGACCCGCATCGCCCATCACATGGTCGTTGCCGATGATTCGGCAACAGAACGGGGCTGTACTAACCAGATTCCAAGTAAGGCAGCCTTTGAAGAAGTACGACTCATTAATGTTGCCTGAGCCTTTGAACGCTTTTATTTCAGAGCCGTTGTTATGCCATTTGACAACAGTTTCATCATTTCCATACCACCTCTGGTAACCGCCGCCCTTGTTGTAAAAGAGATAGTTTGACCCTACTTCATTAGCGGCTATTTCAAACCATAGGCGCAGAAAATAGCCATTATCGCCTGTGAACATACCTTTTTTAGTTTCATAGGTCTTGCCTAATAGATTACCTTGAAATGCTTTAAAGAAGTTATCACCCATCCAATATGCAATCGGATTGCCGGGCACAGAAGCAAAGTTATCTTTCTTTGCCTCATATCGGTCATTGCCGTTTACGAAGGCATCTTCCTTGGCTTGTTGATTTCCGTAGTCCACCAAGCGTACATAAGTCGCCTCGAAGTTGGTGGTATTGCGTTTAGACAGCACAAAAGCGGTCGTTTGCACAACTTCGCCACCAATTTCCTCAAACGCCCTCGCGCCGAGGTGTGCCATATTCACGATATCGCGCTGTAATAGCTTGCCGCGCAGTTTCTCATAGCTCGAAAGGAACATCCAAGCATGTTGCGTAATCATTGCCTGATAGCCTGTGAGTTTCAGCAGTTCGCCGCACTTTTCAATAAACACGGCGAAAAGATCACTCTTGCTATCTGGGTAGTTCCTATTTACATAGTCCGACATCTTCGCACTCATACCTTTACTGCCCATATATGGCGGGTTGGTGACGACAACATCGTACTTCTGCGCCAATAGACGCTTAAAATTCCACGTATTTAGCTGCACATCGTACGAGGTATCATCAAGGCTCAACTGCCCAGTCTTTTCGACTGGTTTCGGCGGGAGTGCGTCAACTTTCGCGAGCGAGCCGTATTCCTCACCGTCGGGGAATCCGGCGGGGTGGTATACCTGTGGCTTGATACCCTCGGTAAAAATACGTCGGTTGTACTGCCTCGCTTTCATCATAAGCGAAAAATACGCAAGCTGATACGCCCTGCGGTCGATGTCCAGACCGTAGATGTTTTTCTCAAGTATTAATTTTGCGGCATCGCGTGGATTGTAGCCCTCACTCTCGTATATCTGCATCAGCACGTCAAAGGCATACACCAGTATGTGGCCGCTGCCCATGCAGGGGTCGATCAGGCGGATGTCCTCCGGTGACTTCACAGGCGACTGCGACCGCAGAACGCGCAGTTTTTCTGCAACTTCCGGCGTTTGTTCCGCTTCGTCGAGATAATATTTCCAGTTAGCTTTCAATGTGTCGTTCGGGTGATTTTCAAGCCACAGCCGTCCGAGAGAGTTCTCAACCATATACCGTACAATCCAGTCCGGTGTGAAAAGCTGTGTCGCAGCTGGGATTTTCTCTTTGGTGATTTTGACATTCTTCTTCAGGCCGTCAAACACAGCCTGCTTCGGCTCGGTGTTGTAATACTGGTACATCCAACCGATAATCTGTACCGCGTCTCGGAAATCTTCTTCGGGTATATCTGTCACAAGTCGACCAAGAACACTGTCCGGCTTCAGAATGTTGTTTGGCAATAGCATTTCGGTGTAGCTACCGAGCCGCTCGAACATTTCCGGCAATGCCTCGTTTAATGCGTTGCACTGCGTCAGAAGGAGATAGCGGTAGAGTTCCTCCGTCTGATTAGCGTTCAGTAGTTCAGACACTTTCGCCCTGTCCAAGTCCTTTAATTCGAGATGCAGAACATCTTTGAGAATTTCGGGGTTGAAACTGCCGCTCGCGTCTGAGAACACACGGACATGGGTTGGCAGATAGTCATTGACTTCCATATAGCGCAAGGCGACAAAGCGGTTGAACCAAGTGTACGCCACTTCCTCAACTGCTTGCCTAAAGCCGTGTTCTTTTATCTGTACAACAAAATCATGACGCTGCCGTTTCTCGTCTGCGGACAGAACACGTCCAGCGATAACTGTGGCGTTCTCATCGCCGTAGCCCTTATCGTTAATGCCATATTGATAGGCACGTTGCTCGATCTGCTCGATCAACTCATTCCGCGCCCAGACTGCATATTTTTGAATGGCGTTCTTGTTCATATTCACACCCTCGCTTAATTTATCTGAATTCCATCGTTTGCTTCCAATGTGTCGTAAAGCTTCTTGCGTATACCTTCAAGATAGGCGTCCACGTCGTCTTTTGAGGTTAGCCGTTTAACAGGGAACACGTCGTAGCGGCGAACTTGTACGATTTTTTGCGGCTTCGGCTTTTCAGCCCCCGCTTCGTGGGGCGCTGGGTCTTCATGAAGCATGGACTCCACCCGTTTGCAAACTTGGTCTTTATAGTTCTGTAATTGCGTTATCATTGCGTCAAGCACGGTAAGGCTTGTGGCATCGGTGACTTTCTGCTTGTACTCGGAGAAGCGGTCGTCCGACTTCTTTACTTCGTCGTTTGCTTTGCTTCCAACACCTGCGAGTGTGTGGACATCACCCATACATAAGGTGATAATACCGCGAACTTCCTCTTTCTTTTGCTCTAAAAGAACGCCATAGGCAATCTTTATCCCCTGCATAAGATCGGAGAGATCTTTGATTCTTCCATAAGGCTTCGGCATACCGAGGATAGCAGAAATCTCATTAATTTTACCGTTGGTGTCAGAGTCGGTAACGAAGTAGTCCCGCTCGTTTTGCAGATCGCTTTGAAGTTTTCGTGCTGCGTCAAAGATAGTCCGTTGGGACTTAAAGAAGGCTTCGATTTCTTCCATATCTTCCGTGCTATCAAGCAGATCATCCTGCTTGGCAAGCAGACGTTTTAAGAGAGCTACGTTGTCGTTCTTCTGTGAGAGAATGTCACGCATCAAATCGCGGGCACTTATCACCACTTCCTTTTGCGGGTAGCGGTCACGGCTGTATTCTGCTGTGAGCAGGTTTTCATACCTTTGTAGCCTTGCAGTCAACGTGTCTTTGACGAAGGTCAGCAAACCGTCCTCGTCCTCGGCGATGCTCATCTGTCCGAGCCAGTCGCGCAGGAATTTGACCGTTTTCCGCATATCGTCCTCGGACGGAGCGATTCTACGACTTACGCTTGCCTTGTCAATCTCGGACTTCACGCGCAAATAGCGGACGAGATTCTTGTCGTCCTTGCCCACGACCGCTCCACCATAGCGGATTTCAATCTTTTGTGACACGATAAGCCGTGCCACAAGAGCGGCAATGTCAATCTCTCGCCAACCGTAAGGTACCGCCTGGTAGCGTCTCTGCACATCGCCCATAGACACGGGAACG
>MWCU01000002.1 GCA_002070205.1 Firmicutes bacterium ADurb.Bin182 | reverse complement strand
GTCCGCCGGGACGGTCCGAGGTCCGGGCCAGTTCGGCGGCGCACGCGGCGATCATGTCCTCGAACTGCTGCGGCTTGGCGATGTGGTCGACCAAGTGCCATTCCCTGGCGCGTTCCGCGCGAACGCCTTCGGACATCGTGCAAAAGACATCCGCCAGGTCGCGCCGCATGCGCCGCTTGTCGATCAGGCGCGTCAACCCGCCGGTGCCCGGCAGCACGCCCAGCAAGGGCACTTCCGGCAGGCTGACGGCGGTGGAGCGGTCGTCGACCATGGCGATCTCGTCGCAGGCCAGGGCCAGCTCGTAACCGCCGCCGGCCGTGGCGCCATTGAGGGCCGCCAGGAACTTCAAGCCGGAGTGCTCGCTGGAGTCCTCGAGGCCGTTGCGGGTTTCATTGGTGAACTTGCAGAAGTTGACCTTCCAGGCGTGGGACGACAGGCCCAGCATGTAGATGTTGGCCCCCGAGCAGAACATGCGCGGCTTGGCGCTGGTGACGACGACGCACTTGACCTCCGGATGCTCGAAGCGCAGGCGCTGCGCGGCATCGTTCAACTCGATGTCCACGCCAAGGTCGTACGAATTCAGCTTGAGTTTGTAACCCGGGCGTATGCCGCCATCTTCCTGAATGTCGAGCACGAGGCGGGCGACCGGTCCGCCGTCGGTAAGCAGTTTCCAATGCCGGTACTTTGCCGGTTCGGTATCGTAGGTGACCAACATGGGATCGGGGGAGGTTGAGGTGTTCAAGGCAGTCTCCAAGGCAGCCGAAACGGCATGTGCAATATATTGCTATTTCTCGATAAACTTTGTCAACAATGATTTGGGTCAATTTTAGAAAATTTTTTGCAATCCATGCTGGCATAAGGTAATAATGCGCCAGCCATCAAGAAAATCACCATGTACTATAGTGCCTATATCGGCCCCTACAGGAGAAAATGATGACCGCCGAGGAGTTTGACGGATATTTCAATCAACTCAATGCGCGGGCAGTGGCAAACGACAATAAGACAACGGCGAGCGACTTCCGTGAAGACCTATGCGCTAACTTGTGCCTGCTGTATTTTGAAGGCAACAGCTATCACTTTACGCATCGGTCTTTCCAAGAATATTTTTGCGCGCTGTTTTTCTCAAAGCAGAAAGATAAATTCATCGCCAAACTCGGAGACTTCTTTGAAAAGCATCAGCGTAGGATGTACGGCGATAATACGTTTTTTATGCTCTACGATATGGTGACCGAAAAAGTAGAGGAGTACATCTTGTTACCGTTTTTGGCTTCGCTGTTCGAAAAATGCGACACGATAGATGGGTACTGGACTTTTCTTGAAGGAATGTATCCACAAATTACATATTCGTCAGACGACGAATACCGTTTTACACGCAGGGTTCTTGAGCCGAGTTCTTTTATCTTTAGTGCTATTCTTGCGATAAGTGGATTCAATAAAGGCGGCATCGTGACGAGTACTACCCTTGCTGAACTGCCTTATTATGAAGAACTCGTAATAGAGCGAATTCCGCACTTGCGGCAAGATACAATTCGTAATCGGCACGGAGAGGTGATTGACGTTGAAGAAGATGAAGATGAGGAAACGGGATACATCTGTCAATTTTCTGTGGCCGATATTCGCAAACATCAGGAAGATTTCAAAGATCTACTGGATGCACTAAATGATGACCAGTTTATCTGCAAAAAACAGTATATTGCCATCCGGAAATTCTTTGGAGAGCTTTCAGCACGACAGAAGCACGAAGATGATAACCTTCTCGATCTGCTGTAAGCAATGTATAAAACAGCTCCAACACATTCATACTAATTCATATAAAAACTAATGCAGTCATTGCTATTCGACGCTAAATATGTTATACTCGTTGATAGTCTTAGTTGCAGCAAAACAATTGGAGGATATTCAAATGTCTAACGAACCCGAGAAATGGTCAAGCCTTGAAGAGATCGCCGAGCATCTCGGTGTGAGCAAAGATACAATCCGTAACTGGATTAAGAAAGGCGTTATTCCGTACCGCCGGATTGGTAAACAATATAAATTCAAAATTTCGGAAGTGGACGCTTGGGTCGACAGTGGCAAAAGCGCTGAGATTGAATGAGCCGCCGATAGCAATTTGCGGTCAGAGAGGCGTGAAAAGGTGATAATAATATATGGATATTTCTATGCCGTACAACGGCTGCCTGACTGCCGAACAGTTCCTTTTCTACGAGATGAGGATTGTGTCGAAGCAGTATCTGGAGAACAAGTCCGTTGAAAATATAATTGAATATGTCAAGAGAGACAACCTGTTCCAGTACCCAACGGAGCGTATGATTAACCGACTTGCCCGAGCCTGCTATAAGCGGCTTACTGCGCTTGGCAACAATAAATTGGTCTATGAGGTGGCAAACGCTCCCGTCGAGGTGGCGAAGCAGATTAACCTCTATGCCATGATGCGATACAACCGCCTTATCCGCGAGTTTATGGAAGGGATTGTCGGCGAGAAGTATCGCCAGCAGGACTTCTCTTACACCAAGAAGGACATCAACATGTTCTTTTCCCGTCTGCAGGAGCAGAACGACGACGTGGCGGCTTGGAGCGACCAAACGATTATGAAATTAAAGCAGGTGTTGACCAAGTGCCTGATTGAAACGGAGATGCTCGACAGCGTGAAGGATACCACACTGAACCCCATCTTTATAAGTGCTGAATTGGAAACAGGTATCCGTGAAAACAACGACTTGACCGCGCTCGCCGCGTTCAACTGTTTTAGATAGGAGCGTGACTATGGCAGACATCAAACAAGAACTTGATAGAATTAAGGGTCGTATCTCTGATGCGAACTTCCTTGCTAACAAGGGACTTTCTAACGAGGTGGGGATTCACGTCTTCAAATACGAGCCCCAATACGAACTAATAGTCCGCGACTATATTGAGCGGCTTATAAATACGCCGTCCGATGACTACAGGGTCATCGAGCGGGATATGTATAATATACTGCTCGAAATATTGGAGGAGAAGCGTGTGCTTGGCACCGTCCCGTCTCTAGAAGAAAAGAAAGGCAAGGACTACCTCCTCGCCCAGCTTCAGAAGATAGCTACGCAGGAGGCGTTTCTCGCCAAGATGAAGTATGAGCCGCACCAACACGGCGATGTGCTGTTCCTTACGGGTGTCGGCAAAGTGTACCCCTTTATGCGGTCGCACAAAATGCTCGACAGTATGCAACAAGCATTCTCAGATGTACCAATTGTAATGTTCTATCCAGGTGAATTTAACGGGCAAAGCCTAATCCTGTTCGATAAATTCTACGACGGAAACTATTACAGAGCGTTCAATCTACTTTAACCGGAGGAAACCACTATGAAGATTCAGAGTATGTTCCAAAAGGACATCAACCGTGATATCAACGGTGTTATCAAGGTGGCACAGGACGACGAGCAAAGTCTCGTACAGGAACTTGGCGAGTATATCATCACCAAGGAACTCCGCCGCCATTTCAATACCTTCTTCGATAACTACTCGAAGGCCATCGATCACCCGACGGATAAAATCGGGGTCTGGATATCGGGCTTTTTTGGAAGTGGTAAATCCCACTTCCTTAAAATACTATCCTATCTGCTGTCCAATCAAGAGGTCGCGGGGCAACACGCCGTGGACTTCTTCAAGGGCAAGTTCGATGACCCGATGATGTATGCCACAGTCGTACGTTGCACGAATATCCCTACAGAGTCGATTCTCTTTAACATCGATATCGAGGGACCCATTAACAAAGACAAAACTGCGGTTCTGCGCGTGTTCGCCAAGGTGTTCTACAACCACCTCGGCTTTTACGGCGAGGACTTGAAAATAGCGAAACTGGAACGTTTCGTAGACAAGCAAGGCAAGACAGAAGCCTTCCGCGCAGCGTTTGAGGAAGTCAACGGGGCACCATGGGTAGAAAACCGCGCCTCCTACGCATTTTTTGAGGACGACATTGTGTCCGTTCTGCAAAGCGTTCTTGGTATGAGCGAAACCGCTGCGCTTAACTGGTTCAACGGTGAAGAAAACGTGGATATGAGCATCAAGCAGCTTGTTGAGGAAATCAAGGAGTATGTCGATTCCAAGGGTAAAGATTTCCGGCTCCTGTTCTGCGTGGATGAGGTCGGCCAATATATCGGTGATGACGGCGACCTAATGATTAACCTCCAGTCGATTGTAGAAGAAGTCGGCAGCAAGTGCCGTGGCAAAGTCTGGGTGATGGTTACGAGCCAAGAAGCCATTGATTCGGTGGTCAAAATCAGTGGCGACGATTTTTCCAAGATTCAAGGACGTTTCAACACACGTCTGTCCCTGTCCTCCGCATCGGTGGATGAGGTTATCAAGAAGCGTATCCTTGAAAAAACTGAGGACGCGGACGCGCTCCTGCGTATGGTTTATGACAAGGAGCACGCCGTATTGAAGAACCTATTCACGTTCAACGATGCGGTGCTGGACATAAAAGGCTACGCCAACGGGGCGGAATTCTCCGCGACCTATCCGTTCGTACCATACCAGTTCATCATTATTCAGAAGGTACTAGCCGAAATCCGCAAGCACGGCAATTCCGGTAAACACCTATCGGGCGGTGAACGTTCGATGCTCTCCGGCTTCCAAGAGGCGGCACAGAAGGTACAGGGCAAAGACGAAAATGCCCTTGTGCCTTTCTCGCAGTTTTACGACACGGTGCATACCTTCCTTGAAAGCCCGATACGCCGCGTAATCGACCGCTGCCAGACCGCTGCCGATAAGCACGATGGCTTGGAACAGCGTGATGTGAGCGTTCTGAAATTACTCTATCTCGTTCGCTACATCGACGATATTAAGGCGAACATCGACAACATCGCTATCCTGATGGTGGACGACATCCGCACGGACAAGATAACCCTGCGCCGTGAAATCGCTGAGAGCCTTGAGCGTTTGGAACGCCAGAACTACGTCGCACGAAATGGCGACAACTACTCGTTCCTGACCGATGAGGAGCAGGATATTGCCATTGATATCCGCAATACTCCCGTGGACAGCGGGACTATCGTCCAGAGCATCGGGCAGACGATTTTCAGCGAGATTTACCCGTCAAAGAAATACAAATACAACAAATACGACTTCTCCTACGACCAGTACATCGACGAAACCATCGTCGGTGCGGCTACGGGTGGGGTTCGCTTACGTTTCGTGACTGTGGCGAGCGACTATTACAACGTACCCGAAGCACGGCTGATCATGGATTCGCAGGTCAACAACGAAGCTATTGTACTGCTGTCGAGCGAAGTTCAGTATTTTGAGGAACTCGAAACC
>MWCU01000001.1 GCA_002070205.1 Firmicutes bacterium ADurb.Bin182 | reverse complement strand
AAATGGGTTAGCACCGGGAAAACGCTGGTGTCCATCGCCGCAGCAGGTGCGCTGTATAACGCCGGACGCATCAAACGAGCACTGGTCGTAGCACCGTTGTCGGTCGTCGGCGTATGGGACGAGGAGTTCGGTAAGTTTGCCGCCTTTGATTATACCCTCGCCGTGCTCAAGGGCAGCGGCGAGAAGAAGGCAGATACGCTCCGGCACATGACCGGCGACGCGCTGCAGGTGGCTGTCGTCAACTACGAATCGGCGTGGCGCTTGGAGAAGGAGCTCGCGGCATGGCATCCCGACCTGATCATCGCCGACGAGGGGCACAAAATCAAGACGCACAACATCTCGGCGTCCAAGGCGATGCACCGGCTGGGCGCAGCGGCAAAATACCGGCTGCTGCTGACGGGAACGCCGGTCACGAACAAGGCAATCGACGTCTTCTCCCAGTACAAGTTCCTCGACCCGCGCATCTTCGGACAGTCGTTTTACAGCTTCCGCAACACCTATTTTTACATGACCGGCTACGGCAATCACACGCCGGTGCTCAAAAAGTCGATGGAGCCGGAGTTGACCCGCCGTATGCACAGCATCGCGTTTCGGGCGACAAAGAAGGACTGCCTTGACCTGCCGGAAACGACCGACATCATCCGCAAGGTCGAGCTGGAGCCGAGAGCGGTGAAGCTCTACCAAAGTCTCGTGCAGGAGAGCTACGCCGAGCTATCCGAGGGCGAGGTCACCATTACCAATGTGCTCACCAAGCTGCTGCGGCTATCGCAGCTCACGGGCGGCTTCATCGGTAGCGACGAGAGCAGCGCCGCCGAACAGGTATCAACGGCAAAGCTCGACGTTCTGGAGGACATCCTCGACGCGGCAATCGAGGAAAATCGCAAGCTCGTCGTTATCGCCCGCTTCGTGCCGGAGCTTGACGCGATCTGCGCCATGCTCGAAAAGAAGCGCGTCAACTATTCGCTCATCAAGGGCGGCGTAAAAGACCGCGACGAACAGGTATCCCGCTTCCAGAACGACCCCGATGTCCCCGTTTTTGTCGGGCAGATCGCAACCGCCGGTCTGGGGCTGACGCTCACGGCGGCAAGCACGATGGTCTTTTACTCGCTGGATTACAGCATGAGCAACTTCGAGCAGTGCAAAGCCCGTATTCACCGCGCCGGTCAGCGGATGCCATGTACTTACATCTATCTCACCGCCCAAGGCACAGTTGACGAAAAGGTACTGAAAGCATTGAAAAATAAGGCAAACCTCGCCAAGACACTGGTTGACGATTATCGCTATGGCAACAACCCATTTATTTAATGAAGGAGTGTTCACTATGGACAATTCAGAAAAAATGTTTGAACTCGCAGATAGGCTTAAAGCTCTGCACGATGAGAAAAAGCAAGTTGAGCAAAACCTCAAGGACATCAATGCCGAACTGGAAGAAGTCGATGCTGCGCTGGCACAACTCATGACTGATACTGAAACGCAGAACTTTACCCGCTCTGGCACCATGTTCTGCCTTACAAGTACCACCCGTGCATCAGCGATGGCTGACCGCAAAGAGGAACTCTTTGAAGCGCTTCGTGCCGAGGGGTATGGCGGGCTGATTTACGAAACTGTCAATGCAAACAGCTTATCAGCCTTTGTCAGAGAACAGATATCAGAAAACGATGACGTTTTACCCGATTGGCTTAATGGCCTGGTCAATGTGTTTGAAAAAACCACTGTGGGCGTCCGTAAAGCGACCCGCAAATAAGAACCTGACCCACTTGCCAAATCAAAGATTTGGAGTGGGTACCCCAGAACCTTGTTACTCGCAAGGCTCGTAATCAATGAAAGGATGAAAATATCATGAAAAACAACGAAAACAAAGCTCTAACCACCAAGAACAGTGCGTTTATGGCACTGAAGGACTTTAACCTGAACGACGCACTCACCGAAGAACTATCCGGCTTGTCCGGCAGCTTTGAACGCATTAAAATTCCCGCTGCCGGTATGACGGTGTTTGAAATCCCCGGTGAAAATCCCGACAGCCCTGAAACCGTCAAGGAATTTTCAGCCGTTATCCTGCATCACCACCCGCTGTATGCCTATTATACAGACAAATACACAGGCGGATCTAATCCTCCTGATTGCGGCAGCTTTGACGGCATCACCGGTGTGGGTAATCCCGGCGGAGATTGCTCCAAGTGTCCGTTTAACAAATTCGGTTCCGGTGAGAACGGAGCGAAGGCCTGTAAAAACCGCCGCCGCATTTATCTGCTCCGAGAGGGCGAGATTTTTCCGATGATCCTCTCCCTTCCGACCGGATCACTTAAGGACTTTACCCGCTATATTATGCGGCTACTCTCCAAAGGCAAAAAATCTAACGCGGTAGTTACGAAATTCACCCTGAAAAAAGCTACCAACAACAGCGGTATCGCATATTCCCAAGCACAGTTCTCGGTCGACCGTGATTTAACCAATGAGGAATTCGCTCTTATTTCAGGACTTACCGAACAGGTCAAAACGTTCTCCGTTCGCGTCGGCTACGACAACGAATCTTCAGTTGATGTAGCTGCAAATATTGACCCCGAAACCGGCGAGATTATTGAGCCTTTAGCCTAAAGCAATAAAGCCGCAGGTCGGGTGGTCATGTACTACCCGACCTAAAGCGGCAGATTGGAGCTGTTTATGGATTACAATATTATCTATACAACCAAAGAAATACACGCTTATATCAGCGATGCGGGCATCGTTGCATTTGACTTTGAGACAGCGCCGGATGATGAATGGCGCGACGAGCCGAAGGCGGCACTTGACGCGCACA